>NZ_JBIATW010000004.1:0-499988 GCF_042892135.1 Streptomyces sp. NPDC001822
CGTCCGGCCGGCGGTTTTGAGCGTCGCGACGACCGCCCGCGCGGTCCGCGTCGCGATGACGACCGTCCCGGCGGCTTCCGCCGCGACGACAACCGTGGCGGCAGCACCGGCGGCGGCTTCCGCCGCGACGACAGCCGCGGTGGCAGCACCGGTGGTGGTTTCCGCCGTGACGACAGCCGCGGTGGCGGTTTCGAGCGTCGCGACGACCGTCCCCGCGGTCCGCGCCGTGATGACGACCGTCCCGGCGGCTTCCGCCGCGACGACAACCGTGGCGGCGGCACCGGTGGTGGTTTCCGTCGTGATGAGCGTGCTCCGCGGCGTGAGGACGACCGGGGTGGATACCGCGGTGGTCAGCGTGATGACCGTGGCGGTCGTCCGGCCGGCGGTTTTGAGCGTCGCGACGACCGCCCGCGCGGTCCGCGTCGCGATGACGACCGTCCCGGCGGCTTCCGCCGCGACGACAACCGTGGCGGCAGCACCGGCGGCGGCTTCCGCCGCGACGACCGCGGCGACCGTGGTCCGCGTCGTGATGACGATCGGCCGAGTACCTTCCGTCGTGATGAGCGTGCTCCGCGGCGTGAGGACGACCGGGGTGGATACCGCGGTGGTCAGCGTGATGACCGCGGTGGCCGTCCGGCCGGCGGTTTTGAGCGTCGCGACGACCGCCCGCGCGGTCCGCGCCGTGACGACGACCGTCCCGGCGGCTTCCGCCGCGACGACAACCGTGGCGGCAGCACCGGCGGCGGCTTCCGCCGTGACGACAGCCGCGGTGGCAGCACCGGCGGCGGCTTCCGCCGCGACGACCGCGGCGACCGTGGTCCGCGCCGTGACAACGACCGGGGTGGCGACCGTGGCGGCTTCCGGGGTCGTGACGACCGCGGTGGTTACCAGGGACGTGACGACCGGGATCGTGAGCCCGTCAAGCGGCTCCCGATCCCCGACGAGGTCACCGGCCACGAGATCGACAAGGACGTACGGCAGGAGCTCATGAGCCTGCCGAAGACCCTC
Organism: Streptomyces sp. NPDC001822; assembly: GCF_042892135.1. Taxonomy (NCBI): domain Bacteria; kingdom Bacillati; phylum Actinomycetota; class Actinomycetes; order Kitasatosporales; family Streptomycetaceae; genus Streptomyces; species Streptomyces sp. NPDC001822. The sequence goes on from NZ_JBIATW010000004.1 coordinate 1,009, forward strand.
GCCGAGGACGTCGCCCGGAACCTCGTCATGGTCGCCCGTCTGATCGACGACGACCCGGACCAGGCGTACGCCTACTCCCGCATCGCCCTGCGGCTGGCATCGAGGGTCGCCGCCGTGCGTGAGGCTGCGGGCTTCGCTGCGTACGCCACGCAGAAGTACGCCGAAGCGCTGGCGGAGTTCCGCGCGTCGCGGCGTATGACCGGGTCCGTCGAGCTGTGGCCCGTCATGGCCGACTGCGAGCGGGGCCTCGGGCGTCCCGAGCGCGCGATGGCCATGGCCGGTGAGCCGGAGGTGCAGAAGCTGGACAAGGCCGGACAGGTCGAGATGCGCCTGGTCGCCGCCGGCGCCCGGAGGGACATGGGGCAGATCGACGCGGCCATCGTCACGCTGCAGGGTCCTGAACTCGCCTCCAACGCGGTCCACTCGTGGACTCCGCGGCTGCGCTACGCCTACGCCGACGCGCTCCTGGAAGCAGGTCGCGAGAACGAGGCCCGTGAGTGGTTCGGCAAGGCGCTGGAGGCGGACAAGGACGGTGCGACCGACGCGTCCGACCGCCTGGCCGAACTCGACGGAGTTGAGTTCGTCGACGCCCTCGGGGACGACGACGAGCAGTCCGCCGGGACAGCCGGCGCCGACGTGCACGAGGCGGCCGACCGCGACGAGGAGCTGGACGACGCCGACGCCCACGCCGACGCCCACGATGCGGACGAGCGTGAGCACGACGGCGACGGCGATGACGACGATGACGATGATGACGACGACGCGGATGACTCCGCGAAGGTCTGATCTCGCCTGAGGCACGGATGAAGGGCGGCACCCACGCGGGTGCCGCCCTTTGTGCGTTCCGGGCCGTCCGTTTCGTATGCTCCGGGCCGTCCCGAGCCGTGGACCAGGCTCTCGTGCGGCCGGCGGTTCAGTCGGTGGTCAGGCTCCGCAGCACCAGTCCCGTGGCCGGCTTCGGGCCGAACGACGTCGATTTGCGAGGCATCGTGACCCCCTGCCGGGCCAGCCGCCGGACGACTTCCTCGCGTACCGGATGCATCAGGACCGCCGTGGCGTCATGCCGTTCCGCCTGCTCCACCACCGCTGCGGTGTCGTGGATGTAGGCGATGTGCCGCGGGTCGTCCGGGATGCCCCAGACCTCGTCGAGGAGGGTGGAGTGCAGCACCGTCGCGTCCAGAGTCCGCCAGGCGTCCGGCCGGTCCGTGCGGATCGTGCGGGCCAGCAGGCGTTCGTCGGGCCGGTCGGCCAGGTGGTACCGGCCGTCGCCCGCGAGCAGGAAGGCGTTGCTCTCCGAGGCGGCCTCCGCGAGGGCGTCGAGTGCCCCGGGGAGGGGCAGGTCGACGGTACGGACACGGAAGCGGCCGCCGAGGGCTTCGAGTGCCCGGGCGACCGGGAACCGGTGCAGCAGCCGGTGGATGGCGCGTACGCGCAGCGGGTAGCGGGCCGTGTCGACGAGCAGCACGAGACCGAAGTCCCAGGGCCCCGGCGTCGACTGTTCCTCCTGGAGCCGGAGATAGGTGGCCCATCGGTGGTGGCCGTCGGCGATCAGTGCCTGGCGCCGGGAGAGGTCGGACTCGATGCCGGCCCGCTCGTCGGGATCCGAGACGGCCCAGAGGCGGTGGCCGAACCCGTCCTCGGTGGTCGTGTCGAGCAGCGGTGGGCGCTCCGCCACCCGTTCGACGACGTCCGCCGCGCCATTCGGCCCGCCGTCCCCGGCGTAGCTGAGCAGCAGTGGTTCGAGGTGCGCCGCCACGGTCCGCATCAGGTCGGCCCGGTCCTCGACGATGTCCGCCATCACGTCCTCGTGCGGCATCACGATCCCCTCCGACGCGGGGGAGAGCGCGAGGGCGCCGATCACGCCGCGCTGGAGGATGTCGCCGGAGCGCTGCTCGTAGACGTAGAGCACGGGTTCCGGGTCCGGCGCGAGCACGCCCTCCGCGAGCCACTTCTTCAGGGTCGCGGCGGCCTGGCGGTGGCGTTCGGTCGCCGTGCCGGCCTGCGGGAGGATCAGCCGCACGATGTTGTGCGGGTCCGCGGACTCCAGATGGTGCAGCCCGTCCGGCCGCACGACGACGTCGTACGGCGGCGAGGTGACCGCCGCCAGGCTGCCGACCCGGTCGGGGACGTACCGCAGTCCGCGGAAGGGGGTCAGCCGCAGTCCCCTGCCGGCGGCGGGCCCGGTTGTGTTCATTCCGGCATCGTATGTGCGCTCCCGACATGCGCGATGATCGGGGGAGAAGCATGGAAAGAGGAGCGCAGGCATATGAGTCAGCAGGACAGGTCCCGGCCGCTCGGGAGCAGCAAGGCGCTCAGTGAGGCGTACGACACCGCTCTGCTCGATCTGGACGGTGTGGTGTATGCGGGCGGGCACGCGATCGTCCACGCGGTCGAGTCGCTGGCCGACGCCCGGAAGGGCGGCATGCGGCTGGCGTACGTGACGAACAACGCCCTGCGGACGCCGGACGCCGTGGCCGGGCACCTGACGGAGCTCGGAGTGCCTGCCGAGCCCGCCGACGTCATCACGTCCGCGCAGGCGGTGGCCCGGCTGATGGCCGATCAGCTGCCGTCCGGGGCGAGGGTGCTCGTGGTCGGCGGGGAGGGTCTGCGCGTCGCACTCCGCGAGAGGGGTCTGGTGCCGGTGGAGTCCGCGGACGACGAGCCGGTCGCCGTGGCGCAGGGATACGGCGGGCCCGATCTTCCGTGGGGCCGGTTCGCCGAGGCGGCGTACGCGATCGCGGGCGGTGCCGTGTGGTTCGCGTCCAACACGGATCTGACGATCCCGAGCGCCAGGGGTATCGCACCTGGCAACGGCGCCGCGGTGGAGGTCGTGCGCATCGCGACCGGTGCCGAGCCGCAGGTGGCCGGCAAGCCGCTGCCCCCGATGCACCGCGAGACGGTGCTGCGGACCGGGGCCGAGCGGCCGCTGGTCGTGGGGGACCGGCTGGACACGGACATCGAGGGGGCGTTCAACGGCGGTGTGGACTCGCTGCTCGTGCTCACCGGGGTGACCGACGCCGCGCAGCTGCTCGCGGCCGAACCCAAGTACCGGCCGACCTATGTGGACCGGGATCTGCGCGGGCTGCTCACCGGCCAGCCCGAGGTGTCGCCGGAGGGCGACGGGTTCGGCTGCGGCGGCTGGACGGCACTGGTGCGCGGGGACGCGCTCGCGCTGGAGGGCGGCGGCGACCCCGTGGACGGGCTGCGGGCCCTGTGCGCGGCCGCGTGGACGCACGCCGGGGACGGGGCGTGCGGGCTGGACTCGGCCGGGGCCGTGGCGGCGCTGAACCTCTAGGTGTGTCCACGCGGCCGCGTCCGGGGCTCTCGCGGAGCCCTGGCCCCGGGTGCGTCACCGCGGAGTTGGAGCGGTGGGAGGATAGGCTAACCTAACCACGTGTTGGTCGAGAGTCCCCCCGAATCGAGTCCCGGTTCCGCGCCCGCGCCGGACACGTCCGGGCGCGCCGGGCGCCATGCGTTCCGCGCAGCCGGTCTGCTGGTGGCCGTGGGCGTTCTGGTGCTGGTGTGTCTCGCGAGTGTCGCGGTCGGCGCAAAGGCCCTTCCGCTCCCCGACGTGTGGCACGGCCTGTTCCACTACTCCGGGACGAACGGCGACGTCCTCGTCCGGGACGTGCGAGTCCCGCGCACCGTGCTCGGGCTGATCGTCGGGGCCGCACTCGGGCTCGCCGGGGCGGTGATGCAGGCGCTGACCCGCAACCCGCTCGCCGAGCCCGGGCTGCTGGGCGTCAACGCGGGCGCGGCCGCCGCCGTCGTCTCGGCCATCAGCTTCTTCGGCGTCACATCCCTGACGGGATACGTCTGGTTCGCGTTCGGCGGCGCCGCCCTGGTGTCCGTGGCCGTGTACCTCCTCGGCGGCAGCCGGTCCGCGAACCCCGTGCGGCTGGCGCTCGCCGGCACGGCGGTCACCGCGGCGCTGTTCGGCTACGTCAACGCCGTACAGCTGCTGGACTCGGCGGCCCTGGACCGGCTGCGCTTCTGGACCGTCGGATCGCTGGCCTCCGCCAACACGGAGACCGTCGGCAAGGTCTGGCCGTTCATCGCGGTCGGCGTGGTGCTGTCGCTGCTCATCGCCCGGCCGCTCAACGCCCTGGAGATGGGCGACGACACGGCCAGGGCGCTGGGCGCGCACCTGACCCGCACCCGCGTCCTCGCCATGGTGTCCGTCACCCTGCTCTGCGGGTCCGCGACCGCGGCCTGCGGTCCGATCGTCTTCATCGGGCTGATGATCCCGCACCTCGTCCGCACCATCACCGGGCCCGACATGCGGTGGATCCTGCCCTACGCGGCCGTCCTCGCGCCCGTGCTGCTGCTCGGCGCCGACGTCGTCGGCCGGGTCGCCGCCCGGCCCTCCGAACTGCAGGTCGGCATCGTCACCGCGCTGCTCGGCGGACCCGTCTTCATCCATCTCGTACGACGCAAGAGGATGGCCCAGCTGTGAAGGCCGCGCAGGACACCACCAGGACGGTCCACGCCGTGCGGACGGCCGGCGGGTTCTCCTTCCGGGTGGACGCCCGGGCCTTCGCGGTGATCGCACTGCTCCTCGCGGTCGCGGCCTTCATGGCCGTGGTGCTCATCGGCAGCGGCGACTACCCGATGTCCCCCGGCGAGGTCGTCACCACGCTGTCCGGCAACGGGACCTTCCAGCAGGAGTTCATCGTCACGGAACTGCGGCTGCCGCGGGTCCTGGTCGGGCTCCTCGTCGGCGCCGCGCTCGGTGTCGGCGGCGCGGTCTTCCAGAGTGTCTCCCGCAACCCGCTCGGCAGCCCCGATGTGCTCGGCTTCGGGCAGGGCGCCGCGGTCGGCGCCCTCGCCGTGATCGTGCTCTTCCACGGCGGGCCCACCGAGGTCGCGGCCGGCGCCGTCGCCGGCGGCCTGCTGACCGGGGTGGCCGTCTACCTGCTCGCGTGGAAGCGCGGGGTGCACGGCTACCGGCTCGTGCTCGTCGGCATCGGGGCGGCCGCCATGCTCACCGCGGCGATCCACTACCTGATCACCAAGGCCAACCTCGTCGACGCCACCCGTGCCGTCGTCTGGATGACCGGCTCCCTGGACGGCAGGGACTGGGCCCAGGTGTGGCCGCTACTCGCGGTCTGCTGCGCGCTGCTCCCGGTGATCCTGGGGCACGGCCGGGCACTCCGCATGATCGAGATGGGCGACGACGCGGCGCACGCCCTGGGCGTGGGAGTGGAACGCACCAGGCTCGTCCTGCTCGGCTGCGCCGTCCTGCTCGTCGCCGTCGCGACGGCCGCCGCGGGCCCCATCGTCTTCGTGTCGCTGAGCGCCCCGCAGGTCGCCCGGCGGCTGACCCGCGCCCCCGGGCCCAACCTGGCCGCAGCGGCCGGCGCGGGCGCGGCCCTGCTCCTCGTGGCCGACTGGACGGCGATGAACGCCTTCGGGGACCGCCAGCTCCCCGTGGGCGTGGTCACGGGCGTGCTCGGCGGCTGCTATCTCCTGTGGCTGCTGGTGTCCGAGCGCCGGGCGGGACGCATATGAAGCCGGGCACGCCGGACCCCTCGCAGACCACGCCCACCGATTCCGGGAGTACGACCATGCAGCGCCTCACCGCAGACTCGGTGACCCTCGGCTACGACCAGCGTGTCATCGCCGAGAACCTCTCGGTCGAGATACCCGACCACTCGTTCACGGTCGTCGTCGGCCCCAACGCCTGCGGCAAGTCGACCCTGCTGCGCGCACTCTCCCGGATGCTGAAGCCGAGCAGCGGGGACGTCCTGCTGGACGGGGAGTCCATCCACCGGCTGCCCGCGAAGAAGGTCGCGAGGACGCTGGGCCTGCTGCCCCAGTCCTCCACGGCCCCCGACGGAATCACCGTCGCCGACCTCGTCTCCCGCGGCCGCTACCCCCACCAGGGACTGCTGCGCCAGTGGTCGCCCGAGGACGAGCGGATCGTGAAGGAGTCCATGGAGTCGACCGGGGTCGGGGAACTCGCCGACCGCTACGTCGACGAACTGTCCGGCGGCCAGCGCCAGCGCGTCTGGATCGCCATGGCCCTCGCCCAGCAGACCCCGCTGCTGCTGCTCGACGAACCGACGACGTACCTGGACATCCAGCACCAGATCGACGTGCTCGACCTCTGCGCCGAACTGCACGAGACGCGGGGACGCACCCTGGTGGCCGTCCTGCACGACCTCAACCACGCGGCCCGCTACGCCACCCACCTCATCGCCATGCGCGCGGGGAAGGTCGTCGCCGAGGGGGCGCCCGGTGACATCGTCACGGCGGAACTCGTCGAGGAGGTGTTCGGGATGAGGTGCCAGGTCATCGACGACCCGGAGACGGGGACGCCGCTCGTGGTGCCGGCGGCCCGCAGGAAGCGCACGGAGACCGCCGTCTGAGGCCCCCCGGCCCGCCGGTCCCGTCCCCCTCAGAGCATGGACTTGAGCTTCAGCAGATCGCGGAAGCCCGCCTCCAGCCGCACCCGGCCGGAGGCCCACGCCTTAGCGAAGTTGAGTTCTCCGTCGACCATGGCCACCAGGTCGTCACCGGTCATCGCGAGCCGGATCTCGGCCTTCTCCCGGGGCGGGCCGTCGAGGGTGTCCACCACCTGGATGCGGCCGTGTGACAGCCGCCCGGTGAAGGTCACGTCGAGATCCCTGATGTGGCAGCTCAGCGAGCGGTCGAGGTCGGCGGCGCCGCGCACGTCGCCGTCCGCGCCCGCCAGATTGCCGGAAAGTGTGTCGAGTGCGCTGCGGCACTCCTCCATGGTCGCCATCGTCACCGACGGTACACCGGCCCTTCGGGGTAGCGTTCCCGCATGAGCGACAGGATGCCGGGGCCGGAGCCGGTGCAGCGGGCCGGGGCGGACGACGGAGCCGCACCACCCGCCGCGCCCTCCCACGACCCCGCCCCGCCCGAGCCCCTCGGCGTCGCGCGCACCCCGACCGGGCATCCCGGAGTGGACGCGCGGCTGGAACGGCTGGCCGACGCCGACCACCTCGCCGCCGACGGCCACACCGAGGTGTACGAGGATGTACACCGTGGGCTGCGCGAAGAGCTGACCGCTCTGGACGCCGGGCCCGCACCCGCACCGACGCCCGCGCACGACAACAGGAGCTGAACCGAACGTGGCAGGAGTGGCACGTCGCCGCCTCGACGCCGAGCTGGTACGCCGCAAGCTCGCCCGCTCGCGTGAGCACGCGAGCCAGCTGATCGCGGCGGGGCGGGTGACCGTCGGCGGCAACACGGCGACCAAGCCGGCGACCCAGGTCGAGACCAGTGCCGCCGTCGTCGTCGTCAAGGACGACAGCGACCCCGAGTACGTCTCGCGGGGCGGTCACAAACTCGCGGGCGCCATCGCCGCCTTCGCGCCCCTGGGGCTGCGGATCGAGGGACGGCGGGCCCTGGACGCCGGCGCCTCGACCGGCGGGTTCACGGACGTGCTGCTGCGCGCCGGGGCCGGCCACGTCGTCGCCGTCGACGTCGGGTACGGCCAGCTCGCCTGGTCGCTCCAGTCGGATGAACGCGTCACCGTCAAGGACCGTACCAACGTGCGTGAGCTGACGCTGGAGCAGATCGACGGGAAGGCGGTGGACCTGGTGGTCGGGGATCTCTCGTTCATCCCGCTCGGTCTCGTGCTGCCCGCCCTCGCGCGCTGCGCGGCCCCCGACGCCGACCTGGTGCTGATGGTCAAGCCGCAGTTCGAGGTGGGCAAGGAGCGCCTCGGCAGCGGCGGTGTGGTCCGCAGCCCCGAGCTGCGGGCCGAAGCGGTACGCGAGGTGGCACGCCGGGCCGGACTGCTGGGCCTCGGCGTCCAGGGGGTGACGGCGAGCCCGCTGCCCGGGCCGTCGGGAAATGTCGAATACTTTCTGTGGCTGCGGGCCGGCGCACCTGAGCTGGACCCCGCGGACGTCGATCGTGCAGTGGCGGAGGGGCCCCGTTGACGACGCATGCTGCACAACCCGGTAACCCGGAACGAACCGTCTTCCTGCTCGCGCACACCGGCCGACCGGCCGCCATCCGCAGTGCGGAGCTCGTCGTCGAGGGCCTCCTGCGGAACGGCCTCGGCGTCCGGGTGCTGGCCGCGGAGGCCCAGGACCTGCCACTGCCGCCGTCCGTCGGGACGGTCACGGACGCCACGCCCTCCGCGGTCGAGGGGTGCGAGCTGCTGATCGTCCTCGGCGGGGACGGGACGCTACTGCGCGGTGCCGAGATCTCCCGTGCCTCCGGCGTGCCCATGCTCGGCGTCAACCTCGGGCGGGTGGGTTTCCTGGCCGAGGCCGAGCGCGACGACCTCGACCAGGTCGTCGACCGGGTCGTCACCCGGGCCTACAAGGTCGAGGAGCGGATGACGCTCGACGTCGTCGTGCGCAGCAACGGTGAGATCGTGCACACCGACTGGGCGCTCAACGAGGCCGCGGTGCAGAAGGTCTCACCCGAGCGGATGCTGGAGGTCGTCCTGGAGGTCGACGGCCGGCCGGTGACCGGCTTCGGCTGCGACGGAATCGTCTGCGCCACCCCGACGGGATCCACCGCGTACGCCTTCTCCGCCGGCGGACCCGTGGTCTGGCCGGAGGTGGAAGCCCTGCTCATGGTGCCGATCGGGGCCCACGCGCTGTTCGCCAAGCCACTGGTGACCTCGCCCGACTCCGTGCTGGCCGTGGAGGTACAGCAGCACACTCCGCACGGAGTGCTGTGGTGCGACGGGCGCCGGACCGTCGAGCTGCCCGCCGGGGCCAGGGTCGAGGTGCGGCGCGGCGCCGTGCCCGTGCGGCTCGCGCGGCTCCACCAGGCATCGTTCACCGACCGCCTGGTGGCCAAGTTCGCGCTGCCCGTGCAGGGCTGGCGGGGCGCTCCGCACTGATCCGCGGGCGCGCCGCTCACACCCGCGTGAGTGAACCGGTCACCGGGGTCCGTCGCACACCGGGCTCCGGACCTCGTAAGGTCATGTCCGTGTTGGAGGAGATGCGGATACGGTCGCTCGGAGTCATCGACGACGCGGTGGTGGAGCTGTCACCCGGCTTCACCGCGGTGACGGGCGAGACCGGCGCGGGCAAAACCATGGTCGTCACCAGCCTCGGGCTGCTGCTCGGCGGCCGTGCCGACCCCGCCCTGGTGCGGATCGGTGCCAAGGCCGCGGTCGTCGAGGGGCGCATCACCGTGTCCCCGGGCGACGCGGCGGCGGTGCGGGCCGAGGAGGCCGGGGCCGAGATCGAGGACGGCGCGCTGCTCGTGAGCCGTACCGTTTCGGCGGAGGGGCGCTCCCGTGCCCACCTGGGCGGCAGATCGGTGCCCGTCGGTGTGCTCGCCGAACTCGCCGACGAGCTCGTCGCCGTGCACGGCCAGACCGACCAGCAGGGGCTGCTCAAGCCGGCCCGCCAGCGCCAGGCCCTGGACCGCTACGCCGGCGGTGGTGTCGACGTGCCGCTGGCGAAGTACTCCGACGCCTACCGGCGGCTGCGCGCGGCCGTCACGGAGCTCGACGAGCTGACCACCCGGGCCCGGGAGCGGGCGCAGGAGGCCGATCTGCTGCGCTTCGGCCTCGACGAGGTCGCCGCGGTGGAGCCGCTGCCCGGCGAGGACACCGAACTCGCCGCCGAGGCCGAACGGCTCGGCCACGCCGAGGCCCTCGCGTCCGCGGCCGCCCTGGCGCACGGGGCGCTGGCCGGGGATCCGGAGGACCAGGAGGGCGTGGACGCCACCACGGTCGTCGCCGCCGCCGGGCGCTCCCTGGACGCCGTGCGGGCGCACGATCCCGCGCTCGCCGCGCTCGCCGACCGGATCGGCGAGATCTCGATCCTGCTCGCGGACGTCGCCGGGGAGCTGGCCGGTTACGCCGACCAGCTGGACGCCGACCCGCTGCGGCTCGCCGCCGTGGAGGAGCGGCGGGCCGCGCTGGCCGCGCTCACCCGCAAGTACGGCGAGGACATCGCCTCCGTGCTCGCCTGGGCCCAGGAAGGCGCCTCCCGGCTCACCGAACTGGAGGGCGACGACGACCGCATCGGTGAACTGACGGCGGAGCGCGACGCGCTGCGCGGTGAACTCTCCGCCCTCGGGCAGGAGCTGACCGACGCGCGGACGGAGGCCGCCGCGCGCTTCGCCGCCGCGGTGACGGAGGAGCTGGCGTCGCTCGCGATGCCGCACGCCCGGGTCTCCTTCGCCATCCGGCAGACCGAGGCGCCGGACGAGGCCTCCGGCATCGACGTCGGCGGCCGGAGCGTGCTCTACGGGCCGTCCGGCGCCGACGAGGTGGAGCTGCTGCTCGCGCCCCACCCCGGGGCGCAGCCCCGGCCGATCGCCAAGGGCGCCTCGGGCGGTGAGCTGTCCAGGGTGATGCTCGCCGTCGAGGTGGTCTTCGCGGGCTCCGATCCGGTGCCGACGTATCTCTTCGACGAGGTCGACGCGGGTGTCGGCGGCAAGGCGGCCGTCGAGGTCGGCCGGCGGCTGGCGAAACTCGCCAGGTCCGCGCAGGTCGTCGTGGTCACCCACCTGCCGCAGGTGGCGGCCTTCGCCGACCGCCAGTTGCTGGTCGAGAAGACCGTGGACGGATCGGTGACCAGCAGCGGCGTCACCGTCCTGGAGGGGGAGGACCGGGTCAGGGAGCTGTCCCGGATGCTGGCCGGCCAGGAGGACTCGGAGACGGCCCGCGCCCACGCCGAGGAGCTCCTGGAGACCGCGCGCGCCGACGGCTGAGGGACCGGCGGACGTCAGTTCCGGACCGGCCGCCTCACTCGTAGGAGTGAGGCGGGGGTCCCGTCGCCGCCGAGACGGCGGGAGCAACGTTTCATCGGTCCCGGAACGTGCGTACGGACTGGCATCCTTGGCGCTGTACCTTCCACCGACTCGGGAGCCCCGGGAGCCGATCAACGTGTCACAGCTGCGTACGGTCCAAGTCCTCGGCGGTGGTGCCGGAAGCAGCGCTCACGTCAGCTCGCTCGCCGCCGGCCTCGTCGCCCGGGGGGTCCAGGTCACCGTCTGCGCCCCCGCCGGCGCCGGCCGTGCCCACGGCCTCCCCGCGACGGGGGCCCGCTTCGTCGCGGTGCCGCGCCGCAGCGACCCCGCCGCCGTCGCCGCCCTCCGCACCGCCTGCACCGGTGCCGACATCGTCCACGCCCACGGCCTGCACGCCGCCGTGCGCGCGGCGATCGCCATCAGCGGACGCGGTACGCCGCTGGTGATGACCTGGCACTCCCGCGTCCACGCGGAGGGCACCCACGGCCGGTTGCTGCGCCTGCTGGAGCGAAGAGCCGCGCGTGCCGCGGCCGTCGTCCTGGGCACCTCGTGGGAGCTGGTCGACCGGGCCCGCCGGCGCGGTGCCAGGGATGCCCGGCTCGCACCGGCGGCCGTCCCGGTGAGCCTCTTCGGCGGCGCGGCCGACGCGGACAAGACGCGCGCCGAACTGGGCGCGGTGGGAAGGCCGTTCCTCGTCTCGGTGACCCAGGACGGAGACGACACGCTGCTGGACGCCGTACGTGAGTGGCGTGCGCTGGACCCCTTGCCCCTGCTGGTGGTCGTGGGAAAGGGCGCCAGGTCCGGGGCGCTGCGGCACCGGATCGTGGACGAGGACCTGCCCGTCGTCCTCGCGGACGGCCGGGAGGACGTCGGCGCGCTCCTCGCCGCCGCCGACCTGGCCGTGCTCGCGGGCGGCGGGGACGACGGGCCGGTGCTCGCCCGGGAGGCGCTGCGCCGCGGCGTCCCGCTGGTCGCGGCCCGGAGCCACGGTCTGCCCGAACTCGTCGGCGACGCAGCAGCGTTCGTGCCGCCCGGCGACGCGGCGGCGCTGGCGGCCACCGTCGTACGCCTCCTCGGCGACGCGGAGCAGTGCGCGCGGCTCGTCGACGCCGGGCGTGCTCAGGCAGCCGGCTGGCCGACCGAGGACGACACGATCGCCCACGTCCTGGCCGTCTACGACGAGCTGGCCCAGCCGTTGGCCGCCGCCCGGGCGTGAACCCTCAGCGGGCGTGACGGCGCGCCCGCAGGGCCAGGCTCAGGGCGAGCACCGCCTGCGGGTCGTCCAGGTCGGTGCCGAGCAGTTCACCGATGCGGGCCAGCCGGTTGTAGAGCGTCTGCCGGTTCAGGTGCAGGTCCCGGGCCGCCTCCGCCTTGCGCCCCGCATGGGCGAGATAGGCCTCCAGGGTGGGCAGCAGCGCGGGGCGGGACGTCCGGTCGTGCTCCCGCAGGGGCCCGATCGCCCGGTCCACGAAGGACGCCAGGTCCTGGTGGTCGCGCAGCCGCCACAGCAGCAGGTCGATGTCCAGGCTGCGCGCGTCGTACCAGGGGCGTTCCCCGAGCACCTGCGCGGCGGCCGCCGCCTCGGCGGCGTGCCGCAGCCCCGGGCCCGCGGACCCCCAGCCCCCCGCGGCCCCCACCACGACGACGACCGGGGTCCGGCCCCCGGCCCGCTCCAGGCCCGCGCGCTCCGCCCCGGCCCGCAGCGCCGCCGCCACCCGGTCCGCGAGCGCGGTGCGCGTCGTCTCCGGGCGCAGCGCGAGCAGCAGCGGCACCCTGTCCTCCACCGGCCGCACCCCGACCAGGACCGGCGCCCCCACCGCGGCCAGCTCTTCCGTCACCGCCCTGGCCAGCAGCGCCCAGCTGCCCGACGGAGCCGACTCGGGGGCGAGCCGCATCACCACCGGCAGCAGCGGGTCCTCGCCCGGCCTGAACCCCAGGACGCCGGCCTGGGCCGGGGCGTCCTCCGGAGCGACCCGGCCCTCGGCGAGATCGGTGAGGAAGTCGCCCCGGCCCCGTGCCGCGACCTCTTCCTCCTGGCGTGCCTGCATCAGCACGACCGCCAGGATGCCCGCGGCGCGCTCCGCGGCCATCCGGTGGACCGTGACCAGCGGCCCCGACACGGCGAGCAGCACCAGCCGGGCCCGCACGGCACCGGCACCCGCGCCACCGCCCGGCACCTCCACCAGGACGGCCCCCGCCGGTGGCGCGTCACGCGCGGCGCGTGCGCCGCGCAGCCCCTCCCAGACCTGCAGCGGGTCGGTGCCCGCCGGTCCCGTCCCGGTGCCCGCCGCGAACAGCAGCCTGCCGTCCGGGGTCTCCAGGAACACCGGGTTGCCGGTGAAGTCGGCCAGGATCTGCAGGACCTGCGGCACCCCGCCCCCGCCGAGGACCGCCTGGGTGCACCGCCGGTGCACCTCCTCGGCCCTCCGCAGCAGCGCGTAGTGCCCGTTGACGATCTCGGTGTGGATCTCCTCGGTCACGGACACGAACGGCACTTCACGGTGCAGCTGCACCAGGGGGAGCCCCGCAGACCGCGCCGCGTCCACGATGGCCGCGGGCAGCACGTCGAAGCGCGGACCGAGCTCCACCACCAGGGCGGCGATGCCGCGGTCCGCCAGCCTGCGCACGTAGGCACGCTGCTCGGCGGGCCGGGTCCCGAGTCCGAGGCCCGTCATGAGCAGCAGCTCCCCGCCCTTGAGGAGCGAGGGGATGTTCGGCGCCTCACCCGCGTGCACCCAGCGCACCGTGCGGTCCAGCCGGTCCTCGCAGGTGAGCACCTCCGGCAGCCCGCCGCGCAGCCCCGGCAGCTCCAGTGCCCGCCGTACGGTGATCCCGCCCTCTTGTTCCACTGGCTCCGGCCTCGTGCTTCCACTCGTGCGCCCGCGCGCTCGTGAACGGGGGACGCGAACGCCCGGTCAGGAAGCTACCGGACGCCGCCCGGGCACGTCACACCACGGCCACCGCGGGCTTCACGTTGTGGTTCAGGCGGAAGACGTTGTCCGGGTCGTAGTGCGCCTTCACCCCGGCCAGGCGCTCGTAGGCCCGCTCGCCGAATCCGGCGACGACGCGTTCCTGTCCCTCACGCCCGATGAAGTTGAGGTACACGGCGCCGCTCGCCCACGGCGCCATCGCGCCCCGCACCTCACGCACCCACTGCCTGACGCGTTCGTCGTCCGCCTCGTCCTCCCAGACGCCGAAGGGATGTACGGCCCACGGGGAGGAACGCCAGGGCAGCGGGTAGTCGGCGGGCCCCCGCGCGACCGCGCCGCCCATCGGGAACAGCACGTGCTGCGAGTTCGTGGGGACGGGCAGGGTGGCCGCGCCCGCGCAGTAGGCGGCCGCCGCCTCGTCGGGCAGGCCGTCCAGGTACTCCGCCGACCAGTAGTTCCGCAGGCCGGGCGGGTCGTCCAGCATGCACTGCAGATCCGCGTAGCCGACCGCGTCGACGATCTCCGCCTCGTGTTCCAGCGCCAGCAGGGGCGCGGCGACCTCACGGGCCTCCGGCACCGTGCCGGCGAAGGTGACCAGAGCCGCGCACACGAGGTGGCCCACCAGTTCCCCTGGCACCCACTCTTCGGGCGGCCCGGTGATGTAGATGCAGGCCCCGCCCGCCTCGTCGGGGGCGGACTCCATCACGTCCCGGTACGTGCGGACCACGTCGGGGCCGCTCTCGGGGCGGAAGAGCAGCAGCACCATGCTCATCGCGGGCAGTGCGTGGAGCCGCAGCGTGAGCGACGTGACCACGCCGAAGTTCCCGCCGCCGCCGTGCAGTGCCCAGAAGAGTTCGGTGTTCTCGTCCTCACTCGCGCGTACGGTCTCCCCGTCCGCCGTCACCACGTCCGCGGCCAGGAGGTTGTCGCAGGCCAGCCCGAACTTGCGCTCCAGCCATCCCGAGCCGCCGCCCAGGGTGAAGCCGCCGACGCCCGTGGTGGAGACCCGCCCGCCGGTGGTGGCCAGCGCGTGGGGCTGCGTGGCCCGGTCCAGGTCGCTCATGACGGCGCCTCCGCCGACGCGGGCCGACCGGGAGTCCGGATCGACGGTCACCCGGGACATCCCGCGCAGGTCGACGACCACCCCGCCCTCGCTGGCGGACATCCCCGCCACGCTGTGGCCGCCTCCGCGCACCGCGACCTCCAGGTCACGGTCGCGGGCCAGCGCGAGCGCACGCGCCACGTCCGCCTCGGAGGCGCACCGGGCGACCACCGCGGGTCTGCGGTCGATCATGCTGTTGAAGACGGTGCGGGCCTCGTCGTAGCCCGGGTCACCGGGCGCGTGGACCTCACCGGCGAAACCGGAGCGCAGGCCGGTCAGGGCGGCGTCCGGCAGGGACGTGCGGGGTGTCATGCTGAGCCCCCTTCGCAGGGCGTGACAGGACCCTTCCATCGTAGGTCCGGCCGCGGACATCGGCCGTTCCACCGAAGCCCTGTCACGCCCGCACGGTCAGCCCACGTACGCCCCGCTGGCCGTCAGCCGCAGCGCCGTGTCGATCAGCGGGACGTGGCTGAACGCCTGCGGGAAGTTCCCCACCTGGCGCTGGAGCCGTGAGTCCCACTCCTCGGCCAGCAGGCCGAGGTCGTTGCGCAGGGACAGCAGCTTCTCGAAGAGCCGGCGCGCCTCGTCGACCCGGCCGATCATCGCCAGGTCGTCCGCCAGCCAGAAGGAGCAGGCCAGGAACGCGCCCTCGTCGCCCTCCAGGCCGTCCACGCCGGCCTCGTCGCCGTCCGTCGGATAGCGCAGGACGAACCCGTCCTCGGTGGACAGCTCGCGCTGGATCGCCTCGATCGTGCCGATGACCCGCTTGTCGTCCGGCGGCAGGAAGCCCATCTGAGGGATCAGCAGGAGCGAGGCGTCCAGCTCCTTCGACCCGTAGGACTGGGTGAAGGTGTTGCGCTCGGGGTCGTAGCCGCGCTCGCAGACGTCCCGGTGGATGTCGTCGCGCAGCTGGTGCCAGCGCTCCAGCGGCCCCTCGGCGTCGCCCGACTCGACCAGTTTGATGGTGCGGTCCACCGCGACCCAGGCCATCACCTTGGAGTGCACGAAGTGGCGGCGCGGCCCGCGCACCTCCCAGATGCCCTCGTCCGGCTCCTCCCAGTGCTTCTCCAGGTACTCGATCAGCTTGAGCTGGAGGCCCATCGCGTAGTCGTTGCGCGTCAGGCCGGTCATGTGGGCCAGATGGAGCGCCTCGGTGACCTCGCCGTACACGTCGAGCTGGAGCTGGTTCGCCGCGCCGTTGCCGACCCGGACCGGACCGGAGTTCTCGTAGCCGGGCAGCCAGTCCAGTTCCGCCTCGCCGAGCTCCCGCTCACCCGCGATGCCGTACATGATCTGCAGGTTCTCCGGGTCGCCGGCGACCGCGCGCAGCAGCCACTCGCGCCAGGCGCGGGCCTCCTCGCGGTACCCCGTGCGCAGCAGAGAGGACAGCGTGATCGCCGCGTCGCGCAGCCAGGTGTAGCGGTAGTCCCAGTTGCGGGAACCGCCGATGTCCTCCGGCAGGGAGGTGGTCGGCGCGGCCACGATGCCGCCGGTGGGCGCGTAGGTGAGCGCCTTCAGCGTGATCAGCGAGCGGACGACCGCCTCGCGGTAGGGGCCGTGATAGGTGCACTGCTCGACCCACTCGCGCCAGAAGTCCCCGGTCGCCTCCAGGGACGCCTCCGGCTCCGGCATGGCGGGCGGCTCGTGGTGCGAGGGCTGCCAGCTGATCGTGAAGGCGATCCGGTCGCCGGGGGCGACGGTGAAGTCGGAGTACGTCGTGAGGTTCTGGCCGTACGTCTCGGCGTCGGTGTCCAGCCACACGGAGTCGGGGCCCGCGACGGCGACCGTACGGCCGTCGACCTTGTGGACCCAGGGGGTGACCCGGCCGTAGCTGAACCGCATCCGGAGCTCCGAGCGCATGGGGACGCGGCCGCTCACCCCTTCCACGATGCGGATCAGCTGGGGGGCGCCGTCACGGGGCGGCATGAAGTCCGTCACGCGGACCGTGCCGCGGGACGTGTCCCACTCCGATTCCAGGATGAGGGAGTCGCCGCGATAGCGGCGACGGTCCGCCGCCGGCGCCGGAGCGCCTTCGGGACGGGCGGGTCCCAGCCGCCAGAAACCGTGCTCCTCGGTGCCGAGAAGTCCGGCGAAAATTGCATGGGAATCGAAGCGGGGCAAGCACAGCCAGTCCGCTGTGCCGTCCCGGCAGACCAGGGCAGCGGTCTGCATGTCTCCGATGAGTGCGTAATCCTCGATGCGCCCGGCCACGTGCGTCTCCAGTCGAACGGCCATGTCGCCCCGCAGGGCGCTTATTGCTGGTCAAGGGGTCGTTGTAATCGAACCGACGAGCTCTTGCGCGGGTGAGCGGGCTGGGGTGGAGCCGCTGGGCCGGCCAACTCGGCAGCGAGTGTCCGAGCAGGATACGACGCACCTGGAAGATCCGCGCGCCTGTCCACAAGTTGTCCGTCGCCTGTCACGGGGCGAATGGGTGGGACCTGAAAGAGACGTGATGATCTTGTGTTCACCGCGGGGGACGCATGGCCGGAAGCAGCCTCTCCTCGTCGCTGTTACCCTGGTGGCCCGTGGACCGGTGGTCGTCCCGACAGTGGACGAGGCCCCCGAACCGCAGCGACGGCACCGACGGAGATCTCCGTCCGGCACGCCGGCACGCACCTCACGATCGCGACCACGGGAGCCCCCTTTGGCTATGCAGCCCTCATCCACGACGACCAAGCACATCTTCGTCACCGGGGGTGTCGCCTCCTCCCTCGGCAAGGGTCTGACTGCCTCCAGCCTGGGTGCCCTGCTCAAGGCGCGTGGCCTCCGGGTCACGATGCAGAAGCTCGACCCCTACCTCAACGTCGACCCCGGCACGATGAACCCCTTCCAGCACGGTGAGGTGTTCGTCACCAACGACGGCGCCGAGACCGACCTGGACATCGGCCACTACGAGCGCTTCCTCGACGTCGACCTCGACGGCTCGGCCAACGTCACCACCGGCCAGGTCTACTCGCAGGTCATCGCCAAGGAGCGGCGCGGCGAGTACCTCGGCGACACCGTCCAGGTCATCCCGCACATCACGAACGAGATCAAGCACCGCATCCGCCGCATGGCGACCGACGACGTCGACGTCGTCATCACCGAGGTCGGCGGCACGGTCGGCGACATCGAGTCGCTCCCCTTCCTGGAGACGGTCCGCCAGGTCCGCCACGAGGTCGGCCGCGACAACGTGTTCGTCGTGCACATCTCGCTGCTTCCCTACATCGGCCCGTCGGGCGAGCTGAAGACCAAGCCCACCCAGCACTCCGTCGCCGCGCTCCGCAACATCGGCATCCAGCCCGACGCCATCGTGCTCCGCGCCGACCGCGACGTCCCCACCTCCATCAAGCGCAAGATCTCGCTGATGTGCGACGTGGACGAGGCGGCCGTGGTCGCGGCCATCGACGCCAAGTCGATCTACGACATCCCCAAGGTGCTGCACACCGAGGGACTGGACGCCTACGTCGTCCGCAAGCTGGACCTGCCGTTCCGCGACGTCGACTGGACGACCTGGGACGACCTGCTGGACCGCGTCCACAACCCCGACCACGAGATCACCGTCGCCCTGGTCGGCAAGTACATCGACCTCCCCGACGCCTACCTCTCCGTCACCGAGGCGATCCGGGCCGGCGGCTTCGCCAACAAGGCCCGCGTCAAGGTCAAGTGGGTCGCCTCGGACGACTGCAAGACCCCGGCCGGCGCCCAGGAGCAGCTCGGTGACGTCGACGCGGTCTGCATCCCCGGCGGCTTCGGCGAACGCGGTGTGATCGGCAAGGTCGGCGCCATCCGGTACGCCCGCGAGAACAAAGTGCCGCTCCTCGGCCTCTGCCTCGGCCTGCAGTGCATCGTGATCGAGGCCGCGCGCAACCTCGCCGGCATCACCGACGCCAACTCCACCGAGTTCGACGCCGCCACGAGCCACCCCGTCATCTCCACGATGGAGGAGCAGCTCGCGTACGTCGAGGGGGCCGGCGACCTCGGCGGCACCATGCGGCTCGGCCTGTACCCGGCGAAGCTCGCCGAGGGCTCCCTGGTCCGCGAGGCCTACGACGGCGAGCCCTACGTCGAGGAGCGCCACCGCCACCGCTACGAGGTCAACAACGGCTACCGCACCGAGCTGGAGAAGAAGGCCGGGCTCGTCTTCTCCGGCACCTCCCCGGACAACAAGCTCGTCGAGTACGTCGAGTACCCGCGTGAGGTCCACCCCTACCTGGTGGCCACCCAGGCGCACCCGGAGCTGCGCTCCCGCCCGACCCGCCCGCACCCGCTCTTCGCCGGCCTGGTGAAGGCGGCCGTGGAGCGCAAGGTCGCCGCACACGGGACGGACGCGTAAGAGCGTCCGGGGCGATACGGTTGACCGGGGTACGGATCCTTCGCGGATGCGTACCCCGGTTTCTGTTTTGTTCGTGGGAGGACGTACATGGGTTTCCAGGACACGCCCGAGGAGTGGCAGGTCACCGAGACGGTGACCCCCTTCACCGGTAACAAGACCAGCGTCCGCACCGACGGCGTCGTGATGCCCGACGGCAGCGTCCACAACCGCGACTACCAGGTCCATCCGGGGTCCGTCGCCGTGCTCGCGCTCGACGAGGAGGGCCGCGTGCTCGTCCTGCGCCAGTACCGCCACCCCGTGCGCCAGAAGCTGTGGGAGATCCCGGCGGGTCTGCTCGACGTCCCGGGCGAGAACCCCCTGCACGCCGCCCAGCGCGAGCTGTACGAGGAGGCGCACGTCAAGGCCGAGGACTGGCGGGTGCTGACCGACGTCTACACCACGCCCGGGGGCAGCGACGAGGCCGTGCGCGTCTTCCTCGCGCGGGACCTCTCCGAGGCCGAGGGGGAGCGCTTCGAGGTCTCCGAGGAGGAGGCCGACATGGAGCACGCCAGGGTGCCCCTCGACGAGCTCGTGCGGAGTGTGCTCGCGGGCGACCTGCACAACAACTGCCTGGTGGTGGGTGTCCTGTCGCTCACCGCCGCGTTCGCCGGTGACGGGGTGGACTCGCTGCGCCCGGCCGACGCGCCGTGGCCGGCCCGGCCGTTCGAGGCCTGACGCCCAGTCCGGCCGCCGCCGGGGAGACCCGTCGGGTCCGGCGCGGGGCACGCCCCGCGACGGGCCCGATCGTATGAAACTCTGATGCGATCGAGGGACGTTTCAGCCCTGCGCGGCAGTGATCGTCCGCACCGCTGAACTACGCTCGAAAGGCCCCGACCGGACTTCCGGCGGGCAACCGCGTGCAGTGAAGTGGAGCGTGGCCCGTGACCGACCAGGCGGTGGACACCAGCATCCCGGCCGGACCGGCCCGGACGGCGGGAGCCGAGCAGCCGTCCGACGTCACCGCGGTCCAATTCTTCGGGCGCGAAAGAGAGTTGAGGGCCCTTCAGGAGGACATCGAGCGGGCCGGACTGGACACCCTGGCCGGCCGTAAGGCACCACGAGCCAGGGTCCTGCTGATCGCCGGGCGGCCCGGATCCGGACGCTCCGCTCTCGCCGCCGAACTCGCCCGCAGGCTCGCCGAGCCGGGCGACTACCCGGACGGGGTGTTCCAGGTCGCCCTCACCGACTCCGGCGGCGAGCGCGTCCCCGCGGAACGCACCGCGCGCCGGCTCCTGGACCTCCTCTCGGTCGCCGCCCCGCCCGGAGCCGGCGAGGACGAACTGTCGGAGATGGTCCGCCAGGCCTTCGCCGTACGCCGTGCCGTGATCCTGCTCGACGACGCCGTGGACGCCGCGCAGGTCGATCCCCTGCTGCCGGACAATCCGGACTGCCTGGTCGTGGCGACGGCCACCGGCCCGCTCACCGGAATCCCCGGCGTCCGCCCGTGCACCATCGGCGGGATGGACCCCGGTTCCGCCGTCCAGCTGCTCGCCCGCACCATCGGCCGGGTCCGCATCACCGTCGACCCGCGGGCCGCCGAGACCCTCACCGAGGAGTGCGGGGGCCAGCCGGCCGCCCTGATCCTGATCGCGGGCTGGCTCGCGGCCCGGCCCGGGGCCTCCGTCGCCGACGTCACCAAGCAACTGTGCGAACAGCAGGAAGGCTCCGAGCAGCTTTCCGGGACGCGGCCGCTGGCCCGGGCGTTCCGGCTGGTCCACGACTCGCTGCCGCCGGCCGCCGCCGCGGTGCTGCGGCTGCTCGCCCTCGCGCCCGCGGGCACGGCCGACGCCCACACGGCCTCGGCCCTCGCCGGATGCTCCGTGTCGGCCGCCGCCGCCGTCCTCGACGACTTCGTGCGGCTGGGACTGCTGCGGACGGACCCCGCAGATCCGGAGCAGTACGAACTGCCGGGCTGCCTCGCACCGCTGGTGCGCGCGATGCTGGACGAGCGGGAGCGGCCCGCGGAGGTCCAGCTGGCCCGGGCCAGGATGCTGGAGCGCACCGTGCGAAGGCTCCAGGCCTGCCGCGCGGTCACCGACCCCGAGGACTCCCCGGCCCGCCGCAAGCTCGCGGCGCTGCCCCGCTCGCTCCGCTTCCCGGATCCCGAGTCGGCGGCCGAATGGCTGCGCGTCCGCGAACCCGCCCTCGTGGCCTCCGCGCGGCTCGCGGTGCGGGACGGAGGCCTCGACACCCTGGCCCGCCGCCTGGTGGCGGCGCTCGTCCGCGCTCTCGCCGTGCACCGGGGCACCGAGGACGCCGCTCCCGTGCTCTACGGGCTGCACGGCCTGGTCCTCGACGTGGCCGAGCGCCGCGACCTGCCCAGGGAGAAGGCCGCGGCGCTGCTCAACCTCGCCGATCTGGACGCCAGTACCGGCCGCACCCGGGAGGCGCTGGTCCGGTACCGGGCCGCACTGGACGCCGGGCGCGCCGCGAACGACCTCTACGCGACCGGCAGGGCGATGGAGTCCGCGGGCGGCGCCTACGCGGAGCTGGGGGACTTCGCCCGGGCCGCCGACTGGTACGGCAGGGCCCTCGCGCAACGGCTGGGCCAGGGGGAACGCGCCGACGAGGCGAGGCTCTACGGGCGGCTGGGAGCCGTCCACACGTACGCCGGCCGCTACGGCGAGGCCCTGCGGAACTGGCGCGCCTCGGCCGCGGGCCACCGACGGCTGGGAGACCTTCCCGCTCAGGCGCGGGCCCTCAGCGAGGCCGCGCGGGTGCAGGAGTACGCGGGCAGGCCGCAGGAGTCGCTGCACACCTGCCGTGAGGCGGTCGAACTGGCCCGCCGGGCGGGCGACGTGCGCCTTCAGGCGGCCCTCGAACTGAGGCTGGCCGACACCCTGGACCGGCTCGGTGATCCGGCTGCGGCCCGCCTGCACCGGGCCGCGGCGGACAGGCTGCTGGGAGAAGACGAGGCTGCCTACGAAATCCGTAGTGCTTCGCCGGAAAGTTAATGCTTTGTAAGGCTGGACAGCGAGAAGTCCTTCATTAATGATGGCTCTGCCGCACATCCCTGCGGTGTCTCCCTTTATGCTTGGTTCATGCGGGTTCGTCCCGCTATGCCCGAGCACCATCCGAGCCAAGGACCGTGATCGACGTGAAGGTCGGCATCCCCCGCGAAGTCAAGAACAACGAGTTCCGGGTGGCGATCACCCCCGCCGGAGTGCATGAGCTCGTCCGTCACGGCCACCAGGTCCTCGTCGAGCAGCACGCCGGCGAGGGATCGTCCATCCCGGACGCGGAGTACGTCGCCGCGGGAGCGCGGATCCTGCCCACCGCCGACGAGGTCTGGGCCGCGGCCGACCTGCTGCTCAAGGTCAAGGAGCCGGTCGCCGAGGAGTACCACCGCCTCCGCAAGGGGCAGACGCTCTTCACCTACCTCCACCTCGCCGCGTCCCGCGCGTGCACGGACGCCCTGATCGAGTCCGGCACGACCGCCATCGCCTACGAGACCGTCGAGACCGCGACCCGCGCGCTGCCGCTGCTCGCCCCGATGTCCGAGGTCGCGGGCCGTCTCGCCCCGCAGGTCGGCGCCTACCACCTCATGCGCTCGGTCGGCGGGCGCGGGGTGCTCCCCGGCGGCGTCCCCGGCACGGGGGCGGCCAGGGCCGTCGTGATCGGCGGCGGTGTCTCCGGCTGGAACGCCACGCAGATCGCCGTCGGGCTCGGTTTCCACGTCACGCTGCTCGACCGGGACATCAACAAGCTGCGCGAGGCCGACAAGGTCTTCGGCACCAAGGTGCGGACGGTCGTCTCCAACGCCCTCGAACTCGAGAAGGCCGTCGTCGAGGCCGACCTCGTCGTGGGCGCCGTGCTGATCCCCGGCGCGAAGGCCCCGAAGCTGGTCACCAACGAGCTGGTCGCGAAGATGAAGCCCGGAAGTGTTCTTGTCGACATCGCGATCGACCAGGGAGGCTGCTTCGAGGACTCGCATCCCACGACGCACGCCGAGCCGACCTTCATGGTCCACGACTCGGTCTTCTACTGTGTCGCGAACATGCCGGGTGCGGTCCCGAACACCTCCACCTACGCGCTCACCAACGCCACGCTGCCGTACATCCTGGAGCTCGCCAACCGCGGCTGGGCCGACGCCCTGCGTCGCGACGCCGCACTGGCCAAGGGTCTCAACACCCATGACGGCCAGGTGGTTTACCGCGAGGTCGCCGAGGCGCACGGTCTCGACCACGTCGAACTGAGCACGCTCCTCGGCTGAGCGGTCAACCCTCCGGGTCAACCTCATGCGTCCGGCCGGACCTTGCCCAGCAAGGTCCGGCCGGACGCATGAGCGGGCCCGTGCCAACTGGCCGGAGACGTAACCCTCTACCCTTTTTGCACCCCTGCGAAAGGTGCGCCGCGAGCGCTCCACACCCTTGACAGGAGGGTGTTCGATTGCCGACACATCGGGCCGGGTCCGGCGGATTGTGTTGCTGCGAACCGGTGACACGCCATAGAGTCGCCAATCGTCGGCATGGTGCCACGCTGACCTATCGATAAGTAGTCCTGGTCACATCCAAGGAGGTAAGACGACTTGTGAATGAGTCGACAATTACTCCCGGGGGTGGTCAACCAGGGATGCCTGCACGGGGTCTGAGCCCGATCGGGCTCGAAGCTGTCGGCTCCGTCGCAGTCCGCACCTTCGCCACCCACCAGCACATGACGACAGCCCCCCAGATGATGGACGGCCAACACGTGAACGCCATGGCCGGCAACGAGAGTGGCCGGGACACCGCCCACTTCGCCGACTTCGCCGAGGTGCCCGAGGGGCACTTCTACGACCCCGATGCCGAATACGAGCCCGATCCGGAGTACGCGGCCACGCTCGCGCCCGACGCCGCCCGCCAGCGCCGCGAGCGCATCGGCCCGACCGGCCGGCCCCTGCCGTACTTCCCGATCCCCGGTCCGCTGACCGATCACGGCCCCGCGAAGATCATCGCGATGTGCAACCAGAAGGGCGGCGTGGGCAAGACCACGTCGACCATCAACCTGGGCGCCGCGCTCGCCGAGTACGGCCGGCGCGTCCTGCTCGTCGACTTCGACCCGCAGGGAGCCCTGTCGGTCGGTCTCGGGGTCAACCCGATGGAGCTCGACCTCACCGTCTACAACCTGCTCATGGAGCGGGGCATGGCGGCCGACGAGGTCCTCCTGAAGACCGCCGTGCCCAACATGGACCTGCTCCCCAGCAACATCGACCTCTCGGCCGCCGAAGTGCAGCTCGTGAGCGAGGTGGCCCGGGAGTCGACACTGCAGCGCGCCCTCAAGCCGCTGATGGCCGACTACGACTACATCGTGATCGACTGTCAGCCCTCGCTCGGCCTCCTCACCGTCAACGCCCTGACGGCGGCTCACAAGGTGATAGTCCCGCTCGAGTGCGAGTTCTTCGCCCTGCGCGGTGTGGCGTTGCTCACCGAGACCATCGAGAAGGTGCAGGAGCGGCTCAACCCCGAGCTGGAGCTGGACGGCATCCTCGCCACCATGTACGACTCCCGCACGGTGCACAGCCGTGAGGTGCTCGCGCGCGTCGTCGAGGCGTTCGACGAGCACGTCTACCACACGGTCATCGGGCGCACGGTGCGTTTCCCGGAGACCACGGTCGCCGGTGAACCCATCACCACGTACGCGTCCAACTCGGTCGGTGCCGCCGCCTATCGCCAGCTCGCCAGGGAGGTGCTCGCCCGGTGTCACGCCGAGTGAGTCTGCCGGGGGCCGACGAGCTGTTCCGTACGACCGGGGGCATGGGCCTGCAGGCCTCGTCCCCCGCCGAGAGGCGGCGCAAGGCGAACGGCGAGGCGCGGGTGCCCGCGCCGGCCGGAGGAAGCGATTCCGCGCCGGGGGACACCGGCCAGGGCGGCGCCCCCGGTGCGGCCCCGGAGCCGTCCCAGGAGGAGCACGCGGCGGCGGACGCCGACGCCGGGGCCCCGCACAGCCGGGCCGAGGGGGGCGACCGCGGTGCGGCCGCCCCGGACCGTTCCCGTACCGCGCCGCCCCAGGAGGCGGCGGTCACCGTCCAGCCCCAGCGGGGGCGCGGCGGCGGCCGGGGGGCGAACCGCAGGCCGAGCGGCCGGGAACGCCACGACGAGAAGATCACCGTCTACGTGTCGGCCGAGGAACTGATGGACCTGGAGCACGCGCGACTCGTGCTGCGCGGTGAGCACGGACTCGCCGTCGACCGCGGGCGCATCGTCCGTGAGGCGGTCGCCGTGGTGCTGGCCGACCTGGAGTCCCGCGGCGACGCGAGCATCCTCGTGCGGAGGCTGCGGGGCCGCTGACCGGCGCGGCGCCGGTAGCCTGCCCGGGGGAAGGGCCGCCGACCGGGCGGCTCCGCCCAGGGCCATCGCCCGACATCCCGCCGCACCCCTGGACCCCAGCACATGCGAGACGCCGACGACCCGCCCCGTCCCACCCGCCGTGCCCTCGGCCGCGGACCGGGGATACGGCCGTCGGCGCATCCCGGCGAGGACACCGGACCTCCGCGCCCGCCCCACGCCGACAGCGGCGTACCCGCCGCGGTTCCTGCGGCCCCGAAGGCCCCTGTGGCCGCCTCCGGGCCCCCGGCGGTCTCTGAGGTCTCCGAGGGGCCGGTGACGGCCTCCGGGCCCCTCCCGGACCACCCCGAGGGTGCGGGGGAGACCGGGGGCGGAGTCCCGGCGGCGGGTGAGGCCCCGGCTTCCGCCGCCCATGGCGACGACCGGCGGTTCACCGTGCGGCTGGTCAACTTCGAGGGCCCCTTCGACCTGCTGCTCCAGCTGATCTCGAAACACCGGCTCGACGTGACCGAGGTGGCGCTGTCCCGGGTCACCGACGAGTTCATGGCGCACATCCGCGCCATGGGACCGGACTGGGACCTCGACCAGACCACCGAGTTCCTCGTGGTCGCGGCGACCCTGCTCGACCTCAAGGCGGCCCGGCTGCTTCCGACCGCCGAGGTGGAGGACGAGGCCGACCTCGCCCTCCTGGAGGCGCGGGACCTGCTCTTCGCCCGGCTGCTGCAGTACCGCGCGTACAAGCGGATCGCCGAGATCCTCAGTGACCGGCTCGACTCCGAGTCGCGCCGCCACCCCCGCACCGTCGGCCTCGAACCCCAGCACGCCGAGCTGCTGCCCGAGGTCGTGATCAGCATCGGCCCGGAGGGGTTCGCCCGGCTCGCGGTCAAGGCGATGCAGCCGAGGCCCGAGCCCCAGGTGTACGTCGACCACATCCACGCCCCCCTCGTCAGCGTGCGCGAGCAGGCGGAGATCGTGGTGGCGCGGCTGCGCGCGGACGGCGAGGCAAGCTTCCGGGAGCTCACCGAGGACGCGGCGGACACCCTCACGGTGGTCGCCCGGTTCCTCGCGCTGCTGGAGCTCTACCGGGAGAAGGCCGTCGCCCTCGACCAGGAGGAGGCGCTCGGCGAACTCCTCGTGCGCTGGGCGGGGGGCGAAGGGGCCGGTCCCGTGGTCACCGACGAGTTCGACCGAGAGGCGCAGGAGGACGTACAGGAATGAGCACTGACGAGGGGCGCGACGCCCGGGTCGCCGCACTCGACCTCAAGCCCGCGCTGGAGGCCGTCCTGATGGTCGTGGACGAGCCCGCCACCGAGGAGCACCTGGCCAAGGTCCTCCAGCGGCCCCGCAGGGCCGTGGCCGACGCCCTGCGGGAGCTGGCCGACGACTACACCGTCCAGGGGCGCGGATTCGACCTGCGGCTCGTCGCGGGGGGCTGGCGCTTCTACACCCGCCCGGAGTACGCGGACGCCGTCGAGGGCTTCGTCCTGGACGGCCAGCACGCCCGGCTGACCCAGGCGGCGCTGGAGACACTTGCGGTCGTCGCCTACCGGCAGCCGGTGAGCCGGTCGAGGGTCTCGGCGGTGCGCGGAGTCAACTGCGACGGCGTGATGCGGACCCTGCTCCAGAGGGGTCTGGTCGAGGAGGCGGGCGCGGAACCCGAAACAGGTGCGATCCTGTACAGGACGACGAACTACTTTCTGGAGCGCATGGGCCTGCGAGGCCTGGACGAGCTCCCGGAGCTCGCGCCCTTCCTCCCGGAGGCGGACGCGATCGAGGCTGAGACGCTAGAGGGTGTGCCGTCGTTCGATCCGGACGCACCGGACACCCCGGAAACTCACGCAGACGACAAGACGGATTTTTGATGCGAAGCAGTGGCAGCAACAGCGGACGTGGCAGCGGCGGCGGCAGGAGTGGCGGCAGCGGCTCCCGGAGCGGCGGCAGCGGCTCCTGGAGCGGCGGCGCGGGCGGCAGGAACAACAGCGGCAGCGGCCGGAGCAGTAACCCGAACCCCCGGGTCTCCGGCTCCGGGCGCGACGACAAGCAGGAGCAGCGCCCCCGCCGGCCCCGTCCCGAGGAGCGCCGCTACGACGTGGGCTCGGACAAGCCGGGCGGCGACGGAGGCCCCCGCAAGGGCCGCGGCGCGGCCGCGCGCGGCGGGGCCAAGGGCGGACCGAAGCCCGCGCAGAACGTGAGCAAGGGCGGCCGCCGGCAGGGCGCGCCCGCCCGTCCGCGCGAGCTCGACGCCAAGATCGAGCAGCGCAACCGCGACCGTTACGCCGAGAAGCCCGAGATCAGGACGCCCAAGACCCACCCGGGCGCCGAGCAGGAGGGCGAGCGTCTGCAGAAGATCCTCGCCCGGGCCGGCATGGGCTCGCGCCGCGCGTGTGAGGAGCTCATCGAGCAGGCCAGGGTCGAGGTCAACGGCGAGATCGTCCTGGAACAGGGCATGCGGGTCGACCCGCACAAGGACGAGATCAAGGTCGACGGCCTGACCGTCGCGACGCAGTCGCACCTGTTCTTCGCGCTGAACAAGCCCGCCGGCGTCGTCTCCACCATGGGTGACCCGGACGGCCGCCAGAACCTCGGTGACTACGTCAACAACCGCGAGACGCGGCTGTTCCACGTCGGCCGGCTCGACACCGAGACCGAGGGCATCATCCTGCTCACCAACCACGGTGAGCTCGCCCACCGGCTGACGCACCCCAAGTACGGCGTGAAGAAGACCTACCTGGCCGCCATCCAGGGTCCGCTCCCGCGCGACCTCGGCAAGCGGCTCAAGGACGGCATCCAGCTGGAGGACGGGTACGCCCGCGCCGACCACTTCCGGGTCGTCGAGAACACCGGCAAGAACTACCTGGTCGAGGTCACCCTCCACGAGGGCCGCAAGCACATCGTCCGTCGCATGCTGGCCGAGGCCGGTTTCCCGGTCGACCGCCTCGTGCGGACGTCCTTCGGGCCCATCCCGCTGGGCGACCAGAAGTCCGGCTGGCTGCGCCGCCTGACCAACACCGAGGTCGGCATGCTGATGCGCGAGGTCGGCCTGTAGCCCGTCCCGACCCGAACGGCCCGCGGCCGGTCCCTCGTTCACTTTTCCGAACGGGACCGGCCGCGGGCCTTTTGCCGCCGCGGATTCTTCTTTATAGTCAGAGTGACTATTAAAGAGAGGGAGGGCGGCGCGTGACGCTCGCGGACATACTCGAACCCCTGCAGCAGCCCCTGGTGACGGTGCTGGACACCCCGGTCGGCTGGACCGAGGTGCTGGGCTTCGGCAGTGGCGCGCTGTGCGTGTGGCTCGTCGCCCGTCAGCACCTCGCGAACTGGCCGATCGGCATCGCCAACAACCTGTTCTTCATCCTGCTGTTCGCCCAGTCCGGTCTGTACGCCGACGCCGGCCTCCAGATCGTCTTCATCGCCCTCGCCGCGTACGGCTGGTGGACCTGGACCCACGGGGGTGGACCGGGGACGTCCGTCCTGCCGGTGCGGAGCACCACCCGCACCGAATGGGCCTGGCTGCTCGCGGCGGGGGCGATGACGACCCTCGGCCTCACCCTGCTGCTGTCCCGGGTCACGGATTCGACCGTGCCGTTCTGGGACGCGCTCACGACCTCCCTGTCGCTCATGGCGACGTACGGGCAGTGCCGCAAGCGCGCCGAGTCGTGGTGGCTGTGGATCGCCGCCGACCTGGTGTACATCCCGCTGTACGCGTACAAGGAGCTCTACCTCACCTCCCTGCTGTACCTCGGCTTCCTCGCGCTCTGCCTCATCGGGCTGCGCGACTGGAACCGAGACATGGCGGCGGGCCGGCGCGACGGCGCGGTGGTGCCGGTATGAAGCGCCACGGACACGGCCTGGTCCTCGGCAAGTTCTATCCGCCGCACGCCGGTCACCACCATCTCGTCCGCACCGCCCGGGACCGCTGCGAGCGGCTCACCGTCCTGGTCTGCGCCGCCTCCGTCGAATCCGTACCGCTCGCCGACCGGGTCGCCTGGATGCGGGAGGCGCACCCCGACGCCCGGGTGGTGGGCGCCGTCGACGACATCCCCATGGACCTGAACGACCCCGCGGTCTGGGACGCGCACATGGCCGTCTTCGGCGCCGCCGTGCCCGAGCGCATAGACGCCGTCTTCTCGTCGGAGAGCTACGGCCCGGAGCTGGCACGCCGCTTCGGGGCGGAATCCGTCCTCGTGGACCCCGGCCGCACCCTCTTCCCCGTGTCGGGCACCGCGGTACGCGCCGACCCGGCCGGCTGCTGGGACTACCTGGAGCCGCCCGTGCGGGCCGCGCTCACCCGCCGGGTCGTCGTCCTGGGCGCCGAGTCCACCGGCACCACCACCCTGGCCCTGGCCCTCGCCGAGCACTACCGGCGCCGCGGCGGGACCTGGGCCCGGACGGGATACGTCGCCGAGTACGGGCGCGAGTTCAGCGAGGCGAAGCTCGCCGCACTCCGCGGCCGGTGGCCCGGCGCCCGGTGGGAGGACGTCAGCTTCACCACCGACGACTTCCCCCACATCGCCGAGACGCAGAACGCGCGGGAGGAGGCCGCCGCGCGCGTTGGGTCCCCGGTGCTGATCTGCGACACCGACTCCTTCGCCACCACCGTCTGGCACGAACGCTACGTCGGAGGCCGCAACCCGCTCGTCGAGAAGACCGCCGACCGGGTCACCCACCACCTCTGGCTGCTCACCGGTCACGAGGGCGTCGCCTTCGAGGACGACGGCCTGCGCGACGGCGAGGAGCTGCGGCCCTGGATGACGGAGCGCCTCCGGGCCGAACTCACGCGGACCGGAAGGAACTTCGTCGAGATCACCGGGAGCCGCCGGGAACGGCTGGACGCGGCCGTCACCGCCGTGGACGGACTCCTTGCCACCGGATGGCGCTTCACCGACCCCCTCCCGGAGCGACGATGAGCACCGTGCCCGAGGGGTACGACCCCCACGCCTTCACCCCCTTCGCGGTCACCGTCGACCTCGCGGTCTTCACCGTCCGCGAGGGGCGGCTGCACGTCCTGCTGGTGGAACGCGGCGAGGAGCCGTACAAGGGCCGGTGGGCGCTGCCCGGAGGCTTCGTCCTGCCGCGGGAGTCCGCCGAGGCGGCGGCCCGCCGTGAACTCGCCGAGGAGACCGGCCTCACCCGGCACACCGCGCGCGCCCTGCACCTGGAACAGCTGCGCACCTACAGCGACCCGGACCGCGACCCCAGGATGCGGGTCGTCTCCGTCGCGTACGCCGCGCTCATCCCCGACCTGCCGGAGCCGCGCGGCGGCGGTGACGCCGCGCACGCGCGGTGGTGGGACGCGGGAAGCACCGGGCCGCTCGCCTTCGACCACGACCGCATCCTCGCCGACGCGCACGACCGGATCGGCGCCAAGCTCGAGTACTCCTGCCTGGCGACGGCGTTCTGCCCCGCCGAGTTCACCCTCGGCGAGCTCCAGCGGGTCTACGAGACGGTCTGGGGCGTCGAGCTCGACCGGCCCAATTTCCGGCGCAAGGTCCTCACCACGCCCGGCTTCGTGCAGGCCGTGGAGGGACCGCCGCGCCGCACCGGCGGACGGGGGAAACCGGCCGCCCTCTACCGGGCGGGTGCGGCCACCGCGCTGCACCCGCCACTGCTGCGCCCGGAAGGACGGACACCATGATTCCCACGAGGATCTCCACCAAGCAGGCGGCCACGGGCGCCCTTACCGGGCTCGCGCTCGGTGACGCGCTCGGCTTCCCGACCGAGTTCAACGACGTGCCGTCGATCCTCGCGAAGTGCGGGCCGTGGCGGCAGATGCCGCTGCCGAAGCCGGCCTTCGTCACCGACGACACCCAGATGACCCTCGCGCTCGGACGAGGCATACGCACCGCCATGGACCGCGGGCTGCTGACCCCGGAGCGGATGGTGGGCCCGGTCCGGGAGGAGTTCGTCCGCTGGAACCGTTCACCTGACAACAACCGGGCTCCCGGACGCACCTGCCTGGAGGCGTGTGAACTGCTGGAGGGCGACCGGATCTGGCAGGAGGCCAGCAGGACCGGCTCCAAGGGCTGCGGCGCCAACATGCGCGTGGCACCCGTCGGCCTCGTGCCCGGCCTCAGCGACGAACAGCGCGCCGGGGCGGCCCAGCTCCAGGCCGCCCTCACACACGGCCACCCGACCGCCCTCGCGGCCTCGGACCTGATGGCCCGCGCGGTGTACCTCCTCGCGCAGGGGGCCGAACCGCTCGGCCTGGTGGGCCGGCTGCGCTCCTACGCGTACGAGAACCGGGACCGCTACCTCACCCGCTGGCTCGGTGACCTGTGGCGATACACCCATGACCCCTCGCCCGAGGCGTTCATCAGCCGCGGCTGGGACGAGTGCCTGGCCGCACTCGCGCGCGTCCAGGACGCCCTGCGCGACCCGTCCCCGGAGACCGACCCGTGCGAGCGCACCGGGGACGGCTGGATCGCCGAAGAGGCACTCGCCACCGCGCTGCACTGCTTCCTGCTCTTCCCCGAGGAACCCGTCACCGCCCTGCGCAGGGCCGCCTGCACCCGGGGCGACTCCGACTCGCTGGCGTGCCTCACCGGAGCGCTGGCCGGCGCGCACCTGGGGGCGGGGGCCTGGCCCAAGGAATGGTCGGAACGCATCGAGTACCGCAGCGACCTGCTGTCGCTCGCCGCGCTCTGGGACGCTTGATCCATGCACATGGACACGACGCTCCTGCGAGGGGCCGGGCTGCCGGACATCGACCTGCCGCGGATACTCGCCGAGGAGCCCAGCCCGCTCCTCTTCGCCACGGTCTCGGGCGCGCACCTGTACGGCTTCCCCTCGCGGGACTCGGACGTGGACCTGCGGGGGGTCCACGTCCTGCCCGCCGAGGACCTGGTCGGCCTGCGGCAGCCGGAGGAGACCCGGGCGAGGATGTGGGAGCACGACGGCGTCGAGATGGACCTCGTCACCCACGACCTCCGCAAGTTCGTCCGGCTCATGCTGAAGCCCAACGGCTACGTACTGGAGCAGCTCCTGTCGCCGCTGGTGGTGCACACCACACCGCTCCACGCGGAACTCGCCGCTCTGGCCCCCACGGTTCTCACACGTCATCATGCCCACCACTACCGGGGATTCGCCGGCACGCAGTGGCGGCTGTTCGAGAGGACCGGCGAGCTCAAGCCACTGCTCTACACCTTCCGGGCGCTGCTCACCGGCATCCACCTCATGCGTACCGGCACCCTGGTCGCGCACCTGCCGACCCTGAGCGGTGAGGCGTCCGCGCCCGCCGGCCTGCCCGCCCTGATCGAGGCGAAGGCCGATGCGGAGCACGGTGCGGCGCACATGGTCGACGCCGCGTCGGCCGCCCGTGACGTCGAGGCCCTCCACGCCGTCCTCGACGAGGCGCAGGCGCGGTCCCGGCTCGCCGAGGCCCCGTCGGGTCTCGACGCCCTGCACGACTTCGTCGTCCGGGTACGGCTGGGGGAGCCCGGTCTGCTCCGGGCTCGGAGCGGCGACCCGATCGGTGGCGGGGAGTCAGGACCGCTCTGACCGCTGCCGGGCGTCCGCCGAGGCCCGCCTGGTCCGGATCAGGAACGCCTCCACCCGGTCCCTGTCCGGCTCGGGCGGCAGCGGGGAGCGCGCCGCCGCTTCGTCGTTCTCGGCGGCCAGGCGCGCCATCCGGCGTTCGACCTCGGCCCAGGTGACCTCGCCCCGCTTCACCGCGAGCAGGTCCTCACGCGCGTCCCCGACCTCGACCCGCAGCTCGCCCGTCCGCAGCAGGTCCCGCCCGGCGGCCAGCAGGCGCAGCAGATGCATGGCGTGCTTCCAGCGCGGGGCGCCGTGCGTGCGGACGTCCGCCTCCAGCTTCCGCCGCTGTCCCAGCGC
Source organism: Streptomyces sp. NPDC001822 (assembly GCF_042892135.1). Classification (NCBI taxonomy): domain Bacteria; kingdom Bacillati; phylum Actinomycetota; class Actinomycetes; order Kitasatosporales; family Streptomycetaceae; genus Streptomyces; species Streptomyces sp. NPDC001822. Next base: position 34,195 of record NZ_JBIATW010000004.1, read on the forward strand.
ATAGCGCAGATACGTCTCGTGGGCACGCAGGGACAGGAAGGCCCCGCGGAGACCGAGGAGTTCGCGGCCCGTGTCGTCGATCCGCTCCACGAGCGGGGAGTGCAGGCACTCCAGCACATTGGGGTTGGCCCGGAGCGCCAGCTCGCAGAAGCGTTCCAGCTCCCACGAGAACTGCTCCTCGTCCGGCCCCTCGACGTGGGCCGGCGGCTTGGTGAACCCCCAGAACAGAGGGGTGGGTGCGAGGAACACCCCGCGCCGGTCCGTGTCGCTGCCCTCGGTGGCGAGACCGAAGGCGCGGGACCCCGTCACACAGGAGTAGACGGTGTGATCCCGCACGAGCCGTTCGCCTTCAGGGGTGATCATGGGCGAGACGGTACGCGCCCCGGGTCCTTCGTCCGGATCGGGGTGCGGTTTCAGGACGTGCGAGCCCGGCACGATCCGAACGGGACGGCCCTCAGGCCTGTCGGACCGCACCGCCCTCGACGGTGATCCGCTCCGGGGGGAGCGGCCGTGTCGCCGGGCCCCGCTCGACCGCCCCGTCCTCGATGGCGAACCGGCTCCCGTGGCACGCGCAGTCGATGGTGCCGTCCGCCACCGTCGCGACGATGCAGCCCGCATGCGTGCACACCGCGGAGAAGGCCTTGAACTCGCCCTCCTTCGGCTGCGTGACCACGATCTTGCGGTCCTTGAAGATCGTGCCGCCGCCGACGGGGATGTCCGAGGTCCGGGCCAGCTCGGCACCCCCGGACGCGGGCGCCGAGCTCTCGTCGCCGCCACCGCCGCCCCCGTCCCCGGAGGAGCCGCAGCCGGTCACCAGGACCGCGGCCCCCGCGCCCAGGAGCGTCCTTCGCCGTGCGTCCATGACTCTCCTCGTGTGGTGGTCGTCGTGCGGCGGTCGCCGGACCGCGTGACGGCCGCCGAAGGGCATCGTGGCGCCCCGCGGTGCACCGGCGAAGCAACCGGGCGGCGGCTACGGCCGAGTGGGTGACGGTCCGGCTATTTCCTGTACAGTCGTCCAGAAAATTCCGCCGCAGGAGGCCCCATGCAGACCGCCGCCCAAGTGCTGGTCGCGCTCGTCGCACTGATCCACACCTACTTCCTGGTCCTGGAGATGTTCCTCTGGGACACCCCGCGCGGCCGCAAGGCCTTCTCCACCACCGAGGAGTTCTCCGCGCAGAGCGCCACGCTCGCCGCCAACCAGGGGCTCTACAACGGCTTCATGGCCGCCGGACTCGTCTGGAGCCTGATCGCCGGTGACCCCGTCGGCCACCAGGCGGGGATCTTCTTCCTGAGCTGCCTGATCGTCGCGGGCGTGTACGGGGCTGCCACCGTCAGCCGCAAGATCCTCTACGTCCAGGCGGCGCCCGCCGCACTCGCCCTCGCCGTCGTGCTCGCGGCGGGCTGAGCGCATGGCGCCCGCCGTGACCGGCGGCAGCAAGGACCCGAGGACCGCCCGCACCCGCGCCAGGCTCAGGGCCGCCCTGCTGGAGGCCTGCGAGCAGCAGCCGCCGGACCGGGTCACCGTCGCCGAGGTGGTCCGCCGGGCCGGTGCGGGACGGGCCACCTTCTACCTGCACTACGACGACCTGCACGCGCTCGCCCTGGACGCCTGCGCGGAGACCGTACGGGAAGCGGTCGAAGCCCTGCACGCCTGGGACCGCACGCCGCCCGGCCCCGAATCCCCACCGCGTGAGCTCGTCACCCTGCTCGGCGAGGTCCGCGGCCGGTCAGCCGTCTACCGGAGCCTTCTGGGACCCGGCGGCGGTCCGCTCGGCGAGCTGCTGCACCAGGAGCTCCGCCGCCGCAGCCACGACGAACTGTGCCGCCGCAGGCCCGCGGGAACCGGTCACGACCTGACCGCGAGCGCCGTGGCCGGACTGTTCACCGGCGTACTCACCGACTGGGTCCACGACCGGATCGACGCCGGGCCGGAACAGCTCGCGGGCCAGGTCTGGCGCGCGCTCCTCGCCGTGCACGCGGCCGCCGCGTCTCACGGACGGAGCACGGTGACCGGACCGCCCGCCGCGCCTCTAGGCTGAAAGGGCACGCAGCACGAGCGACGAGGGGTACGACGTGGCGGTACGAGCGGTCCGTGGAGCCGTCCAGCTGGAGCGGGACGAAGCCGGTCACATGGCCGAGCGCGTGAGCGAGCTGCTCACCGCCGTCCTGGAGCGCAACCGGATCGTCGCCGACGACCTGATCAGCGTGTGGTTCACGGCCACCCCGGACCTGCACAGTGACTTCCCCGCGGCCGCCGCCCGGGGACTCGGCATCGTCGACGTACCGCTGATCTGCGCCCAGGAACTCGACATCGCCGGTGCCATGCCCCGGGTGGTCCGCATAATGGCCCACGTCGAGACGTATCTCTCCAAGGCGGAGATCAGCCACGTCTACCTCGGCGCCACCGGCGCCCTCCGCAAGGACATCGCCCAGTGAGAACCGCCCTCGTCATCGGAACCGGCCTCGTCGGGACCTCCGCCGCCCTCGCCCTCGCGGGACGCGGTGTCCAGGTGCACCTCGTCGACCGCGACCCCGCATCCGCGCACACGGCGGCCGCCCTCGGCGCCGGCACGGACGAGCCGCCCGAGGGGCCCGTCGACCTCGCCGTCGTCGCCGTGCCGCCCGCCCACACCGCCTCCGTGCTCGCCGCGGCGATGCGGGACGGGGCGGCCCGTGCCTACCTCGACGTCGCCAGCGTCAAGGGCGGACCGCGCCGCGAGCTGGAGGCGCTCGGCGTCGACCTCGCTCCGTACATCGGCACGCACCCCATGGCGGGCAAGGAGCGCTCCGGCCCCCTCGCCGCCACCGCCGACCTCTTCGAGGGGCGCCCCTGGGTCCTCACCCCGACCCGGGACACCGACACCGAGGTCCTCAACCTCGCCCTGGAGCTGGTGGCGCTCTGCCGGGCCGTTCCGGTCGTCATGGACGCAGACGCCCACGACCGTGCCGTCGCCCTGGTCTCCCACACCCCGCAGCTGATCTCCTCGATGGTCGCCGCCCGGCTGGAGGAGGCCGACGAGACGGCCGTCCGCCTGTGCGGGCAGGGGATCAGGGACGTCACCAGGATCGCCGCCTCCGACCCCCGGATGTGGGTGGAGATCCTCTCCGCCAACCCCGGCCCGGTCGCCGACGTGCTGGCCGGGGTCGCCACCGACCTGGAGGAGACGGTCCGGGCGCTGCGCGGTCTGCAGTCCGCCGACGAGGACAAGCGCCGCTCGGGCACCGAGGGCATCGAGGACGTCCTGCGGCGCGGTAACGCCGGCCGGGTCAGGGTGCCCGGCAAGCACGGAGCGGCTCCGGCGTCGTACGAGGTCGTGGCCGTGCTGATCAGCGACCGGCCCGGCGAGCTGGCCGCGATCTTCGCCGACGCGGGCCGTGCCGGGGTCAACATCGAGGACGTCCGTATCGAGCACGCCACCGGTCAGCAGGCCGGTCTGGTCCAGCTCATGGTCGAGCCGAGCGCGGCACCCTCGCTGAGCGCCGCACTCAGCGAACGCGGCTGGTCGATCAGGCCCTGAAGGACCCGGCGGACGGGCACCCGGCCACAGGGGTGCAAAGGCGCGTCGCGCACTCGGTAACCTTGGGGGGAGGCCTTTCCGTGGCCCGTTCGCCCGCCCCCGTGTACCAGGAAGGTGTCCACCACCGTGGAAACCGTAAGCGCCGCCGCCCGGACCGCTCCGGCCGCAGTGATCGTCGCCATCGACGGTCCCTCCGGCACGGGCAAGTCGAGCACCTCCAAGGCCGTCGCGGCGCAGCTCGGGCTGCGCTACCTGGACACCGGCGCCCAGTACCGCGCGATCACCTGGTGGATGCTGAACAACGGCATCGACGTCCGGGACGCGGCCGAGGTCGCCAGGGCCGCCGCCAAGCCGGTCATCGTCTCGGGCACGGACCCGGCCGCCCCGACGATCACCGTCGACGGCGAGGACGCCTCCGCCCCGATCCGCACTCAGGAGGTCACCTCCCAGGTCAGCGCCGTCAGCGCGGTGCCCGAGGTGCGTGCGCGGATCACCGGGCTGCAGCGTTCGATCGCGGCCGAGGCCGAGGGCGGCATCGTCGTGGAGGGCCGGGACATCGGCACCACCGTGCTGCCCGACGCCGACATCAAGATCTTCCTGACCGCCTCCCCCGAAGCGCGTGCGGCCCGCCGCAGCGGCGAGGTCAAGGGTTCCGACCTGGCGGCCACCCGGGAAGCCCTGATCAAGCGGGACGCCGCCGACTCCGGGCGCAAGACCTCGCCGCTGGCCAAGGCCGGGGACGCCGTCGAGGTGGACACCACCGAGCTGACCCTCGCGCAGGTCATCGAGTGTGTGGTCACTCTCGTCGGGGAGAAGCGGGCGGCGAAGTGACCGGAGCCACCGCCGCGCCCACGCCGCGTGGAGCGGCCGTCGGGCGCGGTATCGGCATCGGGCTCATGTACGGGCTGTTCAGACCCCGTGTGCTCGGCGCGTGGCGGGTTCCCGCCGCCGGACCCGTCATACTCGCGGTGAACCACGCGCACAACCTCGACGGGCCGATGCTGATGGGCACCGCGCCCAGGCCCGTCCACTTCCTGATCAAGAAGGAGGCGTTCGTCGGCCCCCTCGACCCGTTCCTGCGCGGAATCGGGCAGCTGAAGGTGGACCGCACGACCGTCGACCGCACCGCCATCACGCAGGCGCTCGGCGTGCTGGCCGACGGCGGGGCGCTCGGGATCTTCCCCGAGGGCACCCGGGGCGAAGGGGACTTCGCCTCCCTCCGCGCCGGACTCGCGTACTTCGCGGTCCGAGGCGGGGCGCCGATCGTCCCCGTCGCGGTCCTGGGAAGCACCGAGGGGCGCGGCCGGCTGATACCGGCGCTGCCGCCGCTGCGCAGCCGGGTCGACGTCGTCTTCGGCGACGCCTTCCTGGCCGGCGACGGAAGCGGGCGGCGGACCAGGAAGGCGCTGGACGAGGCGACGGCGCGCATCCAGTCCGAGCTGACCGCTCACCTGAGGAACGCCAGGCGTCTCACCGGACGCCTGTGACACTTGAGTAGTGGGCCGCGCGATCGTGGCCCATCGATGATGATGCAAAGAGGAACGGACTTCATGAACGACCAGATTCACTCCGACGGCTCGGACCACGAGCACGGAGCACTTGGCGACGCCGAGTACGCGGAGTTCATGGAGCTCGCCGCGCAGGAGGGGTTCGACCTCGAGGACGTCGAGGGCGCGATCGGTGAGGCCGGTCACGGACCGCTTCCCGTGCTCGCCGTCGTCGGCCGCCCGAACGTGGGCAAGTCGACCCTGGTGAACCGCATCCTCGGCCGCCGTGAGGCCGTCGTCCAGGACAAGCCGGGCGTCACCCGTGACCGGGTGACCTACGAGGCCGAGTGGGCGGGCCGCCGCTTCAAGCTCGTCGACACCGGCGGCTGGGAGCAGGACGTGCTGGGCCTCGACGCCTCCGTCGCCGCCCAGGCCGAGTACGCGATCTCGACCGCCGACGCCGTCGTCTTCGTGGTCGACGCCACCGTCGGCGCGACCGACACCGACGAGGCCGTCGTCAAGCTGCTGCGCCGGGCCAAGAAGCCCGTCGTCCTGTGCGCCAACAAGGTCGACGGACAGAGCGGCGAGGCGGATGCCACCGCGCTCTGGTCACTCGGTCTCGGCCAGCCCCACCCGGTGTCCTCCCTGCACGGGCGCGGCACCGGCGACATGCTCGACGCCGTGCTGGAAGCCCTTCCCGAGGCGCCGGCCCAGACCTTCGGCAACGCGATCGGGGGCCCGCGCCGCATCGCGCTCATCGGCCGTCCGAACGTCGGCAAGTCCTCGCTGCTGAACAAGGTCGCCAACGAGGACCGCGTCGTCGTCAACGAGCTCGCCGGCACCACCCGCGACCCGGTCGACGAACTGATCGAGCTCGGCGGCATCACCTGGAAGTTCATCGACACGGCAGGCATCCGCCGCAAGGTCCACCTCCAGGAGGGCGCGGACTACTACGCCTCGCTGCGTACCGCGGCCGCCGTTGAGAAGGCCGAGGTCGCCGTCATCCTGATCGACTCCAGCGAGTCGATCAGTGTCCAGGACCAGCGCATCGTCACCATGGCCGTGGAAGCGGGCCGTGCGATCGTGCTCGCCTTCAACAAGTGGGACACCCTCGACGAGGAGCGCCGCTACTACCTGGAGCGCGAGATCGAGACGGAGCTCGCGCAGGTCTCCTGGGCGCCCCGCGTCAACGTCTCGGCGGTGACCGGCCGCCACATGGAGAAGCTGGTCCCGGCGATCGAGACCGCGATCGAGGGCTGGGAGACCCGTGTCCCCACGGGCCGGCTGAACGCCTTCCTCGGTGAGATCGTCGCCTCCCACCCGCACCCCGTGCGCGGCGGCAAGCAGCCCCGCATCCTCTTCGGGACCCAGGCGGGCACCAAGCCGCCCCGCTTCGTGCTCTTCTCGTCCGGCTTCCTGGAGCACGGCTACCGCCGCTTCGTCGAGCGCCGGCTGCGCGAGGAGTTCGGCTTCGAGGGCACCCCGCTGCACATCTCCGTGCGCGTGCGCGAGAAGCGCGGCCGCAAGAAGTGAGCTGAGGGCTTCCCCGGCCCCCGACGGGCACACGACGAAGCCCCGGACCGCCCGCCCTCGCGGGAAGGTCCGGGGCTTCGTCGTGCCGTCACGCGTCCGTGGACCCCGGCGGCAACGCGGCCGGCCTGGCACGGCCCGCGTGCCGTCCCACGCGCTGCCAGGAGCCCGGGTTGGCGCCGCCCGCGCCATGACTTCCCTGGGCGTTCGCCGCCGTACGGCCGCTCAGCGGTGCACGGCTGCCGAACATCCCGATGCCGAACGTCCGGAAGCCGAGATTCTCCTCGCCGGTGCGGTCCCCCGGAAGCGCCCGGAACGATCGCCGGTACTCGGAGTACAGCGCGTCGTAGATCGGGGTGGGGGACTTGCCTCCCGAGGGTTCCTGCGACGGGCGCATGGCCGGGATCGGGGGCTGCTGGTGGCGAGAAGGGTCGTATGAGTGCACGTAGGTGCCAACGACCTCACCGCCCGTCGGATGCGGGCCGGACGGAGAAATCGCTGTTCGGCGGGCAGGGGAGAGCGGCGCGGACACGATCAGGTCCCGGCCAGCGGCATCGTCGCGGCGACCAGGAGCCCGTTGACCGCGGCCTTGTCCAGCGCGTCCCGGAGGAGGTCCTCGCGGGGCTGCTGGCCGATGGAGCCGGCGGGCGCGGCGAACACCAGGACGCTCCGCGACTTGCTCGCGGCCGTACGCCAGCCCTCGGTGACCTGCAGCGGCTGGTGCGCCTGCCACCAGGCGACCGGGTTGCCGCCGCCGGCGCCCGGCTGCAGCACGGCGTGCAGCTGACCCATCGCCAGGAGGACCGACCACCCGGGAAGGACGCCGGGGAGCTGGTTCAGGTCCGGGGTGGGCAGGAATCCCTGCTCCAGCAGCAGTTGCAGGAACTGGTCGCCGCCGCTGCCGTCCGTCCCGGGCCGGGCGATCGGACCGGTCGGTTCGACGACCAGCGCCGGGCGGAGGTCGTCCTCGATCAGGACGAGACCGCTGGTGATACCGAGGACGGCCTGTTCGGGCATGAGGCCCTCCGGATTCTGTGGCTCGCTGCCGGTGATGGACCGCACCGCTCCCTGCAACTGGTCCTCCGCGACCTGCACGACCTGCGAGGGGATGCAGGTCGCGTGGGCGAAGGCGAGCACGGCGGTCTCGTCACCGACGAACAGCACGGTGCTGGTGCGTTCCTGGTCGGAGTCGCCGGGGGTGCGGCAGGAAGTGCAGTCGTAACTGCCTGGGGCACTGTCGCCGACGAGCAGCCTGTCGGCTTCGGCATCGCCGATCTCGGCGCGTACGTCCTCGCTGACGTCGAGCATGCGCGGCACGGGTGGCTCCTCGAACTCGGGGCGTGGGCCGGGCGGTTCCCGGCTCATGAAGAGACAACGGCCGTAACGGTCCGGGGGTCACGCGCGAATCGGGAGATTGAGCGGCCGGACCGGCACGGTGGACGGGACGGAGCGGCGAGCGGCGGATCCGGAGCCGGGAGTCCCGTCACATGCCCCTCAGATGACGGCTGTTCGTTCGAATCGTCACGAGTCTGTACGACTCCTGTGCGAGTCCTGTGTTCTCGTCTGACGCCGCGTAAGGTCCGAAGCCGACCAGTCGATCAGGGGACACGACGACGCAATGCACCTTTCGTTTCTGCTTCACAACGCGTACGGCATCGGGGGAACGATCCGTACGACCTTCACGCTCGCCAGAACCCTGGCCGAGCAGCACGACGTCGAGATCGTCTCCGTCTTCCGCCACCGGGACGACCCGGTGCTCGGCGCGCCCGCCGGTGTCCGGATGAGCCATCTCGTCGACCTCCGCAAGTCGAGCGCGGACTACGAGGGGGACGTCGCCGACCACGCCGTACCCGCCTCGGTCTTCCCCCGCGGCGACAGCAGGTACCGGCAGTACAGCCGGCTCACCGACAGGCGCATCGCCGCCCACCTCGGAGCCCTGGAATCCGACGTCGTGGTCGGTACGCGCCCGGGCCTCAACATCCACATCAGCAGGCAGGCGCGCCGGGGCCCGGTCCGCGTCGCACAGGAGCACCTCACCCTGGAGAGCCACGGCTACCGGCTGCGCCGTGAGATAAGGCACCGCTACGGACTGTTCGACGCGCTGACCACGGTCACCGAGGCCGACGCCCGGGACTACCGCAGCAGCTTCCGGCTGCCCGGTGTCAGGATCGAGGCCATCCCGAACAGCGTTCCCGAACCGGACGGACCCCCCGCCGACTGCGACGCGAAGTGGATCGTGGCGGCGGGACGCCTGCACCGAGTCAAGCGCTACGACGTCCTGATCCGTGCCTTCGCCGAGGTGGCGGCCGCCCGTCCCGAATGGCGGCTGAGGATCTACGGCGCCGGTGACGCGTCCGGGAACGAGCGGCAGCCGCTGCGCGCACTGGTCGACGAGCTCGGGCTCGCCGAGCGCGTGTTCCTGATGGGCTCGGTCGACCCGATGGAGGCGGAGTGGCCCAAGGGCTCCATCGCGGCCGTCACGTCGGAGCGCGAGTCCTTCGGGATGACCATCGTCGAGGCGATGCGCTGCGGGGTGCCGGTCGTGGCCACGGACTGCCCCCACGGACCCGCCGAGATCATCGAGGACGGCACCGACGGCCGCCTGGTGCCGCCGGGCGACACGGCGGCCTTCGCCAAGGCCCTCCTCGGTCTGGTCGACGACCACGGTCTGCGGCAGCGGATGGGCCGGGCCGCCCGCGCGTCCGCCGCCCGGTTCGATCCCGGGATCATCGCGGAGCGGCACGAACGGCTCTTCGCCGATCTGGCCGCGCGCGGTGCGGGCGGCCGCTCGCGCGGTGCGCTGCGCACCGCGCTCCAGCGTTCCAGGGGTGATGTCATGGACGGGGCGTACGCGCTGCGCCACAAGGCGGCGGACGTGATCCGCAGGGGCCGGAACTGAGGGCTGTCCCGGAGGCCCCCGGGCGCCGGCGTTCGCCGGACTGTTCCATTCCGGATGGCGCCGGGGGCCGTCTTGCCCGGAGGCTCTCCGCGGGGGAGGGGCGCCGCCGAGTAAGCCCCGTATAAGGGGTCGTGAATTCCGGGTGGCGCGGTCGTGTATTCACCTTTTCCTCGGCACGGGAATGCGGAGATCGCATGGGATTCGTCCTGCGTGCAATTGGGCACGGCGGAGAGGGAGCCGCATAGTGCGAAGGCTTCGCAATTACGGTTCGTCGCAGCCCGTCCGCCCGTTCGGATGAACTGGTCCGGCGTAAACCGTCGTGGGGATCCTGTGACACAAGCGTGACCGTCGAGGGACATCGGGGTGCGCCGGTGCCGGGATGTGCGCCCGCTTCCGTCACGCTGCGACGCGGCCTACGGTGAGGGGTATGGCACCTCTACCCCACGCTTCCGCCCAGCCCGACGACAACCCCGAGTCCTACGTCGGCCTCGCCGCCGAGGCCGCCGACCAGCAGGCCAGAGCGCGCGGCTGGAGTACCGTCCGGGCCCTCCCGCCGGGCACGGTCATCACCATGGAGTTCCGGAGCGGCCGCATCAACTTCGAGGTCGAGGACGCGACGGTGACCCGCTGCTGGGTGGGCTGAAGCCCGTCCCGCGGGAGACCGTGCGTGAGTGTGAGTGAGGGCCCCGGCGATGCCGGGGCCCTCACTCACACTCACGCACGGTCTCTGCCGCCGTCCCCGCAGGTCAGGGGGACACCGTCCCGCCTGTGACGGGACGGGACGGGGTGGTGGCGCCGCGCGGCGCGCGGTCCGCGTGCGGCGGGCGGCGTGAGCCGCCCGGGGTCGGCGGCGTCCGCTCGGAGCGCACGGGGTGCGCCCTCGCCCGGGCCGCCCCCGGATGGCCGGCCGGGCCCGCCTGGCTCTTGGCCGGCTCCTGGGCGCCTTCGCCGACGCTGAGGGACTGCGGCAGGAGGACGACCGGTCCGGGACCCACGGGGATCGCCGGAACGGTCTCCCGGAGCCCGCGCCGGGACCGCAACTGCTCGCGCACCGACAGGATCCACGCCTCGGTACGCGTGATCAGCGGCTCGAACCACGGCAGAGCCAGCAGGATCAGCAGGCCGGCCGCCCAGCCCAGCAGGACGTCGCTCAGCCAGTGGGTACCGATGTAGACCGTGGTGAGCCCCACGCCCAGGGAGACGAACGCCGACACGGCCGACAGGTAGCGCCTGGCGCGCGGCGTGGTGGCCAGGTAGGCGAGGATTCCCCAGGTCACGACGGCGTTGGCGGTGTGTCCGGACGGAAATATATCGCCGCCGGCGAAGAGCTCGGCGGAGCCGATCCGGGTCGCGTAGTGGGGCCCCAGACGCCCGAGGCCGAGCTTGACCGCGCCCACCGTCACGTTGAGCAGCAGCAGGGACGTGCCCAGCGTCAGCAGGGGACGCAGCGTGTGCTGGCGCCAGGAGCGCCAGCCGAGCCAGGCCGCGACCATCACGGCCGTGGGGCCGCGCTGCCCGAGCACGACGTAGTAGTCGAGGAACGCGTGGAGTCCGGGCCACTGCTGATACGGCCGGAACAGCATGACCTTCCAGTCGAGGGCCACCAGCCACGACGAGGCGAGCACGGCGAAGACGATGGCGAGATAGAACGCCAAAGTCCCGCCGAAGAGAGCGATGCGGTGACGGCTCATCCGCGGGATCTCTGTCGTCGGCGGTTCCGGCTCCCGGTCCAGACGGGCAAAGATGTCGGTACGCACGCAATGGACGTTACAGCGAGTGAGTGTGCGATCCGGCCGATCCCGCGTCTTTGTGATGACGATGTGATGTGGACTTCGTCTCAGTCGGGTATCCATTCCCGGCTCTCCACGGAATCTCCCGGACTCCTCCCACTATTCGCATGCGGCGCTATTCGCAGAAATGTTTGAGCGTCGATGAAATGGCGCAGGACAGCTCGCTCGCGCATGCGTGAAGGTATTCGGGGCAGGCACCCGACGGCCCGGCGCCGCACCGCGGACCGGCGGGCGCGGCGGCGCGGAGGACGCCCCGGAGGCCGGAAGTCAAGTGGCGTACGCCACACTCCATGGCTCACGAACGTATGAGGTGCACCACGTGTGACCACGGAGAACTCGCGTACGCTGGCGCCCACTCGCCCGTCGATGCCGGGCCTGGGGGATGCCGGAAGCCGGATCCCCAGCGGTCTGCCGAGCGCGAGGGACTCATTGTGGGAGGTACGTACATGACCGGGACGTCCACAGCCGTGAGCAGGCTGCGCGCTGCGGCCGACGGTGCCAACCGCTGGGTCGTGCTGGTCGTCCTCTGTTTCAGTCTGCTGCTGGTCGCGCTGGACGCGACCGTGCTGCACGTCGCCGTCCCCGCCGTCACCGAGGACCTGCGGCCGAGCGCCGTCGGGCTGCTGTGGATCGTGGACGCCTACCCGCTCGTCTGCGCCTCGCTCCTGATCCTCTTCGGCACTCTGGGTGACCGGATCGGCAGACGCCGGGTCCTCCTGATCGGCTACGCGCTGTTCGGAGTCGCCTCCGCACTGGCGGCGACCGCCGACTCGCAGGGCATGCTGATCGCCGCCCGCGCCCTGCTCGGCGTCGGCGGCGCGATGATCATGCCCGCCACCCTGTCGATACTCCGCCAGGTCTTCCCCGACCGGCGGGAGCGGGCCCTCGCCATCGGGGTGTGGACCGCGGTGGCCGCGGTGGGCGCCGCGGCCGGACCCGTCATCGGCGGATTCCTCGTCGAGCACTACTGGTGGGGCTCGGTCTTCCTGATCAACATCCCGCTCATGGCGCTGATCCTCCCGCTGGGGCGCTGGCTGCTGCCCGAGTCGCGCGGCGGGGACGACGGTCCCTGGGACGTGCTCGGCGCGCTGATGGCCGCGGCCGGAGTGCTCGGTGTCGTCCTCGGGATCAAGAGGATCGGCGGCGGCGAGGGACTGGTGGACCCCGCCACCCTCGTGCCCCTGTTCATCGGCGCCGCCCTGGTCGTCCTCTTCGTGCGCAGGCAGAAGCGCCGTACGCACCCGCTGATCGACATCTCCATGTTCGCCCGGCCCGCGTTCACCACCTCGGTCGGCTGCATCGTGCTGGCCATGCTCGCCCTGGTCGGCCTCGAGCTCATCGCCGTGCAGTACCTCCAGCTGGTCCTCGGGCTCAGCCCGCTGGAGACCGGCCTGCGGCTGCTCCCGCTCACCTTCGCGGCGATGGCGGCGGGCGCCACCGGTTCGTACACCCTGCGCAGGGTCGGCCCGCGCCGGATGGTCGGCTGGGGCTTCGTGCTCACGGCGGCCTCGGTGCTCCTGCTGACCCTGATGGGCGGGCACGACCGGCCCGCGCTGCTCACGGCGGCCTTCGTGCTGCTGGGCTTCGGGCTGCAGTCCACGCTCTTCGGGGCGTACGAGTCCATGCTGAGCGAGGCCCCCGCCGAACGGGCCGGGGGAGCGGCCGCGATCGGCGAGACGTCGTACCAGCTGGGGGCCGGCCTGGGGATCGCCCTGCTCGGCAGCGTCATGAACGCCGCCTACACCCCCGGCCTCTCCCGGCTCCACGAGCAGGGGGTGCCCGCGTCGGCCGGATCGGCCGCCTCGCACTCGCTCGGCGAGGCCTACCAGGTCGCGGGGCGGCTCGGCGGCCCCATGGGGGAACTGCTGCGGGACACGGCGCGGCACGCCTTCGTGCACGGGCTGCACGTCACGCTCCTCGTGAGCGCCGGTCTGCTGCTGCTCGGGGCCCTGGCGGCGCTGCGTCTGCCGCGGGTGATGGACTGCTCCACCGCGCCGGAGTCCCGCCGGGAGCCGTACGCCGCCGTACCGGAGCAGGCCGCCGCGGCCGGCGGTCCGGGCCGCGAGCCGGGGCCGCGCGAGGTGCCGGCCGGGCGGCGGCGCGGGCCGGCGCTGCCCGCACGGCGCGAACCCGCCGAGGCGGCGGGCTCTGGACGGGCCGCACGCTGAGCCGTAACGTCGGCAGGGCGTCCTAAATGAGCACTGCTAGTTTCAGTACCGTGGCGCGTCCGTTTCCGTACCGTGCGAGCCGCCGGAGGCACCCTGATGTCCACCACCGAGTCCGCGAAGCCGTCGAAGCTGCCCCCCTTCGACCCGCGCGACCCCCTCGGCATCGACGATCTCCTCGACCCGGAGGACCTCGCGATCCGGGACACCGTGCGCACCTGGGCCGGCGAGCGGGTCCTCCCGCACATCGCCGAGTGGTACGAGAGCGGAGAGCTGCCCGGCATCCGTGAGCTGGCCCGGGAGCTGGGTTCGCTCGGCGCGCTGGGCATGTCCCTGCAGGGATACGGCTGCGCGGGAGCGAGCGCCGTCCAGTACGGCCTGGCCTGTCTTGAGCTGGAGGCAGCGGACAGCGGGATCCGCTCCCTGGTATCGGTCCAGGGCTCCCTAGCGATGTACGCCATCCACCGCTTCGGCTCCGAGGAGCAGAAGCAGCGGTGGCTGCCCGGCATGGCCGCGGGCGAGACCATCGGCTGCTTCGGCCTGACCGAGCCCGACCACGGCTCGGACCCCGCCGGGATGCGCACCCACGCCAAGCGTGACGGCACGGACTGGATCCTGACCGGACGCAAGATGTGGATCACCAACGGCTCGGTCGCGGGGGTGGCCGTCGTGTGGGCGCAGACCGACGAGGCGAGCGGCGGCGCGGGCATCCGCGGGTTCGTCGTGCCGACGGACAGCCCCGGTTTCTCCGCGCCCGAGATCAGGCACAAGTGGTCACTGCGCGCCTCCGTCACCAGCGAGCTGGTCCTCGACGAGGTGCGGCTGCCCGCCGACGCGGTCCTGCCCGGGGCGGCCGGACTGCGTGGACCGCTCAGCTGTCTCGGTCACGCCCGCTACGGCATCGTCTGGGGATCCATGGGCGCGGCGCGCGCGAGCTTCGAGGCCGCGCTGGACTACGCGAGGTCCCGCGAGCAGTTCGGCAGGCCGATCGGCGGATTCCAGCTCACGCAGGCCAAGCTCGCGGACATGGCCCTGGAACTCCACAAGGGGATCCTGCTCGCCCACCATCTGGGCCGTCGGATGGACGCGGGCAGGCTCCGCCCGGAGCAGGTCAGTTTCGGAAAACTCAACAACGTGCGAGAGGCGATCGAGATCTGCCGCACCTCGCGGACGGTCCTCGGCGCCAACGGGATCTCCCTGGAGTACCCGGTCATGCGTCACGCGACGAACCTGGAGTCGGTGCTCACCTACGAGGGAACCGTGGAGATGCACCAGCTCGTGCTGGGCAAGGCGCTCACCGGCCTGGACGCTTTCCGGTAGGACTCCCCGGCGAGCGCCCTGCTCAGCTCTGGTTGAAGAAGCCGTCGGCCGGCCGGCCGGCGGCTTCGCCGTTCACCACCTGGGTGTGGGCGGGGGTCAGCAGGAAGACCCGGGTCGCCACGCGCTCGATCGAGCCGCGGAGTCCGAAGGTCAGTCCCGCCGCGAAGTCCACGACGCGCTTCGCGTCGGTGGGGTCCATGGCCGTCAGGTTGACGATCACCGGTACGCCGTCCCGGAAGAGCTCACCGATGCCCCGCGCGTCCCGGAAGCTGTCCGGGGTGACGGTGGCGATCCGGCGGCCCGTGTCCTCGGCCTTGTCCGACGCGACCTGAACGCGCGGGTCGGTCACCCAGGGCTGGTTCGTGCCGGTATCGCCGTCCTCGGTGTACTCGTCGTCGTAGTACCGCTCGTCGTTGTCCTCCACGAGGCCCAGCCAGGCACTTGCCTTGCGCACCGATCCCATGGACGCCTCCTCTCACCGCGGTTCTCTGGTGTTCCGCATCTCTTTCCTATCCCTATGGTCGTCCATGATGCGGATACAGCGCCAAGGGGATAGTCGGCGCGCAGGCGATTCGTGACGCTACTGGTGCAGATCATGTGGCGATTCGTCAGGGTTCCTACCGCATAAGTAGGGTTGCGGAAGGAAAATATGACGCTCCCGTCCGTACGGGTGACATGGAGTACGTACGGGTGAACGGATCACTCGATACGATGCACGCCGCGCAGCCGCACGAGTGCGGCGCGTCAGGTGAACGGCTCCCGGGGGATCGTCGTGTTCGGAATCGTGAGGCCCTGTACCCATCGGCTCTCCGAGGGGCTCAGGACGGAGTGGATGGCGCATCTCTGCGGGCTGTGCCTCGCTCTGCGTGCCGACCACGGGCAGTTCGCCCGGATCGTCACGAACTACGACGGCCTGATCGTCTCGGTCCTGACGGAGGCTCAGTCCGCCCGGGACGGCGGGCGGAGGCGCACGGCGGGACCCTGCCCGCTGCGCTCGATGCGGACCGCCCCGGTGGCCCGGGGCGAAGGGGCCAGGCTCGCCGCCGCCGTGTCGCTGGTCCTGGCCTCCGCCAAGGTCCGTGACCATGTGGCCGACCGGGACGGTCTGTTGAAGCGGCGCCCCGTCGCGGCCGCCGCACGCCGGGTCGCCGCAGGCTGGGACAGGGCGGGCGCGCGCACGGGCGCCGAGCTCGGCTTCGACACCGCCGTGCTGGTCGACGCCGTCGACCGGCAGACCGGGATCGAGTCCCTCGCCGGGCCCGGCACCCCTCTGCTGACGGTCACCGAACCCACCGAGACGGCCACCGCCGCGGCCTTCGCGCACACCGCCGTGCTCGCAGGAAAGCCGGGTAACGCCGCGCCGCTCGCCGAGGCCGGGCGTCTCTTCGGCCGGCTCGCCCATCTGCTGGACGCCGTGGAGGACCGGGAAGCAGACGCCGCGTCAGAAGCCTGGAACCCGCTCACCGCGACCGGCACACCGCTCACCGAGGCCCGCCGGCTGTGCGACGACGCCCTCCACGGCGTGCGGCTCGCGCTGCGGGACGCGGAATTCACCGACGCCACGCTCGCGCACGTGCTGCTGGTCCACGAGCTGCGGCGCTCCGTCGACCGGGCCTTCGGCTCCGCGTCGTGCACCCACCAGGAGGGCGGGACGCCGGCCGGATCGTTCGGCCCGCCCCCCGGGAACCCGTACGCCCCGGCCCCCGGAGGCCCGCCCGGCCCGCCGCTCCCTCCCGAGCCGCCTCGCAACCGGCGGGGTCTCGTCGCCGGCTGCCTGGTCTGGGCCGGCCTCGCCTGCACCTGCCAGTTGTGCTGCGCCGGCAGTTTCCACGACCCCTGGAGCGGCCGGGAGCGTGAAGGGCTCTGCCACAAGGCCGACTGCTGCGACTGGTGCGAGGGGTGCGGGGAGGGCTGCAACTGCTGCGGGAACTGCTGCAGCTGCTGCGAGGGCTGCGACTGCGGGTGCGACTGCTGAGACGGGGGCGCCGGGCCGGTGCGCCGGAGCGGGCCCGGAAGCCCGCCGGCACCCGCCCGCCGTCCCGTCCCCGCCGCCTCACCGGATCTCGGGCGGCGAGATCCGGGACGACTCGATGGCCGACTCCCCGGTGCCCCACTTCTTCAGGATGCGGTCGTAGGTCCCGTCCTTCTTGAGGCTGTTGACCGCGGCCTGGAACGCGGGCGCCAGCGGGGTGCCCTTCTTGAAGGCGAACCCGACGTCCAGCCGCTTGAACTCGTTGAGGAACCGCAGCCCCTCCTGCTGCGACACGGCGTACCGCAGCCCGTTGATCGTGCTCATCAGGACGTCGCTGCGGCCCTGCTGGAGCGAGATCCAGACGGCTGCCTGATCCGCGTACGTCCTGACCTCGTACGGTTTCTCCCCCGCGTCTGCGCACACGTGCTTGTTCTCCTCCAGTGTGGCCTCGAAGGTGGTCCCGGCGCCGGTGCCGACCGTCAGGCCGCACAGCTGGGACAGGTCGGTGACCTTCTTGAGCTCACTGTCGTCACGGACGGCGAAGCCCTGACCGTCGTTGATGTACGTCACGAAGTCGATCGTCCGGCGGCGCTCGTCCGTCACCCCGAAGTTGCCCGTGCCCAGGTCGTACTTCCCGCTGCCGAGCGCGGGCAGGATCGCCTCGAACGAGGCCACCTCCCGCTTCAGCTTCAGCCCGAGCTTCTTCGCCACCGCGTCCGCGAAGTCGATGTCCGCGCCGGCGAGCGTCTTCCCGTCCTCCAGGTAGAACGCCCCGGGCGGGGCCCCGATGCTGGACGCCAGGGAGAGGGTGCCCGAGTCGCGCACCTTCCCGGGGAGCAGCTTCGCCGCCGCCTCGTCCTTCCTCACCGACGACACCACGTCCGTGACGGGGACCTTCCCCTTGCCCGCGGCCTTCGCCCCCGCCGCCGGCGAGGCGGCGGGGCCACCCGACCCGCAGGCGGTGAGTGAGAGGGCGGCCACGGTGATCAGTGCGAAGGCAGCGGTGTGCCTGTTTCTGGGCATGACGGAGTTTCTCCGGGTTCGTCGACCGCGCTCCGTGGCATGGGCGGCACGGAGCGTCGCGGCGGGAGATCAGCGATACGAGGGGAGGGCGGAGCGGAGTTGTGCACGCGAAGGAACGCTGCGGAAAGAGCTCGGACGCCGCAGGGGGCGCGAGCGGAAGCAGGGGAGACGCAGGGGGGTCAGCTCAACAGGAACAGGACCACACACGACCGAAGTCGATGTGGGAGCGGGTGACCAGCCACAGCTGCGGATACATGGCCCAAGTGGAACAGGCATCCGGGTGCGCGTCAACTGCCGTGAGACGTACGGCTCATACTGTGGACAGGCTTGACAACAGGCCCCGGATGACGCTTTTCTCAGGAACGGACCGGCGCTGAGGGGCCCGGTCCACGTTGTGTTCGCGCTGAAGGCACGCCCCGTGTTCGATCTCTGCATCCACGGAGCCTTCGCATGTCCGCGCAGACA
This sequence comes from Streptomyces sp. NPDC001822, assembly GCF_042892135.1. Lineage (NCBI taxonomy): Bacteria > Bacillati > Actinomycetota > Actinomycetes > Kitasatosporales > Streptomycetaceae > Streptomyces > Streptomyces sp. NPDC001822. The sequence goes on from NZ_JBIATW010000004.1 coordinate 52,364, forward strand.
GACAGCCCTCCCTCCTCGCCCGCCGCGCCGCCCCGCAAGGACGACCACGCCGGGGCCACGGTCCCGCGCATCGTCCCCGTACGCCGAACAGGGCAGTGGACAGCGGCCGTCGTGGTCCTGGCTCTCCTCGCCGGCGTCCTCGTGTCCGTCGTCCGCAACGACGCCTTCCAGTGGGACGTCGTCGGTGACCACCTCACGACCGGCTCCGTGCTGCGGGGCCTCGGACTGACCCTGTGGCTGACCGGCCTGGTGATGGTGCTCGGCTTCGTCCTCGGCACCCTTCTCGCCGTGTTCAGGCTCTCGGGCAACCCGGTCCTGCGGGGCGTCAGCTGGGGCTACATCTGGCTGTTCAGGTCCACACCGATCCTGGTGCAGCTGCTCTTCTGGTTCAACATCGGCGCCCTCTACCCGCAGATCCTCGGCGTGGACACGGTCAACCTGCTCGGTCCCGTCGCCGTCGCCGTCATCGGACTCACCCTCCACGAGGCCGCGTACGCCGCCGAAGTGGTCCGCGGCGGAATCCTCTCCGTCGAGCCCGGCCAGATCGAGGCCGCCCAGTCGCTGGGCCTCGGGCCCTGGCGCCGGCTCCGCCGGATCGTGCTGCCGCAGGCCATGCGCTCCATCGTCCCGCCCGCCGGGAACATGCTGATCGGGACGCTCAAGGGCACCTCGATCGTCAGCATCATCGCCGTACAGGACCTGCTCTACTCGGTGCAGCTCGTCTACCACCGCACCTACGAGGTCATCCCGCTCCTGCTGGTCGCCACCCTCTGGTACGTCGCCGTCACCTCGCTGCTGTCCGTCGGCCAGCACTACGTCGAACGCCACTACGCGCGCGGCACGGCGGGTGCACGATGAGCCGTACACCCGTCCTGGCCGTCATAGGCGGCGGACCGCGCGGCACCGGAGTCCTCGAACGCATCGCCGCCAACGCGGCGGAGCTGTACGGCGACCGGCCCCTGGACATCCACCTCGTCGACCCGTATCCGCCCGGCGGCGGCCGGATCTGGCGCGAGGACCAGTCCCCGCTGCTCTGGATGAACTCCATGGCCGAGGACGTCACCATGTACACCGACGACACGGTCCCGCTCGACGGCCCCGTGCGCCCCGGGCCGGCCCTCCACACCTGGGCCGCCGACGTGCGCGACGGGCGGACCGCCGTCGGAGCCGCCCCCGGGATCCTGGAGGAGATCCGCCGCCTGGGGGACCAGGACTTCCCCAGCCGGCGCCTGCAGAGCGCCTACCTGCGCTGGGTGTACGAGCAGGCGGTCGCCGCACTCCCGCCGGGCATCACCGTCCACGAGCACACCGGCCTCGCACACCGCGTCTCGGGACCCCGTGACGGCCGGCAGCGCGTCTGGATCGAAGGGCACGCCGAACCGGTCGACGCCGACCTGGTCGTCCTCACCGTCGGGCACCTCGACGCGGAACCGGACGGCGAGCAGAGCGCGCTGGCCGCGTTCGCCGCGCGGCACGGCCTCGTGCACCTGCCGCCGGACTTCACCGCCGACACCGACCTGACGGCCCTGCCCGCCGGGGAACCCGTCATCGTGCGCGGCTTCGGCCTCGCCTTCATCGACCTGATGGTGCTGCTCACCGAGGGCAGGGGCGGACGCCACGAGGACGGGGTCTACGTGCCCTCCGGGCGGGAACCCGTCCTGTACGTCGGATCACGGCGCGGTGTCCCGTACCACTCCAAGATCGGCTACACCTGGCAGGGCGAACGCCCGCCCCTGCCACGCCACTTCGGGCCGGAGCAGCTGACGGAGGCCCTGAACCGCCCCGGCCCCGCGGACTTCCGCCGCGACCTGTGGCCGCTGATCGCCAGGGAGCTCGGCCACGCGCACTACCACCGGCTGTTCACCGCCCACCCCGAACGCACCGCCGTCGGCCTCGCCGACTTCGAGGAGAAGTACGCGGTCGCGGATCCCGGCAGCCCCGAACTCGCCGCCCTCGTCGCGTCCGCCGTACCCGACCCGGCGGACCGGCTCGACCTGGACGCCCTCGACCGGCCGCTCGACGGGGTGCGCCACGCCTCGTACGACACCTTGCAGGACACCCTGCGCGACTACATCACCGCCGACCTCGCACGCCGCCACGACCCCCGGCACAGCCCCGACCTCGCGGTGTTCCTCGGACTGCTCTCCGCCTACGCGCAGCTGACCCGGCTGGGCGGCGACACGGGAAGCCACTGGCACGGCTTCTTCAGCTACCTCGCCTCGGGCCCGCCCGGGCAGCGCCTGCGCGAACTCCTCGCCCTCTCACGGGCCGGGATCGTGCGCTTCCTCGGCGCGGGGACGACCGTCGAGACCGACGAGGCACGGGGCGTCTTCCGGGCCCGCAGCGCCACCGTGCCCGGCGCGTCCACCGAGGCCCGCGCCCTCGTCGAGGCCAGACTGCCCGACCCGTCGCTGCGCAGCACCCGCAGCACCCTGCTGAGCGGCCTGTACGCGGACGGGGCCGCCGGCACCGAATCGGGACTCCTCGCCGTCGACCCCGCCGACAGCCGGATCCTGGACCGCGACGGCCGCCCGCACCCCCGCCGCTTCGCGCTCGGCCCCTACACCACCGCACGCTCCAGCGGCGCCTTCACCCGGCCGCGCACCGGCGGGCCGGCCTTCCGGCAGAACGACGCCACGGCCCGTACGGCCCTCGCGTTCCTGCGCGACCTCTCCTGTCGGGACCTCCGCACCGCCTGAACGCGCGTCCCCTTTCCGCACACGTCGCAGAAGGAACCCACACCATGTCGCTGACCAGCGATCCACCCGTCGACAGCCCCGCCGGGGCCGGCCCAGGAAAAGAGGCGGCCGCGCTCGAATACGCGGCTCTGAAAGTCGTCCCCGTGCGCCACCCCTGGCGCTGGGCCGCCGTCGTCGTGACCGCCGTCCTGCTCGCCCAGTTCGTGAACGGGCTGATCACCAACCCCGGCTGGGAATGGGACGTCTTCGCCCGCTTCGTCACCACCGAGACCATCCTGCACGCCGTCTGGATCACCCTCCAGCTCACCTTCTACGGCACCGTGATCGGCTTCGCGCTGGGCATCGTCCTGGCCTTCATGCGGCTGTCCGCCAGCCCGTTCCTCAGGGCGGTCGCGTACGCGTACATCTGGGCGTTCCGCTCGATCCCGCTCATCGTCCAGCTGCTGTTCTGGTTCAACCTCGCCTACCTCTACAAGGAGCTCCGGTTCGGCATCCCCTTCGGGCCCGGATTCGTCTCCTTCGACACCATGAACCTCGTCGGTGCGATGAGTGCCGCCGTGCTGGGGCTCGCGCTGCACCAGGCCGCCTACGCCGCGGAGATCGTCCGCGGCGGAGTGCTCGCCGTGGACGGCGGTCAGCTGGAGGCCGCCGCGGCGCTCGGCATCCCACGGCTGCGGCAGCTGCGGCGGATCGTGCTGCCGCAGGCGATGCGCTCCATCCTGCCCAACGCCGCCAACGAGATCATCTCCCTCTTCAAGGGCACCTCGATCGTCTCCGTCATGGCGATCGGCGAACTCTTCTACCAGGTCCAGGTCGTCTACGGACGCAACGGCCGGGTCGTGCCGCTGCTCATGGTCGCCACGGTCTGGTACATCCTCCTGACCACCGCCCTCTCCGTCCTCCAGCACTACGTCGAACGTCACTACGCCAAGGGGGCCGTGCGATGAGCGCACCCGTCGGGACCACCGGCAGCGAAGCCATGGTCGAGATCCACTCCGTGCACAAGAGCTTCGGCCCCCTCGAAGTGCTCAGGGGCATCGACCTGTCCGTACGCGCGGGGGAGGTGACCGTCGTCCTCGGCCCCTCCGGCTCGGGGAAGTCCACCCTGCTGCGCACGATCAACCACCTGGAGAAGGTCGACCGGGGCTGGATCAGCGTCGACGGAACCCTGGTCGGCTACCGCAGGTCCGGCGACAAGCTGTACGAACTGCGCGAGCGCGAGGTCCTGCGCCAGCGCACCCGGATCGGCTTCGTCTTCCAGAACTTCAACCTCTTCCCGCACCTCACCGTCCTGGAGAACGTCATCGAGGCCCCCGTCGCCGCGCTCGGCCGGCCACGGAAGGAAGCCGTCGCGGCGGCGGAGCGGCTGCTGGCACGCGTCGGGCTCGCCGACAAGGCCGGGTCCTATCCCAAGCAGCTCTCCGGCGGACAGCAGCAACGGGTCGCGATCGCCCGCGCCCTCGCCCTGGAACCGAAGCTCCTCCTCTTCGACGAGCCGACCTCGGCACTGGACCCCGAACTCGTCGGCGAGGTCCTCGACGTCATCAAGGACCTCGCCCACGGCGGCACCACGATGATCGTCGTCACGCACGAGATCGGCTTCGCCCGCGAGGTCGCCGACACCGTCGTCTTCATGGACGAGGGGCGGATCGTCGAACAGGGCCCGCCCGCCGACGTACTCGACCGCCCGGTCCGGGAACGCACCCGCGCCTTCCTCTCCAAGGTCCTCTGAACCGTGGAGCGGCAGGCCGTGCACCCGAGAACCGCGTCCCCGGGATCGCCGTCCCCGGGCGCCGCGCCCGCGAGGGGCCTTTCCCCGAACGTCACTTCCCCGAACGTCACGTCCCCGCAGTCAAGGAGCAGCCACGTGTCCGTCCCCCGCACCCTCACCACCGCCCTCGCCACCCTGACCGCCGCGGGGCTGCTCACCGCCTGCGGCGCCAGCGACGCCACCGAGGACGTGATCCGTCCCAAGGGCCAGAAGGACACCGGCATCAACATCGGTCCCGACCAGAACCGCATCAGGGGCAAGAAGGTGGACGCCCTCGCGGCCGAGGTGCCGGCCGCCGTCCGGAAGCGGGGCACGCTGCGCTTCGGCGCGAGCGCCGACGCCTCGCCGCCGCTCGGCTTCTACGCGACGGACGACAGGACCCGGATCGGCAGCGAGATCGACCTGGCCACCCTCATCGCCGACACCCTCGGTCTGAAGCCCGAGTTCGAGGAGGTCTCCTGGGAGAACCTCTTCGTCGGCCTCGACAGCGCGAAGTTCGACGGAGTCCTGTCCAACGTCACGGTGACCGAGGAGCGCAAGGAGAAGTACGACTTCGCCACCTACCGCCTCGACAACATCGCCTTCGAGGCGAAGAAGGGATCGGGCTGGAAGGTGAAGGGCCCGGCCGACGTCGCCGGGAAGACGGTCTCCGTCGCCTCCGGCACCAACCAGGAGAAGATCCTCGTCGACTGGAACGAACAGAACGTCAGGGCCGGACGCGAGCCGGTGGACATCAAGTACTTCCAGAAGGACACCGACTACTACCTGGCCCTCCAGTCGGGGCGCATCGACGCCTACCTCGGGCCGAGCCCCTCCGCCAACTACCACGTCGCCTCGGCGGGTCAGTCCGAGATCATCGGCACGCTCTCGGGCGGTGGCGACGGTGTCCAGGGGAAGATCGCCGCCACCACGAAGAAGGACAGCGGGCTGGTCAAGGCCTACGGGGCCGCGATCGACCACATCATCCAGGACGGTTCGTACGCCGAGGTGCTGGGGCGCTGGGGCCTGTCCAACGAGGCCGTCGAGAAGTCCGAGATCAACCCGCCCGGCCTCCCCAGGACCAAGAGCTGACGCCCGGCCTCCCCACGACCGAGACCCGATTCCGAGAGGTCCGCATGTCCGCCACCAGGCCACTCCACCTCGCCGCCGAGATCGGCGGCCCGCCCCGCTACGACGCCGGCAGCCACGTCGCGCTCGCCCGCCTCGCCGAGCAGGGCGCCCTCGACTACGTCACCCTCGACGACTCCTTCGCCCGCCCGGGCCCCGACGCGCTCGCCGTACTGGCGCGCGTCGCCCCCGCCACCAGCCGGATCGGTCTCGTGCCGACCGTCACCACCACGCACACCGAGCCCTTCCACGTCTCGTCCGCCGTCGCCACCCTCGACTGGGTCAGCAAGGGCCGCGCGGGCTGGCAGGCCGACGTGTCCACGACCGAGGCCGAGGCGAGGCTGTTCGGCCGACGCTCCGCCGCACCCGCCGCCGAGCTGTGGGAGGAGGCCGGCGAGGTCGCCGACGTCGGGGCCAGGCTGTGGGACAGCTGGGAGGACGACGCGGAGATCCGCGACGTCACCACCGGCCGCTTCGTCGACCGGGACAAGCTGCACTACGTCGACTTCGAGGGCCGCACCTTCTCCGTCCGGGGTCCGGCCATCGTGCCCCGGCCACCGCAGGGACACCCCGTGACCGTCATCGACGGCACGAGCGGCGCGGCGAGGGAGCCCGCCGCCCGGCACGCCGACGTCGTACACATCCGGGCGACCTCGCCCGAGCAGGCCGGAGCCCTCGCCGACGACCTGCGGCGCAGGGCCGCCGCCCACGGGCGCGACCCCGCAACCCTGCGGGTCCTGGTCGCGCTCACCGTCGACCTCGGGGACGCGGAGACGGCACCCGAACCGGGGCTGGAGAGCGGTCCGCGACTGGCCGGGCGGGGGACCTACTTCCGGGGCGGGCCGGTCGACCTCGCCGAACTCGTCGCCCAGTGGCACCGGGGCGGAGCCGTCGACGGGTTCCACCTCACACCGATCGCCCCGGAGCGCGATCTGGAGCGGATCGTCAACGGGACCGTGGCCCTGCTCCAGCACCGCAGCCTCTTCCGCACCTTCCACCCGGGCGGCACCCTCCGCGAGCACCTCGGCCTGGCCCGGCCGGCCGGCCGTTTCGCAGCCGCGAGCACCTCGGAGCCGCGCTCATGAAGCAGATGCACCTCGCCGCCCACTTCCCGGGCGTCAACAGCACCACGGTGTGGACCGACCCCCGCTCCCGCAGCCAGATCGACTTCAGTTCCTTCGAGCACCTGGCCAGGACGGCGGAGCGCGGCAGGTTCGACTTCTTCTTCCTGGCCGAGGGGCTTCGTCTGCGCGAGCACAACGGCCGGATCCACGACCTGGACGTGGTGGGCCGCCCCGAGTCCCTCACCGTCCTGAGCGCGCTGGCCGCCGTAACGGACCGGCTGGGGCTCGCCGCCACGGTCAACGCCACCTTCAACGAGCCCTACGAACTGGCCCGCCGACTGGCCACGCTCGACCACATCAGCGCCGGGCGCGCCGCGTGGAACGTGGTGACCTCCTCCGACGCCTTCACCGGCGAGAACTTCCGCCGGGGCGGCTATCTCGACCGCGCCGACCGGTACTCCCGGGCCGCCGAGTTCGTGGCGACCGCGCGGGAGCTGTGGGACTCCTGGACGCCGGACGGCACGTCGCGGCCGTTCGCCCACTCCGGTCCGCAGTTCGACATCGCCGGGGAGTTCACCGTCCCCCGCTCACCCCAGGGGCACCCGGTCGTCATCCAGGCGGGGGACTCGGGCGAGGGCCGGGAGTTCGCCGCCTCCACCGCCGACGTCATCTTCACCCGGCACGGCACCCTGGAGGCCGGCCGGACGTTCTACGCCGACGTCAAGGGACGCCTGGCGAAGTACGGCAGGCAGCCCGAGGACCTGAAGATCATGCCCGGTGTCACCGTCGTGCTCGGCGACACCGACGCGGAGGCCCAGCACAACGCCGTGGAGATCCGCACCCAGCAGGTCTCGCCGCAGAACGCCATCCTCGCCCTCGAACAGGTCTGGGGCCGCGACCTCTCCGCCTACGATCCCGACGGCCCCCTCCCCGACATCGATCCGGACCCCGGGTCGAGCCTGGTCCAGGGCCGGGTGAGGGTCGCGGACCCCCTCGCGGTGGCCGCGAGGTGGCGCGCGCTCTCGGAGGCCAAGGGGCTCTCGATCCGGCGTACGGTCATCGAGTCCACGGCCCGGCAGTCCTTCATCGGCTCACCGGAGACGGTCGCCGCCGAACTCGCGAGGTTCGTCGCCGCCGACGCGGCCGACGGCTTCATCCTCGTACCGCATCTCACCCCGGGCGGCCTCGACGGCTTCGTCGACCAGGTCGTCCCGCTCCTCCAGGAACGCGGAGCCTTCCGCTCCGAATACTCCGGCTCCACGCTGAGGTCGCACCTCGGCCTGGCCGAGCCGGTATGGAAAGGTTGACCGCATGAGCACGGACGCACAGCAGGACAGCGAGGAGTTCCACGCCTGGCAGCGCTGGCACGAGGGCCGCATCGTCGCGGTGGCCGCGCCGCACGGACCTCTCTCCCTCACCGGCACCCACTGGCTCGCCGACCACCCGGAGGGCCGCATTCCGGCCGTTCCCGGACAGTGGATCGAGGACGGCGACGAGGTGGTGCTCACCGCCGGCCCCGAGGACACGCTGACGGTCGACGGGAAACCGTTCACCGGCGAGGTCCGCCTGGACGCCGACCGCGGCGCCATCGACACGTCGAGGGTGGCCCGGGGCGAGCGCCGACTGGTCGTGCTACGCCGCGAAGGGCTCTGGGCGGTCCGGGACTTCGACCCGCTCTCGCCCGCCAGGCACGCCTTCCGGAGCATCGACGCGACCCCGTACGACCCGCGGTGGTCACTGGACGGCACCTTCAGGCCCTACGCCGCAGAGAAGAACATCAGGGTCGGGAACGCCGACGGGCGTGAGCGGGGGCTGGGCCTCTCGGGCGAGATCGCCTTCACCGTGGACGGAACCGAGCACACCCTCCAGGTGGCGGTCGAACCGGACGGCTCGCTCTGGGCCGTCTTCGCCGACACCACCAGCGGCACGAGCAGTTACCGCTTCCGTTTCCTGCGGCCCGAGGCGCCGGCCGGGGACGGCACGGTACGAGTCGACTTCAACCGCGCACTGCTGCCGCCGTGCGCCTTCGCGGACCACTTCATCTGCCCCTTCCCGCCGCCCGGCAACACGCTCCCCGTGGCCGTACCGGCGGGGGAGCGGAACCGCATCGACGGCTGATCCGTACCCCTTCCAGCCGGTCACCGAGGCGCTCAGTGCCTGCGGGGTGAGCGTGTTCCGACCCGGCCGGGCACCGCCGCACTCCCGTGAGCCCCTGCCGAATCCCCGGCGGGGGCTCCCGTTCGGCCGGGAGCCTTTGAGAGGATGACGGTACGGTCGGTCGCATTGGCATCACGGGGGCGGAGGCTGTGCGCTCCGGAGGTGTGCCCTCCGGAACCCCCGCAGACACCAGGGGGTTCCAGGTCCGTGAAACGCATCGGAGTGACCGGTCACCGCTCCATCCCCCCGGAGGTCCACGCCCATGTGCTGGAGGGCCTGAGAGCGGCGCTCTGCGGTCACGAAGGTTCCCTCGAAGCCCTTTCCAGCCTGGCGGTCGGGGCCGACCAGCTCTTCGCCGACATCGCACTGGCCCACGGCGCCGAGCTGACCGTGGTCATCCCCAGCGGGGACTACGAGGAGGGCTTCGCCGACCGGGCCGAACTCACGCGCTACCGGGCTCTGAAGGCGCGTGCCGCGCGCGAGGTACGGCTGGACTTCCCGCACTCCACCGACGAGGCCTACTACGCGGCGGGTGCGTACATCGCCGACCACTGCGACCGGCTGCTCGCGGTCTGGGACGGCCTCCCGGCACGCGGGCTCGGCGGCACGGGCGACATCGTGACGTACGCCCGGGCGCTCGGCCGGCCGGTCACCGTCATCTGGCGGGACGGCGTGGAGCGCGGGTGAGGCGTGTGCCGGCCGGCACGGGACCGTGACCGGGGGCGGTGTCACGTCCGGTGGCGGCGTCACGTCCGGTGTCGGACCAGCCAGTCCGTGTGTTCGGGGGAGACGATCCGCTCGGTCTCGAAGACCGCCGCGGCCCAGTGCCGCTCGGTGAGGGTCGTCTCCATCGCGGCCTGCATGTTCTCCAGGTCCTCCTCCACCAGGGAGTGCGCCGAGACGAGAGGGTGATGCCGCCTCATCTCGTTCCAGGCGAGACAGGCGGCGGCAGCGGCGGAGAACGACCCGGTCAGGGCGAAGGAGTCGGCTCTGCCGAACGCCTGGAGCACGGCGAGTACCAGCGCGGGGAGCGTCAGCAGGGCGATGGTGCTCGACCAGACGAGCGCGCCGCGCCGCGACACCTGCATGCGCCTGCGGTACCAGCGCCGCTGCTCGATCAGCCGGTCCCGGACGTACGTCTCCTTGCGCACGGTGAACGCCTTGTCGCGTAACTCCCGCATGGACGCGGTGATGAGCCCGCCCCCGGAGTCGGCCATCCGCTCCCGGGGGTCGTCCCAGCCGACCTTCCGCAACTCCTGGAGCCCCTCCTCCAGCCGGCTGGCGAACACCGCCTCCGGGTGCTGGATGCCGCTGTCGAAGGGGGAGCCGTGGACGGCGTAGCGCCAGCAGTTGGACTTGATGAACTCCGCTGCGGAGCGGTTGAGTTGCCAGTGCGACTTTGCTTTGCGGCGAGAGGCGAGGAAGGTCGTGATCAGGACACCCGTGTAGGCCGACACCGCCAGCAGATCCAGGAGCTGGAACGAGCCACCGACCTGTGCGTGCCAGGGCAGCGCGGCGGGCACGGTGCCCAGGACGAGAAGGAACAACTGCGCGCGGGTGCTGTTGACCGCCTCCCGCTGGCGCGCGACGGCGACGGCGTCCGTGTGGTGGAAGAGCGCGGGCAGGTCGGCGCTCCTGAAGACCATGCTCTGCAGCGGTCCGGGAATCGCTGTCATGTTCACCCCCGTCGGCAGTTACGGCTCACGTGCGGGTCGTGCGGCCGGGGCCGGCTGCCGGGCCGGGACCGACGGTGCTGCCCGGGGCTCTGAGGGTGCGCGGCCGCCTGCCGGGGCCACGAGAGTAGGTCGCGCCTCCGTCGACGGCAATGGCGCCTCGGTGGCGCACGGAGGCACGGAGGCCTCCGGGGGACACTCTCGTGCGATGCGCACTCCTGTGCGAGTATCGTCCAACAGCGTTTCTGTGCAGGGGAGTTGTCGGGCAACGGGAGGCGGCTGCCTCCTCGTCGGACCAAGGAGGGCCGAGTGGCCGAAGCGGGGCCGGGGGGTGCCGCACCCAGGGCCGGTGCCCAGCGCAGAGTGCGCCGGAGCCCGTTGCTGTTCACCGCGCCCCTGGTGCTGCTCCTGCTGCTGGCGCTGGTCCTCGTGTGGGAGTCCGTGCGCGCCAACGTCGGACCCGGGACGCGGAGTGACTGGCCCTGGCGGTTGCAGCTGCTCGACACGGAGGCCCTCGGCAGCCTTCTGGCCGTCGCCGCCGGCGCGGTTCTGGCGCGGGCCCAGTACGCCCGGACCGTGCGCCCCTACCTGGGCTGGCGGGGAACCTGGGCGAAGGAACACCTCAGGGGCAGTGTCCAGGCATGGAGGGTCGGCCTGCTGAACGGCGGTCAGCACATCGCCGCCGTCCAGTCGTACGACTTCCTGGTGGTCCCGGCCGGATCGGCCGCCCCAGGCCGTGCCCGGTGGACCGATGTCGCGGGCACCGCGACCGAACTGACGGCCCTCGGCCTCACGGTCGCCGAGGACTTCCAGCTCATCGACATCGGGCCGGGATTCCCGCTGGTGGGTACCGGCAGCTATGAGACGGTGCTGGTGGGCGCCTTCTCGAAGAAGTGCCTGGAGCGTGTCGACGCGCTCTACACGCGAGTCCGGGTGGTCGACGTCGTCGGCGACAGCCATGAGCGCATCGGGGACTGCCTGAGGGGTGCGCGGGCCACGGCCTTTGCTCCGCTCGACTGACCCCCGAGTCCGGCGCGATCCCCGGGACGCAGGGTGTCTGAGCGCCGGACGGGTGAACACCGTTTGTGTGGAAGCCTGTTGGCGCGAGGCGTGCCGGTGCTCCCCGTGCGCTGCCGTTCGGGTGGTACCGCGCCGCGTGGTGTATGACGCGCGGGCAGGAGGTGAAACCGCCGTTCGCAGCCAGAATCACGAGGTGGAGCGGCCCCGTCACCCCGTGTGTCCGGACGCCGGTGCGCGGCGCAGCCGATGGGCGCTCACTCACGTGGCTCAATCGGCGTCAGGATTTCGGCCATCGCAATTCGGCGTAAACGCAGGATTTCCTCTCACGGCGGCGTTTGCGGCCGCCCGTGAGGACGGTAAAGTCGTGCCGCCGGGCACTGTGAATATGCAGGTACCGGCTGTGATCCAGTGTCCAGAAACAATCCATCAAGGACGGCCCGTGAAGACCTACGAGACCTCCCCCTCCTTCGCCATTGCGAAGAAGAGCCGTGTACCGCTCGCCAAGATCGACGCCCGGGGCGCCGACGCGTCAAGGAAGATCGGGCGGGTATTCGGCACCTCCACGAGTCGCCCCACCGAGATTTCGACCTTCAGCTCCGCACTCTGAGGCGAGGGCCGATGGCTAGACTGGGGGAATGACAGGACCCCTGGTCCCCTTTCGCGAGGTCGTGCTGAAGGTTCACAGCAGATGTGACCTCGCGTGCGACCATTGTTACATCTATGAACATGCAGATCAGAGCTGGCGCACCCGCCCTAAGTCCATCTCTGACGACGCCATTTCATGGACGGCTCGACGGTTGGCCGAGCATGCCTCGCAGCATGCACTCGATTCGATGTCAGTGATCCTGCATGGAGGCGAGCCGCTCCTGGCCGGCCCTGCGCGACTGCGCCGCGTCTGCGAGGAGCTCACATCGGCGTTGGACGGTATCGCTGAGCTGGACCTGAGGATCCATACGAACGGCGTCCAGCTCAGCCCCCGCTATCTCGACCTCTTCGACGAGTTCGGCGTGCGGGTCGGCATCTCCCTCGACGGCGACCGTGCGGCGAACGACCGGCACCGCCTCTTCGCCAACGGCCGTACCAGTCATCCCCTGGTCCTCAGGGCCGTCGAGCTCCTGCGGCAGGACCGCTACCGGCACCTGGATCTCGGGCTGCTGTGCACCATCGACATCCGCAACGACCCGGTCGCCGTGTTCGACGCGCTCGCGGATCTCGACCCTCCGCGAGTGGACTTCCTTCTGCCGCACGCCACCTGGGACGAAACTCCGTTGCGGCCCGACGGCTCACCCACTGCCTACGCCGACTGGCTCCTCGCGGTCTACGACCGCTGGACGGAGCGCGGCCAGGAGGTGCCGGTGCGGCTCTTCGCGTCGGTGCTCTCGACGCTGAGCGGTGGCCCCAGTCTCACCGAGTCCCTGGGACTCGCGCCGACGGACCTCGTCGTCATCGAGACGGACGGGCAGCTGGAGCAGGTGGACTCGCTCAAGAGTGCCTATGAAGGCGCGGCGGCCACCGGGTTCGACGTCTTCGGGAACACCTTCGACGACGTGGCCGCACACCCCGGGGTGCGGTCGCGTCAGCTCGGGCTGGCCGGCGTCAGCGAGACGTGCCGCTCGTGCCCCGTCGTACGTTCGTGCGGGGGTGGGCTCTACACGCATCGTTACCGCTCGTCCAACGGCTTCGACAACCCCTCCGTCTACTGCGCGGATCTGGCGGCGCTGGTGCGCGGTATCGAGGAACGCGCCGCCGTGTCCCTCGGATCCGCCGCGGTCACCGACCCCGCGGAGCTCGTGGCGGCGGGACTCGACGTCAACAGGACCCTCCTCGCCGGACTGCACACCAGGCTCGGCGGGCGCGGGCACGACGGCTGGGAGGAGGCCTGGAGTCTGGCGGCCGAGGTCGAGCGGACCGAGCAGGGGGCCGTCGCCCTGGACGAGGTGCTCGCCCACCCCTTCACCCGTGCCTGGCTCCGCGAGGCGAACGCCGCGCCGGACGGTCTCGCACACGCCGACCGTGCGGCCGGGCGACTGGCCGTGTCGGTGGCCGCCGCGGCCGTCCGTGCGAGGCTCGCCGCCGCCGTCCCCGTCGAGTTCGCGGACGGGGCGCTCTTCCTGCCCACTCTCGGCGAGGTGCGGATCGGTGGCCCGGTGGAGCGGGGCCGCGTTCTGGTGAGGGCGGAGGGGGAGGGGTTCCTGGTCCTCGGTGCCGACGCCGGAGCCGGGCGGCGCGTCGCCTCCCTCACGGAGGAGGGCCCGGACTGGCTGCCACTCAGGCGGACGGGGGGTGACGGCACGCCCGAGCTCGTCATCGACGACCTGGACCCGTACCGGATGTGTTTCGACGTCCCCGCGGCCGCGCGGCTCACCGCTCGGGAGGCCGGGGACCTGGGCGCGAGGCTGGCCCTGGCCTGGAAGCTGTTGCGGGAGAGGGTGCCGGCGCAGGCGGCCGAGGCGGCGGAGACCCTGGTGACACTGACACCGCTCGCCACCGGACCCACCCGTGCCGGAGGACATGGTTACGGCGCGCTGGGCATCGGTGACGACGGCGGCGAAGAGGAGCTGGCGCTCGCACTGCTGCGCGGATTCCGCCGCACCAAGTTCCAGGCTCTCGTCGAAGTGACGGATCTTTTCGCGTCGGACGGGGCATGGAATTACCGGGTGCCGTGGAATCCGGAATCCGTGCCGATCTCGCAAGCACTCTCGGAGACTTTCGAACGGGTCGGTGCGGGACTCTTCGCTCCGAGGCTCCTGAACGGCGTGCGCCACGCCCTGGATTCGATCGAATCGGCTCCCGAACTGACCATCGACGGAGCGCGGATTCTGAGTGGTCTTCGAAAGGAGATCATCGACGGCGCACAGGGGACATCCGGGGAAGAACGACTGCAGGGCCGTTTCTGATCAAGAGCAGCGCTGACCGCACGTGGGGATGGATGACTGAAAAGCAACGGTGAATGACCGAACGGCAGGGGGGTGGAGTGTGGTCCGCTCCGTAATGATGATTTCGCTCGCATCGATCGTTCCACTTCCTGATGCGAGTGCTCACACAGGACGGGGGTCGTGTGCACGCATCGACGCAGCAGCGAGCGGCGGACCATCGGCCGTACTTCTTTCTGAGTTACGCGCACACACCGGGGTACGGCGGTGGCACGGACCCCGACATGTGGGTCGAACGGCTTTTCCAAGATCTCTGCGGTCATGTGATGGCCATGACCGATCTGCCGGCGGGCGCGTCCGCCGGCTTCATGGACCGGGAGATACGCTCCGGCGAGGGCTGGTCGGAACGCCTGGGCGGCGTCCTCGCCACCTGCCGGGTCTTCGTTCCGCTGTTCTCGCCGCGCTATTTCGCCAGTGAGATGTGCGGCAAGGAGTGGTACGCCTTCGAACAGCGGGCCATCCACCACCGGGCACGCTCGAACCAGCCCGCGGAGGCCATCGTGCCCGCGCTCTGGGTTCCGGTCCCACCTCATCAGATGCCTGGTTCCGCCGAACGTCTGCAGTTCAACCACCGTGATTTCGGGGAGCGTTACGTCAGTGACGGGCTCTACGGGCTGATCAAACTCAGGCTCTTCGCCCAGGAATACGAGCGTGCCGTCTACGAGTTGGCCAAACGCATCGTCAGCGTCGCCGACACGGTGCGCATAGACACCGGGAGACCGGTGGACTACCGGCTCGCGCCGAGTGCCTTCGGGTCTCCCAGCAGCGGGGTGGGAGCGCCGCGGCCGATGCAGATCACCATCGCCGCGCCCACGCGCCACGACCTTCCGGACGGGCGCGCCGCCGAGTACTACGGCGACCACCCGCAGGACTGGAACCCCTACCATCCGGCTGCCGCGAAGCCACTGGCCTACGTCGCCGAGGAACTGGTCCGCTCCCTCAACTACCAAGCGGTCATCACGTCGTTCGACGAGGACACGGGGCAACGGGAGGGCAAGCAGCCCCCCACGACACCCGAGATACTGCTGGTCGACCGCTGGGCTCTGCGGGACGAGGACCTCAGACGCAGACTCGCCGCCTTCGACGCCGAGAACAGGCCGTGGGTGACCATGGTCGTCCCCTGGTGCCGGGACGACCACCAGAGCAGGGCGGCCGAGGCCGAGCTGATCGAGAAGCTCGAACAGACGATGCCGACGAAGATGCGGCAGGGCAGGGCCTTCTGCCGGGCCGCCGCCAAGGGCGTGCCGACGATGGAGGCATTCGGGCAGGTGCTCCCCCAGGTCGTCGAGGTGGCCGCGCAGCAGTATCTGCGGCACGCGACGGTGTATCCCCCCGCCACGGGCGGACGGCAGAGCGAACGGAAGCGGCTGATGGGTCCCATGGGCGACACACAGTTCATACCCGACAGGCACGACCCTGCGACGAATGCGGAGGACGTATGACAGCCGGGCGTGACGGGCGCGTCGTCACTTTCTACTCGTACAAGGGCGGCACGGGGCGCACCATGGCCCTCGCCAACACCGCCTGGATCCTCGCGGCCAACGGCAAGCGGGTGCTCGCCGTCGACTGGGACCTGGAGGCACCCGGGCTGCACCGGTTCTTCCACCCCTTCCTCGACCCCTCGACACTCGGGGCGACCACCGGTGTGATCGATCTGATCACCGAATACGCCTGGGCGGCCACCAATCCCGCCCAGCGCGCCGACGACTGGCACCGCGACTACGCACGCATCCAGCCGCACGCGGTCTCGCTCAACCCCGAGGCCCTCGGCTGGGAGTTCCCGCGGGGCGGCACCCTCGACTTCGTCTCGGCCGGCCGGCAGAACCGTGAGTACTCCGCGACCGTCTCCACCTTCGACTGGGACAACTTCTACGACCGGCTCGGCGGCGGCCACTTCTTCGACGCCCTGCGGGACGACATGAAGGCCAACTACGACTACGTCCTCATCGACAGCCGTACGGGTCTCAGCGACATCGCCGACATCTGCACCGTTCACCTCCCGGACGTGCTGGTCGACTGCTTCACCCTCAGCGACCAGTCCATCGACGGCGCGGCCTCCGTAGCCCGCCAGATCGCCGAGCGCTACACGGGCCGGCCCATCTCCATCTTCCCGGTCCCCATGCGGATCGACGAGGGCGAGAAGGAGAAGGCGGACGCCGGCCGTGCGCTGGCGCGGCTCAAGTTCGACCGGCTGCCCCGCGACCTCTCCGGCGACGAACTCACCGCGTACTGGGGAGCGGTCGAGATTCCGTACCGCCCCTACTACGCCTACGAGGAGACCCTGGCGACCTTCGGCGACGAGGCGGGACTGAGCAACTCGCTGCTGTCCGCCTTCGAGCGTCTCACCGCGGTCGTCACCGAGCAGGAGGTCACCGCCATGCCCCCGGTGGGGGAGGAGGTGAGGCTGCGCATCCGCGACGCGTTCACCCGGCGCAGGCCCGCGCTGCCCGCGGATCTCTTCCTGAGCTACGTGGCGGAGAACCGCATGTGGGCCGACTGGATCGAATCCGTCCTGAGCAGGGCCGGATTCCGGGTGGTCCCGCGCGACGTCTCGGCCGACAGCGGGACGGCGGATCCCACGCAGCCCACACCGGAGAGCGCCGCCCGCACGGTCGTCCTCCTCTCCAGCGCCTACCTCAAGTCCCAGCGCGCCGTGAACCTCTGGGAACGCGCCGTCGCCGAGGACCCGGGCGGCGGGCGGCGCCAGCTGCTGCCGCTCAGGATCAGCGACGTGCGCCTGTCCGCGCCGTACATCGACCGCAACCCGGTCGACCTGTTCCGGCTGGACGAGGTCAACGCCACCACGGCACTGCTGCGCGCCCTGGACCGGCCGGTACAGCTCGGCGACGGGGTGTCGCCCGGGCCCCGCTTCCCCGGCACGGTGCCCAGGATCTGGAACGCGCCGCCTCGCAACCCCGGATTCACGGGGCGCTCCCTGGTCCTGGAGCGCATGCGTGACCAGCTCGGCGGAGGCATGGCCGTGGTGCTGCCACAGCCGCAGACCCTCTACGGTCTCGGCGGCGTGGGCAAGACCCAGGTCGCACTCGAGTACGTGCACCGCTTCATGGCCGACTACGACCTGGTGTGGTGGATATCGTCGGAGCAGACCGACGACGTGATCGCGGGGCTCGCCGAACTGGCCGTACGGCTCGGTGCCCAGGGCGGCGACGACATGGCGGCGGCGTCCCAGGAGGCCGTGGACCTGCTGAGGCGCGGGGTGCCGTCGGACCGGTGGCTGCTGGTCTTCGACAACGCCGACGACCCGGAGCGGCTCAGGCGCTACTTCCCGCAGGGCGGCTCCGGGCACATCCTGGTCACGTCACGGAACCAGGCCTGGTCCCAGCACGGGGACGCGCTTCCGGTCGACGTCTTCCTGCGGGAGGAGTCGATCGAGCACCTGCAGCGCAGGGCGCCCGGCCTCAGCGTGGAGGACGCGGCACAGGTGGCCACGGCCGTCGGCGACCTTCCCCTCGCGGTCGAACAGGCCGCCGCCTGGATCGCGGAGACCGCCACCCCTATCGACACCTACCTGGAACAGCTCGCCCAGCAGGCTCCGCAGGTCCTGGCCCTGAACCAGCCCGCCGGCTATCCGCAGCCCGTCGCGGCGACCTGGAACATCTCCATCGAACGCCTCAAGGAACGCTCGCCCGCCGCGGTACGCCTGCTCCAGCTCTGCGCGTTCTTCGCGCCCGAGCCGATCTCCGCCAATCTCCTCTACAGCAAGGAGATGATCGAGGCGCTCAAGCCCTACGACTCCTCGCTCCAGGAGAAACTGGTGCTCGGCCGGGTCATCCGGGAGATCGGCCGCTTCGCCCTCGCCAAGGTCGACCAGGTGTCGAACTCCATCCAGGTGCACCGTCTCGTGCAGGCGGTGATCAGGGCCCAGCTCAGCGAGGAGGAGCAGACCGAGGCCAGGCACGTCGTCCACCTCATTCTGGCGGGAGCCCGGCCCGACGACACCGAGCCGATCGACAACCCCGCGACCTGGCCGCGCTTCGCCACGATCTGGCCGCACCTCGCCACTTCGGACGCCCGCTACTGCAGGGACCACGAGACCCGCAGACTGCTGATCGACCGCGTCCGGTACCTCTGGAAGCGGGGCGACGTCCGGACCGCCGGGACCCTCGGGGAGGAACTGCGGGAGGCCTGGCTGGAGATGCTGGGCGAGCGCGACATCCAGTACCTGTACCTCTGCTTCCACCTCTCCAACATCCTCCGCACCCGTGGGCGCTACGTGGAGGCCAAGGAACTCGACGAGTTCACCCTGCGGCTCCAGCGGGAGGTGCTGGGCCCGGAGCATCCGCACACCTACATGACCACCAGCAGCCTGGCGATCGACCTGGGGCTGCTCGGGGACTACGCGAAGGCGATCGAGCTGGCGACGGAGGCCCACGAGGGCTTCAACCAGATCTTCCACGAGCGGCACGCACGGACCCTCGCCGCGGCCAACAACCTGGCGCTGAACCTGCGGAGCGTGGGGCAGTACGCCAGGGCGCGGGAGATCGACCAGGACTGCTACGACCTGCGGTCCGAGGTGCTGGGCCAGGAGCACCCGCACAGCCTGTCGTCCGCACTGAACCTGGCTCGCGACCTGCGGGAGGTCGGGCGGTACGAGGACTCCGTCGCACTGCTCAGCCGCACCTACGACAGCCTCAAGGCCACCCTCGGACGGACCTACCCCACCACGCTCAGCGCCGCCAAGAGCCTGGCCGTCTCGCTCCGCCGGGCGGGGCAGCTGGAGGACGCCCGCCGGCTGACGGTGGCGACCCGGGCCAGGTACCGCGCCAAGTACACCTCGGCCAACCCGGAGTCGCTGGCCTGCGACCTCAACATGGCCTCCGACCAGTACGCCTCGGGGGAGGCGATCGAGGCGCGGGACACCGCCCAGGAGGTGGTCGACCAGTACATGAAGGTGCCGGGGGAGCGGCATCCGTACACCCTCGCCGCGCAGAACAACCTCGGCGTCTACCTGTCCGGCGCGGGCGCGTCCCGGGAGGCGGAGCAGCTGCTGACGCGGGTGGTCGCCACGATGCGCGAGGTGTTCGGGCGCGAGCACCCGAACACCCTGTTCACCGTGATGAACCTGGCCAACGCGACGGCCGAGCTGGGCGGTTTCGACATCGTCCTGGAGACGGAGAGGCGGGTTGCCTCCCAGCTCCGGGAGGTGCTGGGAGCGCACCACCCGGAAACCCTGGCCATGACCTCGAACCTCGCGGTCACGCTCACGGCCATGGGCCGCACGGACGAGGCGCTGCGCGTGCGGGCCGAGACGGGTGACGAGCTGGCGCGCCAGCTCGGCGACGACCATCCGCTGACCCGGATAGCGAGGGACGAGGCACGGTTCCAGCGGGAACTGGAACCGATGTCGGTCTGAGCCGTCGGTCCGGGCCCCGGTCGACGGGGTCCGGACCACCGGGATCGCTGATCCGGCGCCGCGGAGACGCCCGGAATCAGCAGACGGCGGCCTCGGGGTTCTCCTCCAGCAGCCAGTTGAGGATCGTGGGGAGCACCGACAGCGCGTCGAAGTGCGCCGCGGCCGGCTCCAGCACGGTGGTGGCGCCCGGGATCCGGCCGGCGAGCCAGCGTGAGTGCCCCACCGGTGAGAACACGTCCTTCACACCGTGCCACAGCATCACGGGACATCTGATCTCCGCCGGATCGAAACCCCACGGCCGGCAGAAGGCGATCGCGTCGTCGATCCATCCGTACGCCGAAGTACGCAACCCCTCACGGTAGTTGGCGAGCAGCATCGTGCGGATGCCGGCATCGTTGACCACGGTCCGGTCGGAGTCGGTCAGCTCCCGTCGCAGGTCGTCCAGCAGCCGGACCGGGTTCTGCCGGATCTCGGCGGAGCGGCTGATGAAGGACTCGGCCAGCCCGTCGGGGTCCGCCGCCGCGGTGGAGTAGGCGAGGACGTTCGAGGCCGCCATCCCGTCGAACCAGTCGAGCCCCACCGCGTCCCACGGGGCCAGGCTGACCAGTGCCGCGCCCCGGGTGACCCGTTCGGGCATCAGCGCGGCGCAGGCCAGGGCGTGGGGCGCTCCGCCGGAGCGGCCCACCACGGCGAAGCGTTCGAGGCCGAGCGAGTCCGCTATCGCGCGTACGTCCTCGACGACGTCCCTCACCCTGCGCCCGGGCAGCCGGTCCGAGCCGCCGTATCCCGGACGGTCGTACGTGATCAGCTGCGTCTTGCGCTGGTAGAGGACCATGCCGCGGGGAGCGGGGCCCAGCCTGCTCCCCGGCATCCCGTGCAGGAGGAACACCGGTCTGCCTCGCGGATCCCCCTGACGCTCGACCATCAGATGCCGTCCGTCCGCCGTGCGCACCCGACTTCGCACGCCGCCCCCTCCACTCGGTCCGGGCGTCAACTGCCCGATGGGTGTTGCCAGTTCGATGATGTCCTATCGAAAGCGATACCGGCACTCCCCGCGGGGATGAACCGGTGGTGTTCGGGGCGTCCGGGAGCGTTGGGTGGTGTTCGGCTTCAGGGACGCCCTCCGCGGCATCCGGACTCCGGCCGCGATTACAGGACAGGACTAGTCCTCACCCGCTGCCGATCCCCGATCGCACCGGGTGTTCGCGAACGGAACCGACGTGGTGCGAAGCCCGGGTTGTGAACAAGCCGCGGGTGAACGGTCGCCGTCATGTGCGCGTCCGGAAGTCGACCTTGTGTGCTATCGGCGGCATCGGAATAGTGGGCGCCCCATCCTCCGTGTTCCGGGCACCCCACTTGCCCGTGCACGGCCCCACAGGAGGTCGAAGTTGAAGCACCGACGCATATCCAGGAAGCGCGCGGCGATGGCCGGATCGGCCGTCCTCGCCCTGGTCGCAGCAGGAGTGACGTTCCAGACTGCGAACGCCAGTGACGACGTACCCCAGTTCACGGCGAAGACCCTCGACGCCCACTCGGCCGGCAGTCTCGCCGCCACCCTCGACAAGGCTCTGGGCGGCGACACGGCGGGCGCGTACTACGACGCCGATAGCAAGAACCTCGTCGTCAACGTCGTCGACGAGGCGGCGGCCGAGCACGTCCGCCAGGCCGGCGGCAAGGCCAGACTCGTCCAGAACACACTTGCCGAGCTGACGAACGCCCGCCGCACCCTCTCGGCGAAGGCGACCATCCCGGGCACCTCCTGGGCCGTCGACCCGGTCAGCAACAAGGTGATCGTCACCGCCGACCGCACGGTCGACGGCGTGGCCTGGGACAAGCTCAGCACGGTCGTCAAGGGGCTCGGTGCCAAGGCCGAGCTCACCAAGTCGGCCGGGGAGTTCAAGCCGCTCATCGCCGGAGGCGACGCGATCTGGGGCAACGGCGGGCGCTGCTCCCTCGGGTTCAACGTGGTCAAGGGCGGCGAGCCGTACTTCCTGACGGCCGGGCACTGCACCGAGTCGATCACCAGCTGGTCGGACTCCCAGGGCGGCGGGGAGATCGGCGCCAACGAGGGCTCCAGCTTCCCGGACAACGACTACGGCCTCGTCAAGTACACGTCGGACACGGCGCACCCGAGCGAGGTCGACCTCTACAACGGCTCCACCCAGGCGATCACCAAGGCGGGCGACGCGACCGTCGGCATGACGGTGACGCGCAGCGGCTCCACGACCCAGGTCCACGACGGCGAGGTCACCGCCCTGGACGCCACGGTCAACTACGGCAACGGCGACATCGTCAACGGCCTCATCCAGACGACGGTCTGCGCCGAGCCGGGCGACAGCGGCGGTTCGCTGTTCGCCGGCGACACCGCGATCGGCCTGACCTCCGGCGGCAGCGGCGACTGCTCCGCCGGCGGTGAGACGTTCTTCCAGCCGGTGCCCGAGGCGCTGGCGGCATTCGGCGCCGAGATCGGCTGACACACGGTCCGGACGTCATACGGTCCCGACGCCCCGACGCCCCGCTCACCTCCGAGGAGGCGGGCGGGCCGTCGGCTGTGACGCCTGCCTGCGGGCGGCGTCGCGCGTACGGACTCAGCACCGGACCGGACTGCCTGCCCAGTCGTACCTCAGGTGGCGGACCCCGGGGACGCCTCGATAGTGGGCTTCTTCGCCAGCGGGTCGTTCTCGCAGCCGAGTGCCTCGGCGGCTCTATGGGTCATGAGATAGAGGAAGGTGACCTGCTGCTCGATCGTCTTCCGCTGGACGTCGGTTCCCACGAGCAGCGTATTGGAGGCTTCTCCCCGAAGCAGAACCTTCCGCGACGCCTTCTCGAGATCCGGCAGCCGACACGGCACCGTGAGTCGTGACAGCGTGTCATTGGCCTGCACGGTCGCGTCGTTCACGGTGAAGCGACGGACCTTCCCGGGAAGGACTTCGGAGCTTCCCCCGGCTTCCTCGCGGGGAAGCCAGCCGAACTCGATGCTCACCGTACGCGCGCCGGTGGTCTTCGCCGGACGGTACGAGCACATGCGCAGGGGGAGCGCCGACCTCTCCGCACCGCCCGGCTGCAGCCAGTCCCGCATGCTCTCGGTGAGATCGTCGGTGTCGTTGGAGATGTCCGTCCTGACGTCGTCGTCACCCAGCAATCGACGCAGCGTGCCGCTCTCGCCGGAGCCCGGGGCGAGCCGGCACAGCTCATCGTGGGCCTGAGGCCCGGCGGAGTCACCGGACGTACACCCTGATGCCGCGATCGCCAGCGCTGCCACCACACATGCGGCGCCCGGACCGCGGCGCTTCCTACCCAAGGTGGGCTTCAGCGGCTGCGCGCCCGCCGGAATACGCGTCGTTCGCTTCGTCCTTGGCCGTTCTGTGAGCCCCGGTGCCGGAGATCCCATTCTGCTCTCCCCATTTGTCCATGAGCTCGTTGGTTCCGTTCTTGCCCTTGGAGTAGTTCTCGCTTGAATCCTGCTTGCCCTGTTCCTCGGCCGCGTCGGTCACGTCCTTCGTCCAGTCGTACTTGACGGAGTCGATCAGCGCTCCGCCTGCGGTGCCCAGAACGGGGATCTCGCCAATGAGCCCGTTGGCGCCGATGGACGAATACTCCGCCATGTCCTCGGCCCACTCGACCTTGTCCTCCTCCTTGTCCTTGCAGACGTCGGCGCCGATGCCGTTCATGGCTCCCATCGCCGATCCGACTTCGTGCCCGCGATGGTTCCAGTCCGCACTGACGCCATGATCGGGGTCGCCGCTGTATGCGGGTGCTTCGGCAAGGACGACGGCGGAGTAGGTCCGCTCCGCCTCGTACAGCAACGAGTAGGACGGCGCGTCATCGGAGATGCCTCGCATCACCCGGATGAGGCTTCCCTGACCGACAGCGATATGGGACTTGTCGCCCGAGCCGTGGACGGAGTCCTGGCCGTCCGAGCCACCGTAGGCGGATTCCTGACCGCCGAGGATGATGTGCGTGTCGGAGACGTAGTCCGCCAGGGTCCTGGCCATCGGCTGCTGCAGATTCTTCAGGTCCTCGGGGAACTCGTCCCCGCCCATCTCGCTGTCCAGGTAGCGGATGGTGTTGTGCATGACGCGTGCCTGGCCCTCGGTGTGCGGACCCGGAGCTCCGAGCCTCTCTCCCGGTACGTGGCCGGTGGCGGCTGCCTGAATGGCAGCTCCCAGCCCTGTGGCCTTGCCCGCGTCCTCGACGTCCATGACCCGGCCGGGCCCGGAGAGGTACTCGTCGGGCCATTCCTTGCGGTCCGTCAGCAGGTACTTCAGGTGGTCGTTCCTGTTTCCCCCTGCCTCCGGGTCGAGGAAGTAGGTGGCCGCTTCCGGATCCTTGCCCATGATGCCCAGGACGCCGTCCAGCGGGTCGTTCGCCAGAGTCGGGCGCTGGGCGTCGACGTGGTGCAGCCAGACGTTCGGGTTCTTCTTCTCGGCGTCGATGATGTCGTTCGCGACGTCGTTGAGGAACTGCTTCCCGTACCCGCTGCCGTGTTGCATGAGGGTGATCGCGGTCTGGTATCCGTTCACCGGACGGAGGTTGTCACCGATGTTGTCCGTACCGGCGTCCTTGAGTCCCTCGACGAACGGCCGGTACGCGTAGCCGGTCGGATCCTTCGTGGCCGAGGCCACTGTGTTCGCCAGGCTGGTGTTGATCGAGTCGTAGAGTTTCTTGTCTTCCCGCGACACGCCTCGTTCATTGGCCGCCAGCTCCATCCTGTCGGCCAGGTCCAAGGTGCCTTTCGCGCCGAGACCGTTGATGTAAGCCTCGCCGAAGTGCTTGTCCTCGGCGTTCTCGTTCATGATGTCCCGGTAGCGGCGCAATTCCCTCTCGGAGGTCTTGCCGGATCGGACCTTCTCCGTGAGACCGAGCGCCTCGACGGCCTCGACGTCGTCGACCGGCTTCGCATTGAATCCGAAGAGCCCCGATTTGTCGGCACCCGAGGCCTGAAGGAGGGCTGCTTTGACGTCGTGATCGTATTCGGTCACGGATTTCACGGCGTCGGCGACTGCCTGCGTGTAGGAATTCTCCACGTTCCGCAGGTCAGGATCGTGCTGGATGCTGTACTTCATCTGTGCGTCGACCTTGCTGAAGTCATAGCTCGCCGTCCCCCGGGCCGAGACCTTCATTCCGGCCTTCTCGGCCGCCGCCACGGCGGACTTGACGCGCCCGATCAGCTCGATGAGCCGGTCATGGGCATCGCGAAGGAGTGACTCCATGGCTTTCGCCTCTTTTTGCGCGGCATCGTACTCGCTGCGCGTCAGAGCGAAGTTCGTGGATGATACGGAGGCGCTTTCGCCCGTCCAGAGCTGCCCCTTGGAGATGCTCTGGACTTCGTCCTCATACATGTCCTCCAGCGTCTTGAACTTGCCTGCCATCGTCTTCCAGCCGTCCGCCGCCGTGATGAGCGCGGAGAGGTCTGTCTGTGTGATCTCTTCGTACGTCGGCACCGGTTCCCCTAGACGCCCGAGACCTTGGACACCGGGACGAAACCCGCCTCGGTCTCCAAGTCATTGTTGCTGAAGAGGACCGCAGTGCTGCGGAGCGCCGACTTCTCCTGACTCAGCCGCCCCAGCAGTCGCTTGACCTGCTCGTCCCAATGAGAGTGGGCCTTCTTGAGTCCTGCGGACGTCTCCCATCCCGTGAATTCCGCAATGGCGCCGCGGACGGACTCGTCGGCGACATCGGCGGCGGTCCTGGTGCCCGGCTCGATGTTGTTCTCGATGCTGTTCGCCGCCTTCTTCTTCCCGGCGGACGTGGTCGCCAGGTCCGGTGACTGGCTGCTGCCCAGCAGGGGCGGTTGTCCGGTGGGGCCCTGGTCACCCTGAAGCTGATTCAGTCGCATCTGCGTCGAGTGGCGGTCCGCCACCTCGTCCTTCCGCTGCGCCCATTCGCGCTCGAACGACATGGGGTCCCCCTTGCTGGCTTCGCTGATTGCAGTAGCGATCACTCTATCGAGCGGCTCGCATCCCGATCGGCAAGGGGAATCGCGCATGTATGTACATGTAACCGACCCCATTTGGAGGGCATATCTGCGCATATGACTCAGGGGCTCTTCGTGGCTCGTCCACGGAGTGGGTCATCAAGTTCGGTGTGTTCGGATCGTGAAGGGCGGGAAGATCTCGCATGAACCAGGGGTCCGGAGTTCGGAGCCCCTGGTTCACACGGTGAGCTGCGGCGTGTGTGCCGGGTCGCGGCGGGCGGTCGGTCAGGCGGCCTGGGGCAGTCCCGCGGGGGTCGCCTTGGCCGGTGCGACTCCGAAGATGTCCACGGCGTGGTAATACGTCCAGGCCGTGGCGTTACACGAGGTCAGCGTCGCGCCGGAGTAGGCCGCGCACACTCTCTTGAGGTCCGAGTAGAACGCCGAGTCGATGCGCGACTTGTTGGCGGAGAAGGTGCCCGCGGCCTTGTAGTTCCGGTAGCCGAAGTCGTGCCGGGCGCAGGCCGTCTGGAAGGGGAAGCCGAAGGGGTTGTCGGGGGAGGTGCTGCAGTAGTCCGTGGACCAGTCGAAGCCGTAGGCGGACCAGGCGCCCTGGTTGTTGCGGGCGGAGTTCCACGCGTTGTAGCTGGAGGCGCTCGTCTGGGTCCAGGAGCTGAGGACCTGCGGCTTGTCCGACGGGGCGGCCGAGGCGGACGCGGCGGGGATCAGAGCGAGCGGGAGTGACAGGGCTACAGCGATGAGGGGGGCGGCGAAGCGGCGACGCATGAACAACCTCCGTGGGATGAAAGGGGGTCGAGAGCAGCCGTGCACCTCGTGGGTCCCACGAGGCCGCTCCAGAATGACGCCACGGACCTGCCGTGCATAGCCTGCGTCGAGGGAACATCCTGCTGTCTTCGGATGACCGGCCGGTGATCGCGGGGGACTACCCGATGACCACGGTCCGCGCCCACTCGGGCGGTGACCTCGGGACGTGTTCGGGATCGTCCTCGTCCCACGACGTGCGGTGATGTTCCCGGGGGAAAAGACCCACCACCGTCCGGCATTCCGGTTTCACCGACGGCCAGCGTGTCTGACCATCCGTCAGCACCACGACGACGTCCGGGCGAGGCCGGGACCGGAGCGCCCTGGCGAAGCCCGCGCGCAGGTCCGTACCCCCGCCGCCCACCAGCGGAATACCCTCGGCACGGCACAGCGGGTGCACGACGCCGGCGGCGGCGTCGCACGAGAGGACGCTCACCAGATCGCGACGCCCGCCCACCGCACGGGAGATCGCGGCGACCTCCAGGAGCGCGCTGCCCAGTTCCGCGTCGCTGACCGAGCCCGACGTGTCGATGACCACGGTGACCCGCGGCGGCCTGCGCCGGAGGCTCGGGAGGACGGCGCCCGGCACCCCGGCCGAGCGCCGTGACGGTCGGCCGTACGTGTAGTCCTCGCCCGCACCGGACGCGGAGGCGGCCGAACGGACCGCCGCGCCCAGCAGGTCCCGCCACGCCTGCGGCGGATGGAAAGCCTCCTCGGCCCATCGCTGCCAGCCCCTCGACGCGTTCCCCGGGCGGCCCGTGATGCCCTGGGCCACCCGGAAGCGGACCGCGTCCTGTTCCTGCGCGCTGAGGGCGTGCGCACCGTCCGGGCCCAGATCCCACTCCCGCTCCAGCCCGTCCGCCCCGCTGCCGCAGTCCAGCCACGTGAACTCCCGGGTACGGGGGCCGAGTCTGAACTGGCGCAGGTAGTCCTCCATGAGTTCCCCCGGGGCGAGGTGCAGGGACTCCGGCATGACGGCGCCCTCCGGCCGGGCCAGCCCCTCGCCGAACACGTCGTCGTTGATCTCGCAGTCCGCGGCGATGTTCATCCGCAGCCGTTCTCCCGGGCCGGTCAGCCCGCGTTGCCGCGCGACCCGGTCACTGCGGCCGTGATGGTCGCGCAGCAGATGCGACACCTCGTGCACCCATACGCCGGCGAGCTCCTCCACCGGGGTCCGCGTCACGAAGCCCGGGGAGACGTAGCACCGCCAGTGCCGGTCGACCGCCATCGTGGGGACCTTCCGGGACTCGACCGTGTGCAGGGCGAAGAGGGCGGTCGCCAGATAGGGGCGGGCCCGGACCGCCTGCAGCCGGGCGGCGAAGAGTTTGTCGAGGTCCAGTGACCCCGGAGCGTTCGCGCTCATCGGCCGGCCTTCACCGCCGCGACCCGGGCCGCCGCGTCGTCCGCCCGCCGGGACAGGGAGATCACCCCGGCGAACCGTTCGATCGATGCGGGGACGTCCCAGTCCTCCCGGCGCAGCGAGGCGAGCGAGGTCGCCGGCACGACGACCAGGTCGGGGGCGCCCGTCTCCAGTGCTCGGACCAGCAGGGCCCAGGCCGCGTCCCAGCGCGACTTCTCCGGTCTGGTGCGGACCGCCGCGACCACCCCGTCGAGCACGGCCTGACGCAGGTCTCCCCGGTCGGGCAGGACCGCCGCCGCAGGATCGGCGAGCAGCACTTCCGGGTCCGGCAGGTCCATCCGGTCCAGGCTCGCCAGCAGTTCCAGCCCCGGCCCGTCTCCCACGGTGCCCCTGACCAGCAGCGCGAGTACGTCGCGCGAGGAGCCGGCCGCCGTTGCGAAGGCGATCAGATGCAGGGCCATCTCCCAACTCCTCGGAGACGGCCACGCACCGCCCCGGCGTGTCTCGCTGGAGGGCAGCCTGTGGATGAGTTCGGGCCTGGCCGCGAGGAGGCCGCACACCCCGCGGCGGGCGAGGTCCACCGCTTCGGGCAGCCGCTCGGGGGCGAGCCGCGGCAGTGTCGCCCGGGGCCAGGTGCCCCCGAGGCCGCGTATGACGACCTCCTGGTCGTGGACCCACTGGAGGTGGACGAAGCGGTTGGCCAGCGGCGGGCTCAGTTCCCACCCGTCGGCCGCCGAGGACCGCGGGTTCGCGGCGGCCACGATCCGTACGCCGGGCGGCAGACGGAGCACACCGATGCGGCGTTCCAGGACCAGGCGGAGCAGAGCGGCCTGCACGGCCGGTGGTGCGGTGGACAGTTCGTCCAGGAAGAGCAGTCCCCGGCCCGCCCGTACCAGGCGGACCGCCCAGTCCGGTGGGGCCATCGGGACACCCTGCTCCGCCGGATCGTCTCCGATGACGGGCAGCCCCGAGAAGTCGGACGGCTCGTGCACGCTGGCGATCACGGTGGTCAGGGGCAGGCCGAGGGACTCGGCCAGCTGCGTCAGGGCCGCAGTCTTGCCGATCCCCGGCTCACCCCACAGGAGCACCGGCAGGTCGGCGGCGACGGACAGGGCCAGGGCCTCCAACTGCATGTCCGGGCGCGGTTCGGTGGTGGTGTCGCGGAGCAACGCCGTGAGCGAACCCGCGACTTCGAGCTGGTCCGTGGCGAGGCCGGGCTGTGGCGGGTGGGGCTTGTCGGGGAGGGCCGCAGTCGTGAGGAACGGGGTGCACGTGGGCATGTCTGATCACCTGTGGGTTCGCGAAGGGGGCCCTGGAGGCCACGGAGGCAGGAAGGGAGGGAGGAAGGGAGGAGAGGAAAGGAGAGGGGGAAGAGCAAGAAGGCGGAGACGGGGCGAGAGGGTCAAGGCACGCAGCCGGGCGCGGGTTCGTATCCCGGTGTGCAGGGGGCAGGGGTCAGCGGGCGGTGGCGCGGCGCCTGCGCGAGGGGCGAGTGCGGGCGGACCTGCGGTCGGGGCGGTGGCTGCCGGGCCCCGGTCCGGTCATGTCCGCCCGGAACAGGCCGTAGGTGATCCGTCGCAGCGCCGCCGTCTCCAACTCGTCGCGCAGGGGGCCGTCGCGCAGCAGCGCCCCTGGTCCGAGCAGACCCTCGACGACGGCCAGCGCACCGGCGATGTCGCCGTGGTCCAGGCGCTCCCGGACGCCGGTGAGGCATTCGGGACGCCGGTGCGCCGCATCGATGACCTGGAGGCAGGGTAGGGGGGTACCGGTCAGCGCGACCAGCAGTTCCTCCCGGCGGATCTCGTCCGCGCCGTGGTCCAGCGGGACCAGCACCCCGTCGACCTGACCGATTCTGTGCCGGGCTCCGCGGCAGTCCACGACATGCGGCTGCCCGGGGCCGGCGGGACCGTCCGCCGGTACGGCCCGCGGATGGTCCGGTGCCAGGGCGGAGGCGACCAGCGGGTGCAGCCGGCCGGCCTCGATCGCACCGGTACGGAGGAGTTCGAGGTCGGGCAGCACCCAGGCCGCCGCATCGGGCAGGAGCGGCAACGCGGAGACGTCACGGCTCGCGGATGCCGTCGTGATCCGCAGGGCGGACGGCCCCGCGTCCTGGTCCCCGGCCCGCTCCAGGAGCAGCCGGTGCCGCGCGCCGAGCCGCACGGCCACGGTCCCGGAGACCCGCCCTTCCGCACGCAGCAGGATCCCGGCCTCCGCCGCCCACCGCCCCATGGCCCAAGTGCCCGCCCGGGGAGCCGTGTTCGTCGAATCCCGTTCCAGCGGCGGCAGGTCCGCGGCGGGCGGCCGGTCGGCCCCGGAGCGTATGCGCAGCTCGCCGGTTCTGCGGGCGTCCCACAGGTGCCGGTGCAGGTCGAGCCGGAACCGCCTGTCGGGGTGGGGGTGCGGATGGCGGCGGGCCGAGGCCTCCGCCCGCCAGGAACCGTCCCACAACGCGAGGCTGATCCGCTGGCCGGCATCCGCCCAGGCCGGAGGGGTCCGGGCCACGAGGTGCACTGTGCGCACCCCGTCCCGCCCCGCCTCGTCGTACCGGGCCAGGGCGACCGTCAGGCCCGGGCGCAGCAGTCCGTCGGGGGCGATCCTCGGCATGTGCCAGCGCAGCAGGTCGGGAGCCAGATGGCGCAGGTCGTCCCTGAGGCGGGCCGCCAGTTCACGGCCGTGGGTCCGTGCCACGGACCGTGGGGCGACATCGACATCCACGCCGGCCGCGGCACAGGCTCCTGCCCAGTCCCCGGCATGACGCCGGGCGGTCGCAGTCTCGATCATGGAGGCCGGTACGGCGAACTCGCGTACGCGCGGCCAGAAGGACGGGAGGGTGTCCCCGTTCGCGATTTCGGTGAGCATCAGCACTCACCTTGCGCGGACGGGTCCCCCATTCTGTTCACAGAGTGAGTGGTCATCGCGGAGCAGCGTAGCGCTCCGTGATGACCATGGCCAGAGTTTTTTGTCCGCGCCGGTACGGGGGGCGGCGTACCGGGCCAGTGCGTCCTCATCGCCGTGGACCTGAAACGAGTGATCACCCGTGTCCCGGTCGGCGCGGGATCTGAAGCAGGGTCCGGCGAACGTCACGACGCGGGCCGCCGATCTCGTCGAGGGGATGCTGGGCCGGCCTTCGGTCTCAGGCCGGGCCCGGGCCGTTCCCGGGGGAGGCCGTGTATCAGAGGAGAGGCGCGGCGCCGGGGGCCCCGGCTTCCCGCTTCCGCCCCTCGTCGCGCCCGCCCCGCATCGACAGCAGCAGGGTGAGCACCGTGCCGCCGACTGCCCAGGCAGAGAGCACCAGCAGGGGGCCGGTGACCGCGTTGCCCTTGAAGTACGCGATCGAGCGGGCCGTCCAGGTCCCCGCGCCGGGCGGCAGGGCGGGGCCGATCGACCGCCAGAAGTCCGGGAGCATCGGCAGCGGGAAGGCGCCGCCCGCGCTCGGATTGCCCGCGATGACGATGATCAGGACGGCCAGGCCGATGCCGACGATGCCGGTGAGGGCCTCCAGGGCGAGTGTGATCATGCCGACCGAGAAGACGACCAGGGCGCCCAGCCCGGCCAGTGCCCACACGCTGCCGGGGAGTGCCCCGAGGATCGGGCCGATGATGACCGCGCCGCCGATCCCGCCCGCGATCGCGTACAGCGCCATGACCGCGGTGCGGATCACCGCGCGCTGCCGGTTGGCGGGCTTGGTGCCCGCGCTGATCGCGAGGATGGAGGCGCAGAGGTAACCACCGACGCACCAGCCCACGACCAGATAGAACGACGAGAGCCCGTCGAAGTCGTCGGGGGAGGCCGGTGCCACGTCCACGGTCCTCACCGTGCGCTGCCGGGGTGCTTCCGCCTGCCTGATGATCTTGTCGAGTGAGGTGGCCAGCACGGTGCCGCCGCCGGAGGCGACGAGCACGGTGTCGGCCGGCCCGGTGGGGTTGACGATCAGGGCGCCGTCGATCTCGCGGTTCTGGATCTGCCGGCGCGCCTCGGCCGCGTCGGACACCGCCCGGGGGTCCAGCGGGCCGCCCGGCAGGCCGTCCAGCCGGGTGACGAGCTGCCCGGACACCTGCTGGGGGGCGACGACCCCGAAGGGGACGTCCGTCGGATCGGGCCGGTGCAGTGCGCCGACGTAGGAGGCGATGAACAGCAGCTGCAGTCCCAGTACGCCGATGACCAGCAGCGCGGCCCGTGCGGTGACGGCGCTCTTCACCTCGTCAGCGAAATTCATGCCCCCACCGTCCGGCGAGTCCGGAGTTCGCGCAGGCGGGACCGGCCGAATGGCGGAGGAGCGGCCGAACGGCGGGGGGCCGGCCGCATGGCGGGGGAGCGGCCGATTGCAGGAGGAGCGGCCGTGCCCTCGGTTATCGTACGAACGTTCGAAACTTGGTCTATGGTGGAGAGCGAGGGGGTGGCGAGTACGGATCGGTCCAGGAGGTGCGGTGCCAGGGTTCACGCATCTGCACACCGTTTCCGGGTTCTCCCTGCGGTACGGGGCGTCGCATCCGGAGCGGCTGGCCGAGCGCGCCGCCGAGCGGGGGATGGACTCCCTCGCGCTGACCGACCGCGACAGTCTCGCGGGCACGGTCCGCTTCGCCAGGGCCTGTGAGAAGGCCGGGATCCGCCCGCTCTTCGGGGTCGAGCTCGCGGTGGCACGGCAGGCGGAGGGCGAGGGCCGCGTACACCGGCCCCGTACACCGGCCCGGGGAGGTTCCTTTGTCGACGAATCCGCACCCCGGGTCACCTTCCTCGCCCGGGACGGCGCACTCGGCTGGGCCGGGCTGTGCCGGCTGGTCACCGCCGCCCACGCCCCGGAGGCGGGCGCCGGGCAGCCGCTGCTCGCCCGGTCCGCGCTGCCCGCCGACGGGCTCACCGTGCTGCTCGGCCCCGCCTCCGAGGTCGGGGCGGCGCTGGCCGCCGGCCGCCCCGACCGGGCCGCCGCACTGCTCGCCCCCTGGCGGGAGATCTACGGCGACGCCCTGCGCCTCGAAGCCGTCCACCACGGCCGTGAGGGCGCCGGGCCCGGCTCGCTGCGGCTCGCCGCGCGTACCGTCGGGTTCGCCGCCGAGCAGGGGGTGCGGGCCGTGCTGACCAACGCCGTCCGGTACGCCGACCCCGGGCAGGGCCCGGTCGCCGACGTGCTCGACTCCGCCCGCAGGCTCGTCCCCGTCGACCCGCGGCGTTCCCCCCTCGACAGCGGGGAGCGCTGGCTCAAGGACGCCCGCGCGATGCGGGAGACCGCCGGGCGGATCGCCACCGCCGCCGGGCTCGGGCGGGACGCGGGGGAGCGGCTGCTCGCGGAGACGCGGGAGACCGCCGACGCCTGCCGCGTCGGTCCGGCGGACGACCTGGGCCTTGGCAGTGTCCACTTCCCCGAGCCGCACCTCGTCGGGGCCGGGCTGCGTACCGCCCAGCGGGTACTGGCCTCCCGCGCCGCCGCCGGCATGGTGCGGCGCGGCTACGACCGCCGGCGCGACCACTGGGAGCGGATGCACCACGAGCTGGACATCATCGCCCACCACGGCTTCGCCTCCTACTTCCTGACGGTCGCCCAGGTGGTCGACGACGTGAAGGGGATGGGGATACGGGTCGCCGCGCGCGGCTCCGGCGCCGGGTCCCTGGTCAACCACCTGCTCGGGATCGCCGACGCCGACCCGCTCGAACACGGGCTGCTCATGGAGCGCTTCCTGTCCAAGCGGCGCTTCGTGCTGCCCGACATCGACATCGACGTGGAATCGGCCCGGCGCCTCGACGTCTACCGCGCGATCATCGACCGCTTCGGCGTCGAGCGGGTCGCGACCGTGTCCATGCCCGAGACCTACCGGGTGCGCCACGCCATCCGCGACGTGGGCGCCGCGCTCTCCATGGACCCGGCCGAGACCGACCGGCTCGCCAAGGCGTTCCCGCACATCCGGGCCAGGGACGCCCGCGCCGCGATGGAGGAACTGCCCGAACTGCGGGAGGTGGCCGGGCGCAAGGAGAGGTACGGCCGGCTCTGGGAACTGGTCGAGGCCCTGGACGCGCTGCCGCGCGGTATCGCCATGCACCCGTGCGGGGTGCTCCTCTCCGACGACTCGCTGCTGCGGCGTACGCCCGTCATGCCCACCAGCGGCGAGGGCTTCCCGATGGCGCAGTTCGACAAGGACGACGTCGAGCACCTCGGGCTGCTCAAGCTCGACGTGCTCGGCGTGCGGATGCAGTCGGCGATGGCGCACGCGGTGACCGAGGTCAAGCGGGCCTCGGGGCGGGAGGTCGACCTGGACGCCGTGCCGCAGGGCGACCCGGAGACGTACCGGCTGATCAGGAGCGCCGAGACGCTGGGCTGCTTCCAGATCGAGTCGCCCGGCCAGCGTGACCTGGTCGGCAGACTCCAGCCCGCCACCTTCCACGACCTGGTGGTCGACATCTCGCTGTTCCGGCCGGGCCCGGTCGCCGCCGACATGGTGCGGCCGTTCATCGAGGCCAGGCACGGACGCGCGCCCGTGCGCTACCCGCATCCCGACCTGGAGGGCGCGCTCCGCGACACCTACGGCGTGGTCGTCTTCCACGAACAGATCATCGAGATGGTGGACATCATGACCGGCTGCGGCCGGGGCGAGGCCGACCGGGTGCGGCGCGGACTCTCCGACCCCGGGTCGCAGGACCGGATCAGGGTCTGGTTCGCGGGGCGCGCGGCGGAGCGGAAGTACGGCGCCGAAGTGATCGCCCGCGCCTGGGAGATCATCGAGGCGTTCGGCAGTTACGGCTTCTGCAAGGCGCACGCGGTTGCCTTCGCCGTGCCGACGTACCAGTCCGCCTGGCTCAAGGCGCACCACCCGGCGGCCTTCTACGCCGGGCTGCTCACGCACGATCCGGGGATGTACCCCAAGCGCCTGCTGCTCGCGGACGCGCGGCGGCGCGGGGTCCCCGTGCTGCCGCTGGACGTGAACCGGTCCGCAGCCGCTCATCGGATCGAACTGGTGTCTGGCGAGAATGGAGATAAATGGGGATTGCGGCTGGCCCTCTCGGACGTCCACGGCATCAGTGAGGCCGAGGTCGCCCGGATCGAGGCCGGGCAGCCCTACGCCTCACTGCTGGACTTCTGGCAGCGGGCCAGGCCCGGGAAGCCCGCCGCCGAACGGCTCGCGCAGGTCGGCGCACTGGACGCCTTCGGTGCCAACCGGCGGGATCTTCTGCTGCACCTGTCCGAGCTCCACCGCGCCCAGCGGAGCTCCGGCTCCGGCGCGGCGGGAGCCCAGCTCCCGCTCGGCGGCGGACACCGGACCGGCAGCATCGGGCTGTCCGACCTCAACGACGCCGAACGCCTCAGCGCCGAGCTCGGCGTGCTCAGCATGGACGTCTCGCGCCACCTGATGGGTGATCACCACGCGTTCCTCGAGGAGCTGGGCGCGGTCTCCGCCAAGCGGCTGCGGGAGGCCGGGCACGGGGAGACCGTGCTGGTCGCGGGCGCCAAGGCGGCCACCCAGACCCCGCCGGTCCGCTCCGGCCGCCGGGTCATCTTCACCACCCTGGACGACGGTACGGGCCTGGTCGACCTGGCCTTCTTCGACGACAGCCACGCCGCCTGCGCGCACACCGTCTTCCACTCCTGGCTGCTGCTGGTGCGCGGGGTCGTCCAGCGGCGCGGCCCCCGCAGCATGAGCGTGGTCGGGTCGGCGGCCTGGAACCTGGCGGAGCTGGCCGAACTGCGCCGCACCGGCGGCCTCGACGCGGTCGCCGCACGGCTCGCGGAGGTGCCCGGCGCCGACGAGGGCGAGGAGGAGGCCGCGGAACCCGGCCGCCGCATCCAGATGTCCACCGGCTACGAGATGAACCCCTGGGCCGACCTCCGGCCGGCCGGTGAAGGGACGCCCACCGGAAGGAAGCTGTGGCACCGGAGCCCCGGGAGCGCGGGATGAGCGACGAACCGGCCGTCCTGTACCTGCGGTTCCGCCGGATCGGCGGAGGACCGCCGGACAGCGCTGACTACGAAGGGCTGCTCGCCCTCCTCGGGGCGTTCACCCCGGTCGTCGAGGCGGCTCCGCCCCGCGCGGCGCTCGCCGACGTCGGCGGGGCGCTCCGCTACTTCGGACAGGACGCGGCGGGCCTGGCCTCGGTGATCCGGGTGCGCGCCCTCGCCCTGCACGGGGTGGACTGCGCGATCGGGGCGGCCGTCAACCCCATGCTGGCGCGGATGGCCGCGCGCCGGGCGCCGGCCGGGACGACCCTCGTGGTGCCGCCCGGTGAGGCCGCCGGCTTCCTCGCGTCCCTGCCCGTGGCCGCCCTGGACGGTGTCGGGGCGGCGACCGCGCGCACCCTGTGCGGATACGGCCTCGACTCCATCGGCCGGACCGCCGCGGCGCCGCTCGCCACCCTCCAGCGGATCACCGGGGTGCGGGCCGGGCGCGAACTGTGGGAGCGGGCCAACGGCATCGACCGTACGCGGGTCGTGCCCAACGCCGCGGCCCGGTCCGTCGCCGCCGAACGCACCTTCCCCCGCGACGAACTGGACCCGGAGCAGCACCGGCGCGCGCTCCTCTCGCTCACCGAGGAACTGGGTGCCAGGCTGCGGGGCGACGGGCAGGTGTGCCGCTCGCTCGCGGTCTCGGTGCGCTACGCCGACCGGAGCGGGTACGCGACGCTCACCCGCAGCCGCACGCTCGCGGAGCCCACCGCGCACTCGGCGGCGCTCACCTCGCTCGCGTACCGCATCCAGGACTCCTTCGCCCTGCAGAGGGCGCGGGTGCGGGGCATCGGGCTGCGGGCGGAGGGGCTGCACGACGCCGAACGCGCCTCCCGCCAGCTCACCTTCGACCCGGTGGACGAACGGGCGCGGCGGATCGAGGCGGTGTCCGACCGGCTGCGCGCCAGGTTCGGCCCGCAGGCGGTGAAGCCCGGGCGGCTCGCGGCCTGAATCCCGCGCCGTCCGGCGTCCGCGATTTTTTACCGACGCGTAACTTCCCCCGCAACCTTACTCATGCGTAATTTGGCATGAGCACGCAGAACTGGCAGTTCACTGTGGTCCGGGCCGCAGGGCGCACCGACATCGCACCTCCCTTGAGCCGCAAGGAGACCACCCGATGCTGCCCTGGACCCGCCCCCGGCGCTCCCCCCGCGCCCGTCGCACGATCACCGCCCTGATCCTCGCCCTCACCGCGTTCGTCGCCGCCCCCACGGCGACCGCCGGTGCGGCCACCACGGGGACCGCCGCACCCTCCCGCGGGTGGAACGACTACTCCTGCAAGCCCTCCGCCGCCCACCCCCGCCCCGTCGTCCTCGTCCACGGAACCTTCGGGAACTCGGTCGACAACTGGCTCGTCCTGGCGCCGTACCTCGTCAACCGGGGCTACTGCGTCTTCTCCCTCGACTACGGACAGCTCCCCGGCGTCCCGTTCTTCAACGGTCTCGGCCCGATCGAGAAGTCGGCCGGTCAGCTGGACGTGTTCGTCGACAAGGTCCTCGGTGCCACCGGCGCCTCGAAGGCGGACCTCGTCGGCCACTCCCAGGGCGGCATGATGCCCAACTACTACCTGAAGTTCCTCGGCGGCGCCGCAAAGGTGAACGCCCTCGTCGGGATCGCCCCCGACAACCACGGCACCACGCTCCTCGGCCTCACGCGGCTGCTGCCGTACTTCCCCGGCGTCGAGGACCTCCTCACCACGAACACCCCCGGACTCGCCGACCAGATCGCCGGATCCGCCTTCCTCACCAAGCTCAACGCGGGCGGTGACACCGTGCCCGGAGTCCGCTACACCGTCATCGCGACCCGGTACGACGAGGTCGTCACGCCGTACCGCACGCAGTACCTGAGCGGTCCGAACGTACGCAACGTCCTGCTCCAGGACCTGTGCCCGGTCGACCTCTCGGAGCACGTCGCGATCGGCACCATCGACCGCATCGCCTTCCACGAGGTCGAGAACGCCCTCGACCCCGCGCACGCCACACCGACGACCTGCGCCTCGGTCATCGGCTGAGACGTGCTGCCGGACCCCGCACCGGGGTCCGGCAGCCGTCCGGCGCGCCGTCAGCGCCGGTGGGCTCCACCGGCGGCCCGCCGGCGCACGGAGACGAACAGGGCGCTCGCCCCGAGGGCCAGCGCCGCCGCTCCGCCGACCGTCAGGTACGAGGTGGCGGCGCTGCCGCCCGTCTCGGCGAGGACGTCGCCCCCGGCGGGAGCGGCGGCGCTGTCGGGCTCCGGGGCGTTCGCGCCGGCCTCCGCGGTGCCGCCGGATCCGGCGGTTCCGGCTGCCGGAGCGGCTTGCGTGACCTCCGCGCCGGTCGCCGCGTCGTCGTCGCCGTGGCCGCCGTGCTCGACCGACGACTTGTCCGCGCCCTCGTCGATGTCCGTCTCGGAGGGAGCGGAAGCGGCCGGCGCCGGGGCGGTCCCGGCCGCGCCGCCCGAACCGCCGCTTCCGCCTCCGAAGACCACGTCGGAACAGGCGTAGAAGGCCTCGGGGGAGTCCGAGCGCTGCCAGACCGTGTAGACCAACTGCCGCCCGGACGCCTGCGGCACGGTGCCGTCGAAGACGTACGACCCGTCGGTCAGGGCCGGGTCGGTGACCGTGGCGAACGGCTTCTCCCGGAGGTCCGACCACTTCAGGGGCTGCGACGGGTCGTAGCCCGGCTTGGTCAGGTACAGCTCGAACGAGCCCTTGTGCGGGGCGGTGGCCCGGAAGCGGAAGGTGTGCCTGCCCGCCTCCATCGGCGTGGACGGCCAGTCGGCGCGCGGCAGGTCGAGCCCCTTGAACTTGTCGTTGCCCGCGCTGCAGAGCCTGCCGTCCGGGATCGGCCCGCGGTGGTTGCCCGCCGCGTTCGCGATGTTCACACCGTTCCAGTCGTACAGCGCCTGGGTGCCGCCCGCCGCCACCGCGGCCCGGCACGCCGCCGACCGGGGGTTCTCCGGCCCCTCCGCGAAACAGGCCGAGACCCGGCTGACCGGATCGGTCAGCGAACC
This sequence comes from Streptomyces sp. NPDC001822, assembly GCF_042892135.1. Taxonomy (NCBI): domain Bacteria; kingdom Bacillati; phylum Actinomycetota; class Actinomycetes; order Kitasatosporales; family Streptomycetaceae; genus Streptomyces; species Streptomyces sp. NPDC001822. Next base: position 91,176 of record NZ_JBIATW010000004.1, read on the forward strand.
GTGGGCGGCGGCCGGAGTGGCGGCGAGCGCGGTCAGCGCGAGCGGAGCGACGCCGAGGGCGACGACGGCTCCGGCGGCCTTGCGGCGGGCGGTGATGAGGGCGGCCATGGTGGTGGTTCTCCTTCGGCGGGCACGGCTGGGTGATCAGCAAACTAGCCGCCGCCGAGGGCGGATTCGGGCGCGGAAAGCCGCAGGTGGGCATCGTTATGGCGGGCTTAAGGGGCGGTTAGGGGAGGGTTCAGGCACCTCCCCGCAGCGGGCACGGGCACCCCGTCTCCGGGGTACCCGTGCCACGGTGAGGAGGGGTCAGATCTGGACCCCCGGTGTGCCGTCCTCCACCACGACGCTCGCGCGTGTGCTGATCGGCGCGTCCGGCTTCGTCACGAAGGGCAGGACCCGGTAGTCGCTCGTCCAGCGGTCGGGCTCCACGGTCACACGGACGTAGCCGCGCTGGTTGTTGAAGAACTTCATGTGCGGATTCGCCGCCAGGAACGTCCGGCCCTGGGCTGTCATGTCGGCGCCGTCGCCACCGCTGGTGATCGACGTCCCCACGAACTCCGACCCCACGGTCCGCGACTCCGGGTCGGAGTAGTCGCGCTTGAGGTCCCACGCGTAGTTCTGGTGCCGGTCGCCCGTGATGACGACCAGGTTGCGCACGCCCCGGTTGTCCGCCTGAGCCAGGAGCCGGTTGCGTTCGGCGACGTAACCGTCCCACGGGTCGGTCCAGACCGTCGTGCCGGGGCCCGGGTCCTGGTCGGTCTGGCCCATCGGCGCCTGGTTGCCGAGGATCTGCCAGCGGGCGGGCGAGCGGCCGAAGCCCGCGAGGACCCAGGCCCGCTGGCGGGGGCCGAGCAGGGTGCGGTGCTTGTCGAAGCGCTCCGCGCAGTCGGCCGACGAGCCGTCGCCGCACGCCTGGTCGTCCCGGTACTGCCGGGTGTCCAGCATCGTGAAGTCCGCGAGCCGGCCGTAGCGGAGCCGCCGGTACATCTGCACGTCGGGACCCTTCGGCAGCTGTGCGCGGCGCAGCGGCGCGTGCTCGTACAGTGCCTGGAACGCGGCGGCGCGGCGCAGCAGGAACGTCGCGGGGTCCTCGTCGTTCTCCGAGGTCTCGTCCGCCCAGTTGTTCTCCACCTCGTGGTCGTCGAACGTCATGATCCACGGGAAGGCGGCGTGTGCCTCGCGCAGGGGGGCCTCGGACTTGTAGAGGCCGTACTGGAGCCGGTAGCGGGCGAGGTCGAGCGTCTCCGTGTGGAACCTCGGGTCGGTGACCACACCGCGCTTGTTCGTGCCGACCCCGTACTCGTAGAGGTAGTCGCCGAGGTGCACCACCAGGTCGAGGTCCTCCTGCGCCATGTGGTGGTAGGCCGTGAAGTAGCCGTCCTGCCAGGCCTGGCAGGACGCGAAGGCGAACTTCAGCTCGCGCGGTGAGCCGGAGGGGTCGGGAGTGGTGCGCGTGCGCCCCACGGGAGAGATCGAGGATCCGGCCCTGAAACGGAACCAGTAGGTGCGGTCGGGGGCGAGCCCGTGCACCTCGGGGTGGACGGAGTGGGCCAGCGCGGGGCTCGCCACGACGCTGCCCCTGCGTACGACCCGGCGGAACAGCTCGTCGAGCGCCACCTCGTACTGGACGCGGACCGGTGCCGCGGGCATGCCGCCGAGGCCGTCCTGGGCGAAGGGGTCGGGAGCCAGACGTGTCCACAGCACGAAGCCGTCCGACGTCGGGTCGCCCGAGGCGACCCCCAGGGTGAACGGGTCACCCTTCAGCGGGGGCGCGGCGAACGCGGACTGTGCCTCCCACGCCCCCGTCCCGAGCATCAGCGCGGCGGCTGCCGCGCCGCCGAATCCGAACATCTGCCTGCGGGACACGGATGGTGCGGCCACGGGGCCTCCTCGGTCGGTCTGCGTCAACCTGAAACAAACTGACGGGAGTTGATGTCGTGCTCGCGCGCGGTGGGTGGCCGGTGGCCGAGCGGTACGTGAACACCGCAGCTATCACCGCCGGGTGACGGGCCGGCCGTCGCCCCCGCCCCGCCCCCGGCGTCCCATCGATCCTGGTGGGGCCCCTGGTGAGGAAGCCGCGGTGCGGACATCGGGTGTGACGGGCTGTCGGTGGCGGCTGACAAGATGGTTCCCATGACCACGATCGACTGGGACGCCGCCGCCGACTCCTTCGACGAGGAGCCCGACCACGGGCTCCTGGACCCGGTGGTCCGCAGTGCCTGGGCACAGCGGATGGAGACCTGGCTGCCCGCCACGCGCTGCGAGGTCCTCGACCTCGGATGCGGCACGGGCAGTCTCGCCCTCCTCGTCGCGGGACAGGGCCACCGGGTGACGGCCGTGGACCGCTCGGTGCGCATGGTGGAACAGGCACGGACGAAGCTGGCCGGCACCGGCAGCGAGGTCCTGCTCGGGGACGCGGGCCTTCCCCCGGTCGGCAACCGGCGCTTCGACGTGATCCTCGCCCGCCACGTGGTCTGGCTGATGCCCGATCCCGACGCGGTCCTGCGGCACTGGTTCTCGCTGCTGCGGCCGGGCGGGCGGCTGGTGCTCATCGAAGGGGTGTGGGGCGGCGTGGGCCTCTCCGCCGACCGGCTCACCACCCTGCTCCGCCGTCACACCGAGAGCGTCCACCACGAGCCCCTCGCGGGCGACGCCCGGCTCTGGGGCAAGGAGGTCGACGACGAGCGGTACGCCCTGGTCGCCCGCCTGGAACCGCCCCGCCGGCACCGCGAGGTCGTCGACGTCCACCTCATCCTGCGCAGGGGCCCGGACGTCCTGCTCGCCCGGCGGTCCGGCACGGGATACGCCGACGGGCTGCTGCACGCCCCCTCCGGCCACGCCGAGGACGGCGAGGACGTCCGGGAGGCGGTGATCCGGGAGACTGCGGAGGAGATCGGGGTCGTCCTGGACCCGGACGAACTCCGGACGGCGCTGGTCATGCAGCACAAGGGCCCGGGCGGGAATCCGCGGATGGGCTGGTTCTTCGAGGCGCGGTACGACCCCGAGCGCCCGCCCCGCAACGCCGAGCCGGAGAAGTGCTCCGAGCTCGCCTGGTTCCCGCTGGACGCGCTGCCGGACGACATGGTCGCGTACTGCCGGGCGGGACTCGACGGTTACCGCACCGGGGAGCGCTTCCTCATCCACTGGCACGAGGACGGCGACCCCGTCGCGTTCTCACCGGAGGGGGCCCGGCGGGCCGTCCCGCTGCCCGCGACGGCCGCCCCCGCCGGCGGGGTCCATCACATCGAGCTGTGGGTGCCCGACCTGGCGCAGGCCGAGTCGGACTGGGGCTGGCTGCTGGGAGAGCTGGGCCACGTCCCGTACCAGCGCTGGGCACGGGGCCGCAGTTGGCGGCGCGGTGACAGTTACGTGGTGGTCGAGCAGTCACCCGACCTGACCGGTGACACGCACGACAGGATGCGCCCCGGCCTCAACCACCTGGCGTTCCACGTCCAGGACCGCGAGACCCTGGACGCGCTCGTCCGCCGGGCCCCCGAGCACGGCTGGCGACCGTTCCTCCCGGGCGGCTCCGCGGGCACCGGAGGCGGCGGGCACCGTGCGGCGTACCTGGAGAACACGGCGGGGTACGAGGTGGAGCTGGTGGCGCCCTGACCTGTGCGGAGGAGACCTCGCGAGGTGCCGTCCCCGCGGCGGGCACCAGCCGCGGGGACGCGGACCGGCCTCAGCCGAGGAGACCCGTCAGGCCCTCGGTCCTGGCCAGGTGTTCCAGCTCGTCCAGGGCCCGGACGGCCGCTCCTGCCGCCCGCGGGTCCCGGGCCGCGAGACCGCTCTCCTCGAACTCGTCCTCGTCCAGCCGGAGTACGGCGGATCCGTCCGCGGACACCCACAGGTCGAGGTCCAGGTCCTCGACCACGAGCTCCGCGCCCCGCAGCACGGCCGGCCTGGTGATGTCGCAGTACCAGCCCTTGAGCTCCCCGCCGCCGGTGCGGACCTCCTTGACCGCGTACCACCGGTCCCGCCAGTAGTGCTCGGTGAAGACGTCCCCCGGCTCGAAGCGCACGAAGCCGAAGTCCCGTGCCCCCGGGGCCGCCCACGGCGCCCGGACCGTGATCCGGCTGCCGGCGTCGCCGACCCGCAGCGCCGGATACCGGATCTTGGTGCGGCCCGCCTTGACCAGAATGACCGTCAGCGCGGCCGAGGCGTCAGACGATGCTGCGGACATGACGCACCTCGGTCGCGCAGACCTCGTAGCCGAACCACCGGTTGACCGCCAGCATCGGACCGTTGCCCGCGTCGTTGCCCGTGTACGCGTCCGTGCAGCCGGCGGCCCGCGCCCGGTGCAGCGAGTCGTTCTTGGCGAGCTTCGCGAGCCCCCGGCCGCGGAAGGCGCGCCGGGTGCCCGTCATGGCCGACGAATAGCGGGTCAGCCCATCGGTCAGTGCCGCACTGAACGCCGCGACCTCTCCGTCGACCGTCACGACCGTGGTGAGCGCGTGGTCGAAGCCCGGCCGGTGCCAGGTCGTGGCGAGCCAGGCCTCGTAGTCGCTGAACTCCGCCGTGACGTCGCTCGGTTCGTCGGCGGTGACCTCCGCGTCCGCCTCGAACAGCGGGCGCGGATCGTCCTCGAAGTCGGCGCCGCTCAGCAACGCGACCCCGGCTGGCAGCTCCGGGAGGGGCGGCAGCGATCCGCCCGCCAGGTCGAGGCGGAGGAAGTGCGCGGACCGGCGCGCCTCGTACCCGCGCTTCTCGGCGAAGGCGCGGTTGGCCGGCTCGTCGAGGACCCAGGAGAAGACGTCGGTCGCGCCCGCGGCGGCGAGGTGTTCCTCGGCGGTCCTCAGCAGCAGCGACCCCGCGCCCCGCCCCAGCCGGTCCGGACGGACGTAGGGATTGCAGAAGCCCTGGCCCGGGACCGGGCTCTCGTGGGCGATGCCCACCTGGGCGGTGCCGATCAGTTCGCCGTCCTCCTCCGCGACCAGCAGCCGGAGACGCCGGTCCGGATGGGATGCCGCCAGGTCGTTCAGGACCCCCTCGGGAGTCGTCACCATGTAGGGCAGCGCCGCACGGCGCACCCGCACCCAGGCTTCGGCGTCGGCAGGGAGGAAGTCGCGCACGGATACCGTCATGCCCGGACGGTACGTCGCACACGGGGAGGACCGCTCCCGAATTTCCGGCCGCGAGACGGAGCCCGGACCCCGGGGTGGGAGACAATCGCCGCGTGACCCTGAAGATCGCCGTTGATCCGGACTCCGCCACCGCCCCGTACGAGCAGCTGCGCGCCCAGCTGTCCGAACAGGCCCGCTCCGGCATCCTGCCCGTGGGCTACCGGCTCCCGACCGTGCGGGGCCTCGCCGGGGAGCTGGGCCTCGCCGCCAACACCGTCGCCAAGGCCTACCGGGCGCTGGAGTCCGACGGGGTCATCGAGACCCGGGGCCGCAACGGGACGTTCGTCGCCCCGGCAGGCGACGCGGCGGCCCGTCACGCCGCGACGGCGGCACAGGAGTACGCGGAGCAGGTGCGGCGCCTCGGACTGTCGGAGGCCGACGCGCTCGCCCGGGCCGAGGATGCGGTGCGGGCGGCCTACGCCCGCTGAGACCACGGGCCGCCGCAGCCGCACGCGTCCGGAACGCGCACCGGCGCCCGCCCCCGGCACAGTCCCCCCGAGCGACGGCGTGCGGACCTCCGCCGGGGGTCCGCACGAAAGCTCAGAGGTACAGGCCGGCGTCCGCCCCGGCGTCCTGCTTCGGCACGGACGCCGGGCCGCCGCCCCGGCGCAGTGCGTAGAGCTCGGCGAGCGTGGCGCCCTCCCTGCCCAGTCCCTCCTCCGTGCCCAGCCAGGACACCGACTCCGGGCGGGTCAGCGGTCCCACCTCGATGCGGGCCAGGCACCGGCCCGGCCGCACGACCGCGGGGTGCAGCCGTTCCAGGTCCTCGTTCGTCGTCACCCCCACCAGCACGTTGCGGCCCTGGCCCAGCAGACCGTCCGTCAGGTTCAGCAGCCGGGACAGCGCCTGCCCGGCGGTGTGCTTCGCCTCGCCGCGGATCAGTTCGTCGCAGTCCTCCAGGAGCAGCAGACGCCACCGGCCCTTCGCGGAGCCGTCGTCCTCACCGATCGCGATGTCCATCAGGTATCCGACGTCGTTGAACAGCCGCTCCGGGTCCAGCACGCAGTCGACCTGGCACCAGTCCCGCCAGGAACGGGCGAGCGTGCGCAGCGCGGAGGTCTTGCCCGTGCCCGGCGGGCCGTGCAGCAGCAGGAGACGGCCGGAGATGTCGTCCGGGGTGACCTTCATCAGCCGGTCCATGGCGTCGGCGACCCGTGCCGTGTAGTTGGGCCGCACCTCGTCCCAGGTGCCCGCGGCGATCTGCCGGGTGGTGCGGTGCGGGCCACGGCGCGGGGAGACGTACCAGAAACCCATCGTCACGTTGTCCGGCTGCGGTTCCGGCTCGTCCTGCGCGCCGTCGGTCGCCTCGGACAGGATCTTCTCGGCGAGCTCCGGCGTCGCGGCGGTCACCGTGACGTCGGCGCCGCGGTTCCACCGTGAGACGAGGACGGTCCACCCGTCGCCTTCGGCGAGCGTCGCGCTGCGGTCGTCGTCCCGGGCCGACCGCAGCACCTTGGCCGCCGGGGGCAGCAGGGTCGCCCCCGACTTCACCCGGTCGAGGGAGGAGCTGTGCGAGTACGGCTGCTCGCCCGTCGCGAAGCGGCCCAGGAACAGCGCGTCCACGACGTCGGACGGCGAATCGCTGTCGTCCACGTTGAGCCGGATCGGCAGGGCGGACTCGGGGTTGGCAGACATGACGCCCATGATCCGGCACGGGGGCGGCCCGCGCACCCGGGTTTCGCGACCTGCCCGCAGACGCCGGGCCGGAGTGGGGCCCCGGCGGGCAGGCCGCTCGGGCGCTCTGTCCGCGAGGGGGTTTGCCCCTCGGTGTGCCGGATGTCGGAACACGTATGACGCACCGTCAAAAATGTTTTGCCCAGGCACCCTTGAAGCATTTTGGCATGAACACTTCCGGAATCCCGGTGGGTCCTGCTACCACGGAGTAGGCAGAGATCCTGCCCAAGGAGGTTCCATGAAAATGTCCAGACTCGTGGCGTTCTCGTCCTCTCTCCTGCTCGGCACCGTTCTCGCTCTGACCGGTGCCGGCGTCGCCCAGGCGAAGGAATCCGCGGCCGTCGACTACGTGGCCCTGGGTGACTCGTACTCGTCCGGAGTGGGCGCGGGCAGCTACGACAGCGCGAGTGGTGACTGCAAGCGCAGCACCCGCGCCTATCCGGCTCTCTGGAAGGCGGCCAACAACCCCGCGTCGTTCGCCTTCACCGCCTGCTCGGGAGCCAGGACCGGTGACGTCACGGCCGGTCAGCTCGGTCCGCTCAGCTCCGCCACCGATCTCGTCTCGATCACCATCGGCGGCAACGACGCGGGCTTCGCCGACGTCATGACCACCTGCGTCCTGCAGTCCGAGGCCACCTGCCTCAGCCGGATCGCCACCGCTCGCGCGTACGTCGACTCGACCCTCCCCGGCAAGCTGGACGCCGTGTACGCGGCCATCAGCGCCAAGGCGCCCTCCGCGCACGTCGTCGTCCTCGGATACCCCCGCTTCTACAAGCTCGGCGGCAGCTGCATCGCCGGACTGAGCGAGGCGGAACGCTCCGCCATCAACGGCGCCTCCGACTATCTCAACGCCGCCACCGCCAAGCGGGCCGCCGATCACGGCTTCACCTTCGGCGACGTCTCCTCCACCTTCACCGGGCACGAGATCTGCTCGGGCAGCGCATGGCTGCACAGTGTGAACTGGCTCAACATCGGCGAGTCCTACCACCCCACGGCCGCCGGACAGTCGGGCGGCTATCTGCCCGTGCTCAACGCGAAGGACTGATCCGCCGGGTGCGACGTGCCGCGCCGGGCCGGCGCGTCCGCCCGGGGAGGAGGCCCCGCCCTCGGGGGCCTCCTCCCGGTGCCTCCCGCAGCCGTGCCGCGCACCTCCGGGGGCGCGACCGGCCCGGCCCCGGCGCCGAGCGCTTCCGGGCGGCGCACGGAAGCAGCCGAGCGCGAAGGGGCCCGCCGAAGGCCGCGTGGCGCGCCCGGCGTACGCTCGGAGCGAAGGAATCCGGCCGGACGGCCAGATCACCCGCGACGGCAGGCGGGGCAGGGTGTCCGGGCCGCCGCCCGCCGGAATCCGGCGAATCACGGCCAAGCCGGCCCAACCCGCGCCGTCCCCGGCGGGGTTGCGGTAACGGCCCGTCAACACCCGTACGCGGGGATGCAATCCTGCGGCCGGGATACACGAGTGTCGTCGCGGGACGATAGGGTTAACCTGCCCGGGCCGGGTGCCCTCGTACGGGTGGGGAGTGACATGGAACAGATAACGATGCGCAGCAGGCCGCGTGTGCCTGCCATCACATGCGGGAGCGGAGCGACCAGTTCGCGCCTCGACCGCCATCTCGCAGTGCTGGGCGGCCCCGCCGTCCCGCAGCGCGAGTCCGCGGAAGCGACGCTGCTGATGCTCGAGCTCACCTCGCGCGACGCGGCGCACACCCGCAGGAGCAGGAGCGCGCGTGTCTCGCTCTTCGCCCCCCTGCGGCGACTGCGGCGTTCGCTCTTCGGCAGCCGCCACTGACCGACGGCTGTCACGAACGGTCCGGCCCTCCGCTCGGGGCCGTGCCCACGATCACTCCGTCCCGGCGCAGTGCTGCTGTCTGCCCGTCCGTCATCCCCAGGGCCCGCAGCGTTGCGTCGGTGTGTTCCCCCAGCGCCGGTACGGCACCCATCGGCGCCGGCGCTCCGCCCGGCAGCGTGATCGGGGGAAGCAGGGCCCGCAACGCGCCGACGGGCGTGTCCACCTCCCGCCACCGGTCCCGCGCCGCCAGCTGAGGATGGGCGGCCACGTCCGCGACCGTGTTCAGCCGCGCGCAGGCGATTCCCGCGGCGTCCAGCCTCGCCAGTGCCTCCTCGCACGTCAGACCCGCGAGCACGCCCCCCACGACCGCGTCGGTCCGCTCCCGGTTCGCCGTCCGGGCGGTGTTCGTCGCGAAGTCCGGATCGTCCGCCAGACCCGGCCGCTCCAGCACCTGGCAGGCGAGCCGGCGCCACTCCCTGTCGTTCTGCACGGAGAGCAGCACCTGCCCGCCGTCAGCGGTGGCGTAAGCGTCGTACGGTGCGATCACCGCGTGCGCGAGCCCCGTGCGGGCCGGGGCGGGGCCTCCGTGCATCCCGTGGTGCAGCGGATGGCCCATCCACTCGGCCAGCGAGTCCAGCATGGAGATCTCCACGGGGCCCCCGCGTCCCGTCGTGGCGCGCCTCAGCAGGGCGGCGAGCACACCGGAGAAGGCGTACATCCCCGCCGCGATGTCGGCGGCGGGCACCCCCGCCTTGACCGGCCGCTCCGGCGTCCCGGTCACGGACACCAGGCCCGCCTCGCACTGCACGAGCATGTCGTAGGCCCGCTTGTGCGCGTACGGACCCCCGGCGCCGTAGCCGGAGATGTCCACCGCCACCAGCCGTGGGTGCGCGGCGCACAGGGAAGCCGCGTCCAGGCCGAGTCTCGCGGCCGCCCCCTGCGCCAGGTTCTGCACGAACACGTCGGCGCGGGCGGCCAGTCGGAGCACCACGTCCAGACCGCGCGGATCCTTGAGGTCGACCGCGACGGACTCCTTCCCGCGGTTGCACCAGACGAAGTGGGAGGCTAGGCCCCGCGCCGCCGTGTCGTAACCGCGCGCGAAGTCACCGCCGTCCGGACGTTCGATCTTGATGACGCGTGCGCCGAGGTCCGCGAGCTGGCGGGTCGCGAAGGGGGCGGCGACTGCCTGCTCGACGGCCACCACGGTGACGCCGTCCAGGGGGAGGGGCTGTGTGCTGCTCATGGGCAGCGTGCTTACCGTGTGCGTGGCCGCCCTGTCACCCGGGCACGCGGACGACGGCCCGGCGCCCGCACCTCACAGCAGGGCGAACTGCCCCTCGGGCCCCTCTTCCCGGTGGCCCAGGACGGACGCGGGCCGGCGGGACGCGGCGGGGACGGGAAGGACCCCGGCCGCACGCAGCCCGCCCCGGGTCAGGGCGTCCGACCCCAGGAGACGCTGCCGCAGCGCCTCCTGCCGGGGCCGCGCCGCGCCGAGCAGTGCCAGCAGCGTGATCAGTTCCAGCAGCTCCGAGGTGCGCTCCTGCGGCCAGCCGCGTGGGCCCAGCATCGCGAGCCCCGCCGCCGGCCGCGTGGCCCGGCGCTCGAACCAGAGGTCCAGCACGCGTACTCCGCTGACCCGGAAGTCCCAGGCCTCCGCGGGCACGGGCGAGACGCGCCCGTCGCCGACGGAGAGCGTCTCGTCCCCGGCGTCGTACGCCAGGCCGTCCGGCACGGCCGGTATCGCGGCGCGTACGTACGGCCGCCGCCCGCCCGGCAGCCGGGGCCGCACCCCGTCGCGCGCCCCGCGCAGCTGGAGCCGCAGCAGCTCCCGGCCGAGCTCCACGCCCTCGGCCCACAGGGCCGCCCCGGAGGGCAGCGGGACCAGGGGCCCGGCGGGGGACGGTCCCGCGGCGGCGAGCGTCCAGGCCAGGACGCACTCGGCGGTGACCGGTGCCCCGTAGCGGGCCTCCAGCAGGGCGGCCAGACCCGGGGTCAGATTGGGCTCCAGTCCGCCGGGCCGCCGGTAGAGCGGCCGTATCCGGCCGGGACGCCCGGCGGGGGAGTGCCCGTCGGGCAGCAGGGCGGTCGCGGACAGCGCGGGCCCGGTGTCCTGGGAGACGTAGCCGTGCTCCACGGCGAAGAGCTGGTGCGCGTCGGCGACCCGCCACAGCTCGGGGCGGGCCGCGTCGAGCAGGCGGTGGTCGGGGATCATCCACTGCTCGTCGAAGGGGCCGTGCAGGATGCGCACGGGCTCCGGATACGGCCCCGGCTCCCTGGCGAACGCGCGCGTGGCGGTGCGCCGGCCGGGCAGCGCCGCCGCCGGGGTGTGCGGCGAGCGGGACCGGGTGGCCCCGAACAGCTCCTCCTGCTCGGCGCCCTCGGTCCCCGCCAGCAGATCCCACCGTGCCCGGAGCGAGGCCGCGTCCGGGGCCGTCACCCAGGCGCGTCCCGCTCTCAGGGGCCGCACCGACCAGGGCATGAGGTCGTCGAGCAGAGGGGACCCGTCGTCCCCGCCGGCTCCGGCCGCCACCCGTGCTGCCACCGTGCCGTCCTTCCCCGTCACCGCGTCCGCCGCCCCCGGCATCGTAACGACCGGCGCCCGCGGGCCGTCAGTGCGCGTCGACCGTCACGGAGAAGGAGAAGCGGTCGCCCCGGTAGCGGATGCGTGCCACGTCCACCACGGTGCCCTCCTCGTCGTACGTCACCCCGGTGTAGTGCAGGATCGGGCTGAGCAGCGGGACCTGCAGCAACTCCGCCGTCTCGGGGTCGGCGAGGCGGGCCTCGACGGTGTCGGTGATCCGGGAGATCCGCACGCCGACGGCGTCGCGCAGGACCTTCGTCATCGGCCACCGCTCCAGATCGGCCACGTCGAGCCCGGCCGCGATCTCGGGCCGCACCGCGTTCTCCGCCCAGTTGGTGGGCTCACCGGTCTCGTCGTCGCAGCGCAGCCGCCGGTAGGCGGCCACCTCGGAGCAGCCGGGGAAGTACTCCGCGAGGTCACCGGGGACGGGTGTCCGGCCGTGACCGAGCACGGTCGTCCGCTCGCCCGACTGCTGGGCGACGATCGCGTCGATGGACCCCATCAGCTGGACCGGTGACACCCGCCGGGCGCGCGGCTCGATGAACGTGCCGCGCCGCCGGTGCCTGCTGATGAGCCCCTCGCTCTCCAGCTCCTTGAGGGCCTGGCGCATCGTGAGCACGCTGACCCCGTAGTGCACCGCCAGCTGCTCCTCGGTGGGCAGCCGCGTCGACGCGTCCTGCGGGCGCCCCAGTATGGAGGCCCGCAGGGACTGCGAGACCTGGTACCAGAGCGGCAGTTTCCGGTTCAGCACCAGGGAGTCGGGAGCGAAGCCGGGGGTGTGACGCAGTTCGTTCACCTGATTCATCCGGTCCACCTGAGCTCTCTGCGCTGTTCGCCGGTCATGCGGTCACGGCCGGAAGTTGCCGCTCAGACCCTGCCATACGTCGTCGTATCCCTGCTGGAGGTGTCCGGCACCGGCCGCCTGCGCGGTCGCCGTGACCGGCCAGCGCGTCTCGAACATGAACGCCAGACCGTCGTCGATCCGCTGCGGCTTCAGCTCCGCCGCACTCGCCCGGTCGAAGGTCTCACGGTCCGGGCCGTGCGCCGACATCATGTTGTGCAGCGATCCGCCACCCGGCACGAACCCGCCCGCCTTGGCGTCGTAGGCGCCCTCGATCAGGCCCATGTACTCGCTCATCACGTTGCGGTGGAAGTACGGCGGCCGGAAGGTGTCCTCACCGACCAGCCAGCGCGGGGCGAACACCACGAAGTCGACGCCGGCCAGACCCGGAGTGTCGGAGGGCGAGGTCAGCACGGTGAAGATCGACGGGTCGGGGTGGTCGTAGCTGATGGTGCCGATGACGTTGAAGCGGCGAAGGTCGTAGACGTACGGCGTGTGGTTGCCGTGCCAGGCGACGACGTCGAGGGGCGAGTGGCCGTACGTCGCCGCCCAGAGGTTGCCGCAGAACTTGTTGACCACCTCGACCGGGCCCTCGTGCTCCTCGAACGCGGCGACGGGCGCCAGGAAGTCGCGCGCGTTCGCGAGGCCGTTGGCACCGATGGGGCCCAGGTCGGGGAGGACGAACGGCTGCCCGTAGTTCTCGCAGACGTAGCCACGCACGGCGGGGTCCAGCAGCTCGACGCGGAAGCGGACGCCGCGTGGGATCAGCGCCACGTGTCCCGGCTCGACGCGCAGCAGGCCCAGCTCGGTGCGCAGCAGCAGCCCGCCCCGCTCGGGGACGATCAGGAGCTCCCCGTCGGAGTCGCTGAACACCCGGTCGGTCATGGAGGCGTTCGCGCTGTACAGGTGGACGGCCATGCCGGAGCGCTGCGCGGCGTCGCCGTTGCCGCCCAGTGTCCACAGTCCGGCCAGGAAGTCCGTGCCCGGCGCCGGGTCGGGCAGCGGGTCCCACCGCAGCCGGTTGGGATCGGGGGCCGTCTCCGTGAAGGGGGCGGTGCGCAGGGCGCCGTTGCCGATGCGGGTGAAGGCGGGATGCGCCGCCGAGGGGCGGATCCGGTAGAGCCAGGAACGGCGGTTGCGGGCCCGGGGTTCCGTGAAGGCCGACCCGCTGAGCTGCTCCGCGTACAGCCCGAGGGGCGCCCGCTGAGGGGAGTTGCGGCCGTGCGGCAGGGCTCCCGGCACCGCCTCCGAGCTGTGCTCGTTGCCGAAGCCGGATGTGTGGCCGAGGCCCTCCGCCGTCTTTCTCGCCTGCTCGATGCCACTCATCATGCGCTCCCGGTGGACTGGGGATCCCGTGGATCCCACCGAAGGATCCCCTGACGAAGATTCCTATGGATCACCGTAGGAATCGAAGGGCGGCCCGTCAACGGCATACCGGCATCATGGGGAACGTGTCCCGTGCTCATACGAACCTCCGACGCGTCCCCGTGCAGCAGCGCAGCGCCGACCGTCTCGCCCGGATCCTCGACGCCGGCGCCGAACTCCTCGACGGCGGCGGCTACGAGCAGTTGTCCACCCGGGCGGTCGCCGGCCGCGCCGGGGTGCCCATCGGCTCCGTCTACCGCTTCTTCCCCAACAAGAGAGCGCTCGTCGACGCCCTGGCCGAACGCAACCTGCAGGTCTACGCCGAACGAGTCACCGGCAGGCTCGCGGAGATACCGGAGCAGGAGTGGCGCGCGGCCATCGACGCCGTGCTCGACGAATACCTGGCGATGAAGCGCTCCGTGCCCGGATTCGCGCTGGTCGACTTCGGCCTTCCCGTGCCGGTCACGGGCCCGCTCGACGACGTGAACCGGCTCGTGGCGGCCCGTCTCGCGGAGCTGCTCTCCGGGCACCTCGGGCAGGGGCGCGACGGGGCCGTCGACGATCCCGGGCTGCTCCGCACGGTGCTGGTCTGCGTGCAGGCCGCCGACGCGCTGCTGCAACTCGCCTTCCGGGCCGACCCGGAGGGGGACCCGGACCTGATAAGCGAGACCCGGATCCTGCTCCAGGCCTACCTCGCCGGGGTCCTCGGCTGAGGGCGCTCCGGTCAGGTACCAGGGAGGGCATCCGGTCGGGCGTCCGTTCGGGCATCCGGCGGCGCGAACACCTCGCCACCATCCGTACCGGTCGGTATGCTCGGTCCCGCCGGGAACCCGCGCCGCCGTGCGCGCCGCGGGAGGCCGGCCGACGCCCGCGTGCCACCGCCGCCGCCCCGGGGAGGGCCCATGTCTCACGAATCCCGCACCGCCCTGCGCGTCTGCCCGCTCTGCGAAGCCACCTGCGGACTCACCCTCACCATCGAGGGGACGACCGTCACCGGGGCGCGGGGTGACCGCGACGACGTCTTCAGCCAGGGCTTCATCTGCCCCAAGGGCGCGTCCTTCGGCGGTCTCGACGCGGACCCCGACCGGCTGCGCGCCCCACTCGTCCGCACGGACGGCGTCCTGCGCGAGGCGACCTGGCGAGAAGCCTTCGACCTCATCGCCGAACGGATCCCCGCCCTGGTCGAGGAGCACGGCAAGCAGGCGGTCGGGGTCTTCCTCGGCAACCCCAACGTGCACACGGTGGCGGGCGCGCTCTACCCGCCTCTGCTGCTCTCCGCGCTCGGGACCCGCAACGTCTTCACCGCGAGCACCCTGGACCAGATGCCCAAGCACGTCTCCAGCGGACTGCTCTTCGGCGACGCCCAGGCCATCCCCGTACCCGACCTGGACCGCACCGCGCACCTGCTGCTGATCGGAGCCAACCCCCTGGAGTCCAACGGCAGCCTGTGCACCGCCCCCGACTTCCCGGGCAAGCTCAAGGCGCTGCGCAAGCGCGGCGGCACCCTCACCGTCATCGACCCCCGCCGCACCCGCACGGCGCGGCTGGCCGACCGGCACGCCGCCATCCGGCCCGGCACCGACGCCCTCCTGCTCGCCGCGCTCACCCAGGTCCTCCTCGACGAGAAGCTCGCCGACCCGGGAGCGCTCACCGGACACCTCGACGGCTACGACGAACTGGCCGAGGCCATAGCCGACTTCACCCCAGAGGCGGTGTCCGGGGCGTGCGACCTGGAGCCGGACACCATCAGGGCGATCGCCCGCGAGCTGGCCGCGGCCCCCGCCGCCGCCGTCTACGGGCGCATCGGCAGCTGCACCGTGGAACACGGGACGCTGGCCAGCTGGCTCGTCGACGTGCTCAACATCCTCACCGGCAACCTCGACCGGCCGGGCGGCGCGCTCTTCCCGCTCTCCGCCACCGGACGCGCGCCCCGCGCCGCCGCCCCCGGCAAGGGCTTCGCCCTCGGGCGCTGGAGGAGCCGGGTCTCGGGACACCCCGAGGCCAAGGGCGAACTCCCCGTCGCCGCGCTGGCCGAGGAGATCGAGACCCCGGGGGAGGGGCGGATCCGGGCCCTGATCGTCATCGCGGGCAACCCGGTGCTGTCCGCACCCGACGGCGACCGGCTGGACCGGGCGATCACCGACGGCGTCGACTTCATGGTCAGCGTCGACCCGTACCTCAACGAGACCGCGCGCCACGCCGACGTCGTGCTGCCCCCGCCGCCGCCCTCGCAGAGCGCGCACTTCGACTTCGCGTTCAACTCCCTCGCCGTACGCAACCAGGTCCGCTACAGCCGCCCGGCCGTGCCCCTGGAGGAGGACCGGATGGCCGAGAGCGAGATCCTCGCCCGGCTGATCCTCGCCGTCGGAGGCATGCACGGGGCGCCCCCCGAGGCCGTCGACGATCTCGCCGTGTCCACCGCGCTCGCGAAGGCGGGCGCCCCCGAGTCCCTCGCGGCCGGTCTGACCGGCACCACGGGGGCCGAGCGGCGCCTCGACCTGATGCTGCGCCTCGGTCCCTACGGCCTGACGCTGGACCAGCTCCTGGCGCACCCGCACGGGATCGACCTCGGCCCGCTGGAGCCCCGCGTCCCCGAGGTGCTCAGGACCCGCAGCGGCCGCATCGAGCTGTTCCCGGCGCCGATCGCAGCCGACCTGCCCCGACTGCGCGCGTCGCTCGGCGCGCGGCCCGAGGGGCTCGTGCTCGTCGGCCGCCGCCACCTGCGGTCCAACAACAGCTGGATGCACAACGTCGCCGCGCTCCGCGGAGGTTCGAACGTCTGCACCCTGCAGATCCACCCCGCCGACGCCGCCCGGATCGGGCTCGCCGAGGGCGACACCGCCCGGATCACCGCGGCGGGCGGCGAGGTCGAGGCCCCCGCCGAGATCACCGACTCGGTCCGGACGGGTGTCGTCAGCCTTCCGCACGGCTGGGGCCACAGCCGTCCGGGCACGCGCATGGCGGTCGCGGGGTCGGAGCCCGGTGTCAACGTGAACCAGCTCCTGGACGGCACGCTCCTGGACCCCCTGTCCGGCACCTCGGTGCTCAACGCCGTCCCGGTCTCCGTCACGCCACGTCGCTGACCTGGGGTTCTGCTCATATTGCTCACGCGCCGACATCTTGTCGACGCCGTTTCGGGGCCCCTAACGTCATCCGGACCGCCGGCACCGGCGGGAGTTCGATGGTGAACGTGAGGCAGCCCCTATGTTGACAATCCTCGGCTTCGTCATGATCGCGACCTTCCTGGTCCTGATCATGACGAAGAAGATGTCGCCGATCGCGGCGCTCGTCCTGATCCCCGCCCTCTTCTGCGTGGCCGTCGGACAGGGCGCGAAGCTCGGCGACTACGTCATCGAAGGGGTCGGCACCCTCGCGCCGACCGCGGCGATGCTGATGTTCGCCATCGTCTACTTCGGCGTGATGATCGACGTCGGCCTCTTCGACCCGATCGTCCGGGCCATCCTGCGCTTCTGCAAGGCCGACCCGATGCGGATCGTCGTCGGTACGGCGCTGCTCGCGGCCGTCGTCTCGCTGGACGGCGACGGGTCCACCACCTTCATGATCACGGTCTCGGCGATGTACCCGCTCTACAAGCGGCTGAAGATGAGCCTGGTCGTGATGACGGGCGTCGCCGCCACCGCGAACGGGGTCATGAACACCCTCCCCTGGGGCGGGCCCACCGCCCGGGCGGCCACCGCGCTCAAGGTGGACGCCGCCGACATCTTCGTCCCCATGATCCCGGCCCTCGCCGTCGGTCTCCTCGCCGTCGTCCTGCTGGCCTGTGTCCTGGGCCGCCGCGAACGCAGGCGGCTCGGCACCCTCAGCCTCGACGAGGTGCGCGCCGGTGAGCCCGAGACCGTCCTCGCCGGTGCCGGCGACCGGCTCACGAAGAGCGGTACCGTCCCCAAGCGCGCCGGAGGCACGGGAGGCACCGGTGACGCCCCGGGCGCCGACGGCGGCACACGGGGTGCGGACGGCGCCGAAGGCGGCCCCGGGGACGAGGAGTTCCAGGGCCTCGACCCCCGCAGGCCCACCCTGCGGCCCAGGCTCTACTGGTTCAACGCAGGTCTCACCATCGCCCTGCTGACAGCGATGATCACGGAGCTCATGCCGATCCCGGTGCTCTTCCTGCTCGGCGCGGCCCTCGCCCTCACGGTCAACTTCCCGCACATGGCCGACCAGCGGGCACGGATCGCCGCGCACGCCGACAACGTCCTCAACGTCTCGGGCATGGTCTTCGCCGCGGCCGTCTTCACCGGCGTGCTCACCGGCACCGGCATGGTCGACCACATGGCGGACTGGCTCGTGGGCGCGATCCCGGAGGCGATGGGCCCGCACATGGCCCTCGTCACCGGCCTCCTGAGCCTCCCGCTCACCTACTTCATGTCGAACGACGGCTTCTACTTCGGGGTCCTGCCCGTGCTCGCCGAGGCCGGGGCCACCCACGGCGTCTCCTCGCTGGAGATCGCCCGCGCGTCCATCGTGGGGCAGCCGCTGCACATGTCGTCCCCGCTCGTGCCCGCCGTCTTCGTCCTGGTCGGCATGGCCCGGGTCGAGTTCGGCGACCACACCCGCTTCACCGTCAAGTGGGCCGCGCTGACCTCGCTCGTGGTCCTCGGCGCGGGCATCCTCTTCGGAATCATCTGATGCCCGGCGGACCACGGCCCGGCAGGGGCTGGCTGCTCCGCCTCGTCATCGCCTTCGCCTTCGCGCAGGGGGCGGTGTCGATGGCGCGGCCCGCCGTCTCCTACCGGGCCCTCTCGCTCGGCGCCGACGAACGGGCCGTCGGCGTCATCGCCGGGGTGTACGCGCTGCTGCCGCACTTCGCCGCCGTACCCCTCGGACGGCGGACCGACCACGGCCGCTGCGCACCCCTGCTGCCCCTCGGTGTCGTCCTGATCGGCGGCGGCTGCGCCCTCGGCGGCGCCGCGGGCTCGCTCCCGGCCCTGGCCGCCTGGAGCGGAGTGATGGGCCTCGGCCACCTCTGCTTCGTCATCGGCGCCCAGTCGCTCGTCGCCCGGCAGTCGGCCCCGGCCGAACAGGACCGCAACTTCGGACACTTCACCATCGGGGCCTCCCTGGGCCAGCTGATCGGGCCGATCGCCGCCGGCTGGCTGATCTCCGAGCGGGACGGGGCCATGGCCCGCACGAGCGCCCTCGCGCTGCTCGTCTCGGCGGCCGTCGCCGCGGTCTCCCTCACCTCACTGTGGCGCATCGAGCACACGCGGTCCGCCGCTCCGCCCCGACGGGTCGCCGGGAGGGTGCCGGTCGTCGGCATCCTGCGGAGCAGGGGGGTCCCGGCGGGCATTTTCATCAGCCTCGCCGTGCTGAGCGCCACGGACATCCTCACCGCCTACCTGCCGGTCGTCGGCCAGGACCGCGGGATCGCCCCCGCCACCGTGGGTCTGCTCCTCAGCCTGCGGGCCGCCGCCACCATCGCCTGCCGACTGGTCATGACGCCGATGCTGCGTCTGGCCGGCCGGGCCGCCCTGCTCTCCGTGACCTGCCTGGCCGGCGGCCTCCTCTGCGCCGCCGTCGCGCTGCCCGTCCCCGTGTGGGCGCTCGCCGTCGTGCTCGGCGCGCTGGGCTTCTGCCTCGGCGTCGGCCAGCCGCTGTCCATGACCACGGTCGTCCAGGCCGCTCCGGCAGCCGCCCGCTCCACCGCCCTCGCGCTCCGGCTGACCGGCAACCGGCTGGGCCAGGTCGCCGCCCCCGCGTCGGCCGGGCTGATCGCCGGACTCGCGGGCACGGCGGCGCCGTTCGTGATGCTGGGCGGCCTGCTCGTCGCGGCCGCGGGGCTCGGTCTGCGGAGCGGCGGGGCGGGGGAGGCGCCCGGCAGCGCCGCGCCCGTTCCCGGCAGGCGTGCCCCGGCCGGGCGGAGCTCCGGCTGAGGCACGGCCCCCCGTCGTGCCGCGCCGACCCGGGACTTCCGCGGCGAGCCGTGCGAACGCGGGCCGGCCGCGCGTGATCTGTGTCTCCGGCCGTTCCCTGGCGCCGAAAAACTAACAGCGCTAGTTTGGGGCCGGGACGGCATACGTCCGTACGACGCACGGCTTCGGCGGCAGGCACAGTGAGCCCGGGAGGGGCAGCCATGAAGGCGCATGACGGGATGTACATCGGCGGGGAGTGGCGGCCCGCCGCCGGAGGGGACACGATCGCGGTCGTGAACCCGGCGGACGAGCAGGTCATCGGACACGTCCCGGCGGGCACCGCCGAGGACGTCGACGCCGCGGTGCGCGCCGCCCGCGCGGCCTTCCCCGGCTGGGCCGCCACTCCGCCCGCCGAGCGCGCCGCACGGCTCTCGGCCCTGCGCGACGCCCTCGCGGCCCGTGCGGACGAGATCGCCGGGACCGTCACCGCCGAACTCGGCTCACCGCTGCCGCTGTCCCGGGCGGTGCATGCGGGCGTACCGGTGCTCGTGGCAGGTTCGTACGCCGAACTGGCCGCCTCGTACCCCTTCGAGGAGAAGCTGGGGAACTCCACCGTCCTGCTGGAGCCCGTCGGCGTCGTCGGGGCGATCACGCCCTGGAACTACCCGCTGCACCAGATCGTCGCCAAGGTGGCCCCGGCGCTCGCCGCCGGCTGCACCGTCGTACTGAAGCCCGCCGAGGACACCCCGCTCACCGCGCAGCTCTTCGCCCAGATCACCCAGGAGGCCGGTCTGCCCGCCGGTGTCTTCAACCTGGTCACCGGGACCGGTGCCGTCGCGGGCCAGGCGCTCGCCGGACACGAGGACGTCGACCTCGTGTCGTTCACCGGGTCCACCGCGGTCGGCAGGCAGATCGGCGCCACCGCCGGAGCGGCCGTCAAGCGCGTCGCGCTGGAGCTCGGCGGCAAGTCCGCCAACGTGATCCTGCCGGGCGCCGACCTCGCCAGGGCGGTCAACATCGGCGTGGCCAACGTGATGTCCAACTCCGGTCAGACGTGCAGCGCCTGGACCCGGATGCTGGTCGACGCGGAGCGGTACGAGGAGGCCGTGGCACTCGCCGCGGCGGCCGTCGCCAAGTACGTCCCCGGTGAGCGCGTCGGCCCCGTCGTCAACGCCAGGCAGCAGGCCAGGGTGCGGGGTTACATCGAGAAGGGCGTCGAGGAGGGGGCCCGCCTGGTCGCGGGCGGTCCCGAGGCGCCCATGGAGCGGGGCTACTACGTCAGCCCCACCGTCTTCGCCGACGTCACCCCGGACATGACCATCGCCCAGGAGGAGATCTTCGGCCCGGTGCTCTCGATCCTGCGGTACGAGGACGAGGACGACGCCCTGCGGATCGCCAACGGCACCGTGTACGGCCTGGCCGGGGCCGTCTGGGCGGCCGACGACGAGGCGGCCGTGGCCTTCGCCCGCCGCATGGACACCGGGCAGGTCGACATCAACGGCGGGCGCTTCAACCCCCTCGCCCCCTTCGGCGGGTACAAGCAGTCCGGTGTGGGCCGCGAGCTCGGCCCGCACGGCCTCTCCGAGTACCTCCAGACCAAGTCCCTCCAGTTCTGAGTACCCCGCCGATCCGCCGAGGAGTCCATTCGTGGTCCGCGCAGCCGTACTGCCCGCCGTCGGTTCCCCCCTGGAGATCACCGACATCGAACTCCCGCAGCCCGGCCCCGGCCAGGTGAGCGTCAGGCTCACCGCCGCCGGGGTCTGCCACTCCGACCTGTCCCTGTCCGACGGCACCATGCGGCTGCCGGTCCCCGCCGTCCTCGGCCACGAGGGCGCCGGCACGGTGCTCGCCGTCGGCGAGGGCGTCACCCACGTCGCCGCGGGTGACCCCGTGGTCCTCAACTGGGCGCCGTCCTGCGGGGTGTGCTTCCACTGCGGGATCGGCGAGGTCTGGCTCTGCGCCGACGCGCTGAAGGGCGCGGCCCGCGTCCACGCCCGTACGGCGGACGGGACCGAGCTCCACCCCGGGCTCAACGTCGCCGCGTTCGCCCAGGAGACGGTCGTCGCCGCGAACTGCGTGCTGCCCGCCCCGGCCGGCATCCCGCTCGACGACGCCGCCCTGCTCGGCTGCGCCGTCCTGACCGGATACGGAGCGGTGCACCACTCCGCCCGGGTGCGCGAGGGCGAGAGCGTCGTCGTCTTCGGGATCGGAGGCGTGGGCCTCGCGGTCCTGCAGGCGGCCCGGATCGCGGGGGCGTCCAGGATCATCGCCGTCGACGTGTCGCCGGAGAAGGAGGAACTGGCCCGCCGGGCCGGCGCCACCGACTACGTCGTCGCCTCCGACACCACCCCCCGCGCCGTACGCAGACTCACCGGCGGCCAGGGCGCGGACGTGGCCGTGGAATGCGTCGGACGGCCCGCCACGATCCGGGGGGCCTGGGAGTCGACGCGCAGGGGCGGCCGGACCACGGTCGTCGGCATCGGCGGCAAGGACCAGACGGTCTCGTTCAACGCCCTGGAGATCTTCCACTGGGGCCGGTCGCTGACGGGCTGCGTCTACGGCGACAGCGTCCCCGAGCGCGACCTGCCCGTGCTGGCCGAGCACATCCGCGCGGGCCGGTTCGACCTCTCCATGATGGTCACCGAAAGGATCGCGCTGGAGGACATCCCGACCGCCTTCGAGAACATGGTCGCGGGCAAGGGCGGACGCGCGCTGGTGGTCTTCTAGCCCGGCCCGGGGGCGGGGGCGTCGATTCGCCGCCCCCGCCCCCGCCGTTCGCGGTGCCCGTCCGGCCCGCCGTCCGCCGTCAGCCGCGCGTGGAGCCGACGACCTCGTTCAGCGGCCGGCGCGGCGAGGCCGGGGGCTGCGCCGTCGCGTATCCCATCCGCAGCACCATCTGCGGGCAGCCGTAGTGCGCGGCGCCGTCGGACACCTCGGGGCGCAGGTCGGCGTCCTCCAGCGGCTGGTTGGCGAACGAGGCCGCGATGCCGTGCCCGGTCGCCTCCAGCAGGAGCCTCTGCAGCGCCTGGCCCGCGTGGATCCAGGCGGCGGGTTCGTCGTCGGCCGTCTCCAGGACGGCCAGATCGGGGTGCGGCTCGAAGGACGCGCTCGTGCGCGCGGGCAGGTCGAGGCCCTCGGCCATGTCCCGTACGGGCGGGTCGTCGGGGAGTTCGCGCCGGGGCACGGGCCCGAGGTTCCCGGCGGGGATCGCCGGCGATCCGGTCCGGGACGAGAGCCGGGCGTCGCGGTCGGCCCGGACCTCCTCGTCCTCGGTCCAGGTCGCGCGGCGTATCGACGTCAGCATCCGCTGGTACTCGGGCTCCCCGTCCAGGAGCCGCAGAGGCTCGTCGTGCTCAGGGCCGGTCCACCGCCACCTGCTCGGCCCCCGCGGACGGCTCCGACGCCGCCGCCCCGCCGCCGGGCGCCGTGCCGCGCCGCCCCCGGGTCCGCGAGACCGCCACCCCGGCCAGGCACAGCAGCCCGCCGCCGACCGTCAGCAGCGCGGGAACCTCGTCGAGCAGTACCCACGACATCAGCACCACCAGAGCGGGCACCGCGTAGGTCGTGGCGCCCATCCGCCCCGCGGTCGTCCGCGCCAGGGCGTACGCCCACGTCGTGAAGGCCAGAGCCGTCGGGAACACACCGAGGTAGACCATGTTCAGGGTGGCCTGGAGCGGGGCGTGGGCCGCCTCCGAGACGAGCACGCCGCTGAACGGCAGGCAGGCGGCCGTACCGATCAGACAGCCGAACGTGGTGATCTGCAGCGGTGAACCGTGCCGCAGCGCGGGCTTCTGGATGACCACCCCGCCCGCGTACGACAGGGCCGCCAGCAGGCACAGGAGCACGCCCAGCACCGAGGAACCCCCGTGGCCCGACATCGACAGGCCGACGACGACGGCCCCCGCGAACGAGACGCCCATGCCCGTCAGGAGCCGGCGCGGCAGGCTCTCCCCGAGGAGCCTGGCGCCCAGCAGCGCCATCAGGATCGGCCCGATGTTCACGATCATGGCCGCCGTGCCCGCGTCGACCTGCTGCTCACCCCAGTTGAGCACCACCATGTAGAGCCCGAACCACAGCAGTCCGGATCCGATGATGCCGGGCCAGGCCGCCCGCGACGGCAGCCCCTCGCGGCGCAGCAGGAGGATCGCGCCGAGGGTCAGCGTGCCCGCGAGCAGCCGGCCGAGGGCCAGGGCCCCGGGGGAGTAGGCCTCGCCGGCGCTGCGGATGGAGACGAAGGCGGAGGCCCACAGGAGCACGGTGGTGCACGCGGCGGCCGGTGCGCGCCAGTCGCGGGCCGGTGAGGAGGCCACGGGCGGTGGCGGTGTCGACGTCATGACGACGACCGTAGGGCCGTCACGCCTCGGAGCCCACCGAATTGTCGGGGAGCGTCAAGTGACGCCGTGTCGACTCCCCGGAGCCGCGCCGGGGCATCCCACGCAGGGGCGTGCCCGGGACGCGGCGGGGATGCGGCCGGGGTGCGGCCGGGTCGTGCGGTGCAGGGGCGATGTATCCGGGAGGCGTCAGGAGCCGTTCGGTGACGGCCGGCCCGTACGGCCGGCCGCCGCCTGCTCGTACTGCAGCTCCAGGCCGTCCAGCAGGGCGCGCAGTCCGGTCTCGAACGCGCCCTCGTCGACCTGCTGGCGGCGGTCGGCCAGCAGATGGGCCTGGCCGAGGTGGGGGTAGTCCGCGGGGTCGTAGGCGGTCTCGTCGTCGACGAAGCCGCGCGCGAAGGAGCCGAGGGCCGAGCCGGTGATGAAGTAGCGCATCAGCGCGCCGATGTAGGTGGCCTGCGCGGGCGGCCAGCCGGCCCGGACCATGGCGCCGAAGACCGCGTCGGCGACCCGCAGGCCGGCCGGGCGGCGGCCCGGGCCCTGGGCGAGGACCGGGACGATGTGCGGGTGCGCGGCGAGCGCCGCCCGGTAGGAGACGGCCCAGTCGTGCAGGGCGGCGGGCCAGTCGCGCGGGTCGGACTCCTCGAACATCGACAGGTCGACCTGTGCGGAGACGGCGTCGGCGACCGCGTCGAGGATCTCGTCCTTGTTCCGGAAGTGGTTGTAGAGCGAGGGGCCGCTCACCCCGAGTTCCGCGGCGAGACGGCGGGTCGAGACCGCGCCCAGTCCTTCGGCGTCCACGAGCGCGCCCGCCGCCTCGACGATGCGGTCTCTGCTCAGGAGGGGCTTGCGCGGTCGGGCCATGCGGCACATAGTAGGGCCTGCGAATCAAAAACTAGCAGTGCTAATTAAAAGTGGGGTGTCGCAGGATGAACCTGGAGCTGAGCGAGGAGCAGGAAGCCGTCCGGCAGCTCGCCGAGGACTTCGTCGTACGGGAGATCACCCCGCACGTCGTCGCGTGGGACCGTGCCGAGAGTGTCGACAAGTCGATCGTGAAGAAGCTCGGCGCCCTGGGCTTCCTGGGGCTGACGATTCCCGAGGAGTACGGCGGCTCCGGCGGCGACCACCTCGCGTACTGCCTGGTCACCGAGGAGCTCGGGCGCGGGGACTCCTCGGTGCGCGGCATCGTGTCCGTATCGCTCGGCCTGGTCGCCAAGACGATCGCGTCCTGGGGGAGCGAGGAGCAGAAGCGCCGGTGGCTGCCGCCGCTCACCGCGGGCGACGCCGTGGGCTGCTTCGGTCTCACCGAACCGGGCACGGGCTCCGACGCCGGCAACCTCACCACCCGTGCCGTGCGGGTCCGAGGGGCTGCCTCCGGGTCGAGCGGAGACGGCAGCGAGGGAGAGTACGTCCTCAACGGCACCAAGATGTTCATCACCAACGGCACCTGGGCCGACGTGGTCCTGCTCTTCGCCCGCACCGGTGACGCGCCCGGGCACCGGGGGATCTCCGCGTTCCTGGTGCCGGCCGACTCCCCGGGCCTGACCCGGCGCACGGTCCACGGCAAGCTCGGGCTGCGCGGCCAGGCCACCGCCGAACTGGTGCTTCAGGACGTCCGCGTCCCCGCCTCGGCCATGCTGGGCCCCGAGGGGAAGGGCTTCTCCGTCGCCATGTCCGCCCTGGCCAAGGGGCGGATGTCGGTCGCCGCGGGCTGCGTCGGGATCGCCCAGGCGGCACTGGACGCGGCGGTGCGCTACGCGGGCGAGCGCGAGCAGTTCGGCAAGCCGATCGCGAGCTACCAGCTGGTCCAGGAGCTCATCAGCGACATCTCCGTGGACGTCGACGCCGCCCGCATGCTGACCTGGCGCGTGGCCGACCTCGTCGACCGGGGGAAGGATTTCGCCACCGCGGCGTCGACGGCCAAGCTGTTCGCCTCGGAGGCCGCGGTGCGCGCCGCGAACAACGCCCTCCAGGTCTTCGGCGGCTACGGCTACATCGACGAGTACCCCGTCGGCAAGCTGGTCAGGGATGCCCGCGTGATGACCCTGTACGAGGGCACCAGCCAGATCCAGAAGCTCATCATCGGCCGCGCCCTGACGGGTGTCTCCGCCTTCTGAGCGGTGCGGCTCCGGCGGCCGGTCCCCCGTGGGCCGGCCCCGCCCGCCTGAGTACCCACTGAGTACGCCGACGGATGCCCGCGTCCTGCGGCGCGGTGGATGCTGTGGCACATGAGTGAGACAACATCGGTCAAGCAGCAGAACACCGCCGCCTTCTACGGCCAGGCCGTCCTCTCCTTCGCCGTGGCGGCGGGGGCCGTGGCCCTCGGCATCTTCTTCCTCGACGCCGACGCCTGGGTGCGGGCCTTCCTCGCCATCGGCGTCCTCTACCTCATCACCTCGTGCTTCACCCTCGCCAAGGTCATCAGGGACCGGCAGGAGGAGGGCCGGATCGTCAGCAGGGTCGACCAGGCCCGGCTGGAGAAGATCCTCGCCGAGCACGACCCCTTCCAGAAGCTCTGACGATCTCCGTCCGACGGTCTAAGCGCTTGCTCAGGTTCGCGGTATGGTGTTCGTCCTGCCAGCGGAAAGGGGCACGTGGCGATGAGCACGGCGGAGCAGACCGACGGCGAGAACGCGCCGTGGAGCGAGGTCACGCCCGAGGCGGCCAGGCGGCTGCTCGTCGCGGCCGTCGAGGCGTTCGCCGAGCGCGGCTACCACGCGACCACCACCCGGGACATCGCCGGCCGTGCGGGGATGAGTCCGGCCGCTCTCTACATCCACTACAAGACGAAGGAAGAGCTGCTCCACCGGATCAGCCGGATCGGTCACGACCGCGCGCTGCTCCTCCTGGAGACGGCCGCGGGCAGCGGCGGCACCGCGTCCGAGCGGCTCGCCGACGCGGTGCGGTCCTTCGTCAGCTGGCACGCCGAGCGGCACACGACGGCCCGGGTCGTGCAGTACGAGCTGGAGGCTCTGGCCGAGGAGCACCGCACGGAGATCGTCGCCCTGCGCCGCAGGACCGACGCCGTGGTGCGCCGCATCATCGGTGAGGGTGTCGAGGCCGGCGAGTTCGACGTCCCCGACGTACCGGGAACCACGCTGGCCGTGCTCTCGCTCTGCATCGACGTCGCGCGCTGGTTCAACGCGCAGGGCAGCCGGACCCCCGAGGAGGTCGGCACGCTCTACGCGGACCTGGTCCTGCGGATGGTCGGCGCCCGGAAGTGACGCCGGGCCCCCCGGGGGCCCGGCGCCGCCCGCCGCTCAGAAGTAGTAGCGCGACACGGACTCCGCGACACAGGCGGGCTTGTCGCCGCCCTCGCGTTCGACGGTGACGAGGGCGGTCACCTGGACGCCGCCGCCGGCCTCCTGGACGTCCTTGACGACCGCGGTGGCGCGCAGCCGCGAACCGACGGGGACGGTCGAGGGGAAGCGGACCTTGTTGGTCCCGTAGTTGATGCCCATCTTCGCCCCCTCCACCCGCAGGATCTGCGGGACGAGCACCGGCAGCAGCGACAGCGTCAGGTAACCGTGCGCGATCGTCGTGCCGAAGGGGCCGGCCGCGGCGCGCTCCGGGTCCACGTGGATCCACTGGTGGTCGCCGGTGGCTTCGGCGAACTGGTCGATCCGCTTCTGCTCGATCTCCAGCCAGTCGCTGTGACCGAGTTCCTGGCCCACTCCGTCCCGCAGCTCCTGAGCGGACGTGAAGATCTTCGGCTCTGCCATGTTCCTGGTCCCTGCCTTCCGGCTGTCTGCCGCCATGTCCGGGCAATGTCTAAGCGCTTGCTCAGCATGCTGGGGGCGCGCGCTCCTGTCAACGACGGTCCGGGGGGTCCGGGCACGGTCACCGGGCCCCGGCAGCGGCCGTCCGCCGGAGCCGCCGGCCGGCTCGTCGGGCGGGAGCACCGCGGATCACCGGAGTCCGAGGAGGGAAATCCGGCAACCGCGCGCGCGACGCGCCCAGTTCGCCGCAGGCATGGCCCTCGGGGAGATCCGCCGAACCTGCTTCCTCCCCCTCGGCCCGAGCCGTACAGTGATCGCCGCGATGCTCGCGCACGATGCCGTGGACCTTCCGTGCGGCGGATCGTGCCCCACCTCGGGACGCCGTCCTCGCCGGACCTCCGGCAAGGACCGGGCACCCTCGGCGCAGAGATGAAGTGCGGTGTCGGACGACCTCATAACAAAGCAGAAGCAGGAGCAGGCCGCGGCCGGCCGCGGGAAGGAGTCCTTCAGGGGGACCGGGTTCCTGCGCCTATGGTCGGGCGAGACGGTGTCCCTGGCCGGCACCGAAGTGACCTTCATGGCCATCGGGATCGCCGCGGCCACCACCCTCGCGGCGACCCCGTGGCAGATGGGTGTCCTGGAAGCCGCGGAGTCCGCGGCCGTCCTCCTGCTCGGTCTGTCCGCGGGCGTCTGGGCGGACCGCTACGAGCGCCGCCGCATCATGCTGGTCGCCAACCTGGCGCGCTGCGTACTGATCCTCTCCGTCCCCTTGCTGTACTGGCTGGACGCGCTGTCGATGCCCGTGCTCTACGCGGTCGTCTTCCTCGTCGGCGCGCTGACCCTGCTCTTCGACAGCGCGATGTCGGCGTACCTGCCGCGCCTGCTGCCACGCAGCCGGCTGGAGCGCGCCAACTCCTGGATGGAGGCCAGCACCTCGGTCGGTTCGGTCGCGGGTCCGGGACTCGCCGGGATGCTCATCCAGGTCATGAGCGCACCGGTCGCGCTGCTCGTCGACTCCGTCTCGTACCTGGTCAGTTACCTCACCCTGGCCCGGCTGCCCAAGGCCCCGCCGTCCGCCGACCCGGACGCCCCGGACTCCGAGCCGCGGGAGTCTCACCGGCGGGCCGTGCTCAAGGGGCTGCGCCTGCTGCGCGTCGACCGCATCCAGCGACCGATGATCCTGGCCGCCGCGCACTTCAACATCTTCCACACCATGTTCTTCGCCGTGCACACCCTCTTCGTGCTGCGCGTGCTCGGCTTCAGCCCCGGCCTTCTCGGCGCGACCAGCATGGCCGGCGGTGTCGCCGGCCTTCTCGGCGCGTCCTTCACCCCGGCCCTCACCCGTCTCCTGGGCCAGGGCCGCACCCTGATCATCGTCTACGCGGCCCCCGGTGTCTCGGCGCTCCTGGTGCCGCTCGCCGACCACGCGGGTCACCGGGCCGTCGCCATCGCCCTGGTCTCGGCGTCCACCTTCACCTGGACGTTCGCCGTCGTGGTCAATCTGGTCATCAGCGAGACGGTCAAACAGGCTCTGGTCCCCGACCACCTGCTGGGCCGGGTCACCGCCACGACTCGCTTCGTCAGCTGGGGGGTCCAGCCGGTGGGCGCCCTCGTCGGCGGCTGGCTCGGCGGCAGGCTGGGGCTCTTCGAGGTGATGCTCATCTCGGCGGCGGGCTTGTTCACCTCCGCGCTGTGGCCGCTCCTCAGCCCGGTACGCGGTCTCGTCTCCGTGCCCGGGGACGATGAGACGGCGAACGGCGGGAACGACGGCGGAGGAACTCCGTGACCGGGCCACCGTTCCGGTGCGCAGGGCCTGAAACCGTCCCTGGGCCCCGCCGGCGACGGGGCACGGGCCCCTCGCGCGGGCGGTGAGGGCCGTAGGGTTCGAGGGGTGCCCCAGATCCCGCAGACACTTCACGAGCTCACGGTCGGCCAGCTCTCCGCGCGCAGCGGCGCCGCCGTCTCGGCCCTGCACTTCTACGAGTCCAAGGGCCTGATCAGCAGCAGTCGCACCAGCGGCAACCAGCGCCGTTACACCAGGGACGCCCTGCGCAGGGTGGCTTTCGTGCGGGCGGCCCAGCGGGTGGGCATCCCGCTGGCCACCATCAGGGACGCGCTGGCCGAACTGCCCGAGGAACGCACGCCGAACCGCGAGGACTGGGCGCGGCTCTCCCGGGCGTGGCGCTCGGAACTCGACGAACGCATCGAGCAGCTGGGGCGGCTGCGCGACCACCTCACCGACTGCATCGGCTGCGGATGCCTGTCGCTGGAGACCTGCGTGCTGTCCAACCCCGACGACGTGTTCGGCGACCGGCTCACCGGATCGCGCCTCATGCCGGAAAAGGGCACGGCGAAGCGCCCCTGAGCGCGCCGGGCTCCGTGCGGCGTGCTCCGCGTGCGTGCGCGACGGTCCCGCGCGGGGCTGCCCGCGCGCACGCGCCTCGGGCGGCGGGTGTCTCCGGGAGGGCACTCAGGCCGCCGACGCCGCCAGGTTCCTGGTCCGCGCACCCCGGGCCCTGGCCAGCGCGCCCGCCGTCAGGACGGGCCGGGGAACCACGATCCCGCACCGTGTGCAGACCGGGCCGGCCCCGGGTTCGCGGTCCAGGTCCTGCCGCCAGACGATTCCGGTCCCGGTGCAGACCGGACACGCGGTGCCGGGCTCGGCACCGAGGGCCGAGATCAGCCGGCCCAGCACCTCGGCCAGGGGCGCGCTCGGGTGGACCTCCGGATCGTCGCAGTGCGCGATCCCGTATCCGCCCCAGGTCCTGCGGTGCCAGTCGTCGAATGTGCCGGGCCTGCGCAGCCCGTCGTGCTTCTCACGGCGCCGCCGCTCGGCGAAGCCCGTCTCGTACACGAGCCAGACGGCCCGTGCCTCCTCCAGTTCCTCCAGCGCGTGGATCAGTCGCGCCGGGTCGGGGGCCCGGTCCTCGGGCCCGAACCCGTGCCGGGCGCACAGGTGATCCCAGGTCGCCCGGTGACCGTACGGGGCGAATCGCTCCAGGCATTTGCGCAGCGAGTACCGCCGCAAAGCCAGATCGCCCCGTGGATCGCGGACCTGTCTCGCAAGACTCCGGAAACCGGCCATGGCACTGCCACCTCCGTCGCTCGTACTTCGGCGTCAAGGGATGGACGTACGACTGCCCGATTCGGCTCCATCGAAAGGTGAAATGCGTCCACGGATCGAGACGGTGCCTGTGAGGCGGTGCACAGGCGTGTGGCGATTCGGAAAAAGTGACTGATGTTCATCTTACCGGCGGGGCGTACCGCCAGTAACCTCCGGCGCATCGGCCACCCGGAGGAGCACGCATGCCCCCACGCACCCGCACGCTCACAGCCGCCGCAGTCGCGGCCGTTCTCGCTCTCGGCACGTCCCTGCTCGCCTCGGCGCCCGTCGCCGGAGCCGCGCAGCCGAAACCCCTCGCCGTCACCGACCACTGCGCGAACCAGTGCGCGGACATCCTGCCGCCCGGCGAGAACGGCAACGCGACCCTCGTCGAGATCCTCGGCAACAAGGCGTTCGGCACGCACCCCGCACACAGCGACGACCAGCTCGACCGTTACAACGGCCTGGTCGCGGGCCACACCGGCCTCACCGACCAGAAGCTGACCGACTTCTTCAACGACGCCTCCTTCGGAGTCGCCGCGAACCAGGTGGAATCCGTCATCTCGCCACGCGAGGACGTCACCATCACCCGCGACAAGAAGAGCGGCGTGCCGCACATCAAGGGCACCACCCGCTACGGCACCGAGTTCGGCGCGGGGTTCGCCGCAGGCCAGGACCGGCTGTGGCTGATGGACCTCTTCCGGCACATCGGGCGCGGCGAGCTGACCTCGTTCGCCGGCGGGGCCCTGGCCAACCAGGGGCTGGAACAGCAGTTCTGGCCGCAGGCCCCGTACACCGAGGCGGATCTCGAAGCCCAGGTCGAGCGCATCAGGGCCACCGAGGGCGCGCTCGGCGAGCAGGCGATGGCCGACGCGCAGGCCTACGTCGACGGGATCAACGCCTACCGGGTCAAGTCGAAGAACGGCCGCTACTTCCCCGGCGAGTACGTCCTCACCGGCAAGATCGACTCGATCACGAACGTGGGCGAGATCCAGCCGTTCAAACTGACCGACCTGATCTCGATCGCCTCCGTCGTCGGCGGGCAGTTCGGCGGGGGAGGGGGCGGCGAGGTCCAGGCCGCGCTCTCGCTGCTCGCCGCCCAGCAGAAGTACGGCGTCGAGGAGGGCACCCGGGTCTGGGAGTCCTTCCGCCAGCGCAACGACCCCGAGGCCGTCCTCACCGTCCACGACGGCACCTCGTTCCCGTACGCGGGCAAGCCCGACAACGCCCGCGGCACCGCGCTGCCCGACCCGGGCTCCGTCACCCCCGAGCCGCTCATATACGACCGCACCGGATCGGCGGGCAGCAACCGGAAGGCGCCCGTCGACGCACCGGCCGCACTGAAACCGGTGCAGGGCGTGTTCGACGACGGCGTGATACCCGAGGGGTCGCTCCCCGGATCCGGCGACGGCGCCCAGAAGCGGGGCATGTCCAACGCCCTCCTGGTGTCCGGCAAGCACACCGCGAGCGGCAACCCGATCGCCGTCATGGGCCCCCAGACCGGCTACTTCGCACCACAGCTGATGATGCTCCAGGAGCTGCAGGGCCCGGGCATCAGCGCCCGCGGCGTCTCCTTCGCCGGAGTCGGCATGTACATCCAGATGGGCCGGGGCCAGGACTACGCCTGGAGCGCCACCTCCGCCGCCCAGGACATCACCGACACCTACGCCGTCGAGCTCTGCGAGCCCGACGGGTCCACGCCCACCAAGGACTCCGCGCACTACCGCTTCCGGGGCGCCTGCGCGGCGATGGAGAAGCTGGAACGCAGCAACTCCTGGAAGCCCACCGTCGCCGACTCCACCGCCAAGGGCTCCTACCGGATGCAGGTGTGGCGCACCGACTACGGCATCGTCACCCACCGCGCCACGGTCGGTGGCAAGCCCGTCGCCTACACCTCGCTGCGCACCACCTACCGCCACGAGGCCGACTCGATCATCGGCTTCCAGCTGCTCAACGACCCCGCGTACGTGACGGACGCGGCCTCCTTCCAGCGGGCGGCGAGCCACATCGACTACGCCTTCAACTGGTTCTACGCGGACTCGCGCACCGCGGCCTACTACAACAGCGGCATGAACCCGGTGCGCGCCGCCGGCGTCGACGCCGCTCTGCCCGTCAAGGCCGAGCAGGCGTACGAGTGGCGGGGCTACGACCCGGCGGCCAACACCACCGACTACACCCCGTTCGCCGAACACCCGCAGTCCAGCGGCCAGGACTACTACATCTCGTGGAACAACCGGCAGGCCAAGGACTACTCCACGGCGGCGTTCGGATTCGGCGCCGTGCACCGGGGCGACCTCCTCGACGACCGGGTCTCCGCACTGGTCGAGGCCGGCGGCGTGACCCGCGCCTCCCTCACCCGTGCCATGGCCGAGGCCGCGCTCACCGACCTGCGCGGTGAGCAACTGCTGCCCGAACTGCTGAAGGTGCTGCGCTCCCAGCCCGTCACCGACCCGGCGCTCAACACGGCGGTGCAGCAGCTGGACTCGTGGCGGGCCGCCGGGGCGCAGCGCAAGGAGACCAGCCCCGGATCGCACACGTACACGCACGCCGACGCGGTACGGATCATGGACGCGTGGTGGCCGAAGCTGGTCGAGGCGGAGTTCCGTCCCGGGCTGGGCGACGGCCTCTGGACCGCGCTCACCGCGAACCTGGCCACGGACGAGTCCCCGGCCGCGAGCCACGGCCCGAGCGGCGCGCACAGCGGCTCCGCGTTCCAGTACGGCTGGTGGGGCTTCGCCGACAAGGACCTGCGCCAGGTCCTCGGGCAGACCGTCAAGGGGCCGCTGGCGAAGACGTACTGCGGGGGCGGCGACCTCGGCGCCTGCCGTGCCGCACTGCTCGCCACCCTGAAGGACGCGGTTGCCGTGCCCGCGGCCACGGTCTACCCGGGTGACGACAGCTGCAAGGCCGGCGAGCAGTGGTGCACCGACTCGATCGTGCACCGTCCGCTGGGCGGCATCTCGCACAAGTCGATCCACTGGCAGAACCGGCCGACGTACCAGCAGGTCGTGGAGTTCCCCTCCCACCGCTGAGCGGCACCCGCAGCACCCGGTCGTTATCTGACGCATCAACAGAAATGCCTCCCTGTACCGCTGTTGTTCACGGCGGTACGGGGAGGCGCGTTCCCGGGGGAGCCGGATACCCGCGGGCGTCCGGGGCCTTGGGGCCGTAGGATGCGCAGTTCGATCAAGCTGCATCAAGGGGTGGGGACAACTTGAGAGTGAATCGGGTACGCGGGACGGCTGTGGCCGCCGCACTCGGAGTCATCGCCGTTCTGGGGTTCCAGAACGCGGCGAACGGCGCCGCCGCCGAAGACCCGCGGAACGAAGGCCTGCCGGCCGCATACAGTGCCGCGGCGGACCGGGACGGCCCGGTCAGGAGCGAGGTGCACCGGCTCGCCCTGAAG
Organism: Streptomyces sp. NPDC001822; assembly: GCF_042892135.1. Classification (NCBI taxonomy): domain Bacteria; kingdom Bacillati; phylum Actinomycetota; class Actinomycetes; order Kitasatosporales; family Streptomycetaceae; genus Streptomyces; species Streptomyces sp. NPDC001822. The sequence continues at coordinate 124,975 of NZ_JBIATW010000004.1, forward strand.
TCAGAGGGGCGGGGAGAGGCCGCCCTCTCACGGCGTATGACGCAGCCGTTCGGCATGCTGGGCGTGTCCTGGCCCGACGCCGACGCCGAGGTCGACGGCAGGATCGAGGCGAGGACCCGCAGCGCGGAGACCGGGGAATGGTCCGACTGGATCACCCTGGAGCCGTACCGGCCCGGCCTCGACGGCGAACGTCCCTCCGAGCGCGGCTCCACCGAGCCCGTCTGGGTCGGCCGCTCCGACGGCGCCGAGGTGCGGGTCGGCGACGGCGCGGCCTCCGGCACCCTTCCGGCCGGGCTCCGGCTCGACATGATCGACCCGGTGGCCGGCGGGAGTCCGGCACGGGACGGGGCCGCGGCCTCAGCACCCTCTGCGGTCGACCCGGGCCCCCCGTCGACGGTTCCTCAGCCGCCGGTCGTCACCCGTGCCCAGTGGGGTGCCGACGAGTCGCTGAACGACGAGGGTCCGACCTACCTCGAGAAGGGCGTCATCAAGGCCGTCTTCGTCCACCACACCACGGACGGGGCCTACAACTGCGCCGACTCCGCGGCCGTCGTGCGGGCCCTGCACGTCTACCACGTGAAGACGAACGGCTGGCGCGACCTCGGCTACAACTTCCTGGTCGACAAGTGCGGGGCGATCTTCGAGGGGCGTCAGGGCGGCATCGACCAGCCCGTCATGGGCGCGCACACCTACGGCTTCAACAGCGAGTCGACCAGTGTCGCGATCATCGGCGACTACACGGCCGCCGGTGCGTCGGCCGCCGCTCTCGAGGCGACCGCGCGGGTCGCGGCGTACAAGCTCGGGCAGTACGGCGGTGACCCGGCCGGCGAGACCACCCTGGTGGCCGGCGCCACGCAGAAGAACTACGCCGGCAAGGACTTCGTCGCCGGGCAGTCGTACTCCTTCGGGCAGATCTCGGGACACCGGGACGGATTCAACACCGAATGTCCCGGGATGAAGCTCTACCCGCAGCTTCCGGCCATCCGCACGCTGGCCGCCGGACCCGTGCAGGCGCTCAAGGTCACGTCGGTCGGAGGCGGGGCGTTCGCCGTCGACTCCGGCTACGAGACCCCCGGTCCCGTCTCGCTGAACTGGTCCACGGACACCCCGAGTTCGCTCATCAGCGGCTTCGAGCTCCTTGTCGACGGCCGCACCGTGGCGACCGTCGCGGGCAGTGCCCGCTCCGCGTCCACGACACTCGTCCCGGGCGCCCACAGGATCGAGGTGAAGGCCGTGCACCAGTCGGGCAGGACCGCCGTCACCTCAGCGGTGAACGTGAACGTCCCGAGCCCGAAGAAGTTCGTACCCGTGACCCCCGAGCGCGTGATGGACACCCGCGCGGGCCTCGGGGTGCCGAAGGCGCCGGTCGGCGCGGACGGAGTGGTCACGCTTCAGGTGACCGGTTCCAACGGCATCCCGTCCACCGGCGTCGGCGCCGTCGTGCTGAACGTGACGGCGACGAACGTGACCGGGACGACGAGTTACGTGTCGGTCTATCCGGACGGCACGACGAGGACCAGCGCGTCGAACCTGAACCTGGTGAAGGGGCAGACGGCTCCGAACCTGGTGATCGTGCCGGTCGTGAACGGCAGGGTGAGCTTCTACAACCGCTCCGGCACCCTGGACCTGATCGCGGACGTCACCGGCTACTTCACCTCGGTCGGTGAGGGGGCCACGCACGTCAACCTGGGTCCGAAGCGTCTGATGGACACGCGTGCGGGTCTGGGTGTGCCGAAGGCGCCGGTCGGTGCGGACGGTGTGGTGACCCTGCAGGTCGCCGGTGTCGACGGTGTGCCGGCGGAGGGTGTCACGGCGGTCGTGCTGAACGTGACGGCGACGAACGTGACCGGGACGACGAGTTACGTGTCGGTCTATCCGGACGGCACGGAACGCACCAGCGCGTCGAACCTGAACCTCGTGCAGGGGCAGACCGCTCCGAACCTGGTGATCGTGCCGGTCGTGAACGGCAGGGTGAACTTCTACAACCGCTCCGGCACCCTGGACCTGATCGCCGACATCACCGGCTACTTCGCCTCCGGCGACGGTGGCGCCTCGCACGTCAACCTGGGTCCGAAGCGAGTGATGGACACGCGTGCGGGTCTGGGTGTGCCGAAGGCGCCGGTCGGTGCGGACGGTGTGGTGACCCTGCAGGTCGCCGGTGTCGACGGTGTGCCGGCGGAGGGTGTCACGGCGGTCGTGCTGAACGTGACGGCGACGAACGTGACCGGGACGACGAGTTACGTGTCGGTCTATCCGGACGGCACGGAACGCACCAGCGCGTCGAACCTGAACCTCGTGAAGGGCGAGACGGCCGCGAATCTGGTGATCGTGCCCGTGGTGAACGGCAAGGTGAGCTTCTACAACCGTTCCGGCACCCTGGACCTGATCGCGGACGTCACCGGCTACTTCCGCAAGTGAGCTGACACGGAGGCGGGGTGGTACGGGACGCCCCGCACCACCCCGCCTCCGTGCGCCGCCGGCCGGCCGCTCACCGGTACAGCAGGTACTCCCGCCGCGTCTTCCGGAACGCCGCCAGGTCGGCCTGCCACGCCCCCACGACCTCGTCGGTGCCGGCCCCCGCGTCGATCATCGTGCGCACCCGCGTGTTGCCCGAGAGCCGGTCGATCGCGTTGTCGGGACGCCAGCCGAAGCCGCTCCAGGTCCGCTTCGCCGTCACCAGCAGGCCGATCCCGGTGCGCACCGGGTCGAAGACCTCCCGGTCCTGGACGTGCACCTGCACCCCGCCCACCGTCTTCCCCTGGAACTTGGAGAACGTCGGCGTGAAGTAGGCCTCGCGGAACGCCACCCCGGGCAGCTCCAGCGCGTTCGCGGCGGCCGCCCAGCGGTGGTCGACGCCTTCCGCTCCCAGCAGCTCGAAGGGCCGCGTCGTGCCCCGGCCCTCGGACAGGAGCGTGCCTTCGAACAGACACGTACCCGAGTAGACCAGCGCCGTCTCCGGGGTCGGCATGTTGGGGCTCGGCGGGACCCACGGCAGACCCGTCGCGTCGAAGAAGTCGCCGCGCCGCCACCCCGACATCTTCACGACGTCCAGCTCCACGGGGCGGTCCGCCAGGAACTCGGAGTTGAAGAGCAGCGCCAGCTCCGCGACCGTCATACCGTGCGCCTGGGAGATCTCCCGGCGGCCCACGAACGAGGCGAAGGCCCGGTCGAGCACGGGCCCCAGGGCGGCGCGGCCGGTGACCGGGTTGGGCCGGTCCAGCACGACGAACCGCTTGCCCGCGAGCGCCGCCGCCTCCATGCAGTCGTACAGCGTCCAGATGTACGTGTAGAAGCGGGCCCCCGCGTCCTGGATGTCGAACACCACGGTGTCGACCCCGGAGGCCGTGAAGATGTCGGCGAGCGCCTGCCCGCTCTTCAGATACGTGTCGTAGACCGGGAGCCCCGTCGCGGGGTCGTCGTAGCGCCCCTCGGAACCGCCCGCCTGCGCCGTCCCGCGGAAGCCGTGCTCGGGTCCGAAGACCGCGGTCAGGTTCACCCGGTCGTCGGGGTGCATCACGTCGACGATGTGCCGGACGTCCGAGGTGATCCCGGTCGGGTTCGTGACGATGCCGACCTTCTCCCCGGCCAGCATCCGGTAACCGTCGGCGGCCAGCCGGTCGAAGCCGGTGCGGACACCGCCGCGCCCGGCTCCGTGCCCCCGGCCCGCCGCCGCGGCCGTCCCTGGCCCGGCCGCGGCGGCCGCGAGGGCCCCGATCGCTCCGCCGGCGGCCAGCACACCACGCCTGGACAGGGTCATTCCACTACCTCCATGATCGCGACGACTGCCATGGTCAGGCACGCTAGCGCGGGTGTGGTCTACACGGAACGCCTGGGACTGGGCAGATTCCCAGTCCTGCCCCAGGCCCCTTCCCGGATCACATACCGACTGGTTAGTCTGCCGGGTAGGACGGACGGGAAAGGCGGGACCGATGAGTACGGTGCAGGGCGCAGGAGTAGTGGTGACCGGAGCCGGAGGCGGCATCGGAGCCGCCCTGGCCCGCAGATTCGCCGCGGAGGGCGCTCGGGTCGTCGTCAACGACCTGAAGGCGGACCGGGTCCAGGCCCTCGCGGAGGAGATCGGCGGCACCGTCGTGGCCGGCGACGCGTCCACGGTCGTGGACGCCGCACGCGAAGCCCTCGGCGGCACGGTGGACGTCTACTGCGCCAACGCCGGTCTCGCCTCGGGAGGCGACGCCTTCGCCGACGAGGAGGTGTGGGCGGCGGCCTGGGACGTCAACGTGATGGCGCACGTCCGCGCGGCAAAGGCCCTGCTGCCGGACTGGCTGGAGCGCGGCAGCGGCCGTTTCGTCTCCACCGCGTCGGCGGCGGGTCTGCTCACGATGATCGGGGCGGCTCCGTACAGCGTGTCCAAGCACGGCGCCGTCGCCTTCGCCGAATGGCTCTCCCTGACCTACCGGCACCGCGGCGTCAAGGTCCACGCGATCTGCCCCCAGGGGGTGCGCACGGACATGCTCGCGGCCGCCGGATCGGCCGGGGACCTCGTCCTCGCGCCCACCGCGATCGAACCGGAAGCGGTCGCCGACGCGCTGTTCGAGGCCATGGAGCAGGACCGCTTCCTGGTGCTGCCGCACCCGGAGGTGGCCGGCTACTACCGCGCCCGGGCCAAGGACCCCGACCACTGGATCGGGAGCATGAACCACCTGCAGCAGAAGTGGGAGGAGGCCGGAGCATGACCGAGTCGATCTACGCGGCGAAGCCCTGGACGGCACTGCTCAGCGAGGCCCAGCTGGCCCCCGTGCACCCCGCCGAGACCGTGGTGCACGCCTTCCGCGCCGCCGTCGGGCGGGCCCCGGAGCACACCGCGCTCGCCTATTTCGACGGACGCATCGGCTACCGCGAGGCCGACGCGCTCTCGGACTCCGTGGCCGGACACCTGGCGGCCGGGGGACTGGAGCGCGGCGACCGGGTGGCGATCATGCTGCAGAACACCCCGCACTTCGTGATCGCCCTGCTCGGCGCCTGGAAGGCCGGAGCGACGGTCGTGCCGCTGAACCCGATGTACAAGTCCGGCGAGGTCGGGCACGTGCTGAAGGACGCGCAGGCCGCCGCGCTGATCTGCTCCGACCGGGCCTGGGCGTCCTACCTGCGGGCCACGGCCGAGGCCGCCCCGGCCGTGCGGATCGCGGTCACCGCCTGCGAGCTCGACCTCCAGTCGGCCGACGACCCGCGCGTCCTGAACGTCGAGCGGATGCCCGCGCCCGGCCCGGACGACTGGGCCGACGACCTGCTGGACGTGGCCCGCCGGGGCCTCGCCGCCCCCGCGGACCGGGAACTCACCGCCGCCGACACCGCCCTGATCAGCTACACGTCCGGGACGAGCGGCACCCCCAAGGGCGCCATGAACTCCCACGGCAACATCATGGTCAACGCGGAGCGGCAGCGCGCCGGCCACCCCATCGCCGAGGGTTCGGCCTACTTCGCCCTCGCACCGCTCTTCCACATCACGGGCATGGTGTGCCAGCTCGCCGCCTGCATCGCGAACGCCGGAACCCTGGTCCTCGCCTATCGCTTCGAGGCCGGCGTCGTCCTGGAGGCCTTCGCCGAGCACCGCCCCGCCTACACCGTGGGCCCCTCGACCGCCTTCATGGCGCTCGCGGCTCACCCGGACGTCACCCGGGAGCACTTCGCCTCGTTCCAGGTGATCTCCTCCGGCGGCGCCCCCCTGCCGCCGGCGCTGGTCGAGAAGTTCCGCGAGGGCTTCGGCCCGTACATCCGCAACGGCTACGGGCTCACCGAGTGCACCGCGCCCTGCGCCTCCGTGCCACCGGAGCACGAGGCGCCCGTAGACCCCGTGTCCGGAACCCTGTCGGTCGGCGTCCCCGGGCCCGACACGCTGGTGCGGATCATCGACGAGAAGGGCGACGACGTCCCGTTCGGCGAGCAGGGCGAGATCGCCGTACGCGGTCCGCAGGTCGTCTCCGGCTACTGGAACCTGCCCGAGGCCACCGAGGCGGCCTTCCCCGGCGGGGAACTGCGCACCGGCGACATCGGCTTCATGGACTCCGCGGGCTGGCTGTACGTCGTCGACCGCAAGAAGGACATGATCAACGCCTCCGGATTCAAGGTCTGGCCGCGCGAGGTGGAGGACGTCCTCTACACCCACCCGGCCGTGCGCGAGGCCGCCGTCGTGGGTGTCCCCGACGCCTACCGCGGCGAGACGGTCCGGGCCTACGTCAGCCTGCGCCCGGGAGCCGTGGCGGACGGCGCCGAGCTCGGCGCGTACTGCAAGGAGCGGCTGGCCGCGTACAAGTACCCCCGCGAAGTGGAGATCCTGACCGAACTTCCCAAGACGGCGAGTGGGAAGATCCTGAGGCGGGAACTGCGTTCCCCCCGGTAGAACGGTTCACGCGCGGTACGAGAGGGCAGGTGGCGGCAATGGCCAAGGCGACGGACGGGGACGGTGTGCCCGTCCCCCAGAGGCTGCTGGCCGCCGCCACCCGCCTCTTCGCGGAGCGCGGCTACGACCGCACCTCCGTCCAGGAGATCGTCGAGGCGGCGGGGGTCACCAAGGGCGCCCTTTACCACTACTTCGGCTCCAAGGAGGACCTCCTCCAGGAGGTCTACGCCCGGGTGCTGCGGCTCCAGCAGGAGCGCCTCGACGCGTTCGCCGACGCCGAGGCGCCCGTCGAGGAGCGACTGAGGGACGCCGCCGCCGACGTCGTCGTCACGACCATCGACAACCTCGACGACGCCTCGATCTTCTTCCGCTCCATGCACCACCTGAGCCCGGAGAAGAACAAGCAGGTGCGGATCGAACGCCGCCGCTACCACGAGCGCTTCCGGGCGCTGATCGAGGAGGGGCAGCGGTCGGGGGTCTTCTCCTCCGCGACCCCGGCCGACCTGGTCGTCGACTACCACTTCGGCTCGGTGCACCACCTCTCCACGTGGTACCGCCCGGACGGCCCGCTCACCCAGCAGGAGGTCGCCGGCCACCTGGCGGACCTGCTGCTGCGGGCGCTGCGTCCCTGAAGGTCCCCTGGTGCCCGCCCCGCCGCCGGAAGCCGGCGCATGACGAGGGGCCGCCCGCCCGGTCAGCCGGGCGCGCGCGTTGCTGACCGGCCGGGCTCGTCATCGGGCCGTCGGCGCTGCGGGCTCCGCAGGACCGTGTGTCCCCGGCGATCCGGCATCAGGAGACGGGCGGACAGAGCACCAGCAGACAGCTCTGGACCCGCACGTCGTCGATGACGGGTCCGCCGACCCCGGGACTGGTGCCGGCGAAGGTGAGGGTGACGGAGTTCTTCAGGAGGTTGGTGAAGACGGCGGTCTGCCGGGTCCAGCCCATGTTCCGGAAACCGTGGCCCGTGATGTCGAAGGCGAACGTCTTCACCGGGACGCCGTCGACCCTGAGTTCACCCGTCTTCAGCGCGGGAGCCCACGCGGGGTTGCCCGCCAGCTGGAAACTGACGACGTACGAGGTCAGGGGGTGCGTCGATATCTCCTGCGAGACACTGCCGGACATGCTGCCGTTGAGGTCCAGCGACTGGCTGCCCTCGGCGGCGTCCCACAGGCGGTCGGAGGTGAGGTCCACGCTGTGGCCGCCCGCTGTCCAGGGGCCGACGGCCTGTTCGCCGAGGTAGGTGGTGAAGGGGGACGGAGCAGGGACGACGGGCGTCTCGAAGCCTCCGCCGGCGATGTCCGGCACGGTGGTGTGCGTCTTCGTGTCGTGCGTCCTCGCGTCGTTCGGGTGGGCGACCGCGGTGGTCGAGGCGGCGGCCAGCAGGAGGGCCGCGGCGGACAGGGAAGCGGCCGACAGGCGGAGCGGGAGCATGGTGGGCCTCTCGTTTCACGCTACGTGGACTTCGTGGGCGGGGCTGCCCGGCTGCGAGCCCATTCGGAGTGTGCGGCCACCGGCGCACCCCGCCAAGAGGCCTGACGACGGCGCGTGAAGCGCGCTGAGCAGGCAGAACACCACGGCTGAGCGCCCCCGGCGCGTGGCCTGCCGTCAGACGCTCCGGCACACGCGTGAGTCGGCTCCAGGAGATGTGGTGTCCGGTCAGCGAACGCTCCTGTCCGAATCCCACCCTTGACGGTACTCGGTCATCTACCCGAGCATCGGGGGCGCGCTTCCAGCCCTACCGCTCCAGGTCCAGGGCCGTGCACCGCCCTGGGACCCCCCGCACGTTCCGTCAGTCCCCGAACGGAATCCGGAGCCCTCGATGAGACCTGTCAGACGCACACTCCTGCCCGCCGCTGCGGTCGCCGCCGCTGCTCTGCTGGCGACCGCCGCGCCTGCCGTCCAGGCCGCACCCGCGAAGGTCGCGGCCGCCCCCGACATACCGCTCGCCAACGTCAAGGCGCACCTCACCCAGCTGCAGTCGATCGCCACCGCCAACGGCGGCAACCGGGCCCACGGGCGCACCGGTTACAAGGCGTCCGTCGACTACGTGAAGGCCAAGCTGGACGCGGCCGGATACACCACCGCGCTCCAGCAGTTCACCTCCGGCGGCGCCACCGGCTACAACCTCATAGCCGACTGGCCGGGCGGTGATCCGAACAGCGTCCTCATGGCCGGCTCGCACCTCGACTCGGTGACCTCCGGGGCCGGGATCAACGACAACGGTTCCGGATCGGCGGCGGTGCTCGAAACCGCCCTCGCGGTCTCCCGGGCACAGCTCGCGCCCGACAAGCACCTGCGCTTCGCCTGGTGGGGAGCCGAGGAGCTGGGCCTCGTCGGATCGAAGTACTACGTCAACAACCTGGCCTCCACCGAGCGTTCCAAGCTCGCCGGCTACCTCAACTTCGACATGATCGGCTCGCCCAACCCGGGCTACTTCGTCTACGACGACGACCCGGTCATCGAGCAGACCTTCAAGGACTACTACGCGGGTCTGTCGATACCCACGGAGATCGAGACCGAGGGCGACGGGCGTTCCGACCACGCCCCGTTCAAGAGCGCGGGCGTCCCGGTGGGCGGCCTGTTCTCGGGGGCGGACTACACGAAGACGAGCGCGCAGGCCCAGAAGTGGGGCGGCACGGCCGGCCAGTCCTTCGACCGCTGCTACCACTCGTCGTGCGACACGACGACGAACATCAACGACACGGCCCTCGACCGCAACAGCGACGCGGTGGCCCACGCGGTGTGGACCCTGTCCGCCGGGACGGTCACCCCGCCGACCGGGACGGTCTTCAGCAACGCCGCCAACTTCAACGTGCCCGACAACGGCGCCGCGGTGACCTCGCCGGTCGCGGTGACCGGGCGCACGGGCAACGCCCCGTCCGCGCTGAAGGTCGGTGTGGACATCAAGCACACCTACCGCGGTGACCTCGTCGTCGACCTCCTCGCCCCCGACGGCACGGCCTACCGGCTGAAGAACTCCAGCAGCAGCGACTCCGCCGACAACGTGATCGCGACGTACACGGTCAACGCGTCGAGCGAGGTCGCCAACGGCACCTGGAAGCTCCAGGTCAGGGATGTCGCCGCGCAGGACACGGGTTACATCGACAGCTGGCAGCTCACCTTCTGACCCGAGGGGGAGGCGCTCCACGGGCGCCTCCCCCACCGGTTCAGAGGTACTTCTTGATCTCCCGCCGCGCCAGCGACCGCTGGTGCACCTCGTCGGGGCCGTCCGCCAGCCGCAGCGTCCGCGCCGAGGCCCAGAGTTCGGCCAGCGGAAAGTCCTGGCTGACACCCCCGGCGCCGTACAGCTGGACCGCCCGGTCGAGGATGTCGCAGACCGCGCGCGGGGTGGCGATCTTGATCGACTGGATCTCGGTGTGCGCCCCGCGGTTGCCCACCGTGTCCATCAGCCAGGCCGTCTTCAGCACCAGCAGCCGCAGCTGCTCCACCGTCACCCGGGCGTCCGCGATCCAGTTCTGGACGACGCCCTGCTGTGCGAGCGGCTTGCCGAAGGCGTTGCGGGCGACGGCCCGCCTGCACATCAGCTCGATCGCGCGCTCGGCCATCCCGATCAGCCGCATGCAGTGGTGGATACGGCCGGGACCCAGTCGGGCCTGGGCGATGGCGAAGCCGCCGCCCTCCTCGCCGACCAGGTTCGAGACCGGCACGCGGACGTCCGTGAACACGACCTCGGCGTGGCCTCCGTGCGAATGGTCCTCGTAGCCGTACACCCGCATCGCCCGCCGGACCTCCAGGCCCGGGGTGTCGCGCGGGACGAGGACCATCGACTGCTGGCGGCGGATGTCCTCGCCGTCCGGGTCCGTCTTGCCCATCACGATGAAGACCGCGCAGTCCGGGTTCATCGCCCCGGAGATGTACCACTTGCGCCCGTTGATCACATAGGAGTCGCCGTCGCGTGCGATCCGCGTCTCGATGTTCGTGGCGTCCGAGGAAGCCACCTCCGGCTCCGTCATCGCGAACGCCGAGCGGATCTCCCCGGCCAGCAGCGGCTCCAGCCACTGCTTCTTCTGCGCGTCCGATCCGAACTGGGAGAGCACCTCCATGTTCCCGGTGTCCGGGGCCGCGCAGTTCAGCGCCGTCGGTGCCAGATGAGGGCTGCGGCCGGTGATCTCGGCGAGCGGGGCGTACTGGAGGTTCGTCAGCCCGGCGCCGTACTCCGCGTCCGGGAGGAAGAGGTTCCACAGGCCCCGCCTGCGCGCCTCCGCCTTGAGGTCCTCGACGATCCGGGGGGTGTCCCACGGCGAGGCGAGCCGTGCGCGCTGCTCCTCGGCGACCTCCTCGGCGGGGTACACGTGCTCGTCCATGAACGCGAGCAGCCGGGTGCGCAGCTCCTCGGTACGGGCGTCGAATGCGAAGTCCACGGTGTGGTCAGCCTTCCTGGAGGGTGGTGAGGCCGTGCGCGATGAAGACGGGGACCAGGTCGCCGATGCGGTCGAAGCCCGCACCGACCGTCTGGCCCAGCGTGTAGCGGTAGTGGATGCCCTCGAGGATCACGGCGAGCTTGAACCACGCGAACGCCGTGTACCAGGAGATGGCGGAGGTGTCACGGCCGGAGCGCTCCGCATAGCGCGCGATCAGCTCGGCGGGGCCGGGGTGGCCCGCCGCTCCGCTGGTCGTGGAGACCGGTGACTCGGGCAGGTCCAGGTCGGAGCTGTACATCACCAGCAGGCCGAGATCCGTCAGCGGGTCGCCGAGCGTCGACATCTCCCAGTCCAGCACGGCCTTGATGCGGTCGTCGTCGCCGATCAGCACGTTGTCCAGGCGGTAGTCGCCGTGCACGACGGTGGGGGCGGCGGAGGCGGGGAGCTCCCGGCCGAGCGAGGCGTGCAGCTCGTCGATGCCGGGGAGTTCGCGGTTGCGGGACGCGTCCAGCTGCTTCCCCCAGCGCCGCAGCTGCCGGTCGAGGAAGCCGTCCGGGCGCCCGAAGCCGCCCAGGCCGACGCTCGCGGGATCCACCGCGTGCAGGTCGACCAGGGTGTCGACGAGCCCCAGGACCACGGCGCGGGTGCGTTCCGCGCCGAGTGGGGCGAGCTGCTCGGCGGTGCGGTACGGCGTCCCCTCGACGTACTCCATGACGTAGAAGGGCGCGCCGATGACCGAGTCGTCCTCGCAGAGCAGGAGCGGCCTCGGCACCGGGACCGCCGTCGGGTGCAGAGCGCTGATCACCCGGTGCTCGCGCTTCATGTCGTGGGCGGTGGCGAGGACGTGACCCAGCGGCGGCCTGCGCACGACCCACTGCCCGGAGCCGTCGGTGACGACGTAGGTGAGGTTCGAGCGTCCGCCCTCGACGACCCGTGCGTCGAGCGGCCCGCCGGCCAGCCCCGGCCGCTCACGGTCGAGATGGCCGCGCAGCAGGTCCAGGTCGAGACCTGGCGGGTGGACTGGGCTCATGGTGCGCACCTCCGGGGCGGTTGAACGATCGGCACCATGATGCCGACCAGTCGGTATGTCGTCCAGTGTCCGCCCGGAATCGGCCACGTGATCTCCGGCTCCCCGTGCCGGGTGCCGGCCGGCCCCTGGCGGTCCGCCGGGCGCCGTCGAGGGCCGGTGGCCCGGACGTGCGGCCGGTCAGAGGAGCGTGGCGACGCCGAACACCGCGAGCGCGACGGTGCACCCGGCCGCCGTCAGCGCCTGGCGCGGCGACAGGGGGACGGGCCGTGCGCTGCCCATGCCCGTGACCCGGCGGTGTGCCACCGCGAGGAAGCCCAGCCAGGCCGCCAGACTCAGCGCCACCGCGAGCACACCGGCCGGCCGCGCCCCGCCGTGCAGGGCCTGCCGGCCCGCCAGCAGACCCACCACGGTGCACGCCAGCGTGGTGCGCCGCCATGCGAGCCGCGTCCGTTCCGGCTGGAGACCCGGATCGCGCGGCGGTCCGGTCACCGGCCCTCCCAGCCGAACAGGACGACCACCACCATCGCGACCGCCACCACGGCGACGACCAGGCTCAGCAGCGCGGGGAAGCGTGATGCGGGCAGATCCTCGCCGCGCCGCATGGCCCGTTCGCACCTCACCCAGTGGTCCACCGCCCGGAGCGCGCAGAGCACCCCCGCCGCGAGCAGCCCGAGGGCGAGGCCCGCCCGGACGCCCCATGCCAGGTCCGGCAGGAACTGGTCGACCGCGAAACCGCCGCCGATCAGTGCGAGTGCGGTCCGGATCCAGGCCAGGAAGGTGCGCTCGTTGGCCAGGGAGAAGCGGTAGTCCGGTGTGTCCCCCTCCTCGCGGATCCGCTCCGGCGCGAACCACAGCCGCAGCCCCCGCACGAAGCCGCTCACCCGCGCGCGCCCGGCGAGCCCGCCCGGAAGGCCCGCAGCCGGTGGTACGTCTCCAGCCCGTCCGGCACCCAGGTCCAGCCGGACAGCCGCTCCGACAGCTCCGAGTCCGTCAGGAAGGTGTGCCAGGCGACCTCCTCGCGCTGCGGCAATACGGGCAGTTCGCAGCGCACCTCGTACACGTACGACCACCAGCTGTGCCCGTCGCCCTCGTAGAGGAACCTGAACAGCGGTGTCGGGCGGGGGAGCCCCGACACCCCCAGCTCCTCCTCGGCCTCACGCAGCGCGGCCGCGTCGTAGGACTCGCCGGCGCCGACGACGCCGCCGACGAACATGTCGTAGTGCGAGGGGAAGACGAGCTTCGTCGCCGTTCTGCGGTGCACGAACAGGCGGCCCGCGCCGTCCCGCGCCTCGATGAAGACGCAGCGGTGGCGCAGCCCGCGCGCGGTCGCCTCACCGCGTGTCGCCTGTCCGACGACCTCGTCGTTCTCGTCGACGATGTCCAGTAGCTCGTCAGCCGGATTCATGCCTTCCATCCAACATCAACCGGTCGGCGGCCGTGGAACCGTGCTTCTCCTTCCCCGCCGGCATGGCCGGGTGCAGCCCCAGCAGCACGATCCCGGCCACGATCGCCGCCAGCCCCGCGGCCTGCCAGGCCAGCGCCCCGGTGTCGGTGCGCACCTGGTCGCCGAGGAAGCCGATCCCGCAGACGATCCCGGCCAGCGGCTGGGCCGCGGTCAGCGCCGGCAGAGACATCCGCAGCGGGCCCGCCTCGAACGCGCTCTGGACGAGGATCAGGCTGGTCACACCCAGCACGACGAGGGCGTACGGCTGCCAGCCCGTGAACAGCGCCGCCCACCCGCCCTCCTCCAGCCGCAGGACGCAGACCCGGGTCAGGGCGTCCTGGAGCCCGTACAGCAGACCCCCCGCCAGGCCCAGCAGCGTGGGGGTCCACGGCATGCGCGGGTGTCTGGCGAAGGCGGTCAGGGCCAGCGCGAGCCCGACCACCAGACCGATCACCAGCCAGTGCCGGAGCGGTTCCGTCACCGCCTCGCCGCCGCGCGGCTGGCCGGCCAGCAGGAACGCGGTGACGCCGCCGGCCAGCAGCCAGAGACCGCCCCAGCCCTGGCGGCCGAGACGCTGTCCGGTGAGGAAGCGCGAGAGGGCGAGCGCGAAGAGCAGATTGGTGGCCAGCAGCGGTTCGACGACCGACACCTCGCCCCGCCCGAGCGCCAGTGCCCCCAGGACCATGCCGCAGATCATCAGGCCGATGCCGGCCAGCCAGCTCGGCACCCTCATCAGGTCCAGCAGCAGCCGGGGCGAGAGGAAATCGCTCGGCGGCGCGTGGCGGGCCGCGTCCTGCTGCAGGACGAAACCGAAGCCCGCACAGCACGCCGCAGCCACGGAAAGGGCGATCACCAGCAAGGACACGGTCCGACGATAGCCCTGCGGCTGTATCGGAGACGTGAAGCCGGCGTCGACCGGACGGTTGACGCGGGCGCGGCACGTACAGAAGATCTGACCCACAAGTAACTTCGCCCCGCCTCCCGCCCCGCACAGCCCCGAAGGATGGAACCCATGGCGTACGACGCTGATGTGATCGTGATCGGGGCAGGACTGGCGGGGCTCGTCGCCACCGCCGAGCTCGTCGACGCGGGCCGCACCGTCATCCTCCTCGACCAGGAGCCCGAGCAGTCCATCGGCGGGCAGGCGCACTGGTCCTTCGGCGGGCTCTTCCTCGTCGACTCGCCCGAGCAGCGCCGCATGCGGATCAAGGACAGCCGGGAGCTGGCCCTGCAGGACTGGTACGGCACGGCGGGCTTCGACCGCGAGGAGGACGACTGGCCGCGGCGGTGGGCCGAGGCGTACGTGGACTTCGCCGCGGGGGAGAAGCGGTCCTGGCTGCACGCCCAGGGGCTGCGCTTCTTCCCCGTCGTCGGCTGGGCGGAGCGCGGCGGCTACGACGCCACGGGGCACGGCAACTCCGTACCCCGCTTCCACATCACCTGGGGCACCGGTCCGGGGGTCGTCGCGCCCTTCGAGCGGCGGGTCCGCGAGGGCATCGCCAAGGGCCTCGTCCGGCCGCGCTTCCGCCACCGGGTGACCGGGCTCGGCCGCTCCGCCGGAGCGGTTGACACCGTCACCGGTGAGATCCTCGCGGACAGCGGCGCCGAGCGGGGCACCGCGAGCAGCCGCGAGGTCGCGGGGGCCTTCGAGCTGCGGGCCCAGGCCGTGATCGTCACCTCCGGAGGCATCGGCGGGAACCACGACCTCGTGCGCTCCCAGTGGCCCGAGCGGCTGGGTACCCCGCCGGAGAAGATGCTCTCCGGGGTCCCCGCCCACGTCGACGGGCTGATGCTGGGCATCGCGGAGAAGGCGGGCGCCCGCCACATCAACCGCGACCGCATGTGGCACTACACCGAGGGCATCGAGAACTGGGACCCGATCTGGGGCAAGCACGGCATCCGGATCCTGCCCGGCCCGTCCTCGCTCTGGCTGGACGCCCGCGGCAAGCGCCTGCCGGTGCCGCTCTTCCCGGGCTTCGACACGCTGGGCACCCTCGAACACATCATGCGGTCCGGGCACGGCTACACCTGGTTCGTCCTCGACCAGAAGATCATCGGCAAGGAGTTCGCCCTCTCGGGCTCCGAGCAGAACCCCGACCTCACGGGCAAGTCCGTCCGCGGTGTGATCGGCAGGGCGCGTGCCGACGTCCCCGCGCCGGTGCGGGCCTTCATGGACAAGGGCGCCGACTTCGTCGTGGAGAAGGACCTCGGCGCGCTCGTACGGGGCATGAACGCCCTCACCGGCGAGGGCCTGATCGACGAGGACGACCTGCGGCGCGAGATCACCGCCCGCGACCGCGAGATCGCCAATCCCTTCACCAAGGACCTGCAGATCACGGCGATCAACGGTGCCCGCTCCTACCTGGGCGACAAGCTGATCCGCACCGCGAAGCCGCACCGCATCCTCGACCCGGCCGCCGGTCCGCTGATCGCCGTCCGGCTCAACATCCTGACCCGCAAGTCGCTGGGCGGACTGGAGACCGACCTGTCCTCCCGGGTCCTCGCCGAGGACGGCGCCCCGCTGCCCGGGGTGTACGCGGCGGGAGAGGCGGCCGGCTTCGGCGGCGGCGGGGTGCACGGCTACCGGTCGCTGGAGGGGACGTTCCTGGGCGGCTGCATCTTCTCAGGCCGTGCCGCCGGCCGCGCGGCCGCCGAGGCCGTCGGCTGACGAACCGTGTGACGGGCGCTCCGCGTCCCCCCGTCGCGCGGCGGCTTCGCACCGCCTGGACCGGTGTGGCGGGCGTCCGGACCACGGCTGCCCGTCACACCGGTCCGGCTGCCCGTCACAGCAGCCGCTCCACCACCCGGAACCGCTCGGCCACGATCATCGTGGCGTCGTCCACGGTGAACAGCGGGTCCCCGAGGGCCTCCCGCATCTCGTCGCCGTGCCAGAACTCCTCGTGCGCCGCCCGCCACTCCGCCACCGAGGTGTGTCCTTCTCCTTCGTCCCGTACGTGCCGTTCGTCGACCGACCCCAGGGGCAGGACCCGGACCTCCGTCAGTTCGACGACGGCGACCTCCCGCCCGGCGGAGTCGATGAGCGCGGACCGTTCGCCGACGGGTGGCAGCTCCTCCTTCTCCGCCTCGTACTCGGCGAGCAGGCCGGAGGTCGATACCTTCGCGCCGGAGAGCACCGCCGCCACCAGCCGGTCGCGCAGGGGGCCGGGAAAGGCGAGGAGGAAGGGCTTCAGCGGTTCACGGTTCTCCATGGCGGCAGTGTGGCACGCGTCACCTCACCCCCACCCGTCACTTCCCTGACCGGGGCGCGAACTGCACGAAAGGACCGGTCCAACCCGTCCGGACGCCAACTGCTTCTTAATCAAGCGTAGTTGGGACAGGCTGCCGCTTGACTTGAAGCGTTGCCTACCGCTTTGCTGTCCGCGATCGTTTGCTCGCACACAGCATCGATATGTGCCGTGCCATGTCGAAGTGGAAAAGGAACCCCGCGGATGTCTCCGCCTCCGCCACCCCTGGGCCGCGCCCGCCGCAGGGGCGGGCGCTCGGACCACACCTTCGACCCGGCGCTCGACGACGGCGAACTCATCGAAGTGCGCGGTCAGTTCGCCCAGGGCCGATGGACCCGGGCCCGCTCCCTGCTCGTCGCCACGGGCACCGACTGGGACCACAGGGGCCACCGCATGCTCACCCTCGCCGCCGTTCCGTCCGCCGCCGGGTGGGCCGGTGACTGGCTGCTCGCCGAACCGGACAGCGCCGACGCGGCCACGCTGCTCGCCTGCGCCGCCGTGGCGCGCGCCCAGCGGCCCAGGGCCGGGGCCGACGAGCGCGACCGGGCCCGCGAGGCCTGCCGCACCGCCGCGGCGCTGGACCCGGCCGATCCCACCCCGTGGCTCGGGCTGATGGCGCTGGAGCGCACTCATGGCACCCAGGAGACGGTCGCCCGGTACTTCGAGGAGATCCGCGCCCGCCACCCCGAACACCACCAGGCCCACCACCTCATGACCGCGGGCATCGCCGAGGCGCGCCCCGAGAGCGACCCGCTCCACGAGGTGTACGACTTCGCGGCCTGGGCCGCCGAACAGGCCCCGGCCGACTCGCCGCTCGCGGTCCTCCCCGTCGTCGCGCACGCGGAGCGCTACCGCGTCCTCGTCGCCGCCGGAGCCCTGGAGGACGACCCGGCCGCCTCCGGCCACTGGACCGGCCGCCGCGCCCGGCAGGTGATGAAGGCGGCCTTCGACTGGTGGCTCGAATGGGAACGGGAGGACCACCCCCGCCACCGCGCCGACCTCAACTTCCTGGCCCACGCGAAGATCTGCGAAGGCAGGCCCGCCGAGGCGGCGGCCCTCTTCCACCGCATCGGCCCCCATGCGACCGAGGCCCCCTGGTCGTACTCGGGCCGCGACGCCTACCCCGAATTCCTCGCCGCGCGCACGTACGCGCTCGGCGCCCCGTGATGCAGGTTGCTCTCAACGAAGGGACCACCCCCGCCATGTCGACGGGCAGATCAGATACGAGCGGGACCACGACGGGCCGGGCGGCCGACGGCACCGGCGGCATCAACACCTACAAGGGTGCGGAGCGCGCCCTGCGCGCCGACCGGCTCGGCACCCCGGGGCTGCTCCTGTCGGTCCTCGCGGCCAGCGCCCCGCTGATGGTCGTCGCCGGAGTGATGCCGACCGTCTTCGGCGTCATGGGCATCACCGGACAGCCCCTGCTGTACGTCATCCTCGGCCTCGTCCTGATGCTGTTCAGCGTCGGCTACGCGGAGATGAGCCGGCACGTCCACAACGCCGGCGCCTTCTACGCCTACATCGCGCGCGGCCTCGGCCCGACCGCCGGCGCGGGTGCCTCGCTCGTCGCCCTGGTCGCCTACAGCGCCATGCAGGTCGGCATCTACGGCATCCTCGGCTTCGAGGTCTCCGGCCTCTTCGCCACCTACCTCGACATCGACCTGGTCTGGTGGGTCCCGGCCCTCGTCTCCGTGGCCGTCGTCGGCGTGCTCGGCTGGCTGAAGATCGACCTCAACGCGAAGGTGCTCGGCGTGCTGCTCGTCGTCGAGTGCGCCCTCGTGGTGGTCTTCGACATCGCCGCCGTCGGCAAACCCGGACCGGAAGGGCTGTCCCTGCACGCGTTCAACCCGGAGACGCTCACCGGAGCCGGCCTCGGCACCGCGCTCTGCTTCTGCATCGCCGCGTTCGTCGGCTTCGAACAGGCCCCGGTGTACGCGGAGGAGACCAGCCGCCCCCAGATCGTCGTCTCCCGGGTGATGTTCCTCGCCGTCGGCTACGCCGCCCTCTTCCTCGCCGTCAGCTCCTGGGCGCTCACCGTCGCCGCAGGCCCGTCCTCCATCGCGGACACCTCGCTGAAGCAGGGCCCGGGCATGCTCTTCGGCCTCACCGAGGAGCGCCTCGGCTCCACGTTCACCGACGTCCTGCACGTCCTGTTCGTGACCGGCATGTTCGCCGCGCTGCTCAGCTTCCACAACGTCGTCGCCCGTTACGCCTTCGCCATGGGCCGCGAGGGACTGCTGCCCGCCGGCTTCGGCCGCACCAGCAGGGCGAGCGGCGCGCCCGCCACCGGATCCATGCTCCAGTCCGTGTTGTCCGTCGTCATCGTGCTGGCCTTCGCGCTGGCCGACGACCACCCGGTCGGAGACCCCACGGCGCCCGTCCTGCACCTCTTCACCTGGATGGGCAACGTCGGCGCGCTCGGAGTCATCGTGCTGATGGCCGCCGCCTCCTTCGCCGTCATCGCGTTCTTCGTACGCCGCGGAGCCGGCCGGGCCCAGGCGCCCCGCCTCGTCGCCTCGGGACTCGCGGGAGCCGCCCTCCTCGCCATAGCCGTCTTCACGGTCCGGGACTTCGACGTCCTGGTCGGCTCCGGCCCCGGCTCGGTGCTCGGCTGGGTGCTGCCCGGCGTCATCGTCCTGGCACTCGTCGTCGGCCTGGCCTACGGCGCCGTGCTGCGCCGCACCAGGCCCGAGGTCCACGCGAGGATCGGGCTCGGCAACGAGGCCTTCCAACTGGAGAAGGCGTCGGAGGGCGCGGCAGCGGACCCGCGCTGACAGCCCGTCGCCCACCGAGGAACGACATGCGCCCGCGGCCCCCTGATGACGGGACGGCCGCGGGCGCGCGAACGGGCCGGGTCCTGGCACCCGCTGTGGGCGGGAGCCGGACGAGCAGGGGAGAGTCCTCGCGCCGGCTACAACACCAGTGACAGCAGCAGGATGAAGGCCAGTGAGACGACGGAGATGATCGTCTCCATCACCGACCAGGTCTTCAGCGTCTGCGGGACGTCCATGCCGAAGTACTCCTTCACCAGCCAGAATCCCGCGTCGTTGACGTGGCTGAAGAAGAGCGAGCCCGCACCGACCGCGAGGACCAGCAGCGCCGTGTGCGAGGACGACATGCCGGCGGCCAGCGGGGCGACCAGACCGGCCGCCGAGATGGTCGCCACGGTCGCCGAACCCGTCGCCAGACGGATCGCGACGGCGATCAGCCAGCCGAGCAGCAGGGCCGGCACCGACCAGTTCTCGGAGAACTCCAGGATCATCCGGCCCACACCGGCATCGATGAGGGTCTGCTTGAAACCGCCGCCCGCACCCACGATCAGCAGGATGCCCGCGATCGGGGCGAGCGACTTCTCCACGGTGGCGCTGAGCCGGTCCTTGGTGAACCCGGCCGCGCGGCCCAGGGTGAACATGCCCACGATGACGGCCGCGAGCAGGGCGATCAGCGGCGAGCCGATGACGTCGGTGACCCGCTGGACGTGGTTCTCGGGATCGTCCACCACGATGTCGACGAGGGCCTTGACCAGCATCAGGACGACGGGAAGCAGGATCGTCGCCAGGGTCGCACCGAAGCCCGGGCGGCGCTCCAGGTCCTCGGACGGCCGCTGCGGGATCATCTTCTCCGGCGCCTCGATGTCCACCCAGCGGGCGGCGTAGCGGGAGAAGACGGGCCCGGCGATGATCACGGTCGGGACGGCCACGAGCACGCCGAGGGCCAGCGTGACACCGAGGTTGGCGCCGAGAGCGTCGATCGCCACCAGCGGGCCGGGGTGCGGCGGGATCAGCCCGTGCATCACGGAGAGACCGGCGAGCGCGGGGATGCCGATCCGCATCAGGGAGTAGTTGCCGCGCTTGGCGACCAGCAGCACCACCGGAATCATCAGCACGATCCCGACTTCGAAGAAGAGCGGAAGCCCGATGATCGAGGCGATGAGGACCATCGCCCACGGCATGGCCCGGCCGCCCGCCTTCGCGAGGATCGTGTCGACGATCTGGTCGGCGCCGCCCGAATCGGCGAGCAGCTTGCCCAGGATGGCGCCGAGCGCGATGAGGACACCGACACCCGCGACCGTGGAACCGAGCCCCGCGGTGAAGCTGGTGATCGTCTTCGCCGGATTGGCGCCCGCGAAGGAGCCGAGGGCGAGGGAGCCGATGGTCAGCGCGAGGAACGCGTGCATCTTGAACTTGGTGATGAGCAGGACGATGACGGCTATGCCCGCCAAGACGGCGATGCCCAGCTGCGCGTTGCCGGCCGAAGTGATCGGTTCGACGGCGTCCGCTGCCAGCATCTCGACGCTGAGATCTGCCACGGTGATGATCCTCAGTTCTCGAGCCGGCGCAGCGCGGCGACGGCCCGGTCGGTGATTTCCTCGGGTGTGCCGGAGACGTCGACCGACACCCCGGCCTCGTCCTCCTCCAGCGGCTGCAGGGTGGCGAACTGGGAGTCGAGCAGGGCCGTCGGCATGAAGTGGCCCTTGCGGGCCGCCATCCGGCGTTCGATGAGCGCCCTGTCGCCCGTCAGGTGCAGGAAGAGGGCGCCGGGCGCCTCGGCGCGCAGCCGGTCGCGGTAGACGCGCTTGAGGGCGGAGCTGCTGACGACACCGCCGAGCCCCGCCCGGCCGTGTGCCCACCGGCCGACCGCGTCCAGCCAGGGCCAGCGGTCGTCGTCCTCCAGCGGGGTGCCCGCGGACATCTTCGCGATGTTGGCGGGCGGGTGGAAGTCGTCGCCCTCGGCGTAGGGAACGCCGAGCCGGTCGGCGAGCAGGGGACCGATCGTGGTCTTGCCGGTCCCTGCTACGCCCATCACCACGACGACGTGGGGGGTACTCATCGGTGCCTCGCTGTCTTCATCGACATCGGTCCGTCGACATCGGTCCGTCGCGCTACTGAAACCCATTACATATGACTTATTCAAGAGGCTGTGACATAAACGTCGTACTTTTTGGTCTCGGGGTGGCACCGTAGGCTGGTGAGCATGACCACACAGGGCCAGGGGCTGCATACACATGTGCTGGACACCCTGGGTCTCGAAATCGCCGCGGGTGACAGCCCGCCCGGCAGGATCCTGCGCACCGACGAGCTCGCGCAGCGCTTCGACGTCTCACGCACCGTCGTACGCGAGGTGATCCGCGTCCTGGAGTCCATGCACCTGGTCGAGTCCCGCCGCCGGGTGGGCGTGACCGTGCGGCCCGCCGAGGAGTGGAACGTCTACGACCCGCAGGTCATCCGGTGGCGTCTCGCCGGCTCGGACCGGCCCCGGCAACTGCGCTCCCTCACCGTCCTGCGGTCCGCGGTGGAGCCCGTCGCGGCGGGCCTCGCCGCACGCCACGCCACGGCCGAGCAGTGCGCGGAACTCACGGAGTGCGCCCTCGGCATGGTCGCCACCTCGCGCGGCGGGCAGCTGGAGGGCTACCTCCGGCACGACGTCGCCTTCCACCGCATCGTGCTCAACGCCTCCGGCAACGAGATGTTCGCGCGGCTCGGCGACGTCGTCGCCGAGGTCCTCGCCGGCCGCACGCACCACCAGGTCATGTTCGAGGACCCCGACCCCGCCGCGGTCACCCTCCACGTGCGGGTCGCCGAAGCCGTGCGCGAGGGCGACGCGGCGGCCGCCGAGCGGCTGACCAAGGAGATCGCCGTGGGCGCGCTCCACGAACTGGACGTACTGGCCCCTTGAGCCGAGCCCCTTCCGGGTACGGTGGGCGGGCCCGATCCTCGGGCGGACGGGGCAGTCGGAATGGGAGACCACGGCATGGCGCAGCAGGTACAAGGAGTCATCGCACCGGGCAGGGACGAGCCCGTTCGCGTCGAGACGATCCTCGTGCCGGACCCCGGGCCCGGCGAGGCCGTGGTCAAGATCCAGGCGTGCGGCGTCTGCCACACCGACCTGCACTACAAGCAGGGCGGGATCAACGACGACTTCCCCTTCCTCCTCGGCCACGAGGCGGCGGGTGTGGTGGAGTCCGTCGGCGACGACGTCACCGACGTCGCCCCCGGTGACTTCGTCGTCCTCAACTGGCGTGCCGTGTGCGGCCAGTGCCGCGCCTGTCTGCGCGGCCGCCCCTGGTACTGCTTCAACACCCACAACGCCAAGCAGAAGATGACCCTCCTGGACGGCACCGAGCTGTCCCCGGCGCTCGGCATCGGAGCCTTCGCGGAGAAGACCCTCGTCGCCGCCGGTCAGTGCACGAAGGTCGACCCGGAGGTCTCCCCGGCCGTCGCGGGCCTCCTCGGCTGCGGTGTCATGGCGGGAATCGGCGCGGCCATCAACACCGGCCAGGTCGGACGGGGCGACTCCGTCGCCGTCATCGGGTGCGGCGGAGTCGGCGACGCGGCGATCGCCGGCGCCCGGCTCGCGGGAGCGGCGAAGATCATCGCGGTCGACATCGACGACCGCAAGCTGGAGACGGCCAAGAAGATGGGCGCGACCCACACCGTCAACTCCCGGTCCGACGACCCGGTCGAGGCGATCCGCGCGCTGACCGGAGGCAACGGCGCCGACGTCGTCATCGAAGCGGTCGGCCGCCCGGAGACGTACAAGCAGGCCTTCTACGCCCGCGACCTCGCCGGCACCGTCGTCCTCGTCGGCGTCCCGACCCCCGAGATGCGCCTCGAACTCCCGCTCCTCGACGTGTTCGGCCGCGGAGGTTCACTCAAGTCGTCCTGGTACGGCGACTGCCTGCCCTCCCGCGACTTCCCCATGCTCATCGACCTCCACCAGCAGGGCCGCCTGGACCTCGGCGCCTTCGTCACGGAGACCATCGGGCTGGGCGACATCGAGCACGCCTTCGGCCGGATGCACGACGGCGACGTCCTGCGCTCGGTGGTGGTCTTCTGATGACCGCCCGCATCGACCACCTGGTCACCTCCGGCACCTTCGCCCTCGACGGCGGCGAGTGGGACGTCGACAACAACGTCTGGATCGTCGGCGACGAAAGCGAGGCCGTCGTCATCGACGCCGCCCATGACGCCGCGGCCATCCGGGCCGCACTCGGCGGACGCACCCTGCGCGCGATCATCTGCACCCACGCCCACAACGACCACATCGACGCGGCCCCGGCCCTGGCCGACGCGACCGGGGCGCAGATCCTGCTGCACCCCGACGACCTGCCGCTGTGGAAGCAGACCCACCCGGACCGCGCCCCCGACGGCGAACTCACCGACGGACAGGTGCTGGAGATCGCCGGCGAACGCCTGACGGTCCTCCACACCCCGGGCCACGCCCCCGGCGCCGTCTGCCTCCACGCCCCCGGCCTGGGCACCGTCTTCACCGGCGACACCCTCTTCCAGGGCGGGCCGGGAGCCACCGGCCGGTCGTTCTCGCACTTCCCGACGATCATCGACTCGATCAGGGACCGGTTGTTGGCCCTCCCGCCGGAGACCACCGTCCGCACCGGGCACGGCGACTCCACCACGATCGGCGCCGAGGCGCCGCAGCTGGACGACTGGATCGCCCGCGGCCACTGACGGGCCGCTCACTCCCCGCCCGGCCACGCGGCGAGCCGCAGCCCGCTCTCGAAGCGGCGCGGCTCGCCCGTGACCGGGTCGGTGAACTCCAGAAGCCTCGACAGGAGCTGCAGCGGCCGCCCGTAGTCCCCGGGGGCCGGCTCCGGCTCCACGACCGGATAGACCGGATCGTTCACCAGCGGCAGCCCCAGCGCGTTCATGTGGACCCGCAGCTGATGCGTGCGCCCGGTCACGGGCAGCAGCCGGTACCTGCCCAGCCCGGCCCGGTGGTCCAGCAGCTCCACCCGGCTCTCGCTGTTCGCCTCACCCGGCTCCTCACGGGCGGCGATCACCCCGCGCTCCTTCACGATCCGGCTGCGTACCGTCCGGGGGAGCGCCACCCCGGGGTCGTGGGGTGCCACCGCCTCGTACTCCTTGCGTACCAGCCGGTCCCGGAACAGCGTCTGGTACGCGCCCCGTTCACCCGGCTGTACGACGCAGAGCACCAGGCCGGCGGTCAGCCGGTCGAGCCGGTGCGCGGGCTGGAGCTCCGGCAGCCCGAGCTCGTCGCGCAGCCGTGCGACCAGGGTCTCGGTGACGTGCCGGCCGCGCGGAGTGGTGCTGAGGAAATGCGGTTTGTCCGCGATCACCAGGTGCTCGTCGCGATGGACCACCCCGACGGGGAAGGGCACGGGCACCTCGGGAGCGAAGTCCCGGTGGAACCAGAGGTACCGGCCGGCCGTGTACGGCTCGTCCGCCCCGACGGCCCGGCCGTCCGCCCCGACGAACCTGCCGCCGGCCAGCATCGCCGTCACGCGTTCCGCGCCGACCGCCCCCGCGAACCGCGCCAGAAGATGGTCCCCGACCGTCCGCCAGGCCCCCTCGGGGTCGGCCGGCAGCCGCACCCGCACGGGATCCACGCCCGCGCGCTGGGGAAGTGGGGCGGGAGGCGGTTTCGCCCGTCCTCTCATGGCATCGGTCCTTGTCGACGGAGGGGCCCGAGGGACGGGCGCGGCCCGGCCGTCATCCCGCCCGCACCCCCCGACTCCGGGCCTCGCGCGATGTCCGTCCGCCCGTCCGCCGAAGAGCTGCGTGAAAAGCGAAAACCCCCAGGTGACCTGGGGGTTTTCCGCTGTGTCCGAGGGGGGACTTGAACCCCCACGCCCGATAAAGGGCACTAGCACCTCAAGCTAGCGCGTCTGCCATTCCGCCACCCGGACCGGGTGCGTCTTCCCGGGCCCTGCCCGTTCCGACGTGGAAAACCATAGCAAACATTCGGGGGTGCTCGATCACGCCCCCGGGCTTGTGAAAGGCGCATGACGAGCGACGGGCGGCCTTGGGTGCGGGGCGCGGGCGCGGGAGTATGAGTAGGGAGTACCACCGCGACAGTGGAAGGAACCAGCGTGAGCGAGACCAGCACGGCCCGGGCCGGCACCGGCGAGAGCGCCGAGAGCGAGGTCGTCGACCTCTGTCGCGACCTGATCCGGATCGACACCAGCAACTACGGAGACCACTCCGGCCCCGGTGAGCGGGCCGCCGCCGAGTACATCGCGGAGAAGCTCGCCGAGGTCGGGCTCGAACCCCAGATCTTCGAATCCCACAAGGGCCGGGCGTCCACCGTGGCCCGGATCGAGGGCGAGGACCCCTCCAGGCCGGCGCTCCTGATCCACGGGCACACCGACGTCGTGCCGGCCAACGCGGCCGACTGGACGCACGACCCGTTCTCCGGCGAGATCGCGGACGGGTGCGTGTGGGGCCGCGGCGCGGTCGACATGAAGGACATGGACGCGATGACCCTCGCGGTCGTACGCGACAGGATGCGCAGCGGCCGCAAGCCCCCGCGCGACATCGTGCTGGCCTTCCTCGCGGACGAGGAGGCGGGGGGCACGTACGGCGCGCGGCACCTGGTCGACAACCACCGCGATCTCTTCGACGGGGTCACGGAGGCCATCGGCGAGGTCGGCGGCTTCTCCTTCACCGTCAACGAGAACCTGCGCCTCTACCTGGTGGAGACCGCGCAGAAGGGCATGCACTGGATGCGGCTCACCGTGGACGGCACGGCCGGTCACGGGTCGATGACCAACGACGACAACGCGATCACCGAACTCTGCGAGGCCGTCGGCCGGCTCGGCCGGCACAAGTGGCCGGTCAGGGTGACCAAGACCGTGCGGTCGTTCCTCGACGAGCTGTCCGACGCGCTCGGCACCCCCCTCGACCCCGAGGACATGGAGGCCACCCTCGCCAAGCTGGGCGGGATCGCCAAGATGGTCGGCGCGACCCTGCGCAACTCCGCGGCCCCCACCATGCTCGGCGCCGGCTACAAGGTGAACGTGATCCCCGGGCAGGCCACCGCGCACGTCGACGGGCGCTTCCTGCCGGGTTACGAGGAGGAGTTCCTGGCCGACCTCGACCGGATCCTCGGGCCGCGGGTGAAGCGCGAGGACGTGCACGGCGACAAGGCGCTGGAGACCGGCTTCGACGGCTCCCTGGTGGACGCGATCCAGCTGGCGCTCAAGGCCGAGGACCCGATCGCGCGCGCGGTGCCGTACATGCTCTCCGGTGGCACCGACGCCAAGTCCTTCGACGACCTGGGCATCCGCTGCTTCGGGTTCGCGCCGCTGAAGCTGCCGCCGGAGCTGGACTTCGCCGGCATGTTCCACGGTGTGGACGAGCGGGTTCCGGTTGAGGGGCTGACCTTCGGGGCGCGCGTGCTCGACCGTTTCATCGACCACTCCTGACCCTGCCGTCCACCCAATTCGCCTGCCTGTACGGCCCTCACCGGAAAGGGTGAAAGGGGCCGCGCAGTCGTAGCCCCCTCACCCCCTCCTCGTTACACGGGATGCGGTCCGCGGCTGGGACCGCACTTGTCAACACAGGAGGAATAATGATCAAGAAGGTCGTCGCAATCGCGGCTGCTACCGGTGGTCTCGTGCTCGCTGGTGCGGGTATGGCTTCCGCCGACGCCGGTGCCCAGGGTGCCGCCATCGGCAGCCCCGGCGTGCTCTCGGGCAACGTCATCCAGGTTCCGGTTCACGTCCCGGTGAACGTGTGCGGCAACACGATCTCCGTGATCGGTCTGCTGAACCCCGCCTTCGGCAACACCTGCGTCAACGCGTGACGATGCGCGTCAACCCGTGAGGGTTTGAGTCCGGTCGGCCCCGGAGTGCGCCCCATGCACTCCGGGGCCGCTGGGCATTCGGCCCCGCGCGCTCGTGCCGGGGCATTTCGTTAGGCAGAAGGCAGGAAAGCAACCTATGCGACAGGTCACACGTAAAGGCCTGATCACCATGGCCGCGGCGGGCGGAGTGCTCGCGCTCGGTGGCGGCTACGCGCACGCGGACGCGGGTGCGGCCGGCGCCGCGACGAACTCGCCCGGAGTGCTCTCCGGGAACTCGATCCAGGTCCCGGTCGACGTTCCCGTGAACGTGTGCGGCAACTCCGTGGACGTCGGTGGTCTGCTCAACCCCACGTTCGGAAACGACTGCGGAAACGGATCTTCGGATTCCGGTCAGGCGCGGGGTCACTCGCGCGGGTCCTCGCACCACGAGGACGGCGGCTCGGGGCACGGTCCCGACAGCCGGGCGTCCGGCCACCAGGACACGCGTCACGGCCAGGAGGGGACCGGCAGGCACCGGGCCTCCGGCACCTCGGCGCAGGCGGAGACGACCGGTTCGCCGGGAATCCTGTCCGGCAACCAGGTGCAGGCGCCGGTGGAGATCCCCGTGAACCTCTGCGGGAACAGCGTCACCGTCGGAGGGCTGCTCAACCCGGTCTTCGGCAACGACTGCGAGAACATCGCCGAGGACGTCCCGCCCCCCGCGGTCCCGGAGACGCCGGAGACCCCCGGGACGCCGGTCAGCCCGCACGTCCCCCACACTCCCGAGCCCCAGCTCGTGCCGGGCGAACAGCTCGCGCACACCGGAGCCGGCGGTCTGGGTCTGCTGATCCCGGCGAGCGCCGGAATGATGCTCGCCGGCGCGGGCACGGTCCTGTACCGGCGTTCGCGCAGCGCGGCGTAGCACCGGCACGACGGCCGGCGCACGACGAGCGGGTTCCGCACACGCGGGACCCGCTTCGCGCTACCAGGTGGGCCGGAGCTGACGGATGATCCTGCGGCGGAGCCGCACCCGGCGGCTGCCGTCGCGGCGCAGCGTCAGCCGGTCCAGCTCCCAGTGCCCGTACTCGGCGTGGTCGGTCAGCAGTCGGGCCGCATCTGTGCGGGAGACCCCGCGCGGCACGTACACGTCGACAAATTCGTATTCCGGCATCGCATCTATTGTGCGGGCAGACCCCCGGTACGGATAGCGTCTGTCCCATGTCTGATGCTGCGCAGCCCACCGCTGCCGAGGTACGCGCCGCCGCCGATGCGGTCAAAGCCGCGCTCGACCGCCACCTCGAGGCCGTCGAGCGCCGTACCGGGGACGATGATCCCGCCGTCTTCGACGCGTTCAACGCACTGGCCGCCGCGGCCGAGGTGTACGACGAATTCCTCTACGACCGGTACGACGAGGTCACCCCCTTCGAGATCCCCGGTGCGGAGGACTCGCTGCCGCCCTACGCGGGCCCGGAGGAGCCGCACGCGCTGAGCGTGCTGATCAGGCGCGACTACGCGGTGGCGCAGCCCGCGCGGCTGCTCGCCCAGGCGCAGCGTCTCGCGGATCTCGACCCCGAGGGCCGTGAGGGCGACCCGGTGCCGGTCGTCGGGGCCGGTGTGCACGCCGCGCTGGGTGTGCTCTTCGGCGAGTACGAGGCCGACGAGATCGCCTCCCGGCACAAGGAGTTCGGCCTGGAGGAAGGGGACTCGACGCTCTGGGTCTCGGCACTGGAGGAGCTCCCCGAAGCGGGGGAGTGGCTCGGGGCGCCGTTCGAGGACGCCGATCCCGAACTGGTCGTGTGCCGCTTCGACGTGAGCTCGGTCTTCGACGAGGAGGACGAGCGGGACGGCGAGCGGGACGACGCCGTCCCGGAGCGCGCCTGACCGCACGGTGAGCGGACGGCGGCCCCGGTGCGTTCGGCGCACCGGGGCCGCCGTCATGTCCCGGCCGTTTCGCGGCCGTCGTGTTCCGGCCGCCCCGCGGTCCCGGACGTCGCCGCCCACGAGTGCGGCTCAGCCGCCCCGCGCTACGACGCGTCCGGTGTCGGCAGAGCCTCCAGCAGGGGGCGCAGCCTCGTCGTCCGCTCCTGCGCGGGGATCTCCGCCACCGCACGGGCCAGCGCCTGGTCCACGCCGTGGACCACGGACAGATGCCGCTCACCCCTGCTGAACGCGGTGTACACCCAGGGCCGGCTCAGCCCTCCCGCCGCGTCACCCGGCAGGACGACGACGGCCGCCGGCCACCGCATCCCCGCCGCCTGGTGGGCGCTGAGCGCCCACCCGTGGCGTACCGCCGTCTCCACCAGCTCCTGCGGTACGACGACGGGTGTGCCGGAGCAGTCCAGGTGCAGGCCCTCGGCATCGGCCGAGACGACGGTGCCCGGCACCGCCCTTCCCGGTGCGGGCACGTGGACCACACGGTCGCCCGGGTCGAAGCCGCCGAACCGCCCCGGGCCCGGGTTGAGCCGCTGCTTGAGCGCCGCGTTCAGTGCCGTCGTCCCCGCGGAGCCGCCGTGCCCGACGGTGATGACCTGCGTGTCCGAGGACGGCACGCCGAGGGCGCGCGGTACCGAGTCGGCGACGAGCTGCACCGTGCGGTGGACCGCCTCGCCCGCGTCGCGGACGGGCACGATCACCACCTCTCTGCCCGGCGCCTCGACCTGTGCGAGCTCCCCGACGCCGATGCCCGAGACCAGCTCGCCGATCGGCCCGGGATCGGGCGTGCGCGAGACCACGTGCGGGCAGGCGCGCGCGGCGATCACGTCCGCGAACACCTGGCCGGCCCCCGCGGACGCGAGAACCCCCGGATCACCGCTCAGCACCAGCCGTGTGCCGTCGGCGAGGGACTCCACCAGCACCGCGGCGGTCTCCACGTCGAGCTGCGGGGCGTCCAGCACGACCAGCAGGTCGACGGCGAACGCGCCGTCCGCGTCGCGTCCCGGACCCGCCTCGCCGGAGAGCAGGGCGGAGAGCGTGACCGCGGCCTTCGGGTCACCCACGGCCGCCGCCAGCCGGTGGAGGCCGTCGACGCTGTGGGCGGTGCCCACGGCACGCAGCCCGAGACGGCGAGCGGCGGCGATCAGGGCCGCGGGCTCGGCCCTGGCGCTCTCACCTCCGCTGTGCACGACCAGGCCCGCGGTCGCGGCGGTCCGGATCAGCTCGGCCGCCGAAGGCGAGGGGGCGCCGGCGGCGGCCTCCGCCCAGTCGGCGCCCTTCTCCACGGAGTTGACCAGCCGGGCCAGGCCGTCGGCGAGACTCTCCTCGGCCAGCGCGTACCGGTCGAGCCCGAGCAGGACGAGCACCGGCGCCTCGTCGTCCCCCGTCCCGGCTTCCGGCGCGTCCCCGGGGTCCTCCCCGGCGTCCTCCCGCTGACCGGCCGGCTCCTGCGCACCGTCCTCGCCGTCCTGGAAGACCAGCACGACGCCCTCGGCCACCGCGTGCTGGACGGCCGCGCCGGGGTCGGTGACCGCGAACCCGGACAGTGCCGTACGCACTTCGGCCGCGTCCAGGGCCGTGTGGCCCCGCAGCGCCGCCCGCTCCAGCAGCCAAACGACGAGTGCCGCGGTGCGCCGCTCGTCGTCCGGGCCGCACTCCCCGCCCAGCAGCGCCCGGGCGAAGCCGTCCGCCTGCTCCGGGCGGACACCGGGCAGCGACAACAGCTGCCAGGGATCCTCCCGGAGGATCGCGGCCGCCTGCTCGCCGAGCGCCGCGGCCGCGGGGCGCGCCAGCGCTTCGGGGGCCCCTCCCTCGGCGAGCACCGCCGCGGCCGAGGCGGCGGCCTCCGGGGACGCGCCCCGTGGGGCGGGCTGTCCGGCAGCCGTGGCCGCCCGAGCGGGCGCGGCTGCCGCCTGCGGGGCCGCCCTGCGGGGCGACGGGGCGGACGCGGGTGAGTCGAAGAAGGCGCTGCCCGGCTTCTCGCCGCTCTCCACGGCGCGCACGGCCGCGAGCAGATCGGCGGCGGGGCCGCTCAGTTTCGCGCCCGCGGCGATGGGGCCCTCCTTGCCGGCCTTGCGCTGCTCGATCCGCAGGCGCAGCTCGCGCTGCGCGGCCAGCTCGGCCGCGGCCTCCGACATCTCGGGCGTCCCGGACGCCTGCGCCGTGTCCCGGGAGGTCTCCCCGCCCGCGTCGGCGCCTTCCGCGCCGGTCTCTTCCGCGCCGGTCTCTTCCGTAGCGTCCGGGCCCTCACCGGCGCCGGCGCCGCGCGCGGCCCGTGTCGCCCCGGCATCCTGGGCGGCACCGGTGTCCTGCGGCGCGTCCGCGCCGTCCGCGGCCTCCGTGCCGTGCTCGCCGGGCGAGCCGGCCGCTGCCGCGGCCTCGTCGCCGGTGCCCTCGCGGCCCTCGTCGTCCTCGGCGGCGGGGTCCGGGGATTCTCCCCGGGGAAGCGCAGTCACAGCGTGCTCCAGTCCTGGTCGGGATAGCGGTGCACGGGCGCCGACACATCGTCGAGCGCCTGGCAGATCTCGTCAGGAAGACTAAGCGCCTCCACTGACAACGCCTCGGTCAGCTGCCGTGCGTTGCGCGCGCCCACGACCGGTGCCACCACTCCCGGCCGGTCGCGCACCCAGGCCAGCGCGACCTGCAGAGGCGTCGTGGAGAGGCCGTCGGCGGCGGTGGCCACCGCGTCCACGATGCGGCGCGCCGCCTGGTCGAGGTACGGCTCGACGAACGGAGCGAGCTGCTCCGAGGCGCCCCGGGAGTCCGACGGGGTGCCGGTGCGGTACTTGCCCGTGAGCACACCGCGGCCCAGGGGCGACGACGGCAGCAGCCCCACCCCGAGGTCCAGCGCGGCCGGCAGCACCTCCCGCTCGACGCCCCGCTGCACCAGCGAGTACTCCATCTGGGTGCACGCCAGCCGGGTGCGCACCCCGGGCGCGGCGAGCTGCCAGGTCGCGGCCTTGGCCAGCTGCCAGCCGCTGAAGTCGGAGACGCCCGCGTAGCGCACGCGGCCCGACGACACCGCGATGTCCAGCGCCTGCAGCGTCTCCTCCAGCGGGGTCACGGGGTCGAACGCGTGGATCTGCCACAGGTCGACGTAGTCCGTCCCGAGCCGCTTCAGGGAGGCGTCCAGTGCGGCGAGGAGATGTCCCCGGGAGCCGTCGAAGCGCCGGTAGGGGTCGGCCACGCTGCCGGCCTTGGTCGCGACGACCAGATCCTGCCGGGGCACCAGCTTGTCCAGAAAGCGGCCGAGCAGGTATTCGGCCTCCCCGTCGGCGTAGACGTCGGCGGTGTCCACCAGGGTGCCGCCGGCGTCCCAGAAGGCCTTGAGCTGGTCGGCGGCGTCGTGCTCGTCGGTGTCCCGGCCCCAGGTGAGGGTGCCCAGCCCGATACGGGACACGCGAAGGCCGGTACGGCCGAGATGCCTCTGCTCCATGGGCGCTGAGATTACTGGCCAAGGCCCGGCCCGGTGGAAGCCTGTGGACAACCCCGGCGCCCGGGGGCGAGCCTGCCGGATTCCGGTGCCCCGCGCTAGAGTCCCGGGCACAAGTACGTTACTGATCAGTAGAGGGAGCGTGGCTATGCGGCTCGGCATCAATCTCGGTTACTGGGGTGCGGGAATGGACGGCGACAACCTCGCCGTCGCCCAGGAGGCGGACCGGCTCGGCTACGACGTCTGCTGGGCCGCCGAGGCCTACGGCTCCGACGTGCCGACGGTGCTTGCCTGGGTCGCCGCCCGGACCGAGTCCATCGACGTCGGCTCCGCCATCATGCAGATCCCGGCCCGCCAGCCCGCGATGACGGCCATGACGGCCGCCACGCTCGACTCCCTCTCCGGGGGCCGCTTCCGCCTGGGGCTCGGCGTCTCGGGACCGCAGGTCTCGGAGGGCTGGTACGGCGTCAAGTTCGACAAGCCGCTGGCCCGCACGCGCGAGTACGTCGAGATCGTGCGCCGGGCCATGTCCCGCGAGCGGCTGTCCTACGAGGGCGAACACTGGACCCTGCCGCTGCCCGACGGACCCGGCAAGCCCATCAAGCTCACCGTCCACCCGCAGCGCGAGCACATCCCGCTCTACATCGCCGCGATCGGCCCCAAGAACCTGGAGCAGACCGGGGAGATCGCCGACGGCGCCCTCCTGATCTTCCCGTCCGCCGAACACATCGAGGAGACGGCGCTCAAGCACCTGCGGGCCGGACGGGAGAAGGCAGGGAAGACCATGGACGGGTTCGACGTCTGTCCGACCCTGCCCCTGGCGGTCGGAGAGGACATCAACGGCCTCGCCGACATGTTCCGCCCCTACACCGCGCTCTACGTCGGCGGCATGGGCAGCCGCAAGCAGAACTTCTACAACCAGCTCGCCCAGCGCATGGGGTACGAGAAGGAAGCGGCCGAGATCCAGGACAAGTACCTGTCCGGCGACAAGGCCGGCGCGGCGGCAGCCGTGCCGCACCGGCTCATCGACCAGACCACGCTGCTCGGCTCCGTGGAGCGGATCGCCGACCGGATGCGGGCCTACGCCGAGGCCGGCGTCACGACGCTGACGCTCGCCCCCGCCGGCTTCACGCTCGACGAGCGCCTCGCGGCCCTGCGGGCGGGCACCGACGCCCTCGAGCGCTCCGGCGTCGCGGCGTAACGGAAGCCCGTCACTCTCCGGGCGCGGAGCCGGTCTTTGGGCGCGGGAGGGAGACCACTACGGCCGTGGTGGGGGCTCGGGGGTCCTCCCCGCCACGGCCGTCACGGGGAACAACGCCGCGCGCCGCTCGCGGTTACGCCCCGTACCCCTCCCGGCGCGGCGTCACCGGTCCGGGAGCCGTGCGGCGCCCGTTCGGCCCTGCCCCGCCCCGCTCGTGTTGCCTACCGGGCCGTACCGAATTTGACTGTGTCTCCGCGGACACCGGTGCGAAAGGTGGCAGTGATGCTCTCGGCAAAGAGTCTGTTCCAGGAGATCCTCGACAACGACGAGTCGTTCCGGCTGTTCTGCTCGATCGCCGCGGGCGGGGAGGCCCAGGGCGGCTGGGAGAACGGGCGCATCGCCGCCCTGGTGCCCCCGGGACTGCGCGAACTCGCCCCCAAGGTCGCCCGGCACGGTGCCGACGAGGACAAGCACGGCCGGATCTTCAACGCGCTTCTGAAGCAACGCGGACTCCAGGCCGTGGCGGTGCCCTACGAGACCGACTACACCCTCCTGCTGGAGCGCCACGGCATCGGCCTGGCCCACGACCGGCTCAGCCGCGAGGAGCCCCTCACCGAGCGGGACATCATCGTCTACCTGGCCCACAGCAGGGTGACCGAGCAGCGAGCCTCCGAGCAGATGCGGCTCCTCCTGCGGCACTTCTCCGAACACCCGGTGCTCGGCCGCGCCGTCAGGATGATCTCGCGCGACGAGGACAACCACCTCGCGTACTGCCACGAGGAACTCCTCCGCTTCGCCCGGGCCGGACACGGCCGGACGATCCAGTCCGTCCTGCGGGAGTGCGCCCACGCCGAGATCCGCGTCTACCGCGACGTCAGCCTCGCCGTGATGCGTCACATGGGCGAGGTGCTGCGCTGGTCCCGTGCCAAGAGCACGCTGCTGAGTGCCGGCATCCACGCGATGTACGCCTACGAGCGGCTGGTGGGCTGGCAGCGCATGGTGAGCCTGCGTCAGCCCGTGCTGCGCGACGCGCTCGGCGCCCCGGCCGCCCCGGAGACCGAGTTCGCCTGAGGGCCGCGGCGGGCCTACATCCAGCCGCGCCGCTTGAACATGCGGTACAGGCTGAAGACCGCGACGCCCATCAGCGCGATCACCGTGGGGTAGGTCCACACCCAGTCGAGCTCGGGCATGTGCTCGAAGTTCATGCCGTAGATGCCCGCCACCAGGGTCGGCACCGCGGCCATGGCGGCCCAGGCCGAGATCTTCCTCATGTCGTCGTTCTGCCGCACGCCGACCTGCGCCAGGTGCGCCGAGAGGATGTCCGAAAGCAGCCGGTCCAGGCCCTCGACGTGCTCGACGGCACGGGTCAGGTGGTCGTTCACGTCGCGGAAGAACGGCTGCGAGCCGACGTCGACGAACGGCACGCCCGCGCCGGACAGCCGTGCCATCGGGCCGCTCAGCGGGTTCGTCGCCCTGCGGAACTCCAGCACCTGCCGTTTGAACGTGTAGATGGCCGCGGCCGTGTTCGTGGTGTCGCGCGAGCCGGTCGGCGCGAACACCTGGGCCTCCAGCTCCTCCAGGTCGACCTGGAGTTCGGCGGCGACCTCGATGTAGTGGTCGACCACCGCGTCGCTGACCGCGTACAGCACCGAGGTGGGCCCGTGCTTGAGGACCTCCGGCTCGGCCTCCAGACGACGCCGTACGGCAGCCAGCGGCGCGCCCTGGCCGTGCCGCACCGTGACGACGAAGGAGTCCCCTATGAACAGCATGAGCTCCCCGGCGCTCACGGTGTCGCTCTCCTGCTCGTAGACCACCGGCTTGATCAC
Organism: Streptomyces sp. NPDC001822; assembly: GCF_042892135.1. Classification (NCBI taxonomy): domain Bacteria; kingdom Bacillati; phylum Actinomycetota; class Actinomycetes; order Kitasatosporales; family Streptomycetaceae; genus Streptomyces; species Streptomyces sp. NPDC001822. The sequence continues at coordinate 160,371 of NZ_JBIATW010000004.1, forward strand.
CACGAACAGGGAGTCGTCGTAGATCTCCAGCTTGGGCCGCTGATGGGCGCGCAGCGCGTCCTCGACGGCCAGGGGGTGCAGCGCGAACTCGCTGGTGACGTGCTCGAACTCCTCCTCCGTCGGTTCGTGCAGCCCGATCCAGACGAACGCGTCGCCCGTGGCCCGCGCCTCGTCCAGGGCATCGGAGAAATCGGCGGGACCATCGGTCCTGCGCCCGTCCCGGTAAATTCCGCAGTCGACGATCACCCGCCGCATTCTTCCCCGCCCGCGCTCCTCCACGCACCTTTACGCTGGCAGGCATGCCCACGCTCATCCTCGTACGCCATGGACGCTCGACCGCCAACACCGCCGGAGTGCTCGCCGGACGGACTCCGGGGGTCGCTCTCGACGAACGCGGCGCCGCCCAGGCCGCCGCCCTCCCGGACCGGCTGTCCGGCATCGCCCTCGCGGCGGCCGTCAGCAGCCCGCTGCAGCGCTGCCGCGAAACCCTCCAGCCGCTCCTCGACGCCCGCCCGGACCTCGCGTCGCACACCGAGGACCGGATCAGCGAGTGCGACTACGGGGAGTGGTCGGGCCGCAAGCTCGCCGAGCTCTCCGACGAACCCCTGATGAAGGTCGTCCAGCAGCACCCCTCGGCCGCGGCGTTCCCCGGCGGCGAGTCGATGCGCGGCATGCAGACCCGGGCCGTGGAGGCGGTGCGCGAGTGGAACGCCCGTATCGAGGCGGAGCAGGGTGAGGACGCCACCTACGTCATGTGCTCGCACGGCGACATCATCAAGGCGATCGTCGCCGACGCCCTCGGCATGCACCTCGACCTCTTCCAGCGCGTCCACGCCGACCCGTGCTCGGTGACCGCGATCCGCTACACCCGGCTGCGGCCCTTCCTCCTGCGCCTCGGTGACACCGGCGACCTCGCGTCCCTCGCGCCTCGTGAGCAGGCCCTCGGAGCCGACGCGACGGGTGACGCGACGGCGGACGCGGCCGTCGGCGGCGGCGCTGGGGCGCCGTGATCGCTCAGCGCAGTAGGGTGGACGCGCCGTAGCGGCCTCGCGGGAGGAATCCCCCAGGGCCCGGGCCGAACCCCATTCGCCATCACATTTCAAGGGAGACAGGACGTGTCCCGTCAGGTGTTCCTCTACGACCCCCCGGACCGTTTCGTGGCCGGTACGGTCGGGCTGCCTGGCCGCCGTACGTTTTTCCTGCAGGCGACCTCGGGCGGACGCGTCACGAGCGTGGCCCTGGAGAAGACCCAGGTCGCCGCGTTGGCCGAACGGATCGACGAGCTGCTCGACGAGGTCGTCCGGCGGACCGGCGGCAACTCACCCGTGCCCGCCGTCGCACCCACGGACGTCGCCGACACCGCACCGCTGGACGCCCCCGTGGAGGAGGAGTTCAGGGTCGGCACGATGGCGCTCGCCTGGGACGGCGACGAGCAGCGCATGATCGTCGAGGCGCAGGCACTCGTCGAGCTGGACGCCGACTCCGACGACGACCTCGCCGAAGCCGAGGAAAGGCTCCTGCAGGACGAGGAGAACGGCCCGCCGATGCTCCGCGTCCGGCTGAGCGGCGCGCAGGCGCGGGCCTTCGCCAAGCGGGCCCTGGACGTCGTGAACGCCGGCCGCCCGCCCTGCCCGCTGTGCAGCCTCCCCCTCGACCCGGAAGGACACGTATGCCCGCGCCAGAACGGATACCGTCGCGGGGCCTGACGGAGGCCGGGCTGCGCACCCTGCTCACCGAGGGGGAGCTCACGGTCCTCGGGCAGGTCAGGGGCGCGTCGAACGCGGTGCTCTACTGCACCGTGGCCCATGAGGGCGAGGAGCGCACCTGCGTCTACAAACCGGTCGCCGGGGAGCAGCCGCTGTGGGACTTCCCCGACGGCGACCTCGCCCGGCGCGAGGTCGCGGCGTACGAGGTCTCCGAGGCCACGGGCTGGGGCCTCGTGCCCCCCACGGTGCTGCGCGAGGGCCCCTACGGCGAGGGCATGTGCCAGCTGTGGATCGAGGCGGAGGAGACCGCGGACGACGACCCCGGCCGGACCCACGGACTGCCCCCGCTGCTCGCGCTCGTCGAGGACGAGGAGCCGGGCGAGGGCTGGAAGGCGGTGGGCTTCGCCGAGGTGGGGGAGGGCCGGACCGCGCTGCTCGTGCACGCCGACGACCCCCGGCTCCGCCGGCTCGCCGTACTGGACGCGGTGATCAACAACGGGGACCGCAAGGGCGGGCACCTGCTGCCCGCGCCCGGCGGCCGGCTCTACGGCATCGACCACGGCGTCACCTTCAACGCGGACGACAAGCTGCGGACGCTGCTGTGGGGGTGGGCGGGCGAGCCCCTGACGGCCGAGGCCGTGGCCGTGCTCGGCGGGCTGTCCGCCGCTCTGGCCCCCGGTACGGCGCTCGCCACCCGGTTGGCGGAACTGATCACGCCCGCGGAGCTCGACGCCCTGCGGGCCCGGGTGGAGGCCCTGCGTACGTCCGGGCACCATCCGCAGCCCAGCGGTGAGTGGCCCGCGATCCCGTGGCCCCCGGTCTGACGGCCGAGGCCCCCGCACACGGCCCACCCGCCGGACGGCAGCCCCTCCCGGGCCCGTCCGGCGGCGCCGGCCGCGCGGCCCGCGAAATCACGCCGGGAGGCGACGCGTACGGGGGGACAGCCGACGGCGGCGTTTCGCGCAAGACCGCCTCTTCGGCCACGATCCGTCATCCGGTTCGTATCCGGAAGCATCGTCCGGTTACGCTCATGACATGCATGCCTGGCCCGCTTCTGAGGTCCCCGCCCTGCCTGGCAAGGGCCGCGACCTTCGGATCCACGACACCGCGACCGGCGGACGGATCACCCTTGACCCCGGTCCCGTCGCCCGCATCTACGTCTGCGGCATCACGCCGTACGACGCGACCCACATGGGTCATGCGGCGACCTACAACGCGTTCGACCTCGTTCAGCGCGTGTGGCTCGACACCAAGCGGCAGGTTCACTACGTCCAGAACGTGACCGACGTGGATGACCCGCTGCTGGAGCGGGCCGTGCGCGACGGCGAGGACTGGACCGAGCTCGCGGAGCGCGAGACGACCCTCTTCCGGGAGGACATGACCGCTCTGCGCATGCTTCCCCCGAAGCACTACATCGGCGCGGTGGAGGCGATACCCGGGATCGTCCCGCTCGTCGAACGCCTCCGGGACGCGGGCGCCGCCTACGAACTCGACGGCGACGTGTACTTCTCGGTCGAGAGCGACCCCCGCTTCGGCGGGGTCTCCGGTCTCGACGCCGAGGCGATGCGCCTCCTCTCCGCCGAGCGCGGTGGTGACCCGGAGCGCCCCGGCAAGAAGAACCCGCTCGACCCGATGCTCTGGATGGCGGCCCGCGAGGGCGAGCCGAGCTGGGACGGGGGCACGCTCGGCCGCGGACGGCCCGGCTGGCACATCGAGTGCGTCGCGATCGCGCTCGACCACCTCGGCATGAGCTTCGACGTCCAGGGCGGCGGTTCCGACCTGGCCTTCCCGCACCACGAGATGGGCGCCTCGCACGCCCAGGTGCTGACGGGCGAGCACCCGTTCGCCCAGGCCTACGTGCACGCCGGCATGGTCGCCCTCGACGGCGAGAAGATGTCCAAGTCCAAGGGCAACCTGGTCTTCGTCTCGGCGCTGCGCCGGGACGGCGTCGACCCCGCCGCGATCAGGCTCTCCCTGCTCGCGCACCACTACCGGTCCGACTGGGAGTGGACGGACCAGGTCCTCGCTGACGCGGTCGAGCGCCTGGCGCGGTGGCGTGCCGCCGTCTCCCGGCCCGACGGACCCTCCGCGGAATCCCTGGTCGAGGAGGTCCGGGAGGCACTGGCCGACGACCTGGACGCCCCGGCCGCCCTCGCCGCCGTGGACCGCTGGGTGGCCCGGCAGAACGCGGACGGGGGCACGGACGAGGGCGCCCCCGGCGTCGTCTCCCGCACCGTGGACGCCCTCCTCGGCGTCGCGCTGTAACCCCCTCGGCAGACGAGACGGCCCCGGTCCCCGCGAGAGATCGCGGGGACCGGGGCCGTCTCCGGTTCCGGCCGTCGGGCGGTCAGCCGTCCGACGGGTCCTCGTCCGGCCCGGACGGCGGGTCGCCCGGTGTGCCCCCGTCGCCGTCCTTGGGCCGCCCCCTGTCGGGGCGCTGCGGCTTGGGCGGCCGCGTGCGCCCTCCGGAGGTGTCCCGCAGGTACGGCGCGTCGCCGCTCTCCGTCGCGTGCCCGCCGGGCGCCTGCCCGGGGCCGCCGACGTCCCTGCGCCGGAGATACCGCTCGAACTCCCGCGCGATGGCCTCGCCGGACGCCTCGGGCAGCTCGGCGGTGTCCCGCGCCTCCTCGAGGGTCTGCACGTACTCCGCGACCTCGCTGTCCTCGGCGGCCAGCTGATCGACCCCGAGCTGCCAGGCGCGGGCGTCCTCGGGCAGTTCGCCCAGGGGGATCCGCAGTCCGAGCAGGTCCTCCAGCCTGTTCAGGAGCGCCAGCGTCGCCTTGGGGTTCGGCGGCTGCGACACGTAGTGGGGCACCGCCGCCCAGAGGCTCACGGCGGGCACCCCGGCGTGCGTACAGGCCTCCTGGAGAATGCCCACGATGCCGGTCGGGCCCTCGTAGCGCGTCTCCTCCAGGTCCATCGTCCTGGCCAGGTCGGGGTCGGAGGTGACACCGCTGACGGGCACCGGCCGCGTGTGCGGGGTGTCGCCGAGCAGCGCCCCCAGGATCACGACCATCTCGACACCCAGCTCATGCGCGAAACCAAGGATCTCGTTGCAGAACGAGCGCCAGCGCATGGAGGGCTCGATGCCTCGGACCAGCACGAGGTCACGGGGCTTCTCCCCGCCGATCCGGACCACGGAGAGCCGTGTGGTGGGCCAGGTGATCTTGCGGGAACCACCGTCCATCCACACCGTGGGGCGATTGACCTGGAAGTCGTAGTAGTCCTCGGCGTCGAGCGCCGCGAAGACCTCGCCCTTCCATTCCCGGTCCAGATGTCCGACCGCGGTGGAGGCGGCGTCACCGGCGTCGTTCCAGCCTTCGAACGCGGCCACCATGACCGGGTCGATCAGCTCGGGTACCCCCTCGAGCTCGATCACCCAGGCCTCCTTCCCAAGTTCCCTTGTGTACGGACCAACCTTACGACTTCCGGGTCCCTGTGCCGCAGCCCGTTTGCATGCGGCGGCGAACCGTGCTGTGCGTGATTCATCCGGGCCGTGGGGGTCCGTCCCGGCCGGTGGCCTGTCACTTCCAGAGCGTGGAGGGAGCCTCGCGCCGTACGACCGGCGCGATCTCCTCGGCGAACCTCTGCAGCGTCTCCAGCTGCTCGCCGAGCGCCAGGCCGAAGCCGTCCACGGTGACCGACTGCAGATCGTGCCGGTAGGCGGCGTGGAAGCCCAGGATCTTGTCGATGATCTGCTGCGGGGAACCGATGAGCTGGGGGCCGCCGGCCATCGCGTCCTCGATCGTGCGGAACGGCGTGTTGTATCCGGCCCTGCCCTCCAGATGCGGCTTGAAGGCCTGGGCGACCCTGGCCTCGTACAGCTCCTTGTAGCGTGCGACGGTCCGGCGCGGGGTGTCCCCGATCAGCAGACCGCCCGAGCCCGCCGCCACCCGTGCGGTGGCCGGGTCGTGTCCGTACTCCTCGTGGCGGCGCCGGTAGTGGGCCACCAGCTTCGCGTACGCCTCACGCGGCTGGACCGCGTTGGCGGTGAACAGCGGGTCGCCGTGCCGCGCCGCGAGTTCGGTGGACTCGAGGCTGGTGGCCGAGCCGTGCCAGACGCGCACAGGGCCCGCGTACGGGCGCGGCACGGTCGTCACGTCCTTCAGCGACGGCCGGAACTCGCCCTCCCAGTCCACCCCCTCCTCGGCCCACAGGCGCCTCAGCAGCTCGTACTTCTCCCTCTGCAGATCCCACTGCCGGGCCTCGTCCAGACCGAAGAGGCTGAAGTGGCCCGCCTCCGCACCCTTGCCGACGACGAGTTCGACCCGGCCCCGCGCTATCTGGTCGAGGGTCGCGAAGTCCTCCGCCACCCGCACCGGATCGAGGATGGCGACGACCGTCACCCCGGTCAGCAGCCGGATCGTGGAGGTGCGGGCCGCCAGCGCGCCCAGGACCACGCCCGGACTGGAGGAGAGGAACGGTCCTGCGTGCCGCTCCCCGACGGCGTACGCGTCGAAGCCGAGCGCCTCCGCCGCCACACCGGTCTCGATCACCTCGTGGAACCGGTCCGCGGCCGGGAGCAGTTCACCGGTGAGGGGATGCGGGGCATGTCCGACGAGGGAGAGTACGGAGAATCTCACAGGACTCGTTCCTTCCGTGGCAGGGGATCCGGGCGGTGCCGGACCGCCCGGCGGCACGGCCGGCCGCAGCCGTCGGCGCCGTCCGGACATCCCTCCACTCTCCCCGCGCCACGTTGCGCCCGTATGGCGGCGGTGTGGCACGGTCCCGGGCGCCACGCGGCGCCCCCGGTCCGGCACGCCGCAGGGGCGGCCCCGTCCCGGGAACCGCCCCTGTCGCGTGTGCAGTGCAGTGCCGTCAGCGTCCGTCGGCCAGCATGTCCTCGACCCGCGTCCGGATGTCGTCGGTCGCCAGACCGCGGATCGTCAGCGTCGTCCGGCGCCGCAGCACGTCGTCCGCGGTCTGCGCCCACTCGCGGTCGCGCGCGTAGGCCACCTGCGCCCAGATCTCCGGGGCGTCGGGGTGGATGCGCTCGGCGAGCGCCGGGTCCTCGTCCGCCAGCCGCGCGATGTCGAAGGAGAGCGAGCCGTAGTGGGTCGCGAGGTGCCGCGCGGTGTCCGCGGACATCTGCGGCCCCGGCACCCCGCCGCCCGACAGGAGCCGGTGGGCGACCGCGTTCGGGTTGGCGATGCCGGGCAGCGGCATCTTCCTCGGCAGCCTGGCCATCGGCTGCATGTCCTCGGCGAGCGGCTGCCCGGGGAGTTCGGCCAGCTTGTTCATCACCGTACGGCCGATGTGGCGGAACGTCGTCCACTTGCCGCCGGCGACCGACAGCATCCCGCCGCGGCCCTCGGTCACGACCGTCTCGCGCTTCGCCTTCGAGGTGTCCCCGGGGCCGCCCGGCAGCACCCGCAGGCCCGCGAAGGAGTACGTGATCAGGTCGCGGGACAGCTGCTGGTCCCGGACCGAGAAGGCCGCCTCGTCGAGGATCTGCGCGGTGTCCTTCTCGGTGACCGAGACGTCGGCCGGGTCGCCCTCGTACTCCTCGTCCGTCGTGCCGAGCAGGAGCATGTCCTCCCACGGCAGGGCGAACGTGATGCGGTACTTGTCGATCGGGGTCGCCAGCGCGGCCCGCCACGGACGGGTCCGCTTGAGCACCAGGTGCGCGCCCTTGGACAGGCGTATGGAGGGCGCCGCGTTCGGGTCCTCCAGCTTCCGCAGGTGGTCGACCCAGGGCCCGGTGGCGTTGAGCACCAGGCGCGCGTCGATGCCGAACTCCGTGCCGTCCTGGCGGTCCTTCAGCTCGGCGCCGGTCACCCGGCCCCTGGTGAAGCGCAGTCCGGTGACCGCGGCGTGGTTGAGGACCTCCGCGCCCGCGTCGACGGCCGCGCGGACGGTCATCAGTGCCATGCGGGCGTCGTTCATCTGGTCGTCGCCGTAGACGGCGACGGCCTTCAGGTTCTCCGTGCGCAGCTCGGGCACGTCGCGCTGGGCGCGGGCCGGGCTGATCACGTGGCCGACGCCGTCACCGAAGGCGGACAGCGCCGAGTAGGCGAAGACGCCCGCGCCGAGCTTCGCGGCGCCGTGCGGGCCGCCCTTGTAGACCGGCAGGTAGAAGGTGAGCGGGTTGGCCAGGTGCGGGGCGACCTGGCGCGAGACGGCACGCCGCTCGAAGTGGTTCTCCGCGACCAGCTTCACCGCACCGGTCTGCAGGTAGCGCAGACCGCCGTGGAGCAGCTTGGACGAGGCGGACGAGGTGGCGCCGGCGAAGTCGCCGGCGTCCACCAGGGCCACCCGCAGTCCGGACTGCGCCGCATGCCAGGCGGTGGAGATGCCCAGGATGCCGCCGCCGATCACCAGGAGGTCGTACGTCGCCTTGGAAAGCCGCTCCCGGGTCTCGGCGCGGCTCTGGAGGGAGCCGGAGGCCGGATGCGTCCCGAGGGCGGGGACGCTCTGCAGGGTGGTCATGTCGTGTGCTCCTCAGCTCTCTTCGTCCTCGATCCAGCCCATGGTCCGTTCGACGGCCTTGAGCCAGCTCTTGTATTCGCGGTCACGCGTGGCCGCGTCCATGCGGGGTGTCCACTCGGCGGCCCGGCGCCAGTTGGCGCGCAGTGCGTCGGTGTCCGGCCAGAAGCCGACGGCGAGACCGGCGGCGTAGGCGGCGCCGAGGCAGGTGGTCTCGGCGACCATGGGGCGCACCACGGGCGCGTCCAGGAAGTCGGAGAGGGTCTGCATCAGCAGGTTGTTGGAGGTCATTCCGCCGTCGACCTTGAGCGCGGTCAGCTCGACGCCGGAGTCCTTGGTCATGGCGTCGCTGATCTCGCGGGTCTGCCAGGCGGTGGCCTCGAGCACGGCACGGGCGATGTGCGCCTTGGTGACGTAGCGGGTGAGGCCGGCGATGACGCCGCGGGCGTCGGGCCGCCAGTACGGCGCGAACAGGCCGGAGAACGCGGGCACGAAGTACGCGCCGCCGTTGTCCTCGACGGACGAGGCCAGCGTCTCGATCTCCGCGGCGGACTTGATCAGGCCCATCTGGTCGCGCATCCACTGCACCAGCGAGCCGGTGACGGCGATGGAACCCTCCAGGGCGTACACCGCCTTCTGGTCGCCGATCCGGTAGCCGACCGTCGTCAGCAGGCCGTTGTACGAGTTCACCGGGGTGTGGCCCGTGTTCATCAGCATGAAGGTGCCGGTGCCGTACGTGGACTTGGCCTCGCCCTGGGCGAAACACGTCTGGCCGAACAGCGCCGCCTGCTGGTCGCCCAGCGCGGAGGCGACCGGGACGCCGTCGAGGACGCCGCCCCTGGCGTTGCCGTACACCTCGGCCGACGAGCGGATCTCGGGCAGTACGGCGGCCGGGATGTCCATCGACTGGACGATCTTGTCGTCCCACTGCATCGTGTGCAGGTTCATCAGGAGGGTGCGCGACGCGTTGGTGACGTCGGTGACGTGGACGCCGCCGTCGGTGCCGCCGGTCAGGTTCCAGATGACCCAGGAGTCCATGGTGCCGAAGAGGATGTCGCCCCGCTCGGCGCGCTCGCGCAGCCCCTCGACGTTGTCGAGCAGCCAGCGGACCTTCGGCCCGGCGAAGTACGACGCGAGCGGGAGCCCGGTCTCGCGGCGGAAGCGGTCCTGGCCGACGTTGCGGCCCAGCTCCCGGCAGAGTGCGTCGGTGCGGGTGTCCTGCCAGACGAGGGCGTTGTGGACGGGCTCACCGGTGTTCTTGTCCCAGAGCAGGGTGGTCTCGCGCTGGTTGGTGATGCCGATCGCCTTGACGTCGGCGGAGGTGATGCCGGCCTTGACCACGGCCCCGGCGACGACCTCCTGGACGTTCTCCCAGATCTCCTTCGCGTCGTGCTCGACCCAGCCCGGCTTGGGGAAGATCTGTTCGTGCTCCTTCTGGTCGACGGAGACGATCCGGCCGTCCTTGTCGAAGACGATGCAGCGGCTGGACGTGGTGCCCTGGTCGATGGCCGCGATGAACGGGCCGGTGGTGTGTGCGTCGGTCACGGTGTGCTCCCGGAAGTCTGTGTGGTGTGCGGTCTGGCTCAGGCGAAGGCGAGGTTGTAGAGACCGCCCGCGAGCGCGGCCCCGATGAGCGGTCCTACCACCGGTACCCAGACGTAGCCCCAGTCCGAACCGCCCTTGTTCGGAAGCGGCAGCAACGCGTGCACGATCCGCGGACCGAGGTCGCGCACCGGGTTGATGGCGTAGCCGGTCGGGCCGCCGAGCGACAGGCCGATGCCGACGACCACCAGCGAGGTGATCAGCGCGCCGAGTACGCCGAGGCCGTTGCCCTCTGCGTTGAGGCCCTGGGTCAGGATCGCCAGGATCAGCACGAAGGTGGCGATGATCTCCGTCACGATGTTCTGCACGCCGTTCCGGATCTCAGGTCCCGTGCTGAAGACGCCGAGTACGGGGCCCGCCTTCGGCGCCGACTTCTGGTCGACCATGCCTTCCTCGGCCGGCTGGGCCCGCGCGATCTCGGGGTCGGTCAGGTGCGCGTGGAACTGTCCGTAGTAGACGGCCCAGACGAGCACCGCGCCGATCATGGCCCCCAGCAGCTGGGAGGCGAAGTACAGGGGCACCTCGCTCCACGGGGTGCTGCCCTGGATCGCGAGGGCCAGCGTGACCGCCGGATTGAGGTGGGCGCCGGACACGCCGGCGGATATGTAGGCGCCGGTCAGCACGGCGAAGCCCCACCCGAAGGTGATGGCCAGCCAGCCGGCGTTCTGCGCCTTGGAGCGCTTGAGCGTGACGGCGGCACAGACACCGCCGCCGAGCAGGATGAGTATGGCGGTACCGATGGTCTCGCCGATGAAGATGTCGGAGCTGGACACCCGCGACTCCTTTGTCCTTCGTCCAGGGGAAGGCGAAACACCGGGTCCCTCCGGTGGATCGCGCCCCAGGTGGGTATCCGTCTGACGGCGGCTACTCACCTGTAGGGCTTGACCGGCCCTCGGCACTGTCACACTCTAACGCGTATTGCCGTTAGGTGTTCGGCAATGCCGACCGGTGAGCGGCAATGTTTCTCCCTGGCAGGGGGTGAGTCAAGGGGTGTGTGACGCGCGACTCGATCGTTACCGACGCCGCGGGTACCGCTCAGAAGCGCCCGGCGCCCAGGTCCCGGGAGACGGCCCGCGCGCAGTCCCGGACCGCCGCGACGAGCTCGGGGCGCATCTCGCCGCCCACGCAGACCCGCTCGACCGCCCCGGTCACGGCCACGGCGCCGACCGGCATCCTGCGCCGGTCGTGCACGGGGGCGGCCACCGCGGCCACGCCCTCCCAGGTCTCCTCGACGTCCGCGGCCCAGCCCTGGGCCCGGATCAGGTCGAGCATCGACTCGAACTCCGCGTCGCCGGTGACGGTGCGGGGCGTGAAGGACCTGCGCTCGACCTCGGTCGCCTCGCTGTGGGCGACGGGGTCGTACGCCGCGATCACCTTGCCCAGGGCGGTGGAGTGCAGTGGCTGCATGGCGCCGACCTCCAGGACCTGCCGGCTGTCGTCCGGGCGGAAGACGTGGTGGACGATCAGGACGCCGTGCTGGTGCAGCACGCCCAGGTGCACGCTCTCGCCGCTCGACCGGGCCAGGTCGTCGGTCCACACGAGCGCCCGGGCGCGCAGTTCGTGCACGTCCAGGTAGCTGTTGCCCAGCCGCAGCAGCTCCGCGCCGAGCTGGTAGCGACCGGACGCGGCGTCCTGCTCGACGAAGCCCTCGTGCTGGAGCGTGCGCAGGATGCCGTGCGCGGTGCCCTTGGCCAGGCCCAGGGAGGACGAGATGTCGGACAGTCCGAGCCGACGCTCGCCGCCCGCCAGCAGACGCAGCATCGCGGCTGCCCGCTCCAGCGACTGGATGTTCTTCGCCATCGCGCCGTACTCCTCCACCTCGGTTCGACAATGCTGAACACTATCGGTCGATGTCGACCTCTGTCCGGTCGCGCGAACATTCTCCGTCACCGGGTGAGCGGGCCCGCTCACCCGACAGCATGCAGTCCGCCCCGTGGGACACGGCGACCGCCCCGGGCACCGCCCGGCTACGCTGGCCGCGTGCCCTCTCCGCAGATGGGCGCAAAGCCGACAGCCGTCGCATCCCAGGGAGAACATCCATGGCCTCGTCGCCGACCCCCTCAGCTGACAGCCGGAACCGGGCCGCTGCGCTCCGCGAGGCGCTCGCCACCCGCGTGGTGGTGGCCGACGGTGCCATGGGCACCATGCTCCAGGCCCAGGACCCGACACTCGAGGACTTCGAGAACCTCGAAGGCTGCAACGAGATCCTGAACGTCACGCGCCCCGACATCGTCCGCTCGGTGCACGAGGAGTACTTCGCGGTCGGCGTCGACTGCGTCGAGACCAACACCTTCGGGGCCAACGCCTCCGCCCTGGGCGAGTACGACATCCCCGGACGGATCCACGAGCTGTCCGAAGCGGGCGCCCGCATCGCCCGCGAGGTCGCCGACCGCTTCACCGAGTCCACCGGACAGCAGCGCTGGGTGCTCGGTTCCATCGGCCCCGGCACCAAGCTGCCGACCCTCGGCCACGCCCCCTACACGGTTCTGCGCGACGGCTTCCAGCAGAACGCCGAGGGCCTGATCGCCGGCGGCGCGGACGCGCTCATCATCGAGACCACCCAGGACCTGCTCCAGACCAAGGCCGCGGTGCTCGGCGCGCGGCGCGCCCTGGAGGCCATGGGCAGCGACCTCCTGGTGCTGTGCTCGCTGGCCTTCGAGACCACCGGCACCATGCTGCTCGGCTCCGAGATCGGGGCCGCGCTGACCGCGCTCGAACCGCTCGGCGTCGACATGATCGGCCTGAACTGCTCGACCGGCCCCGCCGAGATGAGCGAGCACCTGCGCTACCTCACGCGCCACTCCCGCATCCCGCTCCTCTGCATGCCGAACGCCGGCCTGCCGGTCCTCACGAAGGACGGCGCCCACTTCCCGCTCGACGCCGAAGGCCTCGCCGACGCCCAGGAGACCTTCGTCCGGGAGTACGGCCTCTCCCTCGTCGGCGGCTGCTGCGGTACGACGCCGGAACACCTGCGCCGGCTCGTCGAGCGCGTGCGCGGCACGGCTCCGTCGGCGCGCGAGCCGCGCCCCGAACCCGGCGCCGCCTCGCTCTACCAGACCGTCCCGTTCCGCCAGGACACCTCGTACCTCGCCATCGGTGAACGCACGAACGCCAACGGATCGAAGAAGTTCCGCGAGGCCATGCTCGAAGCGCGCTGGGACGACTGCGTGGAGATGGCCCGCGACCAGATCCGGGAGGGCGCGCACATGCTCGACCTCTGTGTCGACTACGTGGGCCGCGACGGCGTCGCCGACATGGAGGAGCTGGCCGGCCGCTTCGCCACCGCCTCCACCCTGCCCATCGTCCTCGACTCCACCGAGGTGCCCGTCCTGCGCGCGGGCCTCGAGAAGCTCGGCGGCCGCGCCGTGCTCAACTCGGTCAACTACGAGGACGGGGACGGCCCCGAGTCCCGCTTCGCCCAGGTCAGCGCGCTGGCCGCCGAACACGGCGCGGCGCTGATCGCGCTGACCATCGACGAGGAGGGCCAGGCCCGCACCGTCGAGCACAAGGTCGCCATCGCCGAGCGGCTCATCGAGGACCTCACCACCAACTGGGGCTTCCACGAGTCCGACATCCTGATCGACTGTCTGACCTTCACGATCTGCACCGGTCAGGAGGAGTCCCGCAAGGACGGCGTCGCGACGATCGGCGCGATCCGCGAGCTGAAGCGGCGCCACCCCGACGTGCAGACCACCCTGGGCCTGTCCAACATCTCCTTCGGCCTGAACCCGGCCGCACGCGTCGTACTGAACTCCGTGTTCCTGGACGAGTGCGTCAAGGCCGGACTCGACTCGGCGATCGTGCACGCCTCCAAGATCCTGCCGATCGCCCGGCTGGAGGAGGAGCAGGTCAAGGTCGCGCTCGACCTGATCCACGACCGCCGGGCGGAGGGCTACGACCCCCTGCAGCGGCTCATGGAGCTCTTCGAGGGCGTCAACACCAAGTCGATGAAGCAGGGCAGGGCCGAGGAGCTGAAGGCCCTGCCGCTGGACGAGCGGCTCCAGCGCCGCATCATCGACGGCGAGAAGAACGGCCTGGAGGCCGACCTCGACGAGGCACTGCTGACCACGCCCGCACTCGAGATCGTCAACGACACCCTCCTGGCGGGCATGAAGGTCGTCGGAGAGCTCTTCGGCTCCGGTCAGATGCAGCTGCCCTTCGTGCTCCAGTCCGCCGAGGTCATGAAGACGGCGGTGGCCTACCTGGAGCCGCACATGGAGAAGTCGGACGACGAGGGCAAGGGCACGATCGTGCTGGCCACGGTCCGCGGCGACGTCCACGACATCGGCAAGAACCTGGTCGACATCATCCTGTCCAACAACGGCTTCAACGTCGTGAACCTGGGCATCAAGCAGCCCGTCTCCGCGATCCTGGACGCCGCCCAGGAGCACCGCGCCGACGTCATCGGCATGTCCGGTCTGCTGGTGAAGTCCACCGTGATCATGAAGGAGAACCTGGAGGAGCTGAACCAGCGCAAGCTGGCGGCCGACTACCCGGTGATCCTCGGCGGCGCGGCCCTCACCCGGGCCTACGTCGAACAGGACCTCCACGAGATCTACGAGGGCGAGGTCCGCTACGCCCGGGACGCGTTCGAGGGCCTCCGGCTGATGGACGCTCTCGTCGCGGTCAAGCGCGGTGTCCCCGGTGCCGCCCTCCCCGAGCTGAAGCAGCGCAGGGTGCCCAAGCGCGACACCCCCGCCGCGGAGGCGGAGCTGCCCGAGGAGGGCGTGCGCTCCGACGTCTCCGTCACCAACCCGGTCCCGGAACCGCCCTTCTGGGGCACCCGGGTCGTCAAGGGCATCCAGCTCAAGGAGTACGCCTCCTGGCTGGACGAGGGCGCGCTCTTCAAGGGGCAGTGGGGCCTCAAGCAGGCCCGCGCCGGCGACGGGCCGACGTACGAGGAGCTCGTGGAGACGGAGGGCCGCCCGCACCTGCGCGGCTGGCTGGACAAGCTCCACACCGAGAACCTGCTCGAAGCCGCCGTCGTCTACGGCTACTTCCCCTGCGTGTCCAAGGGCGACGACCTGATCCTGCTGCACGAGGACGGCTCCGAGCGCACGCGCTTCACCTTCCCGCGCCAACGCCGCGGCCGCCGCCTCTGCCTCGCGGACTTCTTCCGTCCGGAGGAGTCGGGGGAGACCGACGTGATCGGACTCCAGGTCGTCACCGTCGGCTCGAAGATCGGCGGGGCCACCGCCGAACTCTTCGAGGCCAACTCCTACCGCGACTACCTGGAGCTGCACGGGCTGTCCGTGCAGCTGGCCGAGGCCCTCGCCGAGTACTGGCACGCGCGGGTCCGCAGCGAGCTCGGTTTCGCCGGCGAGGACCCGTCGGACGTCGAGGACATGTTCGCGCTGAAGTACCGCGGCGCCCGCTTCTCCCTGGGCTACGGCGCCTGCCCCGACCTGGAGGACCGGGCGAAGATCGCCGCGCTCCTGGAGCCCGAGCGGATCGGGGTCAAGCTCTCCGAGGAGTTCCAGCTGCACCCCGAGCAGTCCACCGACGCCATCGTCATCCACCACCCCGAGGCGAAGTACTTCAACGCACGGTAGTCAGATGTTCGACGCGCGGTAGTGCCCCGTTGCGAGCGCCGCGCGCGGACGAGTCGTAGACTGGTCGGTCCAGTGCAGGCCGGTCGCCGTTCCCACCGGGAAGGCGGCCGGCCTTCTCGTCCCTCATGGAGGTGTGCCGGATGACCAGTACGGTTCCCGCGTCCCTGACCCGTACGACCGAAGGGTCGGCGCTGCAGGCGGTTCTTCTCGACATGGACGGCACGCTGGTCGACACCGAGGGATTCTGGTGGGACGTGGAGGTCGAGGTCTTCGCCGACCTCGGTCACCGTCTGGAGGAGGCATGGCGTGACGTGGTCGTCGGCGGCCCCATGACGCGCAGCGCCGGCTACCTCATCGACGTCACCGGTGCGGACATCGCCATCGAGGAACTCACCGTGCTGCTCAACGACCGCTTCGAGAAGCGCATCGGCCGCGGGGTGCCGCTGATGCCCGGGGCCGCGCGACTGCTGGGCGAGCTCGCGGCGCACCAGGTTCCCACCGCGCTGGTCTCCGCCTCGCACCGGCGCATCATCGACCGTGTCCTGGAATCGGTGGGCCGTCACCACTTCGCGCTCACGGTCGCGGGCGACGAGGTGACCCGCACCAAGCCGCACCCGGAGCCCTATCTCGCGGCGGCGGCCGGTTTCGGCGCCGATCCCCGGCGCTGCGCGGTCATCGAGGACACCGCGACCGGGGTCGCGGCCGCCGAGGCCGCGGGCTGCCGTGTCGTGGCGGTGCCCTCCGTCGCGCCGATCGCGCCCGCGCCGGGACGGGTCGTCGTGCCCTCGCTGGAACACGTGGATCTCGCGTTCCTCCGTGAGCTGGTCACGGTGGAGCGATAGCCGCCGCACCGGGAGTCCTCGTCAAAAGACGACAGGAATCCGGGGCCGAAGTCTGTCCGGTCCCGGCTTTCCCGCGGCGGAAAAATCAGGTCCATGTCAATGCGCCACTTGAGGCACCGATGTGATCCTCATCACTCCCTGCGCCCGTCGAAGCGCTTGCGGCCCGACCCGTCCGTCCGTTTCGTACACCCAAAAGTCCGGTTGGTGAAGCCGTGTACGAAACATTCTCCAGCGTGACATGGACAGCCGGTCATCGCCGATAACCGAGTGGATACGGGGCCGTCCGGTGCCGGTGAAGTGCCCCCGGCGACGCCTACTAATCTCAGTTTTCTCACATGCCGGAATGAGGGAGAACGCCCAGATGAACCGCAAGACGCTGGTGCTGCCGGCCGTAGTGGGCCTGCTCGCGCCCGTGCTCGCCGCCTGTGGCGGGTCGGACGAGGGGGGTGAAACCATCGTGGTCGGGACGACGGACCAGTTCATCGCCTCGGCGGACAGCCCGGCACCCCTCGACCCGGCGATCGGCTACGAAGCGGGCGTCTGGAACGTGCTCCGGCAGACCGTGCAGACACTCACCCACATTCCGCGCGGCGGCGGCGAGCCGGTGCCCGAGGCGGCCGAGCGCTGCTCCTTCACCGACACGGAGAACGAGAGCTACCGCTGCACCCTGCGCGACGGGCTCACCTTCGCCGACGGCACCCCGGTCACCCCGGAGGACGTGAAGTACTCCATACAGCGCGTCATCGACATCAAGGACGAGAGCGGTCCGATCGGTCTGCTCGACAACATCGACACGATCGAGACCAAGGGCGAGAAGGAGGTCGTCTTCCACCTCCGCACGCCGGACGCGACCTTCCCGTACAAGCTCGCGACGCCGGCGGCCGGCATCGTCCCGAAGGACAAGTACCCGGCGAAGTCCCCCCGTGAGGGCTTCCAGGTCGACGGTTCCGGCCCGTACACCATGAAGCCCGAGGTCAAGGACAACCAGGTCGTCAAGGTGGTCTTCACCAAGAACCCGAAGTACAAGGGTGACCTGAAGATCAAGAACCAGAAGGTCGAGCTGAACCTCTTCCCCGACGCCGCGGCGATGGGCAAGGCGCTCGACGACAAGAAGATCGACATGATGACGCGCACCATGTCGCCCGAGCAGTCCCAGAAGCTGCTCGCGGAGCCGAAGGAGGGCGTCAAGCTGACCGAGATGCCCGGACTCGCCATCAGCTACCTCGCCTTCAACACCGAGGCCCCCGAGGTCAGGAACAAGGCCGTGCGCCAGGCGATGGCCCAGGTCATCGACCGCGGGTCGATCGCGAGCAAGGTGTACGGCAGCACCGCCGAGCCGCTCTACTCGCTGATCCCCTCCGGCATCACCGGCCACACGACCCCGTTCTTCGACAAGTACGGCGAGCCGAACGTCTCGAACGCCGCGGAGACCCTGGACAAGGCGGGCATCAGCACGCCGGTCAAGTTCACGCTGCACTACACGACGGACCACTACGGCCCCGCCACCAAGACCGAGTTCGAGGCGCTGGCGAAGCAGCTCAACGCCTCGCAGCTGTTCCAGGTCGACATCGAGGGCAAGCCGTGGGACAAGTACCGTCCCGAGCAGAAGAAGGGCAAGTACGCGGTCTACGGCATGGGCTGGTTCCCCGACTTCCCGGACCCGGACACCTACACCGCGCCGTTCCTCGACAAGAACAACTTCCTCAACTCCCCGTACCAGTCCACCCTGGCCCAGAACACGCTCATCCCGCAGTCGCGACGTGAGGCCGACCGCAGCGCCGCGAGCCCGGCCTTCGAGAAGCTCCAGGACATCGTCGCCACCGACGTCCCCGTGCTGCCGATCTGGCAGGGCAAGCAGTACGTCGCCTCGCTCGACGGGCTGAACGGCGTCGAGTACGCCGTCAACTCCTCGGCCGACCTGCAGCTCTGGGAGCTGGGGCGCGGCACCTCCTGACGGAGCGCCGTCCGGACGACCGGTGCGGGCCAGGGCCGACGGCCCTGGCCCGCACCGGTTTCGCACGCACCGTCACTGTGCGCCGGGACGCACCAGTCCGCTCTCGTAGGCGTAGACCGCGGCCTGCACGCGGTCGCGCAGTCCCAGCTTCGTGAGCACGTGGCCGACGTGTGTCTTGACCGTCGTCTCGCTCACGAACAGGTCGGCGGCGATCTCCGCGTTCGACAGTCCGCGCGCCACCAGCTTCAGCACCTCCACCTCACGCTCGGTGAGCGTGTGCAGGGCGTCCGGGACCGGCTCCTCGCCCGACGGCAGGTGGTCGGCGTACTTGTCGAGCAGCCGGCGCGTGATGCTGGGCGCCAGCATCGCCTCACCCGCGGCCACCACGCGGATGGCCTGCACCAGTTCGTTGGCGGGCGCGTCCTTCAGCAGGAAGCC
This sequence comes from Streptomyces sp. NPDC001822, assembly GCF_042892135.1. Classification (NCBI taxonomy): domain Bacteria; kingdom Bacillati; phylum Actinomycetota; class Actinomycetes; order Kitasatosporales; family Streptomycetaceae; genus Streptomyces; species Streptomyces sp. NPDC001822. Next base: position 178,891 of record NZ_JBIATW010000004.1, read on the forward strand.
GCTGGCCCCCGCGCGCAGCGCCTCCACGACGTACTCGTCGAGGTCGAAGGTCGTCAGCACCAGGACCTTCGCCGGGCCGTCCCGGCCGGGCCCGGTGATCTGGCGCGTCGCCTCCACGCCGTCCATCCGCGGCATGCGGATGTCCATCAGCACCACGTCGGGCTGCAGCGCCCGCACCTGTTCGATGGCCTGCAGTCCGTCGCCGGCCTCGCCGACCACCGCGAGATCGCCCTCCGCCTCCAGGATCATCCGGAACCCGGTGCGCAAGAGGGGCTGATCGTCGACGAGCAGGACGCGGATAGCCACGGAATCTCCTTAAGGGCCTTCGAGGGCCACCGGTTGTCCGGCCTCGGACGGGACCGGCTCCATTCTGCCCTGCACACCCTCCACCGGGTCCGCCGGGCGGACGGACAGCGGATATACCGGGGGAGTCCCGCCGAACTCGGGGCAGACCGCCCGGTGGTCGCACCAGCCGCACAGCTTCGTCGGCCTCGGCCGCCACTCGCCCGTCTCCGTCGCCACCCGGATGGCCTCCCACAGCGCGAGCAGCTTGCGCTCCATCCGCTCCAGGTCCGCCGGGACCGGGTCGTACGTCAGCACGTCACCGCTGCCGAGATAGACGAGCTGGAGCCGGCGCGGCACCACGTTCTTCAGGCGCCACACCACCAGGGCGTAGAACTTCATCTGGAACAGGGCGCCCTCCGCGTACTCCGGCCGCGGCGCCTTGCCCGTCTTGTAGTCCACGATCCGGACCTCGCCGGTGGGGGCCACGTCGACCCGGTCGATCACCCCGCGCAGCCGTAGCCCCGAATCCAGCTCGGTCTCGACGAACAGCTCCCGCTCGGCCGGCTCCAGGCGCGTCGGGTCCTCCAGGGAGAACCACCGCTCCACGAGCCGCTCCGCCTCGCCCAGCCACCCCGCGAGCCGCTCGCCCTCCGGATCGCCCGCGAACAAGCCGGTCAGCTCGGGCCTGGACTCGAGCAGCCGGTCCCACTGGCCGGGGATCAGCGCCTTGGCCCGCGGCGCCGTACGGTCCGCGGCCGGAGCGTCGAACAGCCGCTCCAGCACCGCATGCACCAGCGTGCCCCGGGTAGCGGCCTCGCTGGGCTTCTCGGGCAGCTTGTCGATCACCCGGAAGCGGTAGAGCAGCGGGCACTGCATGAAATCGCTCGCGCGCGACGGCGACAGGGACGAGGGTGGCGAAGGCGGGCGCGGTACGGACGTCATGTCGCAGACCCTACGGCCCGCCACCGACAGCCACCGGCATACCATCGACCACAGAGCTCGCGCACAGCACGACCGTGGCAGCAGCCACCGACCGGAGGGATCCCGTGGACGAGAGCGGCGACAGCGGGCGCCCGCAGCCCGGCGCAGGGGGCGGTGACCCCGGCACCGGACCCGGCAAGGGCAAACCGCGACGTCCGGCCGACCCCGGCGGCGGCCTCCTCATGGGCCGTCCCTTCGGGGTGCCCGTGTACGTGGCCCCCAGCTGGTTCGTCGTCGCGGCCCTGATCACGTGGGTGTTCGGCGGCCAGCTCGACCGGGTGCTGCCCGGCCTCGGCGGAGCCCGCTACCTGGTCGCGCTCTTCTTCGCGATCGCCTTCTACGCCTCCGTCCTGGTCCACGAGCTCGCCCACACCGTCGCGGCCCTGCGCTACAAGCTGCCGGTCCGCCGCATCCAGCTCCAGTTCTTCGGCGGCGTCTCCGAGATCGAGAAGGAGTCCGAGACCCCGGGGCGCGAGTTCGTGCTCGCCTTCGTGGGGCCGCTGCTCTCACTCGTCCTCGCCGGGATCTTCTACATCCCGCTCCAGTTCGTCGAGGCCGGCACCGTCCCCGGCGTGCTCCTCGCCGGGCTGATGATCTCCAACCTCATCGTCGCCGCCTTCAACCTGCTGCCCGGCCTGCCCCTGGACGGCGGGCGCATGCTCCGCGCCGTCGTGTGGAAGATCACCGGCAAGCCCATGAGCGGCACCGTCGCCGCGGCGTGGGTCGGCAGGGGTCTCGCCGTCACCGTCCTGATCGGCCTGCCCCTGCTCACCCACACCGGCGCCCTCGGCGACGCCGGCAGCGACATCGGCGGGGTGGAGACGGTCACCGACGCGCTGCTCGCAGCGATCCTCGCCGGCATCATCTGGACCGGGGCCGGGAACAGCCTCCGCATGGCCCGTCTGCGGGAACACCTCCCCGACCTCAGGGCCCGCACCCTGACCCGGCGCGCGGTCCCCGTCGAGTCGGCCACCCCGCTGTCCGAGGCGCTCCGCCGCGCCAACGAGGCCGGCGCCCGCGCCCTGGTCGTCGTCGACGGACAGGGCAGTCCCAAGGGCGTCGTGCGGGAGGCCGCCATCGCCGGGGTCCCCGAGCACCGCCGCCCCTGGGTGCCGGTCAGCGGCCTCGCCCAGGACCTCACCGACGGCATGAAGGTCCCCGCCGAACTCGCGGGCGAAGCGCTCCTGGACCGGCTCAAGGCCACCCCCGCCACCGAGTACCTGGTGATGGAGGAGACCGGCGAGATCTACGGCGTCCTGTCGACGGCCGACGTGGAGCGCGCGTTCGTCGCGGCCATGGCCCGTCCCTCGTCCTGAGGCCCCCGGAAGGCCGCCCCCGAAATACCGGTAGGCTGGCCGCATGTCCGAACCGACCGGTGCCGCCCGCCGTCGCGGCCCATTCAAAGTCGGGGACCAGGTCCAGCTCACCGACCCCAAGGGACGCCACTACACCTTCACGCTCGAGGCCGGAAAGAACTTCCACACCCACAAGGGTTCTTTCTCCCACGACGAGCTGATCGGTGCTCCCGAGGGCAGTGTTGTCCGAACCACGGGAAACGTCGCCTACCTCGCGCTGCGCCCCCTGCTCCCCGACTACGTCCTGTCCATGCCCCGCGGCGCCGCCGTGGTCTACCCCAAGGACGCGGGGCAGATCCTGGCCTTCGCCGACATCTTCCCCGGCGCCCGCGTCGTGGAGGCGGGGGTCGGCTCCGGAGCGCTCAGCACCTTCCTGCTGCGCGCCATCGGTGAGCAGGGCATGCTGCACTCCTACGAGCGCCGCGAGGACTTCGCCGAGATCGCCCAGCAGAACGTGGAGCGCTACTTCGGCTCCCCGCACCCGGCCTGGGAGCTCACGGTCGGCGACCTCCAGGACAACCTGTCGGACACCGATGTCGACCGGGTCGTCCTGGACATGCTCGCCCCGTGGGAGTGCCTCGACGCCGTCTCCAAGGCCCTGGTGCCCGGCGGCATCCTCTGCGCGTACGTCGCGACGACGACCCAGCTGTCGCGGACGGTCGAATCCATCCGCGAGATCGGCTGCTTCGCCGAACCGCAGCCGTGGGAGTCGATGATCCGCAACTGGCACGTCGAGGGCCTGGCCGTCCGGCCGGACCACCGCATGATCGGCCACACCGGCTTCCTCGTCACCGCACGCCGGCTCGCGGACGGCGTCGAGCCGCCCCTGCGCCGTCGCCGCCCCTCCAAGGGCGCGTACGGCGAGGACTACGACGGTCCCGGCGCCCGGAGCGGCAGCGCGAACCGCGACTGACCTCCCGTAACCCACAGGCGCCGCCGCCGAGTTCCCCGGACCGATCCGGGGAGCCGGCGGCGGCGCCTTTCCGTGGCTGACGGCCGTCTCGACGGACCCCGCCGTTCCGCTGCGGTGTGAGGTGTGGCACGATGCTGGCCACCCCCCGCCCGCCGAGGTCCGCTCGGCACCGCCTCTACAGGCTTCCAGGAACCACATGGAGACATACCGCGTGCAGACCTCCGCGCTCCCGGACCTCGCGCACACCGACGCCAGGGCGGTGCACTGGCTCGCCACGGCCACGGCGATGGCGGCCGTGGTCGCCGTCGCGGGGCTGCTGCAGCCCGAAGCGGCCACGGCCACGGCCTCGGCGTCCGGACACGGCGTGACCTCCCGCCACGAGGGCGCCCCGGCCGAGGCGCCCGATCCGGCCGGTGTGACCTTCCCGCTCGACTGCGCAGGCGCCGGACAGACCGTGGCGGACAGCGCCCCCGGGGACCTCGACGGGGACGGCGGCCCCGAGACGGTCGCGGTCGTCCACTGCGCGGCGGGTTCCGGCACCCCTCCGAGCGGCATCTACGTCGTCACACAGCGGAGCGGGGCCGCACCCCGGGTCGTGGCGACCCTGGTGGACCCCGCCCAGAAGCTGGCGGTCACCGGCCTCGCCGTACGTGACGGCCGGATCTCGGCGAACCTGCTCGGCTACTCGTCGGCCGACGTGCCGCGCTGCTGCCCCGACGAGACCGAGAGCGCCTCCTGGCGGTGGAAGGGCAACGCGTTCGTCCGCTCCTCCGTGCCCGGCGGCAGCGCGCGTCCGGCCTGAGCCGTCACTCGGCGTCCGGCCCGAAGACCTCCACGCTGTCCGAGACGCGACGCACGTGAATGCAGTCGCCCGGGCACTCCTTGGCCGAATCCACCACGTCCTGGAGCAGGGGCAGCGGCACCGGAGTGGTGGCCCCCTTGTCCTGGAGCAGCTCGTCCTCGGGGCTCTTGACGTACGCCAGACCGTCGATGTCCAGCTCGAACACCTCGGGTGCGTACTGCACGCAGATGCCGTCGCCCGTACAGAGGTCCTGGTCGATCCAGACCTCGAGGTCCTGGGTCCCGGTGTCTCCCGGAGCGTCCTGCTGCACGGTCATGTGTCCTGCCGTTCCCTGCGTATCTGCACCAATTGAAGCCAGCCCTGACGGGTGTTGAACACTTCGACGATACAACCGGCTGCTTTCCGGTGCCGAAGGGTGGGTATTCCTCTGGCGTGAGGGAGAGCGCAAGGGTGAAGATCGGACAGACACCCGGGTCTTTGTGATCTAGGGGTTTCAATCATCACCCACCCAGGTAGGGTCAGGAAGCGTCCAGCTCCCCTTGGAGGAGGTGAGGACCGTGGCAGCCCACGACGACGACATCAACCGCGGCATCCGGCCCGGGCGAGGGTCGGAAGACCCAGCCGGGCAGGTTGCCTTTCTCGAGCAGGAAATCGCCGTCCTGCGACGTAAGCTCGCCGACTCTCCGCGTCATACGAGGATTCTCGAAGAGCGGATCGTCGAGTTGCAGACCAGTCTGGCCGGCGTGTCCGCGCAGAACGAGCGGCTCGCCAACACGCTCCGCGAGGCCCGCGACCAGATCGTGGCCCTCAAGGAGGAGGTCGACCGGCTGGCCCAGCCACCGGCAGGCTTCGGTGTCTTCCTGCAGGCCAACGAGGACGACACCTGCGACATCTTCACCGGGGGCCGCAAGCTCCGGGTGAACGTGAGCCCGAGCGTCGAGCTCGAAGGCCTCCGGCGAGGCCAGGAGGTCATGCTCAACGAAGCGCTCAACGTGGTCGAGGCCATGGAATTCGAGCGGGCCGGGGACATCGTCACCCTCAAGGAGATCCTCGAGGACGGCGAGCGCGCCCTGGTCGTCGGGCACACCGACGAGGAGCGGGTGGTGAGGCTCGCCGAGCCTCTGCTGGACATCACCATCCGCCCCGGAGACGCCCTGCTGCTCGAGCCCAGGTCCGGCTACGTCTACGAAGTGGTGCCCAAGAGCGAGGTCGAGGAGCTCGTCCTCGAAGAGGTACCGGACATCGACTACGAGAAGATCGGCGGCCTGGGCGACCAGATCGAACTGATCAGGGACGCGGTCGAGCTCCCGTACCTCCACCCGGACCTCTTCAAGGAACACGAACTGCGTCCGCCGAAGGGCATCCTGCTCTACGGCCCTCCCGGCTGCGGCAAGACACTCATCGCCAAGGCCGTCGCCAACTCGCTGGCCAAGAAGGTCGCCGAGGTGACCGGGCAGCCCGCGGGGAAGAGCTACTTCCTCAATATCAAGGGCCCCGAGCTCCTCAACAAGTACGTCGGCGAGACCGAGCGGCACATCCGCCTCGTCTTCCAGCGTGCCCGGGAGAAGGCGAGCGAGGGCACCCCCGTCATCGTCTTCTTCGACGAGATGGAGTCCCTCTTCCGCACCCGTGGTTCCGGTGTCAGCTCGGACGTGGAGAACACCATCGTCCCCCAGCTGCTCGCCGAGATCGACGGTGTGGAGGGCCTGGAGAACGTCATCGTCATCGGCGCCTCCAACCGCGAGGACATGATCGACCCCGCGATCCTGCGGCCCGGCCGGCTCGATGTGAAGATCAAGATCGAGCGTCCGGACGCGGAGGCGGCGAAGGACATCTTCGCGAAGTACCTCACCCCCTCGCTCCCGCTGCACTCGGACGACCTGGCCGAGCACACGGGATCGAAGGAGGCGGCCGCCCACGCGATGATCCAGTCGGTCGTGGAGCGGATGTACACCGAATCCGAGGAGAACCGCTTCCTCGAGGTCACCTACGCGAACGGCGACAAGGAAGTCCTGTACTTCAAGGACTTCAACTCCGGCGCGATGATTCAGAACATCGTCGACCGGGCGAAGAAGATGGCCATCAAGGCATTCCTCGAGCAGGGCCAGAAAGGCCTGCGCGTCTCCCATCTCCTCCAGGCGTGCGTGGACGAGTTCAAGGAGAACGAGGACCTGCCCAACACGACCAACCCGGACGACTGGGCCAGGATCTCCGGAAAGAAGGGAGAGCGGATCGTCTTCATCCGCACTCTCGTCACCGGAAAGCAGGGCGCGGACACCGGTCGCTCCATCGACACAGTGGCAAATACCGGACAGTACCTGTAAAACGCAGACCGGCTGCGGATGCCCGGCAGGGTATCCGCAGCCGGCCGTTTTCCCGGCAGGTCCGGCCACACCCGAACAATGACGCAATTGATCTCCCCACCGGCGCAGAGGCGCTCTAGGCTCTGCCGTACCGCCGAGTCGCGCAGTGCGGGGACGGGCACCGCGGACCAGCAGCGGTACTTGAGCGCCGCTTCCGCAGGGGGGCGCCGCCGGGCAAGGAGGGCCGCATGACCGTACGGCGAGTGATGGGCATCGAGACGGAATACGGGATCTCCGTTCCCGGCCAACCCAACGCCAATGCCATGCTCACCTCGTCCCAGATCGTCAACGCCTACGCGGCGGCGATGCACCGGGCGCGCCGCGCCCGCTGGGACTTCGAGGAGGAGAATCCGCTGCGCGACGCGCGAGGCTTCGACCTCGCCCGCGAGACCGCCGACTCCAGCCAGCTCACCGACGAGGACATCGGCCTGGCCAATGTGATCCTCACCAACGGTGCGCGGCTGTACGTCGACCACGCACACCCCGAATACAGCTCACCCGAGATCACCAACCCGCTGGACGCGGTGCTCTGGGACAAGGCGGGCGAGCGGGTGATGGCCGAGGCGGCGGAGCGTGCCGCCGCGATCCCCGGGGCCCAGCCGATCCACCTGTACAAGAACAACACCGACAACAAGGGTGCGTCCTACGGCACGCACGAGAACTACCTGATGAAGCGGGAGACCCCCTTCTCGGACATCGTGCGCCACCTGACACCGTTCTTCGTCTCCCGCCAGGTCGTCACGGGCGCGGGAAGGGTCGGCATCGGCCAGGACGGGCACGAGCACGGATTCCAGATCAGCCAGCGCGCCGACTACTTCGAGGTCGAGGTCGGCCTGGAGACCACGCTCAAGCGCCCCATCATCAACACCCGCGACGAACCGCACTCGGACGCCGAGAAGTACCGCAGGCTCCACGTGATCATCGGCGACGCCAACCTCTCGGAGATCTCGACCTACCTGAAGCTCGGCACCACGTCCCTGGTCCTGGCCATGATCGAGGACGGTTTCATCAACGTCGACCTGGCGGTGGACCAGCCGGTCCGCACCCTGCACCAGGTCTCGCACGACCCCACGCTGAAACAGCTGATCACCCTCCGCAGCGGCCGGACACTCACCGCTGTGCAGCTCCAGATGGAGTACTTCGAGCTGGGCCGCAAATACGTCGAGGAGCGGTACGGGGCGGACGCCGACGAGCAGACCAAGGACGTCCTGGCCCGCTGGGAGGACACCCTGAACCGCCTGGAGAACGATCCGATGAGCCTGTCCGGCGAGCTGGACTGGATCGCCAAGCGGGAGCTCATGGAGGGCTACCGGCGCCGGGACGGCCTGGACTGGGACGCCCCGCGCCTGCACCTGGTGGACCTCCAGTACGCCGACGTACGGGCCGACAAGGGCCTGTACAACCGCCTGGCGGCCCGGGGGAAGATCAAGCGGCTGCTCGACGAGGGCGACGTCGAGCGGGCCCGTACGAAGCCTCCGGAGGACACCAGGGCGTATTTCCGGGGCCGCTGCCTGGAGCAGTACGCGGACGACGTCGCCGCGGCCTCCTGGGATTCGGTCATCTTCGACCTGCCCGACCGCGACTCGTTGCAACGGGTCCCCACCATGGAACCCCTGCGCGGTACACGCAGTCACGTCAAGGAGCTCCTGGACCGCTGCCGCACGGCGGAAGAGCTGGTCCGGACGCTGACGGGGGCCTGAAAGGCGCTCCGGCTGGGAATCAATGAGATGACCTCCGGACGTTGAGGAAAGTACCGGGCCAATGTCGGACCCCGTAGGTAGGGTCTGATCAAGTGCTTCGAACCGAGCGGGGTGAGCTACATGGCGACCAAGGACACCGGCGGCGGACAGCAGAAGGCGACGCGCACCAACGAGGAGACCGAGGAGCAGGCGCAGGACGCGCAGGCCTCCGAGGACCTCGCGGAGCGGCAGGAGAAGCTCAGCGACGACGTCGACGACGTCCTCGACGAGATCGACGACGTCCTCGAGTCGAACGCCGAGGACTTCGTACGCTCGTTCGTCCAAAAGGGCGGCGAGTAACAGCCGGAGATCCCGTCCGGACGATCATCGGCGGTCTCGCGCCGCCGGCCGGAGCTTTCCGTGGGGTGCCCTCGCGCGCACGGGCACCCCACGGAACCGCTTCCGCATCCAGGATCATGTTGATCACCGTCACGAGGCGGGTAGGGTCCGTGGCGTACCGTGCCGCACCTGCAATCCGGCCATCGGCAAGTCGGGGGATGATCCTGACTCCTTGCGCAGGGCCATCGCATACCTGGAGGGAAACGCGTGGAAGCCAACACTCGTAGCACCGGGCGTCTACCAGCTGCCTTCCTGACGCCGGGATCGTCCTCGTTCATGGACTTCCTGTCCGACCAGTCGCCCGGGATGCTTCCGGGGAACCGGCAGCTGCCGCCCATGAAGGGCGTCGTCGAGGCTCCGCACGGCACCACGATCGTCGCGGCCACCTTCCCGGGCGGCGTCGTGCTCGCCGGTGACCGGCGCGCGACCATGGGCAACATGATCGCGCAGCGCGACATCGAGAAGGTGTTCCCGGCCGACGAGTACTCGGCGGTGGGCATCGCCGGCACGGCCGGCCTCGCCGTCGAGATGGTCAAGCTGTTCCAGCTGGAGCTGGAGCACTTCGAGAAGGTCGAGGGCGCCACGCTCTCCCTGGAGGGCAAGGCCAACCGGCTCTCCACGATGATCCGCAGCAACCTGGCGATGGCCATGCAGGGCCTGGCGGTCGTCCCGCTGTTCGCGGGCTTCGACGTCGACCGCGAGAAGGGCCGCATCTTCTCCTACGACGTCACCGGCGGGCGTTCGGAGGAGCACGGATACGCGGCGACCGGATCCGGCTCCGTCTTCGCCCGGGGCTCGATGAAGAAGCTGTACCGCAACGACCTGACGGAGGAGCAGACGCTCACCCTGGTCGTGCAGGCGCTGTACGACGCGGCCGACGACGACTCGGCGACCGGCGGCCCGGACGTCGCACGCCGGATCTACCCGATCGTCACCGTCATCACCGACGAGGGCTTCCGCAGGCTGGACGACACGGAATCCTCGGAGATCGCGCGCGCGATCCTGGAGCGCCGCCTGGAGCAGCCCGACGGCCCGCGCGCCGCGCTGCTCTGACCGTTCCTGATGCTCCTCCGATGCACTCGTCACTGACAGAAAGGGACGGATAGCCGGTGTCGACGCCGTTCTATGTCTCACCTCAGCAGGCCATGGCCGACCGGGCGGAATACGCCCGGAAGGGCATCGCCCGTGGTCGCAGCCTGGTTGTGCTGCAGTTCGCCGACGGCATTGTGTTCGTCGGCGAGAACCCGTCCCGCGCGCTGCACAAGTTCAGCGAGATCTACGACCGGATCGGCTTCGCAGCGGCCGGCAAGTACAACGAGTACGAGAACCTCCGGATCGGTGGTGTGCGCTACGCGGATCTGCGGGGCTACACCTACGACCGCGACGACGTGACGGCCCGTGGGCTGGCCAACGTCTACGCGCAGACGCTCGGCACCATCTTCTCCAGCGCGGCCGAGAAGCCGTACGAGGTGGAGCTCGTGGTCGCCGAGGTCGGCGCCGGGCCGGAGGGCGACCAGATCTACCGCCTCCCGCACGACGGATCGATCGTGGACGAGCACGGCTCGGTGGCGGTCGGCGGCAACGCGGAGCAGATCAGCACCTTCCTGGACCAGCGCCACCGCGACGGCATGTCGCTCGCGGAGGCGCTCAAGCTGGCCGTGCAGGCACTGTCCCGCGAGGCCAACGGCAACGAGCGGGAGATTCCCGCCGAGCGGCTCGAGGTCGCGGTGCTGGACCGCACGAGGCCGCAGCAGCGCAAGTTCAAGCGGATCGTCGGGCGCCAGCTGGCCCGGCTCCTCGGCGCCGACGGCGCCGGGGCCACCCCGACGGACGCCCCGTCGGACACGGAGGAACCGGACGGCCCCGTGGCTCCCGCCGCCGGGACCGACGCCCCGGGTGCGGACACCGACGGTCCTTCCGAGGACACGGGCGGGTCCGCGAAGAAGTAGCAGGTCGCTCCGGCGACCGCTTCGACCGGTGCCCCGGGGCGCGACGCGCGTCCCGGGGCACCGTCATGAGGCGGGCGGGGGAGCGGTGGAGCCGCGTACCACCAGGCCGACCGGGAGGTCGCTGTCGTCGGCGGCCCTGCCGTCCAGGACGGCCAGCAGGGCCGACATGCCACGCCGCCCCACCTGTTCGGCGGGCAGGCGCACCGTGGTGAGTTCCGGTTCGACCGCGGTGGCCAGCGCCAGGTCGTCGAAGCCGGTCACGGAGATGTCGTCGGGGACCCGCAGCCCGCGTCGGCGGACCGCCTTGCAGGCACCGGCGGCCAGGATGTCGTCGTCGCAGACGACGGCCGTCGGAAGCGGACCGGGAGACGACAGTACGGCCTCGACGGCCTCCCGCCCCGCCCTCACGTCCAGCGGCGCCGTGACGGTGCGCAGGACGGCCCCGGGAACCTCCCGCACCGCGTCGCCCAGTGCCCGGGCGCGCACCGCGAACGTCCAGGAGTCCACCGCGGACGCCAGATGGACGATCCTGCGGTGCCCGAGTCCCAGCAGATGGTCCGTCACCTGACGCATGCCGTCCGCGATGTCCAGGTTCACCCGTGCCGCCGCACCGCGGTCCCCGGGATCGCTGTCCAGCATCACGAGCGGCAGTCCCGCGGTCCTCAGCGCCCCGAGCGCGCCGGCGGCCATCGACGACGCGATCACCCCGTCGAGGGCCGCCCGTGCCGAGGCGAAGGGGTCCCGGGCGGGCCCGGTGCCGTCGGGCGACGGGTACAGGACGACGCCGAAGTCGTGCTCGGCCGCGACGGCGGCGGCGCCGGTGTGGACGCGGGCGAAGAACTCGTTGGTGAGCGCGGGGACGACCAGGAGAGCGGTACGCGTGCGGCCCAGCCGGAGGCTGCGGGCGGCCAGATTGGGCCGGTAGCCGAGCTCCCTGGCGGTGTCTCGCACCCGGTCTGCCGTCGCCGCCGACACCCGCCCGCGCCACTTGCCGCCCATCACCAGGGAGACGGTCGCCTGGGACACGCCCGCGGCCCGGGCTACGTCACGGCTGGTGGGCCGGGGTGGGGCGGGCTGCCGCGCGCTGCTCACTCGTGCCTCCGTGCTGTGCCGGCCGGGCGCCCGGGATGGACTCGCGGACTGCCCACATGGTACGTATGAGCGCAGACGTTATACGTAAAACCCCGAGGGTGCGAAGCCCGGCCGGGGGAGAGGGGCGGAGATGGCCGCGGGATATCTGGACATCCTCCGGGCGCGGCACGCCGCCCGGCTCCTGGCGGGCACGCTCGTGGGGAGGCTCCCGAACGGCACCGCCCACATCGCGATCGTCCTGTTCACCCGCGCGGAGGGCGGCAGCTACACGCTGGCCGGCGCCCTGGCGGCCGCGTACGGACTCGCCACCGCTGTCGGGCAGCCGCTCCTGGGCCGGGCCGTCGACCTGCACGGCCAGCCGCGCGTCCAGCTGCCCGCCGCCGTCCTCTCCGCCCTCGGCATGGCCGCGCTGGCCCTCGCCGGTCTCGGGTCCCTCCCGGTGGCGTACGCGGCGGTGGTCGTGGCCGGTGTCTTCACGCCCCCTCTGGAGGGCGGCCTGCGAGCCCTGTGGCCGACGGTCCTGGGCGGCGAGGACCGGGTGCACCGGGCGTACGCCATGGACGCGGTGGCGCAGGAGGTCATGTTCACCGTGGGGCCGCTCCTGGTGACGGTCCTGGTCGCGCTCTGGTCGCCGGCGGCCGCGCTGCTCGTCATCAACGCCATAGGAGTCCTCGGGGCCCTGTCGGTGGTGCTCTCCGAGCCCTCCAGGACCTGGCGCTCGGCGCCCCGCGAGGCGCACTGGCTGGGCGCCCTGCGCTCTCCCGGTCTGCTGGCCCTCCTGGGCGCGTTCTTCTTCGTCGGACTCGCTCTCGGCTCGATCACGGTGGCCGGTGTCGCCTACGCCGACGACCACGGCAGGGAGTCCGTGTACGGCTGGCTGATGGCCGCCCTCGGCCTCGGGGCCCTCATCGGCGGAGTCGCGTACGGGGCGCGGCAGTGGGCCGGGACACCCGAACGGCGGCTGCGCGGCATCGTCGCCCTCCTGGCCCTGTGCTACCTGCCGTTGACGCTCACGCCCGGCGTGGCAGCCATGACCGCCCTGTCCGCGCTGGCGGGGGTCTTCCTGGCCCCGGCCATCGCCTGCTCGTTCATCGTGGTGGACCGCCACGCGCCGCGGGGCACGGTCACCGAGGCCTTCTCCTGGCTCGTGACGACCTTCGGGGTGGGGGCTGCCGCCGGAACGGCGGTGGCCGGCCCGGCGGCCGAGACCGGCGGTACGGCGTGGAGTTTCGCCGTCGCCGGGGCCGGTGGAGTGGCGGCGCTGCTGGTCCTGCTGGCCACCGGAAGGGTCCTCGCAGCTCCCGGGCGTACGCCCGCTGTCGTGGCCGGTTCGGAAAATGATCGAAACGGTGCAGCCGAACCCGGTTTCAGCTCAGGCCATAAGGCGTAATGTTCAGTCATGGACCGCCGCATTTTCGGGCTGGAGAACGAGTACGGCGTCACGTGCACGTTCAGGGGACAGCGCCGACTGTCACCTGACGAAGTGGCGCGCTACCTCTTCCGCCGTGTCGTGTCATGGGGCCGCAGCAGCAATGTCTTCCTGCGGAACGGCGCCCGCCTGTACCTCGACGTGGGATCGCATCCGGAATACGCAACCCCCGAATGCGACAACGTGACGGAACTCGTCACGCACGACAAGGCAGGCGAACGCATTCTCGAAGGCCTGCTCGTCGACGCCGAACGCCGCCTGCACGAGGAGGGAATCGCGGGCGACGTCTATCTCTTCAAGAACAACACCGACTCGGCTGGAAACTCCTACGGGTGCCACGAGAACTACCTCGTCGCCCGCCACGGAGAATTCTCCCGGCTCGCGGACATCCTCATTCCGTTCCTCGTCACCCGGCAGCTGATCTGCGGTGCCGGCAAGGTGCTGCAGACGCCGCGCGGGGCCGTCTACTGCGTGAGCCAGCGGGCGGAACACATCTGGGAGGGCGTCAGCTCCGCGACGACCCGCTCCCGTCCGATCATCAACACCCGGGACGAACCGCACGCCGACGCCGAGCGGTACCGCCGCCTCCACGTCATCGTCGGCGACTCCAACATGTCCGAGACGACCATGCTCCTCAAGGTCGGTGCCACCGACCTCGTGCTCCGCATGATCGAGGCGGGCACCGTCATGCGCGACCTGACCCTGGAGAACCCGATCCGGGCCATCCGCGAGGTCAGCCACGACATCACGGGGCAGCGCAAGGTGCGCCTGGCCAGCGGCCGGGAGGCATCGGCGATCGAGGTCCAGCGCGAGTACTACGAGAAGGCCGTCGACTTCGTCGAGCGCCGCGGCATCCGTACCGGCAACGTCGACCAGGTCCTCGAACTGTGGGGCCGCACGCTGGACGCCATCGAGGCCGAGGACCTCGACCGGATCGGCACCGAGATCGACTGGGTCATGAAGTACAAGCTCATCGAGCGCTACCGGGCGAAGCACAACATGACGATGTCGAATCCGAGGGTCGCCCAGATAGACCTCGCCTACCACGACATCCACCGCCGCCGCGGGCTCTACTACCTCCTGGAGCGAAAGGGGCAGGCCGCCCGCATCTGCAACGACATGAAGATCTTCGAGGGCAAGTCGGTGCCCCCGCAGACCACCAGGGCGCGCCTGCGCGGTGACTTCATCCGGCGGGCCCAGGAACAGCGCCGGGATTTCACCGTCGACTGGGTCCACCTCAAGCTCAACGACCAGGCGCAGCGCACCGTGCTGTGCAAGGACCCGTTCCGCTCGGTCGACGAGAGGGTGGAAAAGCTGATCGCGGGCATGTGACCGGGACGGAGAACTCCCGCCCCGCGTAGGTGATCGGGCCCCGTACGTACCTCGTGCGGGGCCCCTCGCGCGGCCCGGGGGCCGTTCCGCAATCCCCGGCAGGTGTCGTCGCGTGCCCGCCGGGGATGACCGGACAGCCCTTAGAGTGTCGGGGACCACTCACGTGCCGTCTGAGATCTGAGGAACCAGTGCGCCGACTTGCCGGCCTTCTCGTCGTCCCCCTTCTGCTGCTTTCCACAGCGGCATGCGGCGATGACAAGGCCTCCGACTCCGCCTCGACCGAGAAGGGTGTTCCCGCGATCACGGCGGGAGCCAAGTTCGGCGAGAAGCCCACTCTGGCGAAGGGTGAGGGCGATCCCCCCAAGGAACTGAAGACCGACGTCATCAGTGAGGGTGACGGCGCGAAGCTCAAGAACGGCGACGCGATCCAGGTCAACTACCTCGGACAGGCCTGGGACTCCACCAAGCCGTTCGACAACAGCTTCGACCGCAAGCAGCCCTTCGACCTGACGCTCGGTGCGGGCATGGTCATCCAGGGCTGGGACAAGGGTCTCGTCGGCCAGAAGGTCGGCAGCCGCGTCGAGCTGGTCATCCCGCCGGACCTCGGCTACGGGGCGCAGGGCCAGGGCGACATCAAGCCCAACGCCACCCTCGTCTTCGTCGTGGACATCGTGAAGGCGACGCAGATCCCCGCCTCCGCCAAGGGCACCCCGGTCGCCCAGGACAACATCGACCTGCCCAAGGTCGGCACCAACACCGACGGCAAGGCCCCGACGGTCACGATCCCCAAGAGCGACCCGCCGAAGAAGCTGGTGTCCAACTACGTCCTCGAGTCCGACGGCGAGGTCATCAAGGACACCGACAGCGTCGTCGTGAACTACGTCGGTCTGCTCTGGAAGGGCAGCAAGCCCTTCGACAACACCTACGAGGCGGGCAAGACCCAGACGTTCCCGCTGGCGCAGGTCACCCTCAAGGGGCTGAAGGACGGTCTGGTCGGCAAGAAGGTCGGCAGCCGTGTCCTGCTGGTCATCCCGCCGGCCCAGGGATTCGGCGACAAGGCCCAGCAGGCCGTGCCCGCCAACTCCACCCTCGTCTTCGCCGTGGACCTCCTGGCGAAGATGTAAGACTGTCCCGGTTGACCAGTTCATCAGTAGGAGGAGCAGTTCAGTGAGCATCGAGAAGCCCGAGATCGACTTCCCGGGCGGCGAGCCGCCGGCCGACCTGGAGATCAAGGACATCTGGGAGGGCGACGGACCGGTGGCCGAGAAGGGCCACAACGTCTCCGTGCACTACGTCGGCGTGGCGTTCTCCACCGGCGAGGAGTTCGACGCCTCCTGGAACCGCGGCGCGCCGCTCAAGTTCCAGCTCGGTGCCGGCCAGGTCATCGCGGGCTGGGACCAGGGTGTCCAGGGCATGAAGGTCGGCGGCCGCCGCCAGCTGACCATCCCCGCGCACCTCGCCTACGGTGACCGCGGCGCGGGCAGCGCCATCGCCCCGGGTGAGACGCTGATCTTCGTCTGCGACCTCGTCTCGGTCTGATCCCCCCGGTACAGGAGCCAGGGCCCGCGCCGCAAGGCGCGGGCCCTGGCTTTTGGTCCGGACACCCCGGAGCGGTACGGTCGACGGTCGGAGAGCACGTCGAGAAAGGGCGTCGATGGCGATTGCCAAGGCCGAACGGCTGATGAACCTGGCACTGTGTCTGCTGGGTACCCGGCGCCCGCTCAGCAAGCGTGAGCTCCGCGGATCCATCGAGGCCTACCTGGAAGCGGGCTCCGACGAATCCTTCAACCGCATGTTCGAGCGCGACAAGGACGATCTGCGCGAACTCGGCCTGGTCATCGAGACCGTGGAGAACCTGGACGGCGACACCGGCTACCTCGCCCGCCGTGACAGCAACCGGCTGCCCCCCATCACCCTGGACGCCGAGGAGGCCGCCGCCCTCGGGCTCGCCGCCAAGGTCTGGCAGCAGGCCCGCCTCGCCGGGGCGGCCAGCGGCGCCCTGCAGAAGCTGCGCGCGGCCGGGATGCCGGAGGCCGAGGACGACTACGAGCCGCACAGCGCCCTCGAACCCCGTATCCCCGTCCACGAGGCCGCCTTCGAACCGCTCATGCTCGCCTGCCGGGACCGCCGCACCGTGACCTTCGACTACCGCAAGGGGAACGCGGCCCGTCCAGAGCAGCGCCAGGTCGAGCCCTGGACCCTGGAGTGCTGGCGCGGCCACTGGTACCTGGCGGGCTGGGACCGCGACAGGGGGGCCGAGCGCGTCTTCAGGCTGTCCCGGATCGCGGGCCGCGTCCGCTCCCGCGCCGGGGCGTTCACCGCTCCCGTTCCCGACGCGGTGACCGTCCGGGAGACCGTCGAGAGCTGGGCCGGCGAGACCGCCACCAGGACCGCCCGCATCCGGCTGCGTACCGGCGCCGGATACCCGCTGCGCTCCCGCGCCATATCGGTGCGGGAACTCGGTGACGGCTGGGACGAGTTGGAGATCCCGTACGGACACGGCCTGGACGCCTGGCTCGTCGAGTTCGGTCCCGACGTGATCGTCGGCGAGCCCGCCGATCTGCGGGCCGACGTGATGGACCGGCTGCGCGCCGTGGCCAAGGACTGAGGGGCCCGTACACATGGCGACCAACGCGATCGACCAGACCCGGCGGATGCTCTCCCTGGTCACCTATCTGCGGGAGCGACCCGGCGCCCACGTCCAGGACGTGGCCCGGGCCTTCGGCATCACCGAGGACGAGCTGATCTCCGACCTCGACGTGCTCCCCATGTGCGGGACCAGCTTCCGCGGCGGTGACCTGCTCGACATCGACACCGACGGCGACCGGATCTGGTGGCACAACCCGGACGACGTGGCCGAACCGCTGCGGCTCGCCGCCGACGAGGCGACCGCGCTGCTCGTCGCCGCCCGTGCCGTGGCCACCCTCCCGGGCCTGCGCGAGAGCGACCGGGCCGCGCTCGTGCGCGCGACCGCGAAGCTGGAGACCGCGGCCGGCGAGGTGGGGGCCGCCAGCTCGCGGCTCTCGGTGACCTTCGAGTCCGAGGGCGGCGTCTTCGCCGACGTGGACCGGGCGATCTCCGAGAGGCGCCGGCTCTGGCTGCGCTACTACTCACCGGCCCGCGACGAGCTGACCGAGCGCGAGGTGGACCCGATCCGGCTGTTCGCCGTCGGCCACACCTACATGGAGGGCTGGTGCCGGCTCACCGAGGCGCGACGGACCTTCCGTCTCGACCGGGTCGCGGAGATCCGGCTGCTGGACGCCCCCTCAGCCCCGCCGGAGCTGGAGCTGCGCGACCTCTCCGAAGGCCTCGTCCAGCCGGCCGCCGAGGACCCCGAGGTCGTCGTCGAGGTCGGGCCCGGTGGCCGGTGGGTCGCGGAGTACTACCCGCACGACAGCGCGGAAGAGCTGCCCGACGGCGGACTGCGGATCACCCTGCGCACCCCCGACCCGGCCTCGCTGCGCAGGCTGGCCCTGCGACTGGGCGGGGAAGGGCGCATCACCGCCCCGCAGGAACTCGCCGAGAGCGCCAGACGGGCCGCGCGTGAGGCATTGGCCGGCTACGACGACGCGATCTGAGCGGGGCACCGGTGCACCGAGGAGACAAAGTTCATATGACTGCGATATCCGGCATGCGGACCGGCCCGGCCGCGGTCGCGGTGTCCGCCGCGATACGGTTCCGGGCCGCATGCCCCGACTGCCGTGAGCGTTTCGAACTCTCGGCGGGGGCGCTGCGGCTGGCGATAGGGGCCAGCCGGCGTACGACCTTCTACTCCTTCACCTGCCCCGAGTGCGGCTCCGCGGTCCGCAAGCCGGCCGGGGAGCGCATCGTCGAGCTCCTCAGCGGCGGCGGAGTGCGGACGCTGCGCCTCCACACCGCCCTGCGGTAACCCCCACAGGCCGCCCCGCGGCACACGAACACATCGAGGCTCCGTCCATGTTCTGGCCCATGCTCGCCATCGCTCTGGGATTCCTCGGCCTGGCCGTTCTCGGCGTGCTGGCCGTCAAGGTCTTCATCGAGGCACAGCGGCTCGCGCAGCAGATCTCCGCCACCACCGGCAGGATCAACCGAGCGGCGGAAGATCTCGAACGAGCGGCCACCACGCTCGCCGACACCGGCGAAGCCCTGCGTTGACCGGTCGCGGCCTCCAGTTTCACCGGTTCGGGGGGTACGCTGCATGAGCGGCCCAGGCAGGGAGGTGTGGGCCGCAATCGGGAGTATGCGCGGGCATTGCCCCGCGTTCACCCCTGCGGGTTACGATCGCTCCCAGCGTGCAAGCCGGATGCATGTCCGGGTGAACGGGTAGCGAGCCCACCCTCCAGACGCCTCAGTTGAGAAGGAAGTCGCACATGATCGGCAATCTGAAGCCCCTCGAGATCGTTCTGATCATCGCTGTCATCCTGCTGCTCTTCGGTGCCAAGAAGCTTCCCGACATGGCGCGTTCGCTCGGCAAGTCGGCCCGCATCCTCAAGAGCGAGGCGAAGGCCATGAAGAAGGACGACGAGCCCGCGGCGCCCGCCACGGAGACTGTTGCCGACACCGCGCCGCCCGCGGCCGCCGCCCGCACGATCCAGGCCGCTCCGGGAGACGTCTCCAGCTCCCGTCCCGTCGGCGAGGCCAAGCCCACCACCCAGAGCTGACAGCTGATCCGCACGACCGGCAGCTGCCGCACGAGACGAGGGAAGTGGGTTGCTCAAGTCTGCCCGCAAGCAGGAGAAGGACGACGAGGGGCGGATGCCCCTCCTCGATCACCTGCGTGAGCTGCGCAACCGGCTGCTGAAGTCGGTCCTGGCGATCGTGATCGCCGTGATCGTCGCGGCGTTCTTCCAGAAGGAGATCTTCGAGTTCCTGATGAAGCCGATCCTGGACTCGGTCGGCTGCAGGAACGGCGCCCTGACCATGGTCAACGGTCGGCCCTGCGCGGAGATGACCACCAACGGTCTGCTGTCTCCGTTCACCATCGCGCTGAAGGTGTCCCTGATGGCGGGCGTGCTGGTGGCCACGCCCATCTGGCTCTACCAGCTGTGGGCGTTCGTCGCCCCCGGCCTGCACAAGCAGGAGAAGCGCTACTCGATGGCCTTCGTCGCCGCCGGGGTCCCGCTCTTCCTGGCCGGTGCCTACCTGGCGTACGCGATCCTGCCGCAGACCGCGCAGATCATGCTCGGTTTCACGCCGGACAACGTGAAGAACCTGCTGCCGCTCGACGACTTCCTGGACCTGATCACCCGCATGGTGATCGTCTTCGGGCTCGCCTTCGAGCTGCCGCTGCTGCTGATCCTCCTCAACATGACCGGGGTCCTGTCGGGCGTCCGCATGCTGCGCTGGTGGCGCGGCATGATCGTCGGACTCACCGCGTTCGCCGCCATCGCCACACCGGGCGGCGAGCCCATCTCGATGCTGCTGCTCGCGGGCCCGCTCGCGGTGCTGTACTTCATCGCGGTCGGTATCTCCCTGCTCAACGACAAGCGCAAGCGGCGGGCCAACCCCGACGCCGAGCTCGATGACGACGAGGCGTCGCGGCTCGACCTCACCCCGGAACCCGTCGGCGCGGTCGAAGGCGTATCCACCCCGCGTGCCGCACTGCCCGAGCAGGCGAGCGGCGACTCGGACGGCGGGCGGTCCCACCGGCTCAACGGTTACGACGACATCACCTGACCTTGTAGGGTCCCGCAGGTGACCAGCGAGATCACCCTCTTCGTCAATCCCACCGCGGGAAGCGGCCGGGGCGCGCGTGCCGCGCAGCCGGCCGCTTCCGCGTTGCGGGACGCCGGCTTCTCCGTCCGCACCGTGCTGGGCGAGGACGCGGGCGACTCGCTGCGCAGCGCCCGGGAGGCCGTGGCGGGCGGCACCGGCGCGCTGATAGCCGTGGGCGGGGACGGCATGATGTCCCTCGCCCTCCAGGCCGTCGCGGGCACCGCGACTCCGCTCGGCGCCGTGGCCGTCGGCACCGGCAACGACTTCGCCCGGGCGCTGGGGCTCCCGATCAGGGACCCTGCCGCGGCCGGACGCCTGGCCGCTGAGGCGCTCAAGGCGGGATCGGTGCGCGAGATCGACCTGGGGCGGGTCGGGGAACGCTGGTTCGGTTCCGTGCTGGCCTCCGGCTTCGACTCCCGGGTGAACGACCGGGGCAACCGGATGCGGTGGGCCGGCGGACGGTTCAAGTACGACCTGGCGATCCTCGCCGAGCTGGCGACGTTCAAGCCGATCCCGTACCGCGTCAGGCTGGACGGCGGGCCCGTGACCGAGATCGAGGCGACCCTGATCGCGGTGGGCAACGGGACCACGTACGGCGGCGGCATGCGGATCTGCGCCGACGCGGTCATGGACGACGGGCTCTTCGACGTGACCGTCGTGGGCG
The DNA here is from genome assembly GCF_042892135.1 of Streptomyces sp. NPDC001822. Taxonomy (NCBI): domain Bacteria; kingdom Bacillati; phylum Actinomycetota; class Actinomycetes; order Kitasatosporales; family Streptomycetaceae; genus Streptomyces; species Streptomyces sp. NPDC001822. The sequence continues at coordinate 199,828 of NZ_JBIATW010000004.1, forward strand.
ACTGCAGCCGCACCACCCTGCTCAAGGTCTTCCCGAAGGTGTACCGGGGGACGCACCTGGGGCACCCGGCGGTCACCGTGCACCGGGTCTCCTCGATCGAGCTCGCCGCGGCGGACGTCACGGCGTACGCGGACGGCGAGCCGATGGGCGCCCTGCCGCTGACCGCCACCTGTGTGCCCCGCGCGGTCGGGGTCCTCACCGCGTGAAATAAAGATCGGGCTGACTGTCATACGTGGCGGGTAGGCTCGTATCAAGATGACAGAGGACCTCTCACCAGCTGAGCGATACCAGGCTTCCCGGGTGCGTGCCGCCGAGCAGGCGACGGCCCTCGGGCCCTTCCGCGACATGTACGAATTCGGTCTGGACCCGTTCCAGATCGAGGCCTGCCAGGCCCTGGAGGCGGGCAGGGGAGTGCTGGTCGCGGCCCCCACCGGGTCGGGCAAGACGATCGTCGGCGAGTTCGCCGTCCACCTCGCCCTGCTGCAGGGCCGCAAGTGCTTCTACACCACGCCGATCAAGGCGCTGTCCAACCAGAAGTTCACCGACCTCGCGCGCCGCTACGGCGCGGACAAGGTCGGTCTGCTGACCGGCGACAACAGCGTGAACGCGGACGCGCCCGTGGTGGTCATGACCACCGAGGTCCTGCGCAACATGCTGTACGCGGGATCCCAGTCCCTCACCGGCCTCGGCTACGTGGTCATGGACGAGGTGCACTACCTCTCCGACCGCTTCCGCGGTGCCGTGTGGGAGGAAGTGATCATCCACCTGCCCGAGTCCGTCACCCTGGTCTCGCTGTCGGCGACCGTGTCCAACGCCGAGGAGTTCGGCGACTGGCTGGACACCGTCCGGGGCGACACCCAGGTGATCGTCTCGGAGCACCGTCCCGTGCCGCTGTGGCAGCACGTCATGGCCGGACGCCGGATGTACGACCTCTTCGAGGAGGAGAGCGATCACGGCGGCCGGGGCACCGGACGCCGCGAGGTCAGTCCGGACCTCGTCCGGCTCGCCCGGATGGAGAACCAGCGCGGATACAACCCGCGCGAGCGCCGGCGCGGGAAGATGGTGCGTGAGGCGGACCGGGAGAGGGAGCGCCGGCAGCGCAGCCGGATCTGGACACCGTCCAGGGCCGAGGTCATCGACCGTCTCGACGCCGAGGGGCTGCTGCCCGCCATCACCTTCATCTTCAGCCGGGCCGGCTGCGAGGCCGCCGTGCAGCAGTGCCTCCAGGCCGGACTGCGGCTGAACGACGAGGACAAGCGCCGTCTGGTGCGCGAGATCGTGGAGGAGCGGACGGCGTCCATTCCCCCGGAGGACCTCCACGTCCTCGGCTACTACGAGTGGCTGGAGGGGCTGGAGCGGGGCATCGCCGCCCACCACGCGGGCATGCTGCCCACCTTCAAGGAGGTCGTGGAGGAGCTGTTCGTCCGCGGTCTGGTCAAGGCCGTCTTCGCCACCGAGACCCTGGCACTCGGCATCAACATGCCGGCCCGGTCGGTGGTGCTGGAGAAGCTGGTCAAGTGGAACGGCGAGCAGCACGCCGACATCACCCCGGGCGAGTACACCCAGCTGACCGGACGCGCCGGGCGCCGCGGCATCGACGTCGAGGGCCACGCGGTCGTCCTGTGGCAGCGCGGCATGGACCCCGGCGCGCTCGCCGGCCTCGCGGGCACGCGCACGTATCCGCTGCGCTCCAGCTTCCGGCCCTCGTACAACATGGCCGTCAACCTCGTCCAGCAGTTCGGCCGGCACCGGTCGCGCGAGCTGCTCGAGACCTCCTTCGCGCAGTTCCAGGCGGACCGGTCCGTCGTCGGGATCTCCCGGCAGGTCCAGCGCAACGAGGAGGGCCTCGAGGGCTACCGGGAGGGGATGACCTGCCACCTCGGGGACTTCGAGGAGTACGCCCGGCTGCGCCGCGACCTCAAGGACCGGGAGACGGACCTCGCCAAGCAGGGCGCGGCCCAGCGCCGGGCGGCGGCGTCGTCGTCCCTGGAGAAGCTGAAGCCGGGTGACGTCATCCACGTGCCCACCGGCAAGTTCGCCGGGCTCGCGCTGGTCCTCGACCCGGGGATTCCGGCGGGGCGGGCCAACGGGCATCGCGGGCTGGAGTACAACGATGGCCCGCGTCCCCTGGTCCTGACCGCCGAGCGGCAGGTCAAGCGGCTGGCCCAGATCGACTTCCCGGTCCCGGTGGAGGCACTGGAGCGGATGCGGGTGCCCAAGTCGTTCAACCCCCGCTCCCCGCAGTCGCGCCGTGACCTCGCCTCCGCGCTGCGGAGCAAGGCCGGGCACATCGATCCGGGCCGGCACCGCAAGCAGCGGGCGGCCGCGGCCGACGACCGGGAGATCGCCCGGCTGCGCACGGAGCTGCGGGCGCACCCCTGCCACGGCTGCGACGAGCGTGAGGACCACGCCCGCTGGGCCGAGCGCTACCACCGGCTGCTGCGCGACACCAAGCAGCTGGAGAACCGCATCGAGGGCCGGACGAACACCATCGCCCGCACCTTCGACCGCATCGTCGCCCTGCTCACCGAGCTGGACTACCTGCGGGGCAACGAGGTCACGGACAACGGCCGGCGGCTCGCGCGGCTCTACGGCGAACTGGACCTGCTCGCCAGCGAATGCCTGCGCGACCGGGTCTGGGAGGGCCTGAACCCGGCCGAACTCGCCGCGTGCGTCTCGGCGCTGGTCTTCGAGGCACGTCAGGCGGACGACGCCGTGGCGCCGAAGCTGCCGTCGGGTCCCGCGAAGGTGGCGTTGGGCGAGATGGTCCGCATCTGGGGCCGGCTCGACGCGCTGGAGGAGGACTTCAAGATCAGCCAGACGGAAGGGGTCGGCCAGCGCGAGCCCGATCTCGGCTTCGCCTGGGCGGTCTACATGTGGGCCTCCGGCCGCACGCTGGACGAGGTGCTGCGCGAGGCGGAGATGCCCGCCGGTGACTTCGTGCGGTGGTGCAAGCAGGTCATCGACGTGCTCGGCCAGATCGCGGCCGCCGCTCCCCGTGACGGGAGTTCGGTGGCCAAGAACGCCCACAAGGCCGTCGACGCGGTGCTGCGGGGAGTGGTGGCGTACAGCTCGGTGGGCTGAGGCGTACACGAGGGCGGACCCGGGGGGCCGGGCCGCCCGTGAGGGCAGAGGAGTGGCCGCAGGCGGATCGCCTGTGGCCACTCGTGCGCCTACCCCCTCAGGTTTTCTTGTTCTTGAACGCGACCCCCGCACAGACCGCCCCCAGCACGATCGCCAGGCCGCCGACGATGACGTTGTTCAGGATCACGCCCAGGTCCGGGCCCGAACCCACGACCCAGGTCGACACGATGAGCCAGACACCCAGTGCGCAGATGGCGAGGCTCATGCCCGTCATCCGCTCGGGCATGGCGGTGAAGCAGAGTGCCAGCACGGCTATCGCGATGCCGATGACGAGGTTGTGGGTCACCAGGGAGGACTGACTCGCCGTGAAGTGGAGGACCCACGGGGAGACGGCGCAGTACAGACCGAGCAGGAACACCGGAGCGTCGGCCATGGCCGTGCTGCGTCCACCGCCCATCACCCGGTCGTGGCGGGCCCGCATCTCCTCGGCATCGGGATGCCCGGAGAGGTCCCTTCCGGTGTGTGAGAGGTTACTCATGAGGATGGTCTCCTTCGAACTTGCCGGAGCGACCGCAGTCAGGAAGGCGGTCCTGTGCTCTCCTGACCAGTGTGCTCTTACATGTCCCTTATGTGTAGTTTTTCTGGTGACCAATTCCTGCGATTCCGTCGAGGCGGCGCCGGACGCGCTCCACGCGCCTCTGCCCGGATACGGGGCCCGGGTACCGCTGCTCCACCGCGGGGCGGACCACCGCGCGGACGGCACGAGCCCCGCGGTCCGTGCCGCTCCGGCCGTTCGGTCGGAGCGCGCGGTCCTCGGGGCTCGTCGGTGTCATTCCGTCAGCGTGGTGACGGGCCGTGAGGTCAGCTCGCCGGCATCAGCACGGTGTCGACGATGTAGACCGTGGCGTTGGCGGTCGGGACGTTGCCGCAGACGACCTTGGAGGAGTCGTTCACGGTGTAGGAGGTGTCCGACCCCGACGTCGTGAGCCCGGTCTTGGCCAGGGTGTCGAACGACCCCTTCTCCAGCTGCTTCGGCGCCAGCTTCTCGCCGACGACATGCGCGGTGAGCACCTTGGTGAGCTGGGCCTTGTCGGCGAGCAGCTTGTCCAGGTCGGCCTTCGGGATCTTGGCGAAGGCGTCGTTGGTCGGGGCGAACACCGTGATGTTCTGGGCGCTGTTCAGGGTGTCGACGAGTCCGGCCTGCTTGACGGCCGCGACCAGGGTCGACAGCGCCGGGTTGTTCGACGCGGCCGTGGCGACCGGGTCCTGGGCCATGCCCGCGAACGAGCCCGCGCCCTCCTTGGGAACCGTCGCACAGCCCGGACCGAACGGCTCGTCCATGGTCGCGGCGCTCTCGGTCTCCTTGGCCGGGGCGGACGCGGCCTTGTCCGCACCGGAGTCGGACGACTTGCCGGAGTCGCTGGAGCACGCGCTCAGGGCGAGCGGCAGCAGCGCCGCGGCGGAGACGGTGACGGCGATGCGGCGAAGGTGACGGTTGTTCATGGTGTTCTCCTGGATGGATCGTTGTCCGGTAAGGGGAAAGGAAGAGAAGGGGATTCGGTGAGGGGCCGGTGGTCAGGTCACGTCGACCACCACCGAGTGCCACCCGGTCGCACCGTCCGGCACGGTGCCGGCCCGCTCGTCGGTCTGTGTGACGCCGGTACGGTCCGTGGCGCGGACCTCGAGGATGTGGTGGCCGGCCGTGGCGGGCCACTCCCACATCCACTGGCGCCAGGTGTCCCGGCCGGCCTCGTCGGCCAGCCGTGCGGTGTGCCACGCGCCGCCGTCGACCCGGACCTCGACCCGGGCGATGCCCCGGTGCTGGGCCCAGGCGACACCGGCCACGGGCACGGTGCCCGCCCGCGGTGCGGCGAAGGGGCGGGGCGTGTCGATGCGTGACTGGGTCTTGACCGGAGCCTCGCGGGACCAGTCGCGCTCGACCCAGTAGGCGTCGTACGCGTCGAACGTCGTGAGCTCGATGTCCTGGATCCACTTGCACGCCGAGACGTAGCCGTACAGGCCCGGGACGACCATCCGGACCGGGAAGCCGTGGTCGAACGGCAGCGGTTCACCGTTCATCCCGACCGCGAGCAGGGCGTCGCGGCCGTCCATGACCTCCTCGACCGGGGAGCCGATCGTCATCCCGTCCACGGAGCGCGCCACGATCTGGTCGGCCGGTCCGCCCTCGGACGGGGACTTCACCCCGGCCTCGCGCAACAGGTCGGCCAGGCGCACCCCGATCCACCGGGCTGTGCCCACGTAGGGTCCGCCCACCTGGTTGGACACGCAGGTCAGCGTGATGTCGCGCTCGATGAGCTCGCGTCCCAGGAGGTCCTGGAAGCCGAGGGTCAGCGGGCGCGCCACCCCCTTGCCGTGGATCCGCAGCTGCCACCGGTCGGCGTCGACGCGCGGAACCACCAACGCGGTGTCCACCCGGTAGAAGTCCTTGTTCGGCGTGGTGAACGAACTCAGACCCCGGATGCCCAGATCCGCCCCGCCCGGTATCGCGCGGGCGGGGGAGCCCGGCGCCGGGAGGACGATGTCGCCGCGCGAGGCGGAGACCCCGGCCAGCCGGTTCGCCTGGAGTCGGCGCCCCAGGAGCCCCGCACCGGCCGAGGCCGCCGCCGCAGCGGTCGCCGCGATGACGAATCCGCGGCGGTCGAAGGCACCTTGTTCCCCGACGCCCGTCTCCCCAGCCGCGGGAGACGGGGCGTCGGCGGAGGTGAGCCGTCCGGTCAGGAGATACAGCACTCCCGCGGCCACCAGGGCACCCACGGCCGAAGGCAGTACGTCGCCCGGACGGCCCTCGGGCCGCCCGGCCGCGGACACTGCCCCGACCACACCGAAGACCAGTACGGCCGCAGCGCCGGTCAGCCGGTGCCGGAGCGCGAGGATCCCCACCGCCATGGCGAACAGCGCCAGGAGCACGAGGATGCCGAGCTGCAGCACCAGTTTGTCGTCGGTTCCGAAGTTCCGGACTGCGAAGTCCTTGACGGCCGGCGGGGTGCGGTCGATGACCGCACCCCCCACGGCCGTGACCGGACCCGCCTCGGGACGGACGGCGGCCGCGACGAGTTCGGCGGCGCACAGGGCGGTGAACCCGGAGATCAGACCGCTGAGCGCGGCGAACGCGGCGCGCGCCCAGCGGGATCGCCGGGACCCGGAAGCCCCTTGCTCCTGCGAAACGTATCGGTCTGTTGTCACACCGGGAGTTCGGCGCCGATCGCCCGGCGGATTGGTCGTTCACCCGATCGAAGGAAGTCCGATCATCGGCCAATCCGCGGCGCCCGCTGCCTCGAATGACCTCTGAGGGGCACTCCAGCAGGGCTCCGGCCAGCCATGCGACACCGGAAGGAACCCGAATGACAGGGGAGCGGCGGCGGACAGCCGTAGTGGGCAGCGGGGTGGCGGGACTCACCGCCGCGCACGTCCTGGGGAAGGCCCACGACGTGACACTCGTCGAGGCGGACGACCGCGTCGGCGGGCACGCCCACACCCATGACCTGACCTCGTCGGACGGCCGGACGCACCGTGTCGACTCGGGGTTCATCGTGCACAACCGCAGGACGTACCCGAACCTCCTGCGGCTCTTCGACGAACTCCGGGTGGCCACCCAGGAGTCCGAGATGAGCATGTCCGTGCGCTGCGAGGGGTGCGGACTGGAGTACGCGGGGGCCCGGGGCCCCGCCGGGCTCCTGGCCCGGCCCGGCTCCCTGTTCCGGGGCCCGTACCTGCGGATGCTCACCGAGGTGCCCCGATTCCACCGGGCGGCGCGGGCGTTGCTCGCCATGCCCGAGAGCGCCGGGGTCATGACGCTCGGGGAGTTCGCGGCGCGCGGCCGGTTCTCCCCGTACTTCCGCGCGCACTTCCTCACCCCCGTGGTCTCCGCGGTCTGGTCCTGCGACCCGGTGACCGCGCTGAGTTACCCGGCGCGCTACCTCTTCCGGTTCCTGGAGCACCACGGGATGCTCTCGATCGGTGACTCGCCGGTCTGGCGGACGGTCACGGGCGGATCGCGTGAATACGCCGACCGCATCGCCAAGCAGGTGCACTCCGTGCGGACGGCCACCCCGGTCAGGGCGATCCGCCGGCACAGCGACGGCGTCGAGATCGTCACCGAGGACGGCACCACCGAGGACTACGACGCGGTGGTCGTCGCCACACACCCCGACCAGGCGCTCCGGCTCCTCGCCGACCCCACCGACGCGGAGCGGGAGACCCTCGGCGCGTTCCGCTACTCGCACAACCCCACACTGCTGCACACCGACACCACCCTGCTTCCGCGCAGCCGGGGTGCGGCGGCCTCGTGGAACTACCTGATGCCCTCCTGTGCCGCCGACGCCGACCGGGTCACCGTCAGCTACGACATGAACCGCCTCCAGCGCCTGGACGCGCCCGAGCGGTTCGTTGTCACGCTGAACGGCGCCGACCGGGTCGACCCCGACCGCGTACGGGCCCGCATGGTGTACGAACACCCCGTCTTCACACCGGAGTCCGTCGCCGCCCAGACCCGGCTCCCCGCGCTCTCGGGACCCGTCACCGCCTACGCGGGCGCCTACCACGGCTGGGGCTTCCACGAGGACGGCTGCCGTTCCGGGGTCGAGGCGGCCGCCGCACTGGGGGTGGCGTGGTGAGCGGCGCCCTCTATCCCTGCACCATCACCCACGTACGGACCGCGCCCCGCAGGTACGCGCTGCGGCACCGCACCTACCTGTGGCTCATCGACCCGGACCGCCCGCCGGGGCTGCCCGCCGTCCTGCGCCCGCTGGCCCGCTTCGACGCGCGCGACCACTTCGGCGGCACCGCGCCCACCATTCGCGCCGGACTCGAACGCTTCCTCACGGCCCGCGGCGTGGACCTCGGCGACGGCACCGTCACCATGCTCACCCAGGCCCGGGTGCTGGGCCACGTCTTCAACCCCCTGACCGTCTACTGGTGCCACCGCCCCGACGGCAGCCCGCTCTGCGTGGTCGCCGAGGTCCACAACACCTACGGCGAGCGCCACTGCTACCTGCTGCGCCCGGACGCCGACGATCAGGCGGTGACCGGCAAGGACTTCTACGTGTCGCCGTTCTTCCCGGTGGACGGCGACTACCGGATGCGGCTGCCCGAACCGGACGGGCGGCTCAGCCTGACCGTCCATCTGGAGCGTGAGCAGGCCCGCCCGTTCACCGCGACCGTGCGCGGCACCCGGCGCCCCGGGACGCCCGGCCACCTGCTCCGGCTGTTCCTGCGCCACCCCTTCTCCACCCTGGCCGTGTCCGCCGCCATCCGCCTGCACGGTGTCCGGCTGTTCCTGCGCCGGCTGCCCGTCCAGCCCCGTCCCCGTCATCGCACCCAGGAAGGCATGCAGTGAAGGTGCCCACCTCTCCCAACCCGCCCGCCGCTCCCGCCCGCAGCGGCACCATCCCGGCCCAGGCCCGTCCCGCCACCGTCCCCTTCGCGGGCGTGGACGCGGACCGGTGGCCGGACATCGCCGCCCAGCCGGCGGCTTCCGGGCTCAGAACCGCCGTGGCCGAACGGCTCGTACGGCATGCGCTCTCCAGGCTCCCGCTGCGCGCCCGGCTCGCCGGCCGCGACAGCATCGGGCTCGGCGGGCCGCTCATGGAGATCCGCCGGCCCGACGCGTTCTTCCGCCGGATCGGCGCGGGCGGCCTCATCGGCTTCGGCGAGTCGTACATGGCCGGTGAGTGGGACTCGCCCGACCTCGTCGGCGTCCTGACCGTCCTCGCCGGACACGCGGCCGGCCTCGTGCCCGCGCCGCTGCAGAAGCTGCGCAAGGTGTGGGCGCCCCGGCAGCCCGCCGCGCAGGCCAACACCCCGGAGAACTCGCGCGACAACATCAGCCACCACTACGACCTGTCGAACGACCTCTTCGCCCTCTTCCTCGACGACACCCTGACGTACTCCTCCGCCGTCTTCCGGGGGTTCCCGGCGGAGCACGACCTGCTGCCCGCCGCCCAGCACCGCAAGATCGACCTGCTGCTCGACATGGCCGGCGTGGGCGAGGGCACCGAGCTGCTGGAGATCGGCACCGGCTGGGGAGAACTCGCCCTCCGGGCCGCCGCGCGCGGAGCCCGCGTCACCACCCTCACGCTCTCCCGGGAACAGCGGGAACTGGCCAGGGGCCGCATCCGCGAGGCCGGCCAGGAGGACCGGATCGACGTGCGGCTCTGCGACTACCGCGACGTCACCGGCACCTACGACGCCGTCGTCAGCGTCGAGATGATCGAGGCTGTCGGCGAGGAGTTCTGGCCGGTGTACTTCAGGACCCTGGAGCGCTGCCTCGCCCCCGGCGGACGGATCGCGCTCCAGGCCATCACCATGCCGGACGACCGGATGCTCGCCAGCCGCAGCACCTACACCTGGATCCAGAAGTACATCTTCCCCGGCGGCCTGCTCCCCTCCACCGAGGCCGTCGAGCGCGTCACCACCGCGCACACCGGCCTGCGGACGCGGCAGCGCAGCACCTACGGCATGCACTACGCCGAGACCCTGAGGCTCTGGCGGGAACGCTTCGAGGAGCGGGCCGCCCAGGTGGACGCCCTCGGCTTCGACGCGACCTTCCGCCGCATGTGGACCTTCTACCTCGCCTACTCGGAAGCCGGCTTCCGGTCCGGCTACCTCGATGTGCAGCAGCTTCTCCTGACCCGTGAGGACACCGCGTGAACACCTTTACCGACACCCCGGGCACCGGCGCGGCGCAGCGGATCGCCCCGGTCATCGAGCAGTTCCTCGGCGGCCCGCCGCCCGTCAGGATCAGGATGTGGGACGGCAGCGAGACCGGTCCCGAGGACGCCCCCACGGTGCACGTCCGCTCCCGGCGCGCACTGCGCCGGCTCCTCTGGCAGCCGGGCGAACTCGGCCTCGCCGAGGCCTACATCACCGGTGACATCGACATCGCCGACGACCTCGCCGACGGGCTGCGCGCCATGCGCCGCGCGTCGCGGCAACAGGGCCTGGGACTGCCGCGCCCCGGCGTCGCCGACCGCCTCCGGGCGGCCGGCACCGCCCTGCGACTCGGCGCGGTCGGCCCCCGCCCGCCCGTCCCGGCGGCCAGGGCCGGACTCAGCGGCGCGCTGCACAGCAAGGCCCGCGACCGGGCGGCCATCAGCCACCACTACGACCTGTCGAACGCCTTCTACGCCCTGCTGCTGGACGCGACGATGGCGTACTCCTGCGGTTACTGGACCGGCGGCGGGCCGGACTACGGCCTGGCCGACGCCCAGCGCGACAAGCTGGAGCTGATCTGCCGCAAGCTCGGGCTGCGGCCCGGCGCGCGCCTCCTCGACATCGGGTGCGGATGGGGGTCCCTGACCCTCCACGCGGCCGCCCGGCACGGGGTCCGCGTCACCGCGGTCACCCTGGCCAAGGAGCAGGCGGCGTACGTGCGCGGACAGGTGACGGAGCGCGGCCTGGAGGACCTCGTCGAGGTGCACTGCTGCGACTACCGCGACGTCGCCGCCCTGCCGGACTTCCGGGGCGGGTACGACGCCGTGTCCACCGTCGAGATGGGGGAGCACGTCGGGGACGCCGAATACCCGGCCTTCACCGCACTGCTCCACTCGGTGCTCCGCCCGCAGGGGCGCGCCCTGGTCCAGCAGATGTCCCGCGGCTCCACCGCGCCCGGCGGCGGGGCCTTCATCGAGTCGTACATCGCGCCGGACATGCACATGCGCCCGCTCGGTGAGACGGTCGGACTCCTCGAAGGGGCGGGGCTGGAAGTGCGTGACGTGGAGTCGATGCGCGAGCACTACGTCCTGACCGTCGAGGCCTGGCACCGCACCCTGGAGGAGCGCTGGGCCGAGTTCACGGCGCTCGTCGGCGAGGAGACCGCCCGGGTGTGGCGGCTCTACCTGGTGGGCGGCGCCCTGGCCTTCGAGGAGCGGCGCATGGGGGTGGACCAGATCCTGGCCGTGCGGCCCGACGCGGAGGGGACGGCGCACATGCCGCCCACCCGCCACGGCTGGTACGCGGGGCTCGGCGCCGCGGAGCACAGCGCCGACGCCCCCGCCGAACCGGCCGTCGCCGCGCAGCGCGCCGGCTCAGCCCGGTGAACGGCTTCGCCTGGCAGGCCTTCGCCACGAACCTCGGGGCGGCGGCGGGGGCCGCCCTCGCCGTCATGCTCGTGACGTTCCTGATCGCCCTGCGCAAGCGCCTGCACCGGATCGTCGACGTGGCGTGGGGCCTCGGCTTCGCGGCCGTCGCCCTCGTCTCGTACGCCGCGTCGGCCGACGCGGGGGACCAGGGACGCCGGCTCCTCGTCACCGCGCTCACCGTCGTCTGGGGTGTGCGGCTGGCCGTGCACATCGGCCGGCGGGGCCGCGGCCACGGGGAGGACCCCCGCTACGCGGCCATGCTGGCCAAGGCGCCGGGCCACCCCGACCTCTACGCCCTGCGCAAGGTCTACCTGCTCCAGGGCGCGCTGGTCTGGGTCATCTCCCTGCCGGTACAGGCCGGTTACTACCTGCCCGGGCCACTGGACGGCTGGGCCTGGGCCGGTGCGGCGCTGTGGGCGCTGGGCCTGGGGTTCGAGGCCGTCGGCGACGCCCAGCTGGCCCGCTTCAAGCGCGATCCCGCGAACAAGGGCCGGATCATGGACCGCGGACTGTGGTCCTGGACCCGCCACCCGAACTACTTCGGCGACTTCTGCGTGTGGTGGGGGCTGTTCCTCGTCGTGTGCGCCGACCCGGCGGTGGCGGCCACCACGGTCGTCTCGCCCGTCGTGATGAGCCTGCTGCTCACGAAGGGCAGCGGAAAGGCCCTGCTGGAGCGGCACATGGAGGGGCGGCCCGGTTACGCGGAGTACATCGCCCGCACCAGCGGCTTCTTCCCGCTGCCGCCCGGCACTCCCCGCCGGGGCCGGTGCACGTGACGAGGCGTGTGCCCCCGGCCGACGGCCGGGGGCACACGCGTGGGCGGGGCGGTTCAGGCGCCGCCGAACTCCATCAGGGCCACCGGCTGCGAGGTCGGCTCGTCCGAACCGCCCGCCGGCTCGACGGTGATGCCCATGCCGGAGGCCCGGTCCACGGGGCCGTCCAGCAGCACGGTCTCGTCGGTCACCGCCGGGTCCATCAGACCGGCCGAGCGCATGGTGCCGGCGTCGTTGAACCACAGTTGGTACACCTTGCCGCCCGGTGGCCGCGTCAGGTCCGAGGCCAGGAACACCGCGCGGTTCACGCTCTTCGAGACCACCACCGTGCCCCGCGCGCCGTCCGCCAGGTCCGAGGCGCTGGTCGAGGCGTCCGGCGCGGTCAGCACCTGAGCCACCCGCTCGTTGTGCTGCCGCGCCCGGGCCGCCTCCTGCCGGGCGTCCTGGGCGACCTGGTTCTGCCACACGGCCACTCCGCCGAGCGCGGCGGCCGCGGCCACACACGCGGCCAGCGCGTACGTCGTCCACCTGCCGGCCCGGCCGGTGGACGACCCGGCCCGCACACCGCGCCCCTGGGAGGGCGCCTCCTGGCGTACGGTCGTGATCTCGCGCATCACCCGTTCCTTCAGCGGGGGCGGCGGGGCCGCGGACACCGCGAGCCCGAGCCGGGCGGCGGTGGCGGAGAACTCCCGTACCTCCTGGCTGCACGCCTCGCAGGCACCCAGGTGGCGTTCGAACGCGACCCGCTCGTCGTCCGGCAGCGCGTGCAGGGCATAGGCCCCGGTCAGCGTGTGCAGCTCGGCGGTGCTCATGCGTTCACCCCCAGGCAGTCGCGCAGCCGGATGAGCCCGTCGCGCAGTCGTGTCTTGATGGTTCCCAGCGGCACGGACAGCAGTTCGCCCACCTCGCGGTAGGTCAGGCCCTGGTAGTAGGCCAGGGTCACGGACTGCCGCTGGATCTCCGAGAGCGTCCGCAGACAGCGCCTGACCTGCTCCCGTTCGAGCCGGGACTCGACCTGTTCGGACACCTCGTCGAACTCCGGTGTGCGGTCGAGCAGCGCGGCCCTGTGCTCCCGCGCGGCCGTCGCCTCGGCGGAGCGCACACGGTCCACGGCCCGGTGATGAGCCAGCGTCAGCACCCAGTTCATGGCGCTCCCGCGGGACGGCTGGTAGCGGGGAGCGGTGCGCCAGACCTCGACGAGCACCTCCTGTGCCACCTCCTCCGACTGGGCCGGATCGCGGAGCACGCTCCGCACGAGGCCGAGAACCGGCCCGCTGACCTGGTCGTACACCCGGGTGAAGGCGTCCTGGTCACCCCGTGCCACCTGGACGAGCAGCTCCTGGAGGTCGGGCCCCGCCGTGGGGATCCCGCTGATGTGTACTGCTTCTTTCACGCGGACGTTCCTCCCGGAGCACGCATCGGTTTTCCAGGTGATTCGGAGCCGGCGGCCATGCGGATTGGTGGGCGGCCGGACATCTTCGCACGCCCTCCCCCCGAACACGCACGCGTCAGCGGGACGTCCGGCGTCCGCCCGCACGGAGGGCGGGAGGGCCCGCACCGTCCCCGAGCGCGCCGTCCCCGGGTGACGCGACGCCGGGAGCCCGGTCGCCGTCGGGACGGCGACCGGGCTCCCGGCTCTGCTGGTGCCTTACGCGACGTTCTCCTGTTCGCGTTCCACCTGCGCGTTCCACTCGCGCTTGACCGCGCGCCAGGCGTCGTCGTTCTGGCCGAGCCGCCAGTAGCCCGAGATCGACAACCGCGCGAGCGGTATGCCGCGTTCCACGCGCAGATGGCGCCGGATCTCCTTCACGAAGCCCGCCTCGCCGTGCACGAATGCCTGCACCTCGCCCTCGGGGAAGTCCAGCCCGGCCACCGCCGCGACCAGACCCTCGCCGACCGGACGGGCACCGCGGTGCAGCCACGTCAGCGAGACGCCGTCGGGAGCATCGAGCTTCTGTTCCTCCGACGCGTCCTGCACCTCGACGAAGGCGTGGCCCCGCGCGCCGGCCGGCATCTGCTCCAGCGCGGCCGCGATCGCGGGCAGGGCGCTCTCGTCGCCCACCAGAAGGTGCCAGTCCGCCGACGCCTCGGGGGCGTAGCCGCCTCCGGGGCCCAGGAAGGTCACCAGGTCGCCCGGCTGCGCCCGCGCCGCCCAGGGGCCGGCGAGGCCCTCGTCGCCGTGCACCACGAAGTCGACGGCGAGCTCACGGGCACGGGGGTCCCAGGAGCGCACCGTGTACGTCCGGGTGGTGGGCCACAGCTCGCGCGGTTGCTCCTCGCGGATGGCGGCCATGTCGAAGGGGTGGGCGTAGTCGGCGCCCTCGGGCGCGAAACACAGCTTGACGTAGTGGTCGGTGAAGCCCGCGAGGGCGAAACCGTCCAGCCCTTCGCCGCCGAGGACCACGCGCACCATGTGCGGGGTGATCCGCTCGGTGTGCAGGACCTGAGCCCCCTGCGCTGTCGGGGTCCGGCGTTGCGGCCGCTCTGCCACGAGGTTCTCCCTGCGTCTGGACATGCCTGAGGTCCGGTGGACTTAGGTTTACCTAAGCTACACCCTCAGGTCTGCAGTGTGAGCAGGAGCCTCTGCAACGAGCCACCCAGACCCCAGCGGTTCGCGAGTTCCTCCAGCGCGGCGGGGTCGCGGGGCTCGCGGGGGAGGGCCGCCCGGAACTCCGGCAGGGGTACGTCGCCGGCGACACGGACGACCTTCGGGGCGACCGCCACGTAGTCCCGGGCCTCGTCCAGCCGCTTGCGCTGGGACGGCGTCAGCCGGGAGGCGGGGTCGTCCACGGCGGCCATGATCCCGGCCAGGTCGCCGTAGGCGTCCAGCAGCTTCGCCGCCGTCTTCTCGCCGATGCCGGGGACCCCCGGCAGGCCGTCGCTCGGGTCGCCGCGGAGCAGGGCCAGGTCGACGTACCCGGCGCCGTCCACGCCGTACTTGCCGCGCAGCCACTCCTCGTCCGTCACCTGGAGCGTCCCCACGCCCTTCAGCGGGTAGAGGACCCGCACCCGGCGGGCGTCGTCCACCAGCTGGTACAGGTCGCGGTCCCCGGTCACGATGTCCACGGGCCCGGCGGCGAGCCCGGTCAGTGTGCCGATCACGTCGTCCGCCTCGTACGGCGAGACGCCCACCCGGGCGATGCCGAGAGCGTCCAGCACGGCCTCGATCACCGGGACCTGCGGGGAGAGGGTGTCGGGGACCTCCTCCTCGTCCGGCACGCCTTCGGAGGTCTCCGCGGCCACCCGGTGGGCCTTGTAGGTCGGAATCAGGTCGACCCGCCACTGCGGGCGCCAGTCGGCGTCCATGCAGGCGACCAGGTCGTCGGGCCGGTGGTCCTGCACGAGCCGGGCGATGAAGTCCAGCAGTCCGCGCACGGCGTTCACCGGGGTGCCGTCCGGTGCGCGCACCGAGTCCGGGACGCCGAAGTAGGCGCGGAAGTACAGGGAAGCGGTGTCGAGGAGCATCAGGCGTCGCGTCACACCCCGATGATGCCGCACCCCGCCGACAGGGCCGGGTGCGGCAGGCGCGTGAGGCCGCGGCCGTGACCGGCCCGCGGGCGCGTGGTTCCCGGATCGGGCGGCGTTTCGAGTGAGCTGGATCACACAAGTGTTTGGGTCGCGTAAGTGCGGGCAGGCGCGGCACCGGAGCGGACCACGTCCATTTCTCGACGGATGGCCCGTGCTCTGCGGACCGAATCCGCACCGCTCCACGGTCTGCCGGCGGGGGTGGCGGACCGTTTCGGTTCAACGCGTGAGGTGTATGTGTCAAGGCTGCAAGCGGAGCACTTGTACAAGGTGTTCGGCAGACGACCCGATCAAGCCGTGCAGAAGCTCGAGAACGGTGCCCACCGCGACGAGCTGCGCGCCGACGGAACGACCGCAGCGGTGATCGACGCCTCGTTCACCGTGGAACCGGGACACATCTTCGTCGTCATGGGGCTCTCCGGATCCGGGAAGTCCACGCTCCTGCGGATGCTGAACGGGCTCCTGGAGCCGACGGCCGGCCGCGTGCTGTTCGACGGCCAGGACCTCACCGCCCTGAGCCCCCGCGAGCTGCGCGGCGTACGTTCGAACAAGATCAGCATGGTCTTCCAGCACTTCGCGCTCTTCCCCCACCGGAGCGTCCTCGAGAACGCCGCGTACGGCCTGGAGGTCCAGGGCGTGGCACGCGCCGAACGGGAGGAGCGGGCCGCACAGGCACTTGAGCTGACCGGTCTCGCGGGCTGGGAGAAGTCCTGGCCGGACGAGCTCTCCGGCGGCATGCAGCAGCGCGTGGGCCTGGCCCGCGCACTCGCCACCGACGCCGACCTGCTGCTGATGGACGAGTCCTTCAGCGCGCTCGACCCGCTGATCCGCCGCGACATGCAGGACCAGCTCCTGGAGCTGCAGAAGCGGCTGAAGAAGACGATCGTCTTCATCACCCACGACCTCAACGAGGCCATGCGCCTCGGCGACCGCATCGCCGTGATGCGCGACGGCGAGATCGTCCAGCAGGGCACCGCCGAGGACATCCTCGTACGGCCCGCGAACGACTACGTGGCCTCCTTCATCCAGGACGTGGACCGCTCCCGGGTGCTCACCGCCGGCTCGATCATGGAGGTGCCCGGCGCGGGCGTCTCCCACGCGGATCTGCTGGCCGAGGCACCCGCGACCGTCACGTCGCAGACGCCCGTCGCGGAGCTCTTCGCCCCCTGCTCGACCAGCGGTGCGGACGTCGCCGTCACCGACCAAGACGGCGGCCTCATAGGCGTCGTCCCGCGCGAGCGGCTTCTGGCCGCGCTCGGCGAGGAACCGAGGGTCGAGGCGCAGGCCGGTACCCAGGTGCCCGCCGCCCGGGTCGAGGCCATGGAGGAGAAGGTGATCGCCGGTGCCTAGGATCTCCTTCGGTTCATGGGTCGAGGACGCGGTCGACTGGCTCCAGTCGAACCTCACCTGGATCTTCGACGCGATCAAGGCCGTGCTCGGCGGGATGTACGACGGCGTGTACGCCGTGCTGGGCGGCGGCGAACCATTGCTGATGGCCGCCATCTTCGCCGTCATCGCCTTCTGGCTGCGCGGCGCGATCCCCGCCGTCCTCACCTTCGCGGGCTTCGCGCTCATCGACTCCCTCGCCCTCTGGGACGAGGCGATGGCCACCCTCTCGCTGGTCGTCGTGGCCGCGGTGATCACGATCGTGATCGCGGTGCCCACCGGTATCTGGGCCGCGCGCAACAGCAGGGTCAGCGCCGCGCTGCGGCCGGTGCTGGACGTCATGCAGACGATGCCCGCCTTCGTCTACCTGATCCCCGGCGTCATGTTCTTCGGTGTGGGCGTCACCCCCGGCGTCATCGCCACGATCGTCTTCGCGATGCCGCCCGGTGTCCGCATGACCGAGCTCGGCATCCGCCAGGTCGACGGCGAGCTGGTCGAGGCCGCCGAGGCCTTCGGCACCACGCCCAACCACACCCTCACCCGGGTGCAGCTGCCGCTCGCCCTGCCGACGATCATGGCCGGAATCAACCAGGTCATCATGCTGGCCCTGTCGATGGTCGTCATCGGCGGCATGGCCGGCGCCGGCGGCCTCGGCGAGAAGGTGTACGCGGCGATCACCCAGCTCCAGGTCGGCCTCGCCGCCGAGAGCGGCATCGCGGTCGTCATCCTCGCCATGTACCTGGACCGGATGACCGGCGCGCTCAACGAGCGGGTCTCCCCGCTCGGCCGCCGCGCCGCCGCCAAGGTCGCCGCCGGTGCGCGACGGCTGAAGTTCGCGCACTACAAGCCGGGTACCGCCGTCGCGATGACCGGTGTGATCGTCCTCGCGCTTGTCGCGGGCGGCCTCAACATCGCCGGTTCCGGAGACTCGAAGGCCGCGCAGGCCGGTGGCGCCGACGTCGGCAAGGGCCAGAAGATCAACATGGGCTACATCCCCTGGGACGAGGGCATCGCCTCCACGTTCCTGTGGAAGGAGATCCTGGAACAGCGCGGCTTCGAGACCGGGATGACCCAGCTCGACGCCGGGCCGCTCTACTCCGGTGTCGCCCGCGGCGACATCGACTTCCAGACGGACTCCTGGCTGCCCACCACGCACAAGGACTACTGGGACAAGTACAGCGCCCAGCTCGACGACCTCGGTTCCTGGTACGGGCCGACGTCGCTGGAGCTGACGGTCCCCTCGTACGTCAAGGGCATCGACTCGCTCGACGACCTCAAGGGTCAGGGCAAGAAGTTCAACGGCAAGATCATCGGCATCGAGTCGAGCGCCGGGATGATGGGCACCCTGAACAAGAAGGTGCTCAAGGAGTACGGCCTCGAAGGTGAGTACAAGGTCGTCTCCTCCAGCACGTCCTCGATGCTGGCCGAGCTGAACCGGTCGATCAAGAAGAAGGAGCCGGTCGTGGTGACCCTGTGGTCGCCGCACTGGGCCTACGGCAAGCACGACCTGAAGAAGCTCAAGGACCCGAAGGGTGCCTGGGGCAAGGGCGAAGAGGTCCACACCGTCGCGCACAAGGGCTTCGCGAAGAAGTCGCCCACCGTGGCCAAGTGGCTCAAGGACTTCAAGCTCACCGAGAAGCAGCTCACGGGTCTCGAGAACGAGATCCAGAACGCCGGTCAGGGCCAGGAGCAGGACGGCGTCCGCGCCTGGCTGAAGAAGAACCCCGGCCTCGTCGACAAGCTCGCACCGGTCCCGGGTGGCGGCACGCAGCAGGGCAAGGATGCGGGCAAGACCGTCGACATGGGGTACTTCCCGTGGGACGAGGCCATCGCCACCACCTACCTGTGGCAGAACATGCTGGAGGACCGGGGGTACAGGACCACGGTCAAGCAGCTCGACCCGGGCCCGCTGTACACGGGCCTCGCACAGGGCCAGCTGGACGTCCAGTTCGACTCCTGGCTGCCGACCACGCACAAGGACTACTGGGACCGGTACAAGGACGACCTGACGGACCTCGGTTCCTGGTACGGGCCGACGTCGCTGGAGCTGTCCGTTCCCTCGTACGTCAAGGGCATCGACTCGCTCGACGACCTCAAGGGTCAGGGCAAGAAGTTCAACGGCAAGATCATCGGCATCGAGTCGAGCGCCGGGATGATGGGCACCCTGAACAAGAAGGTGCTCAAGGAGTACGGCCTCGAAGGTGAGTACAAGGTCGTCTCCTCCAGCACGTCCTCGATGCTGGCCGAGCTGAACCGGTCGATCAAGAAGAAGGAGCCGGTCGTGGTGACCCTGTGGTCGCCGCACTGGGCCTACGGCAAGCACGACCTGAAGAAGCTCAAGGACCCGAAGGGCGCCTGGGGCAAGGGCGAGCAGATCCACACGGTAGCCAAGAAGGACTTCGCGAAGGACTTCCCCGAGCTCACCGGGTGGCTGAAGGACTTCAAGCTCAGCGAGGCGCAGCTGGCCTCGCTCGAGGTGGAGCTCCAGAAGGGCGGCGCCGGCAAGGAGAAGGAGTCCGCCCGCCGCTGGATGGACGCCAACCCTGACGTCGTGGCGAAGCTGGCGCCCGTCGCCTGACCCCTCCCGTCCACGGCAGGCGAGTCACGAAGGGGGCGGCCCGGGTAGCGAACCCGGGCCGCCCCCTTCAGGCTGGTCGGAGGGAGTCCCCGAGGATCTCCCGTCCGCCCGGGTTCGCAGGCTTCGGCTCCGTCACGCGAACGACATGCGTAGGGTGCTGGCAACCGGGAGGATGGTGAACCGGGGAGGGAGCCGGACATGGACGACAAGGAAGCCCTTCGAGTGGGTGCCGCGGTTCGCCGACGCCGCAGGACCCTCGGACTCACCCTGGCCGCGGTGGCAGGGCGCAGCGGCCTGTCCGTGCCGTTCCTCAGCCAGATCGAGAACGAACGGGCCAGACCCAGCCCCCGGTCGCTGGACCGGGTGGCTCAGGCGCTGGAGACCACGACCGAGCGGCTGAGGGCGGCGGCGGACTCGGCGCGCGCCGTGGACGTCGTGCGGGCGGACGACGAGGACGGTGTGCGGCGCCTGGTGCGCGGCCGCCATCAGCTCAGCGCCCTGGAGTTCACCGGCGAACACGACCTCGGCCGCGAGTTCCAGCACCGCAACGACGAGGTGATGTACGTCGTGGAGGGCGCCGTCGAGGTCGAGGCGGAGGGCAGGGCGCACCGGCTCGGCCGGGGTGACAGCCTCTTCCTCTCGGGCGGGGTCCGCCATCGCTGGCGGGCGACCGGCCCCGGCACCCGGCTGCTGGTCGTCTCGGTCGCCGAGCACATCGACGCGACGTACGACGCACGGCGCTGACGGGGCAGGGGCATGCGCGTCGTCTCCCTCGTCCCGTCGCTCACCGAGGCGGTCGCCGTCACCGGCCCGGGCCTGCTCGCCGGAATCACCGACTGGTGCAGCCACCCCGCCGGGCTGACCGTCCCGCGGATCGGGGGCACGAAGAACCCCGACACCGCTGCCGTCGTGGCTCTGCGCCCGGACCTCGTCATCGCGAACGAGGAGGAGAACCGGCCTGCGGATCTGGACGCCTTGCGGGATGCGGGACTGAACGTCCTGGTCACCGAGGTCCGCACCCTGGACCAGGCCTTCTCCGAGCTGGAAAGGGTCCTCACGGCGTGCGCCCTGCCGGAGCCGGACTGGCTGCGGGAGTCCCGGGCCGCCTGGGCCGCCCTGCCTCCCGCCCCCGTCGGGCGCCCGGCGATCGTGCCCGTCTGGCGCAGGCCCTGGATGGTGCTGGGGCGGGACACCTTCGCCGGGGACCTGCTCGCCCGGCTCGGGGTGCGGAACGTGTACGCCGGCCACGAGGAGCGCTACCCCCGCGTGCCGCCGGCCGAGCTGAACGCCTCCGGGGCCGAGCTGGTCGTGCTGCCCGACGAGCCCTACCGCTTCACCGCGGCGGACGGCCCGGAGGCGTTCCCCGGCCTCCGGGCCGTACTCGTCGATGGCCGGCACCTCACGTGGTACGGACCGTCGCTGGCCGAGGCGGCCGGGGTGCTGCGAGCAGCGCTCCGCTGAACAGTCCGCCCAGTGTGCGCACACCGGCGAAGGCCCAGGCGGTGACCAGCAGCGCGTAGAGCGCCACGGCGAGCCAGGTGAAGGCGGTCAGTCCCGTGTGCCGGGCCAGCCCCGCGGCGCCGGTGACGCAGGTGCCGACCGGGAAGGTGAACCCCCACCACGTCATCGTGAAGCCCATCCCGCGCCGCATCGCCCGGACGACCAACGCTCCGGACAGGGCGAGCCACAGCAGGGCGAACCCCATCACGGGGACCCCGTACAGCACGGCGAACGCACCGAAGGCGGGGGCGTACGGCGCCGCGATCGCTCCGGGCGCCACGTCGGCGAGCTGGTTGACGGCCGTCGTCGACTGTCCCAGGGGACCGAGCACGAGGAAGAGCGCAGGGGTGAGCGCGAGCGGCAGCGGGCCCTCGTGGACCAGCCGCGAGAAGACGAGCGGGAGGACCACCAGGGTCGCCAGAAGGGACAGCCCGAACATCGCGTAACAGGCCAGCAGGAGCGCCTCCCGTCCCTGGCCCGGCGGCAGCTCGCGCACCAGCAGGGGGCCGACGGCCGCCGAGACCATGGGCGCCACCAGCGGCAGCAGCCACACCGGCGACGCACTGCCCGGCCGCGGACGGTGGCGGACGATCATCAGGTACGGGATGACGACGGCGCAGGCGAGGCCCGCGACGGTGCCCGCGGTGAACAGCACGGTGTCCACGGCGACGGCGGCCCGGTGGCCCACGACGTCCCGGCCCACCGCGAGGGTTCCCGCACCGACGGCGAGCAGTGCCATGGGCACGCAGCCGTAGAAGGGGGCCACCGCGGGGTCCAGGAGATGCGCCCGCGCCCGGTCGCGGTGGTGGATCCAGTGGCCGGCGCGCGCAGTGAGCACCGCGGCGAGCAGGAGCGCGGACCCGGCCCACACCGCGACGCAGAGGCCGCGCAGCCCGGGCACATGGACGGGCAGAGCGGCCCCGGCCGTGGCGACGATCGCCGTGCCCATGACCGTCGCGTACCAGTTCGGGCCCAGGTGCCGCAGGAACGGGAGCCGCCGGGCGGTCGCGTCGTCGGGGCCGGAGTCCGCCTGGGCGACGGTGGCGGGCGGGGCGTGCGGAGCGCGGGTCCGCGAATGGATGGCCATGCCACCATGTTCGGCGGCCGGGGCGAGGGCCACCAGGGAGTCCGGACCTATGAGGTCATAAGCTGTATTTATGTCTTCCTCGGTCCCTCCCGCCGACTCGTCGGTGCCTCCCGCCCGCCCTGTGCCGACTCCCGGTGCCGGTGCCGCGGCCGGGCTGCGTCACCGGGTGCCCGACCTGGGAGCCATGGTCCTGCTGCTCGCGGTCGCCCGGCACGGCAGCCTCGGCGGCGCCGCGCGGGAGGTCGGGATCACCCAGCCCGCGGCGTCGAGCCGCATCCGGTCCATGGAGAAGCAGCTCGGCGTCGCGCTCCTGGACCGCTCGCCCCGCGGCTCCCGGCTGACCGACGCGGGCGCCCTCGTCACCGACTGGGCGCGCAGGGTCGTCGAGGCCGCCGAGGCCTTCGACGCGGGCGCGCAGGCGTTGCGCGACCGGCGGGACTCCCGGCTCCGGGTCGCCGCCAGCATGACCATCGCGGAGTACCTGATGCCCGGGTGGCTGATCGCCCTGCGGGCCGGGCGTCCCGACACGGCGGTGTCCCTGCTCGCCGGGAACTCCGCCGCCGTGGCGCAGCGGCTCCTCGCGGGCGAGGCCGACCTCGGCTTCGTCGAGGGCCTGTCGGTACCGGAGGGGCTCGACGGAACCGTCATCGCGCACGACCGCCTCGTGGTGGTGGTCGCCCCACCGCACCCCTGGGCCCGCCGGCGCACGCAGCTGACCCCCCGCGAGCTGGCGGCGACCCCGCTGATCCTGCGCGAACCGGGTTCCGGGACCCGGCAGGTGCTGGACGCCGCGCTCGCCGTGCACGGCGGCCTGGCGCGCCCCCTGCTGGAGCTCTCGTCCACCACCGCGGTCAAGGGGGCCGCCGAGAGCGGCGCCGGACCCTGCGTGCTGAGCGAACTCGCGCTGGACGAGGAGCTCGCGGCCAGGCGCCTGGTCGAGATCCCCGTCGCGGGGGTCCGGCTGCGCCGGCAGCTGCGCGCGGTCTGGCCCGCGGGGCACCGGCCCACCGGCCCGGCCCGGGACCTGCTCTCGTTGACCGCGCATCCCTCGGGACCCGCGCGCGGCTGAACCGGCGCGACGGGGCGGGGAGATGGCCGGCCGGGTGTGTCAGGCCCGTTCCGCCACGGGCCGCGCCGCTGCCGAAGCCGCACGGGCCGCGTCCACCAGGGCGCGCATGATGCGCAGGTCGTCGCCCATCTCCGGGTGCCACTGAACGCCCAGCACCCACTGGTCGCCCGGAAGTTCGACCGCCTCCACCGTGCCGTCCGCCGCGTGGGCGCACACCACCAGACCCGGCGCGAGACGGTCGACGGCCTGGTGGTGGTACGTCGGTACGGACGCCTCCTCGGGCACCAGTGACGCGTACAGCGTTCCGGGCACCGGGGTCACCGTGTGCTCGCCGAGGACCCCCTCCTTGCCGAACGGGCCCGCGTGGCCGTCCAGATGCTGGGTCAGCGTGCCTCCCAGGGCCACGTTCAGCAGCTGCATGCCCCGGCAGATCCCCAGGACCGGAGTGCCCGCGGCGCGCGCCGCGCGGAGCAGGGCGACCTCCCAGGAGTCGCGCTCATGGGCGGGCGGGCCCGTCCTGAAGTCGCGCTCCGCGCCGTACAGCCCGGGGTCGACGTCCGCCCCGCCCGCGATGACCAGTCCGTCCAGCCGGGCCACGACGTCCGCGGCACGTTCCGGGGCGTCCGGGGGCAGCAGGGCGGCCAGACCGCCGGAGCGCTGCACGAGCCGCGGATACGCTGCGGGGAGCACCGCCGCCGGTAGTTCCCAGACGCCCCAGCGAGCCGCCGGCTCCAGATAGGTCGTCACGCCGATCAGCGGTTCGTGCATGGTGCGGTCCCTCCGGCGGCCGGCCTGCGGGCCGGCCCGGTGCAATGGTGTCGCGACACACCTTTGTTCGTCGCGGGCCGCCGCGCAAGAGCGGTGATCCGGAAGAGCGGGATCAAGCCAGAAAACCCCTGAGCAGCGCGGCCGTCCCGGCACAGTGCTCCCGCGTCACGGCGCGGGCCGCCTCCTCGTCGCCGTCGAGCACCGCCTCGACGAGGGCCGTGTGCTGGGCCTGCGAATGCTCCAGGTTGCGTACGAGCAGGGGGATGCAGTCCAGCAGGTCGTTGACGGTCGCCCGGACCGCCGCGTACCGGGCGGCGAGGGACGGGGAGCCCGAGAGCTCGGCCAGCGTCAGATGGAAGAGGGTGTCGAGCCTGCGGTAGTCGGGCAGAGGTGCCTCGTGTGTCGCCGCCAGAGCCGTGCGCAGCCGGTCCGCCCCCGCGTCGTCGAGCCCGCGCGACGCGCACAGCCCGGCCGCGCCCGCCTCCAGCACCTCGCGGAAGAGCAGCACGTCCTCGATGTCGGTGTCCGCGACCCTGCGGCGCAGCTCGTCCCCGTCGGCGCCGCCGGGCCGGGGGAGCACGAACGTACCGCCGTACCTGCCGCGTCTGGCCTCCAGCAGCCCCTGGTCCTGGAGCACCTTCAGCACCTCGCGCAGGGTGACGCGGCTGACGCCGAGCAGACCGGCCAGCTCGCGCTCGGCGGGCAGCCGTCCGCCCGCGGGGACCAGGCCGAGCCGGACCACCTGGAGTATCCGCTCCAGCGCCTCCTCGAAGCCGTTGCCCGCCCGCACCGGTCTCAGCGCGGGCAGCAGCCGCTCGGACGGCCCCGCTTCCCCGGTCTCCTCCGCCACGCCACGATCCCCTTCCCCCCAATGGTTTTCTCCCATACCTTAAGCCTTCCGGCTGACCGAACGAGGAGTATCCCGTGGCAGACCGAACACCCCCGCTCCAGGTCGAGGAGCTTCGCGGGCTCGTCGCGAGCGGTGAGATCGACACCGTCGTCCTCGCCTTCCCCGACATGCAGGGCAGACTGCAGGGAAAGCGGTTCGCGGCGGCGTTCTTCCTGGACGAGGTGCTCGAACACGGCACCGAGGGCTGCAACTACCTTCTCGCCGTCGACACGGACATGAACACCGTCGACGGCTTCGCGATGTCCTCCTGGTCCGACGGCTACGGCGACTTCGCGATGCGCCCCGACCTCGCCACCCTGCGCCGCGTCCCCTGGCACGACGGCACGGCGCTGGTCATGGCCGATCTCTCCTGGGAGGACGGGACACCCGTCGTCGCCGCGCCCCGCCAGATCCTCCGGCGGCAGCTGGAGCGGCTCGCCGCGCACGGACTCACCGCCCACGTCGGCACCGAGCTCGAGTTCATCGTCTTCAAGGACACCTACGAGCAGGCGTGGGACCGCGACTACCGAGGCCTGACACCGGCCAACCAGTACAACGTCGACTACTCCGTCCTCGGCACCGGCCGCATCGAGCCGCTGCTGCGCCGCATCCGCAACGAGATGGCCGCCGCCGGGCTGACCGTCGAGTCCGCGAAGGGCGAGTGCAACCCCGGCCAGCACGAGATCGTCTTCCGCTACGACGAAGCCCTCGTCACCTGCGACCAGCACGCCGTCTACAAGACCGGCTCCAAGGAGATCGCCGCCCAGGAGGGCGTCTCGCTCACCTTCATGGCCAAGTTCAACGAGCGCGAGGGCAACTCCTGCCACATCCACCTCTCCCTCCAGGACGCCGGCGGACACAGCGTCATGGCGGGCGACGACGGGACGATGTCCCCCGTGATGCGCCGGTTCCTCGCGGGCCAGCTCGCCGCCCTGCGCGACTTCTCGCTGCTGTACGCGCCGAACATCAACTCCTACAAGCGGTTCCAGCCCGGCTCCTTCGCCCCGACCGCCGTCGCCTGGGGCCACGACAACCGCACCTGTGCCCTCCGCGTCGTCGGACACGGCCGCTCCCTGCGCTTCGAGAACCGCCTGCCCGGCGGCGACGTCAACCCCTACCTCGCCGTCGCCGGACTCGTCGCGGCGGGACTCCACGGCATCGAGAACGCGCTCGAACTCCCCGAGGCCTGCGAGGGCAACGCCTACACCGCCGGATACGACCAGGTGCCCACCACCCTGCGCGAAGCCGCCGGCCTCTGGGAGACCAGCGAGATCGCCCGGGAGGCCTTCGGCGACGAGACCGTCGCGCACTACCGCAACATGGCGCGCGTCGAACTGGAGGCCTTCGACGCCGCGGTCACCGACTGGGAACTCCGCCGCTCCTTCGAACGCCTGTGAGGAAACCCGTGATCCACGAGCACCACGTCCTCGACCCGGCGACCGAGCAGCTCGTCGCCACCGTCCCGGCCACCACCGCCGCCGCGGTCGCCACCGCCGTCACCCGTGCCGCCGCCGCCCAGCGGACCTGGGCCGCGCTGGCCCCCGCCGACCGGGCGCGCCTGCTGCGCCGCTTCGCCGTGCTCGTCGACGAGCACGGCGAACGACTGGCCCGGCTGGAGGTCACCGAGGCCGGCCACACCCTGGGCAACGCCCGGTGGGAGGCCGCGAACGTCCGGGACCTGCTGGACTACGCGGCCGGGGGAGTGGAGCGCCTGACCGGACGCCAGATCCCCGTGCCGGGCGGCATCGACCTCACCTTCCTCGAACCGCTTGGCGTCGTCGGCGTGATCGCCCCGTGGAACTTCCCGATGCCGATCGCCGCGTGGGGCGCCGCCCCCGCCCTCGCGGCCGGGAACGCCGTACTCCTCAAACCGGCCGAGACCACTCCGCTCACGGCCCTGCACCTGGCCGGGCTGGCACTCGACGCGGGGCTGCCCGAGCACCTCTTCCAGGTGCTCCCCGGTGCCGGGGACGTGGCGGGCAACGCCCTGGTCCAGCACCCGGGTGTCGCCAAGATCGTCTTCACCGGGTCGACCCGCGTCGGCAAGCAGGTCATGGCGAAGTGCGCCGACCGGGTGAAGCGGGTGACGCTCGAACTGGGCGGCAAGAGCCCCAACATCGTCTTCGCCGACGCCGACATCGAGGCCGCGGCGCTCTCCGCCCCCATGTCCTTCCTCGACAACGCCGGCCAGGACTGCTGCGCCCGCTCCCGCATCCTGGTCCAGCGGTCCGTGCACGACCGCTTCCTCGAACTCCTCCTGCCCGCGGTCGCCGCCGTGGTCGTCGGGGACCCCTCGGACGAGAAGACCCAGATGGGCCCGCTGATCTCCCGGACCCAGCTGGAGCGCGTCCGGACGCTCGTGCCCGAGGACGCGGACGGCATCCGGGGCAGCGCGCCCACCGGCCCCGGATTCTGGTTCCCGCCGACCGTGCTCACCGGCGTCGCCCCCGACGCCCCCGTCGCCACCGAGGAGGTCTTCGGGCCGGTCGCCGTCGTGCTGCCCTTCGACGACGAGGCCGACGCCGTCCGGCTGGCCAACGCCACCGAGTACGGCCTGGCCGGCTCGGTCTGGACCCGCGACGTGGGCCGGGCGCTGCGCGTCTCCCGGGCGGTCCGCGCCGGCAACCTGTCCGTCAACTCCCACTCCGCCGTCCGCTACTGGACCCCCTTCGGCGGGTACGAACAGTCCGGACTCGGCCGTGAACTGGGGCCCGACGCCCTCGCGGCCTTCACCGAAACCAAGAACGTCTTCATCGGCACGGAGGCCTGACACGCAATGAGCACAGACGAAGCGAACATCTGCCGCCGCCTGAACGGCCGCACCGCCGTCATCACCGGGGCGGGCAGCGGCATCGGCCTCGCCACCGCGCACAGACTCGCCTCCGAAGGAGCCCGGGTCGTCTGCGGCGACATCGACGAGAACGCGGGCAAGGCCGTGGCGAAGGACGTGGGCGGCACCTTCGTACGGGTGGACGTCACCGACCCGGACCAGGTCGAGGCGCTCTTCGCCGCCGCCGACGACACCTACGGCTCCGTCGACATCGCCTTCAACAACGCCGGCATCTCGCCGCCCGAGGACGACTCGATCCTCACGACCGGGCTGGAGGCGTGGAAGCGGGTCCAGGACGTCAACCTCACCTCCGTCTACCTCTGCTGCAAGGCCGCCCTGCCGTACATGCGGCGCCAGGGCCGCGGCTCGATCATCAACACCGCGTCCTTCGTGGCCCGGATGGGCGCCGCGACCTCCCAGATCTCGTACACCGCGTCCAAGGGCGGCGTCCTCGCCCTGTCCAGGGAGCTCGGGGTGCAGTTCGCCCGCGAGGGGATCCGGGTCAACGCCCTGTGCCCCGGCCCGGTCAACACCCCTCTGCTGCAGGAGCTGTTCGCCACGGACCCGGAGCGGGCGGCGCGCCGGCTCGTGCACATCCCCCTGGGCCGGTTCGCCGAGGCGAAGGAGATCGCGGCCGCCGTCGCCTTCCTGGCAAGCGACGACTCCTCGTTCGTCAACGCCAGCGACTTCCTCGTCGACGGCGGCATCTCGGGGGCGTACGTGACCCCGCTCTAGGGTCGCCGGGGCCGTCCGGACACCCGCTCGGGGTCCCGGCGGCCCCCGCCCCGGCGGCGGCAGCAGCCGCTAGAGGAACGTCAGGCCCTCGCCGCGGTACGTCGGCACGGTCGCGGTGATCCGGTCTCCCTCGATCAGCCGCAACTCGTGGAAGCGCTCGCACAGTTCGCCCGCCTTGGCGTGCCGGAACCACACCTTGTCACCGATCAGCAGATCGTCGGCGGGGGCGCCGAGCAGGGGCGTCTGCACCTCTCCGGCGCCTTCCTGCGGGTCGTAGCGCAGCCCCTCCGGCAGATACGGCACCGGCAGCCGGTCCGCGCCCGCCGCACCCGACGCCGGGTAGCCGCCGCCGAGCACCGTCACCACGCCCACCCCCGGGCGCCGCACCACGGGCAGGGCGAACAGGGCGGCCGGCCGGGCCGTGAACGACGTGTAGTTGTCGAACAGCCGGGGCACGTAGAGGCCGGACCCGGCGGCGATCTCGGTCACCGCCGCCTCGGCCGCGGTGTGCTGGACGCTCCCCGTGCCGCCGCCGTTCACGAACTCCAGGTCCGGCGCCACCGCCCGGACCGCCCGCACGACCTCCGCGCGCCGGGCCGCCAGCTCCTTGCGGGCCGCCGCCTGCATCAGCCGGACCGCACGCGAGCGCAGGGGCCGGCCGGCCACCGAGTCGCCGACACCGGCGACATGCCCCTCGTACGCCATCAGGCCCACCAGCCGGAAACCGGGCCTGCGCGCCACCGAGCGTGCCAGGTCCGCCAGCTGGGCGGGGGAGCGCAGCGGGGAGCGCAGCGCGCCGATCCGGACGCGGCCACCGAGCAGCCGCAGTGACGTGTCCAGTTCCAGGCAGACCCGGATCTCCTCGGAGCCCCCGGCCCGGGCCCCGTCGATCAGCTCCAGCTGCGCGAGATCGTCGACCATCACCGTCACGGCGGCCGCGAGCTTGGGATCGGCCGCGAGTTCCGCGTAGGCGGCCCGGTCGGCCGACGGATAGGCCAGCAGTACGTCGTCGAACCCCGCCCGTGCCAGCCACAGCGACTCGGCCAGGGTGAACGACATGACGCCGGCGAACCCCGGACGCGCGAGCACCCGCTCCAGCAGCGCGCGGCAGCGCACCGACTTGCTCGCCACCCGGACGGGCTTCCCGCCGGCCCGGCGCACGAGGTCGTCGGCGTTGGCGTCGAAGGCCTCCAGATCGACGACGGCCAGCGGCGCGTCGAGATGGGCGGTGGCCCGGTCGTAGCGGCCCCGGTCAGCCGTGCGGACAGTCATGGCCGCAGCTTGCCAGACCGCCGTACCAGTGGGTAGGGGACGTTCGGTGCAGATCCCCCCGGAGCCTGCTTCCCGTGCCCACCGGGCGCCGCCCACCCCGTAGAGTGACCGTCACGCGACGGACGGACGGGCCCGTGCCCGACGGTGGTCCGTGCGGTACGGGGACGCGGACCAGGGGGACGGATGAGTACCGAAGCGCAGCGCGCTCCCGTGCCGCCCCGCCCGGCCTCCCCGCCGGCCGTACCGGGTCCGCCGCCCCCGCGCACCGAGCCCGCGCCGCCCGGGACGCGCCAGGAGAGCGCACCGCCCGCCCCGCGGGCCGAGCCCGGCCCGGCGGAGACCACCACCCGGCTGCGGGCCGTGCCGCCCGCACCCGCGACCCCTCCCGTCACCCGGCGCCGGCCCGTCGGAGCGGTGGATCTCACCCCGCGCCCCGGTGCCGTCCCCGCCCCGCCCCGGGCCTACCACGCCTACCCGGAGACCCCCGCGGAGACCACCACGCGGCTGCGCCCCGTCAAGCCGGGCAGCCCCGTCAGGACCGCCCTCGCCGCCGTCTGCGCGGTGCTCGGCCTCGGGCTCATGGGCGGAGCCGTCGCGGGGAGCTGGCTCATCGGGGACTCCGCGGCGGACTACGGCCCCGACGACGTGTACGCGGCGAGCCGCTCCGCCTGGCACAGCGTGCCCGTCGACACCCTCTTCCCGCGCTCCCTGAAGGGCGACGGCGCGGGCCCCGGGGCCACCGACCGGGTCTGGACCCGGATCGGCGTCGCCGGTGACGGCGGATGCGCGGCGGGGCTCGATCCGCTGCTGCTCAGGGCCCTCGGCCCGGTCGGCTGCGAGCGCCTGGTGCGCGCGACCTACACCGACGCCACCCGCAGCAGCGTCACGACCGTCGGCCTGGTCTTCACCGAGGCGGACGCCACCTCGATGAGCGCGCTCGGCACGCGGTTCGCGTCGCAGAAGCTCGGCGACCGCACCGACCTGATGCCCCGTACCCATCCCGTCCCGGGCACCGTCGCCGCGGGCTTCGGCGACCGGCAGCGCGCCAGCTGGACGGTCCACGTCCTGACCGAGGTGCCCGTCGTCGTGTTCTCGGTCTCCGGGTTCGCCGACGGCCGTACGGTCGCCGAGCCGCAGCCCGCCGCCGCGGCCATGGCGGCCGGTGCCGCCACGGTCCCCGCCCAGGCCGGGCTCGGATACGAGGCGAAGGGCGTCGCCGACCGGATCGAACGCGCCCTGCGCAGGACCGTCGCCACGCTCGCGGAGAAGCCGGAGTGACCCGCCCCCGCCCCCGCCCCCGCCGGGCGCTCGTCGCGGCGGCCACGGCCGCCGCCTTCGTGGTCCTGCCCGCCGTGCCCGCACGGGCGGACGCGATCCGGGACCAGCAGTGGGGCCTGGAGGCCCTGCACACCGACCGGGCCTGGCAGACCACCAGGGGCGAGGGGATCACCGTCGCCGTCCTGGACACCGGCGTCGACGACCAGCACCCCGACCTCGCCGGGCAGGTGCTGCCGGGCAAGGACTTCATAGGCTTCGGAGCCGGGCGCGGCGACCGCTCGTGGGCCCTGCACGGCACGGCGATGGCAGGCATCATCGCGGGCCGGGGGAACGGTCCCGGACGGGGTGACGGCGTACTCGGCGTCGCGCCCGGGGCGAAGATCCTGCCGGTCCGGGTGATCCTCGAATCCAACGACCCGTCACGCACCAAGGCCCGCGAGTCACGCGGCACCGCGCTCGCCGAGGGCATCCGCTGGGCCACCGACCACGGCGCCGACGTCATCAACCTCTCCCTCGGCGACGACAGCAAGTCCGCCCACCCCGAGCCCGGGGAGGACGCCGCCGTGCAGTACGCCCTGGGCAAGGGCGTGGCCGTCGTCGCGTCCGCGGGCAACAGCGGCGAGAAGGGCGACAGGATCTCCTACCCCGCCGCCTATCCCGGCGTGATCGCCGCCGCCGCCGTCGACAAGTACGGCACGCACGCCGCCTTCTCCACTCGTCGCTGGTACGCCACCGTCAGCGCCCCGGGCGTCGACGTGGTCGTGGCCAACCCCGACCGGCACTACTACATCGAGTGGGGCACCTCGGCCGCGTCGGCCTTCGTCTCCGGCGCCGTCGCGCTCGTGCGCGCCGCCCATCCGGGACTCTCACCCGCCCAGATCAAGACCCTGCTCGCGGACACCGCCCGCAACTCACCCGCCGGCGGGCGGGACGACGCCCGCGGCTACGGCCTGGTCGACCCCGCCGCCGCGATCGAGGCCGGCGCGAAGACGCGACCCGACGCCCCGAACGCCCGGTCCGCCGAGGCCGGTTACCGCAAGCGGTACTTCGGCACGGGCCCCGCCCCCGAGCGCCATGACGAGGACCCGGCCGGACTGCTCGCGCCCGCGGCCGGCGGCCTCGGAGCCGTACTCCTCGCCCTGGCCGTCGTGCTGTGGCGGGGGAGGAACACCGCAGGCCGGCGGAACACGCCGTACGTCCCCGGCGTCGGCGGGCCCCGCTGACGGACACCGGGACCGAGAGGGTGCCGACCCGAAAGTGAGACCCGCCCGCGAGGCGCGCGGGCAGCGCCGGAGTCAGCGTGACGCGGCCACCGCACCCATCACCCCGGCCGCGGCCTTCGCGACGGACTCCACGACGGCGACGCCCGCCTCCTTCGTCGCGTGCCCCCGCGACAGCACCGCCACCAGCAGGGTGTGACCGCCGCTCGCCACCCGCCCGATGCTGTTGACGTCCCACAGCCCCGTCGTCGTGCGCGGCATCCAGCCGTTCTTCAGCGCCCAGTCCGTGCCCGCCGCGGACACCCCCCACTCCTGGTCCGCCTCGACCCCCTCCATGAGCTCCGCCAGATACGCCCGAGAGCCCGCCGACAGCTCCGAGTCCGCACCGAAGACCGCCTCCAGCAGCCGCACCTGGTCGGCGGCCGTCGTCTGGGTCAGGCCCCACGCGTGGGCGGCCTTCGTCGCGGTCAGCCCCAGCCGCCCGTGGGCCGCGTCGAGCGCCTCCTCCCCACCGATCACCCTGAGCAGCCCGGTGGCCGAGGTGTTGTCGCTGCGCCGGATCATGGCCTCCGCGTACGCCAGCTCCGCGCCGTTCAGCTTCCGCCCCTCGTCCTGCGCACGCAGCAGGAGCGCCGCCAGGATGCCGACCTTGACGATGCTGGCGGTGTCGTACGCCTCGTCCCCGTACGCGGCACGCTCGCCGCTCTCCGTGTCCAGCACGGCCACCGACACGTCGGCACCGTCCGCCAGGGGCGCCAGCGCGCCGGCCAGCTCCGCGTCGAGATCCACGTCGGGCTCCTCGCTCCGGCCCGACCCGGCCGGCGGGCTCGACGCGGACGATACGGCGGCCACCGGGGCGGCCGCGTCATCCGGCGGACGACCCACCGGGCACGCACCTCCCGCGGTGGAACCGGCCGGCGGGCCGGCTGAGCGGGCCGGGTGGCCGGACAGCGCGTCGCCCCCGCACCTGTTCGGGCGCGACCAGGACCGGGGGACCGCCGGCCCGTGCGCTCCGTCACGGGACGGCCCCCGGGCGGCGCGGCAGGCGGCAGCCCGGGCCCGACCTGTCGCCGAGGCGGGACGACCGACCCACTAGGCTCGTCGTGTGGCGCTCAAGAACATCCCGGACTCCGGCTTCTCCGACGACGACGGCTCGGCCTCGCCCGAACTGGCGGCGGCCCTCGCCGCCTGGGCCGAGGACCGGACGGCCGTCGGCCCCGTCCTCGCGGCACTCCGCGGCGCCCGGCTCCTCGTGCCGGTCGTCGCCGTGCTGGGGGAGGTCGAGGAGGGACACGAAGACCACGGGAAGGGCGCCGACGGGCGCCGGGGGGCCGGGCTGCGCCGCGAGAAGACCAGCGACATGGCCGTGCCGACGCTGCAGGCCGGTGACCGGCGCGCCCTGCCCGCCTTCACCTCCACCGCCTCGCTCGCCCTCTGGGACGCCGGGGCACGCCCCGTCGCCGTGCCCCTGCACCAGGCGCTGCAGGCCGCCGCGCACGAGAAGGCCGACACCGTGGTGCTCGACCTGGCGGGACCGGTCGCCTTCGAGCTGACCGGCCCGGCGCTCCTGGCTCTGGCCGAGAACAGGACCAGCACGGATCCGCTCGACGACCCCGCCGTGGTCGGCGCGGTGCGGGAGGCCGTCGTCGCCGAGCCCACGGTGCTCCGGGCGCACCTCGGCCCCGGGCGGGCCGACGGCACCCTGGCCCTCGTCCTCGCCCCGGACGCGGTGGCGGCCGAAGCCGCGCGCCGCGTCGCCGACGCGCTGTCCGCGAGTGAGGTCCTGCGCGCCCGGCTGGTGCGCGGGCTCGACCTGGCGCTGCTGCCCGCCGGCGCCGAGGCCCCCGGCGAACCGCTGTTCATCCGCTGACGCACATGAGCCCGCCGCCTGTCGGACAGGCGGCGGGCTCATGTGCGGCGCGCGGACGGCCGGGCGCGGGATTGCCGGACGGGAGGTCCTCGAAGGCCCTCCCGTACAGCCCTCAGCCGTAGACGGGGCCCGTGTACTTCTCGCCGGGGCCCTGGCCGGGCTCGTCCGGTACGAGGGACGCCTCACGGAAGGCGAGCTGGAGCGACTTCAGTCCGTCGCGCAGCGGCGAGGCGTGGAAGGTGCTGATCTCGGTGGCGCTCGCGTCGAGCAGCCCGGCCAGCGCGTGGACCAGCTTGCGGGCCTCGTCGAGGTCCTTGTGCTGCTCGCCCTCCTCGGTCAGGCCGAGCTTCACCGCCGCCGCGCTCATCAGGTTGACCGCCACGGTCACGATCACCTCGACCGCGGGGACCTCCGCGATGTCGCGGGCCATGTCGTCGAAGCCGGGGTTGTCGGTGCTGGGGGAGGTCGTGTCGCTCATGCCCACACGATAAGGCCAGGCCGTGCGCGTCCTTCCCGCGGGAGCCGCCGGGGGACGGATTAGCGCCCGCGCGACCGGGCTGCTAGTCTTGTATCACGACCGGCCGGACACCTATGTGCTCGGCCCACAAGTGGAGGCTCCGATCTCCCACCCGACCGTCCTCACGGATGGCGGGTCACCGGTCTGGTGGCGACCATCGTTCCGTACGGACGATGGAGCTGCCCGATGCGCCCCGCGGTAGACGCGGCGGTGTTCCGGTATGTGCCTGGAGCCCCGCCTGTGTCCCGTCCGGGGCTTTTCTGCTTTCCCGGCTCGGTTGGTCTCACAGAAGACGTTACGTGGCTGTCCGCCAGGCGGTCGCGTGGTGCTACCGAGGAGGATCCATCAGCGCCGAGCCCCGCATCAACGACCGGATTCGCGTTCCCGAGGTGCGACTTGTCGGTCCCAGCGGCGAGCAGGTCGGGATTGTTCCGCTTGCCAAGGCCCTGGAGCTCGCACAGGAGTACGACCTCGACCTGGTCGAGGTGGCGGCGACAGCCCGTCCCCCCGTGTGCAAGCTCATGGACTACGGGAAGTTCAAGTACGAGTCGGCCATGAAGGCCCGTGAGGCGCGCAAGAACCAGGCGCACACGGTCATCAAGGAGATGAAGCTCCGGCCGAAGATCGACCCGCACGACTACGACACCAAGAAGGGTCACGTCGTCCGGTTCCTCAAGCAGGGGGACAAGGTCAAGATCACGATCATGTTCCGCGGTCGTGAGCAGTCCCGTCCCGAGCTGGGCTTCCGACTGCTCCAGCGTCTCGCTTCGGACGTCGAGGACCTCGGCTTCATCGAGTCGAACCCGAAGCAGGACGGCCGGAACATGATCATGGTTCTGGGCCCGCACAAGAAGAAGACCGAAGCCATGGCCGAGGCCCGTGAGGCCCAGGCCGCCCGCAAGGCGGAGCGCCAGGGGTCCACCCCCGGCGCCGAGTCCGAGGGTGACACCGCTGAGGCCCCGGCCGCAGCGGCCGAGGCTCCGGCCGAGACACCTTCCGAGTCGTGACCTCCGGGGGCCGCCATCCAGGCGCCCCCGGGTCCCTCGGGAACCACCCAAAGATCTGACGCCCCTGCATTCCGGTGCCCGCACCGCGAGGGGCGCCACTGACGAGGAGATAACGGCGCTATGCCGAAGAACAAGACGCACAGCGGTGCCAGCAAGCGCTTCAAGATCACCGGCTCCGGCAAGGTGCTCCGTGAGAAGGCCGGCAAGCGCCACCTGCTCGAGCACAAGTCGTCCAAGAAGACCCGCTCGCTGACCGGCACGGTCGTCGTGGCTCCGGCCGACGCCAAGAAGATCAAGAAGCTTCTCGGCAAGTGAGGCCGCGGCCTCCGGTCCAACCGGAGGCGCGACCTCGATCCGACCGGGACCAATTCGTTTCCGGGCTTGGTGAGTCGACAACGTGATTCCCAGCCCCGCTGCAAGGAGTTAAAAGTGGCACGCGTCAAGCGGGCAGTAAACGCCCACAAGAAGCGCCGGGCGATCCTCGAGGCCGCCAAGGGTTACCGCGGTCAGCGTTCGCGCCTGTACCGCAAGGCCAAGGAGCAGGTCACCCACTCCCTGGTCTACAACTACAACGACCGCAAGAAGCGCAAGGGCGACTTCCGTCAGCTCTGGATCCAGCGCATCAACGCGGCCGCCCGCCAGAACGGCATGACGTACAACCGCCTCATCCAGGGTCTGAAGGCCGCCAACATCGAGGTGGACCGCAAGATCCTGGCCGAGCTCGCGGTCAACGACGCCAACGCGTTCGCCGCCCTCGTCGAGGTCGCCCAGAAGGCCCTCCCGAGCGACGTCAACGCCCCGAAGGCCGCCTGATCCAGGCAGTACTTCGAACGTTCCAGCGTTTCGAGCCGGACCCGCAGGCGTGTGCCGTCTGCGGGTCCGGTGCGTTCCACCACGTGTCGCGTACGCCGCCGGCCGTACCCGCGGAGACGTACGCGGAGAAGCCGCACCACGCAGAGAGGCCCGCCGCCGACCATGGGCACCCCCGAACTGATCTCCGCGCGATCGCCGCGAATCGCCGCCGCACGCCGGCTGGCCAGGCGTAATTTCCGCGGCAAGGAGCGCAGGTTCATCGCCGAGGGGCCGCAGGCCGTGCGGGAGGCGGCCGCGCACCGCGGCGGCGACGGCCGGCCCACGCTGACCGAGCTCTTCGCCACCGTCGAGGCGGCCGAGCGCTACGCCGACATCATCGGCGCCGCCCGCGACGCCGGAGCCCGGGTGAGCCTCGCGGACGCCGACGTGCTCGCCGACGTCTCGCAGACCGTCACCCCGCAGGGCCTGATCGGCGTCTGCCACTTCCTGGACTCGCCCTTCGCGGACGTCCTCGCCGCGAAGCCCACCCTGGTCGCCGTCCTCGCGAACGTGCGCGACCCCGGGAACGCGGGCACGGTCCTGCGCTGCGCGGACGCCGCGGGTGCGGACGCCGTCGTCCTCACCGACGCCTCCGTCGACCTCTACAACCCCAAGTCGGTACGGGCCTCGGTCGGCTCCCTCTTCCACCTTCCGGTGGCCGTCGGCGTCCCCGTGGAGCAGGCGGTCCGGGGCCTGCGGGACGCCGGTGTGCGCATCCTGGCGGCGGACGGCGCGGGCGACAGGGACCTCGACGACGAACTCGACGCCGGCACGATGGGCGTCCCCACCGCCTGGGTGTTCGGCAACGAGGCCTGGGGTCTTCCGGAGGAGACGCGCGCCCTGGCCGACGCGGTCGTCAGGGTGCCGATCCACGGGAAGGCCGAGAGCCTCAATCTCGCCACCGCCGCAGCCGTGTGCCTCTACGCCTCGGCCCGCGCCCAGCGCCCGCGCCGCACCGTCTGAGAGCCCCGCCGGCCGGGACCCCGCCGCCCGATACCGGCCACAGGCGCCGGTGCGCCGCCGCAGGGTGTCGCTCGTCCGCCGACGCCTAGTAGGGTGACGAACTCGGGGGCCCACTGCACCGGTTCGAGAGGTGGGGTACGGGATATGGCTGTCGGTACGAGCGGGTCGCGAGCGGCACACACGCCCCCCGCGCGCGCCCTGACCGACGGGGCCGGCGAGGACCCGGCCACCGGGGGTTCCGCCCTGGGCGTCCACCCGGACGACCTGCCCGACGGCCTCGTCGTCGCCGACGGTGCCGGACGCGTCATCTGCTTCAACGCGGCCGCCGCCCGGATCACCGCCACGCCCGCCGCCACCGCCATCGGACTGCCG
This sequence comes from Streptomyces sp. NPDC001822, assembly GCF_042892135.1. Lineage (NCBI taxonomy): Bacteria > Bacillati > Actinomycetota > Actinomycetes > Kitasatosporales > Streptomycetaceae > Streptomyces > Streptomyces sp. NPDC001822. Next base: position 237,502 of record NZ_JBIATW010000004.1, read on the forward strand.
CTGGAGCAGGCCCTGCCCCTCGAGGACCTCAAGGGACGCCGCTGGTGGGCCCTGACCGATCCGTACCACGGGCTCTCCACGCGGACCGGCCAGCCCGAGCACAACCTGCTGCTGCCCGGTGGCCGCGAGGTCCTCGTGTCCGCCCGCTATGTGCGCGAGAGCCCCACCGGGCCCGTCCGCCGGCTCGTCGTCTCACTGCGCGGCACCGAGGCCCGGCGCCGCACCGAGCTCAGCCACGCCGAGCTGATCGCCACCGTCGCGCACGAACTGCGCTCCCCGCTCACCTCGGTCAAGGGCTTCACCGCGACACTGCTGGCCAAGTGGGAGCGGTTCACCGACGACCAGAAGCGCCTCATGCTGGAGACCGTCGACGCGGACGCCAACCGTGTCACACGGCTCATCGCCGAGCTCCTCGACATCTCCCGGATCGACTCCGGACGGCTGGAACTGCGCCGCCAGCCCGTGGACGTCTCCGCGGCCGTCGAACGCCACATCCAGGCACACACCGCGAACGGCCAGGCGCCCGACCGCTTCCTCGTGCACACCCGCCATCCGCTGCCCATGCTCTGGGCCGACCCCGACAAGGTCGACCAGGTCCTCGGCAACCTCCTCGAAAACGCGGTGCGCCACGGCGAGGGAACGGTCACAATCGAGATCGCCCCTGCGCCCGCACCGGCGAAGAGCGACGAGAGCGGAACGGCAGTCACCGTGAGCGACGAAGGCCCCGGCATCCCGGAGGAGTCGATGGCCCGCGTCTTCACCCGTTTCTGGCGGGGGAGCAAGCGGGGCGGGACCGGCCTGGGCCTCTACATCGTCAAGGGCATCGTCGAGGCGCACGGCGGGACGATCACCGTCGCCCGCGGGCCCGGCGGCGGAGCCGAGTTCCGATTTATCCTGCCCGTGAGCGCGCCGGCCTACCTGTCCCAGGGGGCCTGAGCGGCCCACGGGCTCCCTCGCAGTCCCGCGGACCGTAGACTCGACCTTTGGCACCTTTGCGTCCTCGGTCGTCGAGCGGGGACCGCGAAGTCCGGGGTGTCCCCGGTTCAGCGCAGTATCAGCCAATCGGAAGCACGGGAAGAGATGTCGGCACCGAACAAGTCGTACGACCCAGTCGAGGTCGAGGCACTGAAACCGGAAGAGATCGAGCGCATGCGGGACGAGGCGTTCGCCGCCTTCGCCGCCGCCGGCGACCTCGACGCGCTCGCCCAGGCGAAGACGGCGCACACCGGTGGTACCTCCCCCCTGTCGCTCGCCAACCGCGAGATCGGCGCGCTGCCCCCGCAGGCCAAGGCCGAGGCGGGCAAGCGCGTGGGCCAGGCCCGCGGCGCCGTCTCCAAGGCGCTGGCCGCCCGGCAGACCGAGCTGGAGGCCGAGCGTGACGCCCGGGTGCTCGTCGAGGAGGCCGTGGACGTCACGCTGCCCTACGACCGCACCCCGGCCGGCGCGCGCCACCCCCTGACGACCATCATGGAGCGCGTCGCCGACGTCTTCGTGGCCATGGGCTACGAGATCGCCGAAGGCCCCGAGGTCGAGGCGGAGTGGTTCAACTTCGACGCCCTGAACTTCGTGCCGGACCACCCGGCACGCCAGATGCAGGACACCTTCTTCGTCCGGGGCGCGGACGGCGCCAGGAACGACGAGTCCGGTGTCGTGCTGCGGACGCACACCTCGCCCGTCCAGGCGCGCTCGCTGCTCAGCCGCAAGCCCCCGGTCTACGTGGTCTGCCCGGGCCGGGTCTACCGCACCGACGAGCTCGACGCCACGCACACCCCGGTCTTCCACCAGATCGAGCTGCTCGCCGTCGACGAGGGCCTCACCATGGCCGACCTCAAGGGCACCCTCGACCACATGGTCCAGGCGCTCTTCGGCCCGGAGGTGAGTACCCGGCTGCGGCCGAACTTCTTCCCGTTCACCGAGCCGTCCGCCGAGATGGACATGGTCTGCTACGTCTGCCACGGCGAGTCCGTCGGCAACCCCGACCGCCCCTGCCGCACCTGCGGCAGCGAGGGCTGGATCGAGCTCGGCGGCTGCGGCATGGTCAACCCGAAGGTGCTCGTCGCCTGCGGTGTGGACCCCGAGAAGTACAGCGGATTCGCCTTCGGGTTCGGCATCGAGCGGATGCTCATGTTCCGCCACAACGTAGAGGACATGCGAGACATGGTCGAGGGTGACGTCCGGTTCACCCGGCCGTTCGGGATGGAGATCTGATGCGCGTCCCGCTTTCCTGGCTGCGGGAGTACGTCGACCTGCCGGCGACGGAATCCGGCCGTGACGTACAGGCCAAGCTCGTCACCGTCGGTCTCGAGGTCGAGGCCGTGGAGCAGACCGGCGCCGGGCTCAAGGGCCCCCTCGTCGTCGGACAGGTACTGACCATCGAGGAGCTGGAGGGCTTCAAGAAGCCCATCCGCTTCTGCACCGTGGACGTCGGCGACGCCAACGGCACCGGCGAGCCGCAGGAGATCGTCTGCGGCGCCCGCAACTTCGCCGTCGGCGACAAGGTGGTCGTGGTCCTCCCGGGCGCCGTGCTGCCCGGTGACTTCGCGATCGCCGCGCGCAAGACGTACGGCAAGACGTCGCACGGCATGATCTGCTCCACCGACGAGCTCGGCATGGGCGACGACGGCACGCACGGCATCATCGTGCTGCCGCCGGAGTTCGAGCCCGGCACCGACGCGATCGAGCTTCTGGAGCTCGTCGACGAGGTCCTCGACATCGCCGTCACGCCGGACCGCGGCTACTGCCTGTCGATGCGCGGTGTCGCCCGCGAGACCGCCATCGCCTACGGGCTGCCGCTGCGCGACCCGGCGCTCCTGGACGTCCCCCCGCCCAACGCGCACGGCTACCCGGTGAAGGTGTCCGACCCGATCGGCTGCAGCAACTTCACCGCGCGCACCGTCACGGGCCTGCGGCCCGAGGCGCGCTCCCCGATCTGGATGCAGCGCAGGCTGCAGAAGGCCGGGATGCGCACCGTCTCGCTCGCGGTCGACATCACGAACTACGTGATGCTGGAGCTCGGCCAGCCGCTGCACGCCTACGACCGCAGCCGGGTCAACGGCGCGATCGGCGTGCGCCGCGCCCAGCAGGGCGAGAAGCTCACCACGCTCGACGGCGCCAAGCGCGTCCTGGACGCCCAGGACCTCGTCATCACCGACGACCGCGGGCCGATCGGCCTCGCGGGCGTCATGGGCGGCGCCGACACGGAGATCGCGGACACGGCCGAGGAGGCCGGGACCACCGAGGTCGTCATCGAGGCCGCGCACTTCGACGCGATCACCATCGCGCGGACCGCACGCCGCCACAAGCTGAGCTCCGAGGCGTCGAAGCGCTTCGAGCGCGGCGTCGACCCGCAGGCCGCGGCCGCCGCCGCGCAGCGCACCGTCGACCTGCTGGTCCTCCTTGCGGGCGGCACGGCCGAGGCGGGCGTCACCGAGATCACCGCACCGTCCGCGCCCCGCACCATCGCGATGCCCGCGAGCCACCCCGACCGGGTGGCGGGGGTCGCGTACGGCCGCGAGACCGTCGTACGCCGCCTCCAGGAGGTCGGCTGCGACGTCTACGGGCAGGACGATCTCATCGTCACCGTGCCGTCCTGGCGTCCGGACCTCTCCGCGCCGAACGACCTCGCCGAAGAGGTCATCCGGCTGGAGGGGTACGAGAACCTCCCGTCCACGCTGCCGACGCCGCCCTCCGGGCGCGGGCTCACCGACCGCCAGCGGCTGCACCGCCGCATCGGCCGGGCGCTCGCCGGTGCCGGTTACGTCGAGGCGCTGAACTACCCGTTCATCGGTGCGGCCGTCCTCGACCAGCTCGGACTGGAGCAGGACGACGACCGCCGCCGCACGGTCGACCTCGTCAACCCGCTCTCCGACGAGGAGCCGGCGCTGCGCACGACGCTGCTGCCGGGACTGCTCGGCGCACTGCGGCGCAACGACGGCCGCGGCAGCCACGACCTGGCGCTCTTCGAGACCGGGCTGGTCTTCAGGCCCACCGGTGAGGAGACGAAGGCCGTCCGGCTCCCCGTCGACCGCCGGCCGACCGACGAGGAGATCGCCGGACTGGACGCCACGCTGCCGCGCCAGCCCCGCCGTGCCGCCGTCGTCCTCGCGGGCGCCCGCGAGCAGGCCGGCTGGTGGGGCGACGGCCGTCCGTCCGGCTGGGCGGACTCCGTCGAGGCGGCCCGCACGATCGCCCGCGAGGCGGGCGTCGAGGTGACGGTCCGCGCCGACCGCCACGCCCCGTGGCACCCCGGCCGCTGCGCCGCCCTGTACGTCACGGTCGACGGCCGGGAGACGCTCTTCGGGCACGCGGGCGAACTGCACCCGCGGGTCGTCAAGGAGCTCCACCTGCCCGAGCGGACCTGTGCCATGGAGGTCGAGCTCGACGTCCTGGAGCAGGCCGTCGACGGTGCGCTCCAGGCTCCCCGGATCTCCACCTTCCCGGTGGCGACCCAGGACGTCGCCCTCGTCGTCGCCGCGGACGTGCCCGCCGACGCGGTCGAGAAGGCCCTGCGCGAAGGCGCCGGCGACCTGCTCGAATCGCTGCGCCTGTTCGACGTGTTCACCGGCGAGCAGATCGGTGAGGGTCACAAGTCCCTGGCGTACGCGCTGCGGTTCCGTGCCCCGGACCGCACGCTCACGGTCGAGGAGGCCACCGCGGCCCGCGACACGGCGGTCGCCCTGGCCGCCGAGCGCACCGGCGCGGTGCTGCGCGGCGCCTAGGCACCCATGTGGAGAGGGGCGTGTCCGGCCACCGGACACGCCCCTCTCCGTTCTCGCGGGACGGCCCGGTGACCGCACACGGGCCCGGCTGTCATCGGGGCAGTGGGCTGTGCGGTCCGGCGCCGTCCGTGCCGCCACGGAGTGTCGGGCAGGCCGGCGGACGAACGGCGCGGGTGCGGGTCGTCGAACTGTACGAGGGGGAGCCGACGACCCGGCCGCCTCTTGCGAGGCACTCATTCAAGCGAGCGGTGATCCGGCGCGGCAGAGTGCACAGGGGGACGGTTCGGGCATTCCGTTCACACCCCGTGTGAATCGTGCTCCACTAGGCTCATCGCGACGCGCACATGGGGGGGCAATGGAGCCCAACGTCCTGCTCGAATCCCTGATCGACGAGGCGGGTGTGTCCCGGGCGGGACTCGCCGGTCACGTCAACCAGGCCGGCCGCGCCCGCGGGCTGTCCCTGCGGTACGAACACACGGCGGTCGCCCGCTGGCTCAAGGGCCAGCGTCCCCGCGGCCAGGTCCCCGACCTGCTGTGCGAGGTCCTCGGCCGCCGTCTGCGGCGGCCGGTCACGCTCGACGACATCGGCATGGGCATCTCCGGGGCGTACACCGCGCCACACGGGGGCGGGCTCCCCGGCTTCGTCGAGCACGCGACCGCCCTGTGGCGTTCCGACGACCAGCAGCGCCCGGACCTCGCGGCGGTGCCGGCCGTCACGGGCACGACGGCGGTGATGCCCGTGTGGGAGTGGGAGAACCCGCCCGAGGACACGGACGTGTCCCGTCCCGGGCCCTCACGGGTGAGCATGGCCGACATAGCGATGCTCCGGGCCGCCCGCGCCCACTACGAACAGATGTACAGAAAAGCGGGAGGCATGGCGACCAGGTCCCGGGTCGTGGGGTTCCTCAACGCCGAGACCGCTCCGCTGCTGCGCGGCGGCTACAGCGACGCGACCGGCCGCCGGCTGCACCGCGCGACCGCCGGGCTGGTGGCTCTCGCCGGCATCTGCGCGTACGACTCGGACGCCCACGGGCTGGCCCAGCGCTACTTCCACCAGGCCCTGCGCCTGGCCAAGGCCAGCGGGGACCGGGGCCTCGGCGGTTATGTCATCGCGCTCCTCGTGAACCAGTCGCTGTACCTGGCCGACTTCCGCCGGTCCGTCGCCTTCGCCGAAGCCGCCCTGAGGGCGGCGGGACCGCACATCACCCCGGCGCTCGCCGCCGACCTGCGCGCCATGCAGGCCAAGGCCTACGCACAACTGGGCGACCACCGGGGCTCCCTGGAGTGCATCCGCCGGGCCGAGGCCCAGGCCGGCCGCATCGGGACGGGCAGCGAGCCGGACGAGACGGGTTACGTCCAGCCCGGCCTGGTCAACGTCCAGGTGGCCGAGGCGCTGCTGAACCTGGGCGATGTCGTCGGAGCCCGGGAGCACGCCGCCGCGGCCGTACGCTCTCCGGCGCACGACCGCGGGACGGTGCACAGGCTGGCCATGCTCAGCCACCTGGAACTGCTGCAGGGCGAGGCGGACCGGGCGGCCGGCACCGCGTGCGAAATGGCCGAACGCGCCCGTGGCATGGACTCGCAGCGGCTCCGGGACCGGATGCGGTCCGTCCGTGAACATCTGGCCGCGAGCGGCAGCGCCGCGGCCGAAGCGGCGGCCGACGTCATCGAAGGGGCGCTGCGCGTGCCTCTGTGAGCCGTGCGCCGGAGGTCTCCGCACGTTCCCCCGCGAGCCGGAGCCTGCTCGGATGTTGCCATCGACCAGTCGGAAGGTGGCAGAACTGTGCAGTGGACGAACTTAAATGAGCAGACCGTGTACGAGAACCCCTGGTTCCGGGTCAATCTGGCGGATGTCGAACTCCCCGACGGCCGACACCTGGACCACTTCCTCATCCGGCTCCGGGCCGTCGCCGCGGCGACGGTCGTCAACGAGGCGAACGAGGTCCTGCTCCTGTGGCGGCACCGCTTCATCACCGACAGCTGGGGCTGGGAGCTCGCCGCCGGCGTGGTCGAGGACGGCGAGGACATCGCCGCCGCGGCCGCACGGGAGATGGAGGAGGAGACCGGCTGGCGCCCGGGCGAACTGCTCCCGCTGATGACGGTGGAGCCGGCCGGCGGCCTCATCGACGCGCGGCACCACCTCTTCTGGTCCCGCGAGGCGACGTACACCGGTCATCCGGCGGACGCCTTCGAGTCCTCGCGCCGTGAGTGGATCCCGCTCAAGCTCGTGCCGGACATGATCGCGCGCGGTGAGATACCGGCGGCCGGCATGGCTGCCGGGCTGATGATGCTCCATCACATGCTGCTGGGCTGAGGGCGTGTACCCGTGCGGCGGGTCGACCGGACCGGCAGGCCCGCCGCGCTTCCGCGTGCGACGGAACGGCCGGCCCGCCGCACGGGTAGGGCCGTCAGGGCGCCCAGGGCTTGAGCATGTCCTTCATGGCGTCCGTCATCGCGAACTGCAGGAGCGGGCCGTAGGTGATCCGGCCGACGCCGAGGCGGCGGAAGCGTTCGAGGTCGTGCTTGACGGGATGGGCCGTCGAGTTCACGGGGACGCCGACGGCGCCGGTCACGGCCGTGAGCAGGTCGTCGTCGTCCTGGATGGTCACCGGGTAGACGCTGTCGGCACCCGCCTGCTCCAGGGCCCGCAGCCGCTCGATCGCCTCGTCCAGGACGTCGGAGGCCTTGTCCGCGTGCAGGAAGAGGTCGGTACGCCCGTTGATCCAGACCGGGATGCCCGCCTTGTCGGCCGCCGCACGCAGGGCGGCGATGTAGCTTGCGTGCTCCTGCGTGCTGCGCAGGCGGCCGCCCTCGGAGTGCACGGTGTCCTCGATGTTGAGGCCGACGCCTCCGGCCTCGGTGAGGCCCGCGATCAGGTCCGCGGGGTCCTCGCCGTATCCGGCCTCCAGATCCACGGAGACGGGGACGTCGACCGCCGCGATGATGGGCCTGACGGCGTCGATCACCTCCGCGAAGGTCTGCCCCTCGTGATCGGCGGCACCACGGGAGTCGGCGAGCGGGTGGCTCCCGATGGTCAGCGCGGGGAACCCGGCGCCGACTGCCGTGCGCGCCGACCAGACGTCCCATACGGTCGGCAGCACGAGCGGCCTGTTCTCGGCGTGCAGCTGCTTGAAGCGTTGAGCGCGCTCAACGGTGGTACCAGAGTTCATGGCGCACACGCTACCCCTGCGGCCTCGCACTCGACCTGCCCCAGGGGTGCTTCGCGCCGGGGCGCGCATCCCGCGGGCCGCCGCCCCTCACCGAAGAGGCGGCCCGGCCGGCGTCCGGGCTTCGTCAGCCCTCGCGCCGGCGGGCCCGGTTCGGTCCTCGCGCCCGGTTCAGCCGCGGCCGAGTTCCCAGAGCTGGAGCACCGAAGAGGAATTGATGGCGTAGGCGATGCCCGTGACGTCGCGTCGTGCGGCGACGTACTGCTTGCCCTGCCAGAGGGGCAGGATGGGCACGTCTTCGGCGACGGTGTCCTGGATCTTGGCCAGGGGAGTCGCGGCCGCGGACCGGTCCGCCTCGCGCCGGGTCTGCGGGATCAGCGAGCGCTGGATGGTCGTGTTCGAGTAGGGCAGGCCGAGGAAGTTGTCCTTGTCGAGGAAGGGGGCGACGAAGTTGTCCGCGTCCGGGAAGTCCGGGAACCAGCCCATCCCGAAGACGTCGTACTCGCCCTTCTGCTCGGCGGGCCTGAACGTCGCCCAGGGGTGGCCCTGAATGGTGACGTCGAAGAGACCGCTGTCGTTGAGCTGCTTGCGCAGCTCCTCGAACTCCTGCTTCGTGGCGGATCCGTAGTGGTCCGTCGTGTAATGCAGCGTCAGTTTCAGCGGGGTATTGACTCCGGCTCCGGTCAGCAGGGCCTTCGCCTTGGCTTTGCTCGGCTCCCCGTACTTGTTGAAGAAGGAGTTGGTGTGACCGGTGACGAACGCCGGGACCAACGAGTACAGCGAATCGGCCTGCACGCTGTAGACGTTGGCGACCAGTTCGTCGCGGTCGATGATCTGGGCGACTGCCTGGCGGACCGCCTTGTCCTTCAGGGTCGAGGCGGTGGTGTTGAAGGCGAGGTAGCGAATCTCCAGACCGGGAAGGTCCACGAGCTCGACGTTCTTGTCCGTTCCCGCGTCCAGTCCGTCGATCTGTGACGGCGACATCGTGCGGATCATGACATCGACCTTGCCGCTGTCGATAGCGGCCCCCATGGCGTCTGAGTCCTTGTGGACGCGCAGCACGACCTTGTCGTTGTTCACCTTGAGGCTTCCGCGGTAGCGGGGATTCCTCGCGTAGGTGATGCCGGTGATCGCATTGTTCCGGACGTCGGCCTTGAAGGTGTAAGGGCCGGAGCCGTCCACATCGAAGCCGTCACGCAGGCTCTTCCGGTCGTATTCCTTGGGGTTGACGATGCTCGCGACCGGTGTCGTCAGTTTGTAGGGGAAAGTGGCGTCGGCCGTCTTGAGGTGGAAGATGACCTCGCGACTCCCCTTCGTCTCGATCGTGTCAATGGTGTTCAGCAGGGCGGCGACACCCGTGTCGGCATTGATGTTGAGGGACCGTTCGATGGAGCTCTTCACATCGGTGGCCGTGATCGGGGCCCCGTCGGAGAATTGCAGGCCCTTGCGCAGTGTGCACGCGTAGCGTTCATTCCCCTTGTCCGTGAAGAGACAGTTCTCCGCGGCCTCCGGAACCGGTTCACCCTGTCCCTTGGGCTGAACCATCAAGGTCTGCATCGTCTGCCGCAGAAGGTTCCAGGTGCTGGTGTCATACGTGTACGCGGGGTCGAGCGGCGCCGGGGCGTCCTTCGTGGCGACGAACTGGTCGGTGGTGGCGACGACTATGGATACGCCCTCTTCCTTGCCACAGGCGGAAAGAGCTGGAGAGAGCAGGCTGACCGCAGCTGCAAGCACCAGAAGTTTGCGGTTCATGGGAGTTTCTCCAGTAATCGATGCGGCCGCATACCTGGCACGCACAGTGGTGGGTCAGCGTGTCGTCATAGCGGCAGTGCTATCGACCGGCCCTGATGTTCGGCAAGTGGGTGCTCACAATGAACACGTGGTTGCGCCCCGGTGGTTCGGCGCAGTCGAATGTCGGCCGTCCCTGGAGTTTCGCACGCACAACAAACACTTGATGTGTCAATTTTATGAGGGGTGTGTGTGCACTGTCAATGTTTGCCCGGCCGTCCGGCATACCCAGCCAGACGCCGCCGTAAGGGAGTTATGGGGATTAACCACTCCGGACCGCGGAGGCCCCCAGGGCTGCCACGCCTCGGGCCGCCGCGGCCTCCCCGCTGTACCGGAGCCCCGTGACCGGATACCTGACGCACCCGGCTCCCACGAGCTGTCGTCGTCGGCTCGTCACCGCCGTCGCACTGCCGCCGCGCTTCAGGAGGACGACGGCGCCGCGCCCGGTCCAAGGAGGTGTGCCGAGTTCGTTGGACCGGGGCGCGTCGTGTCAGGGGGCGGTGGACACCACCGGCGCGGGGCCGGCCCCGGGGGTGAGGTGTTCCAGGAAGCCCGCCACGGTCGACACCGGCACCTCCCATCCCAGGCGCCGGCCGAGCCGGGTCATCTGGGGTAGTTCGAAAGCCTGGCCGGCCGTATCCGCGGCCTGCGCCAGCCAGCGGTCGACCGGCCCGTCCCAGGAGATCCTGCCTTCCTCCAGGACGATCACACGGTCGAAGTGCTCGGCGCAGAAGTCCATGTCGTGAGTGATGGCCAGTACGGTCCGGCCGGCTGCCCCGAGGTCGTCGACCAGCTTCCCCAGCAGGACCACCGACGCATGGTCCTGCCCGGTCGTCGGCTCGTCCAGGACGACGACCGGGGTGTCCATGGCCAGGACGGAGGCCAGGGCGACCCGTTTGCGTTCGCCGAGCGACAGGTGGTGGGGATGGGTGTCGCGCGACTGCGCCAGCCCCGTCCTCCGCAGGGCGGACTCGACCAGCTCCTTACGTCGCGCGGGGGCGAAGCGGAGGTTGCGCGGGCCGAACTCCACCTCCTTGGTGACGCTTGCCGCGTGGAGCTGGTCGTCCGGATTCTGGAACACGAAGCCGACGGTGCGGGCGAGTTCGGCGATGCCGAGCCCGTCGGTCCGCCGCCCCGCGATCTCGATGAATCCGGAGGCCGGGCGTTCGATGCCGACGAGGTGACGGGCGAGGGTGCTCTTGCCCGCGCCGTTGGGGCCGACGATCGCCACGCGTTCGCCGGCCGCGAGGGACAAGGACACCTCGTCCAGTGCCGTGGTCCCGTTGGGGTAACGGAACGTCAGGGACTCGATCCGTACGATCATCGCCGGTCTCCTCGGTCGAGGTGGGTCACCGGCGCGCCGAATCCCTCGGCGGCGGCGTCGAGCGTGACCGGCAGATGCCTGGCGTCCGGCCAGAGCCCCCTGGCCGCGGCCCGGCGCGCGGCCACGGTGTAGCGCAGTGGCGCGACCCCCCATTCCTCCAGCCGCTCGTCCGCCAGTACCTCGCCGGGTGAGCCCTTCGCCACGATCGTGCCCCCGTCGAGGACGAGGACGTGGTCGGCGGCGCGGGCCAGGCGCTCCATCCGGTGTTCGATCAACAGGGTGGTGATGCCCTGCTCCTTGAGGGTGCCGAGCGCTTCGAAGACCAGCGCGCTCCCGGCCGCGTCCAGCTGCGAGGTCGGCTCGTCGAGGACCATGACGGTCGGACGCATGACCAGGACGGACCCGATGGCCAGCAGTTGCTGCTGTCCGCCCGAGAGTTCGTACGGGGAGCGGTCGCGCACCTTGGTGAGCCCGAGGTCGTGCAGGACGGTGTCGACCCGGGACGCCATCTCGTCCCGGTGCACACCCATGTTCTCCAGACCGAAGGCGATCTCCTCGCGTACGGAGAAGCGGGCGCCTGATATCTGGTTGAACGGATTCTGCATGACCAGCCCGACCTCGCCCACCAGTCCGGACAGCGAGGTATCGGCGAGATCCCGGCCGTTGACCTGGACCAGCCCTTCCGTCGTGCCCCCGGTGAGATGGGGAATGGTGCCGCTCACCACGCCGGCCAAGGTGCTCTTGCCCGCGCCGCTCGCGCCGACCACGGCGCAGAGTTCGTGCGGCCCGACGTCGAACCCGATGTCGTGGAGGGCCGGACGGGAGCCGGTCGGATAGGTGAAGGAGAAACCCTTGATTTCGATCAACGCATTACTCCCCACACGTTCACGGTGACCGCGGCCACGGCACAGAGCATCATCGCGGCGCGCGCGCTCCGCTGCGCCGTGCTGTCAGGAACCGTGATGAGGCTCGTCGGGCGCCGGGTGGCGCCGAAGCCCCGGGTCTCCATGGCGGCGGCGCGCTCGCCCACGTCGGTGAAGGCGCCGAGGATCAGCGGCCCCACCAGGGGCACGAGGGCGCGCGCCCGGCCGCGCAGACCGTGGATCACCTGGCCGCGTGCCTGCTGTGCGTGGAGGATCCGCGTGGCGCGCCGGCTGAGTGTCGGCACGATCTGCAGTGCCGCCGACACGATGTAGATGAGACTCGGCGACACATTGCGCTCGCTCAGTGCGCTCATGAGGGTCGCGGCGTGCGTGGAAAGGAGCAGCAGGAAGAATCCGCCCATCAGCACCAGGATGTGCAGCGCCGTAAGGAGGGCGTAGGCGACCCCCTCGCTCTTGAGTTCCAGCGGGCCGAATCGGGCGATGACGTCATGTGCTTCGGGAAAGAAGAAGCCTTGGACCACAAAGAGTATTGCGGCGACCGGAACCCAGAACGTGGCGAGCATGAGCAGGAATCTGCGTAACACCTTTGCGGCGATCGCGGCCGGAAGGATGAGGGCGCAGAACAGCAGTAGGGGCCACCGGTAATCCACGACGGCAAAAGCGCAGACGGTCACGGTGACGGCGAAGGTCAATTTGGTCAGGGGGCTGAGCCGGTGGACAAGTGAATCGCCTGTCGCGTGGGGGCTGTCCCGCACGGTGCTCACCCCGCCCTCACCGGGTCGGGCCGGGGTGCCAGGACGTGCCGGTCCCGGACGAAGGGGAAGCGGTGCAGGAAGCCTGGTGGCAGCCCTTTCAGGATGGCCATCGCCAGCACCACCGTCAGGGCCTTGTCCAGGGGGTCCGCCACCAGTCCTTGCAGGGTGGCGGCCTTGAGCATCCCGTTGCCGAACGCCTGGAAGGTCGCGATCAGGGCCGACTGGCCCACCGATCCGCCGGCGTTCCCGAAGACGAAGGCGGTGATGGGTGCTGAGATGACGCCCGCGACCACACCGATCAAGCCACCGGCGAGCACCGCCGTGGGCAGCCGTCGGAACAGCCCCGCACGTGCCAGCATGCCGGCGGTGAAGCCGATCATGGCCGCCGTCACGGCGTACGGCAGGGCACCGGGTGTGATGGTCATGCCGACGATGACGCTGGCAAGGGCCCCGGTCGCGGCGCCCGCGGCAGGTCCCGCTACGACTCCCACCAGCACGGTCCCGATGGAATCGAGCTGCAGGGGGAGACCGCTGAAGTAGACGATCTTGCCCATGACGATGTTCACCGTGATCGCCACGGGCAGCAGGGCCACGGTGGTGGCGGGCAGGCGGGCCACGGCGCCGGAGACGATCAGCAGGGCGCCGAGCGTGTAACCCACCAGCGCCAGCAGCGCGATCGGGCCGCCCACGCCGTGCTCCGATGCGGGGCGTAAGGCGATGAGCCCCGCGTAGGTCACGAGCACCACGCCCGTGCCCCACCCGATGCGCCATCGCTCATCCAGCCATGACGGTGCGGAGCGGCTGAATCCAGCCATTGTTTGACCCCATTCCCCCGACAGTGAGGTAGCTACGGGAAATTCAAGCGCGCACACTAGCAGGGGCTCTCCCGTGGATGTCAATGGCGAAAACGAATCCGCCGATTCCGATGCCTCGCAGGTCGTGACAGTTCCAAAATGCCGTGCACCAGGGCCGGTTGACAACGATGAACGGCTGGTGTGGGATCGATCGGTCAGGTGATCAAGGGACCACGATGCTTTGTCCGAATTGCGCGAGGTGAGCTTTCGCGCGCCGCCCTCGCGCACATTTCACATTTAAGGGGAATGCGGCATGGATGTTTTCCATTCTTTTGCCAATTCGTATACGTCCGGTCTGCAGGCCGTCCTGGACGAGGGGAACGACGTCCCGTCCGTCCGCGACCCGCTCTCGAAGGCCTCGGACTTCGGCCGGAACGACCGCCCTTACCGTGAGCTGATCGCTCACCGCAGCACGGTCGAGGACCCCACTTCCTGTCTCGCGGTCACCCCGCACCTGCCGGTGAACCTCGCGTACTGCTTCGGGCTCCTCGCCTGGTCGCTCGACGGGCGCAACGACGTGGAGACGCCCGCGTACTACCGCCGCGGCGCCCACGAGTACTCGGACGACCAGCACACGCTCAGCGGAGCCTTCGGCCACCGGCTGGTCACGGCCAACGGCAACCAGCTGGAAGAGGTCGTCGGCCGCATCGAGCGCGACCCCGCCCACCGGCGGGCCTTCGCCCTCGTCCTGGAGCCGCAGGACAACTTCCGCCAGTCGCGGGAGTACCCGTGCGCCGTGGGCGTGCACCTCTTCCTGCGGGACGGGGCCCTCATCTGGCTCACCGTGATGCGCGCCCAGCAGGCGCTGACCGTCCTGCCCTACGACGCCTTTCTCTTCATGGGCATGCAGCAGTACGCCGCCGGTCTGCTCGGGGTACCCGCGGGCCGGTACATCCACCAGTCCGGCACCTTCCACTTCTACGACAACGAGAGCGCGCTCGCCCGGAAGATCGTGGGCGACCCGGTGGTACCGGCCTCCCTGCCGGCCTTCCCCACCACCCCGGACGGCGCCCGCGAAGCGGCGCGTGAACTCGTCGACCTCGAATCCCGGCTGCGTCTGGCCGCCCAGGCGCAGGACACCGCCACCGTGGACGCGATCGCCGGGACCCCGGCCGCCACCGACTACGCGGACGTCGCCCGGGCCTGCCTGGCCACCCACGCCTACCGCAAACTCGGCGACACCACCTCCCTGGTCACCAGCCGGGCGGCCGGCACCGCCGTCGCCGATCTGATCGCCGCCATCTGATCGCAGGAAGCGCAGGGCCCTCCGTGATACTGACGCTTCGTCCACCCCTGGAAGAACGATGTCCGGCCCCACCCGCCCCGTCGGTCCTGGCCGGCCGTCTCGCCGGCCGGCGAGAACTCTTCGAGGGTGCCGCCGGCACCTCCGGCACCGACCGCTACCACTTCCCGATCATGGCCGCCCTGGTCCCCGTCGCCACGAGCCGCGGCGGGGAGGTCGCCTACCCCGGCGATCCCATGTGCCTCTACTCGGCGCTCTCGCTCACCGTCGAACGCTCCGTCGCCCGCCTGGAACGCGGGCTCGCCCCCCAGCCGTCGCTGGACGACGTCGTCCCCGACTGGGGGCGCTACCCGGACGCCGCCTACCGCCGCTCCGAGGACGGCCCCCGCTCCGTGCTCATCGCGGACAGCCCCACCACCGACGGCCACGTCTTCGACCCGCGCATCTGGGACGACGTGGCCCGGCGGGCCTTCATCTCCGAACTCCAGGCGCTGCGCCCCAAGGTGCTGCTGCTCAGCTCGGTGTCGGCCGGCCACCGCTATGCGCTGGAGATGGCCGAACTGGCCAGGGAACACGCGCCGCACTGCTTGGTGGTCCTCGGGGGCAGGCACGCCGACGAGACCGTGCGCTACCAGCACGCCACCGGGACGGCCGACCTCTCCTGGAGCAGCACCGTGGAAGTCATCCGTGACGGCCGCGCCCTGCCCGTGGTCGACTTCGTGGTGGCGGGGGACGGAGCCCCCCTTCTCGACCTGCTGTTACGCGCGGTCGGACTCGTCGCCACCCCCGGTTTCGGCCCCACTCCCGTCGAGGAGGTCCTCGACGCGATCCCGCTCGTCGCCGCCCACGACGGGACGACGAAGGGCGTCGGCAGCATCGTCGGCCTCACGGCGGACGAGGCCGTGCTCGTCCCCGTGCGGGGAGAGCGCGTCAACGCGGCGCAACTCCCGTCTCCCTACGAAGCGTTCTCCGTCCGGGCCCGGTTCGGGATCTTCACCCGTGCGGGGAGTTCGACCCTGGGCAGCCGGACCGCGCACGTGATGACGCTGGACGCCTGCCCGTTCAAATGCACCTTCTGCTCCGAGAGCATCCAGGTGTCGCAGCGGCCCACGCGCTTCGCGGTGTCCGAGACCGAGCACGTCGCACAGCGCATCGGCCGGCTCGTCGACTGGGGAGCCGAGGCGGCCTTCTTCGACGACCCGGTCTTCTGGGGCGGCAACTGGAAGGCGATCACCGACTTCTGCCACGACCTGGCAGGCCTGCGCGAACGCAGGCCGGAGGTCCGGTCGTTCGAGTGGGGCGCCCAGCTCACCGTCGACGTCGTCCTCAACCGTGCCAAGGCGGACGAGGTCGGCGCTGCCCTCGACCTCATGAGGGAGAACGGCTGCACCTACATCTACATCGGCATCGAGAGCATGGCCCAGCAGGTCATGCGGAACGTCGGCAAGAACCTGCTGCGGCGCAATCCCGAAGCATGGGTGAGCAAGGTGCGCGAAGCCCTGACCACCATCAGGTCCCACGGGATCCGCGTCGGCAGCTCCGTCCTCTTCGGACTCGACGGCGAGGACCGGGGGACCATCGAGGAGACGATCGAGGAGATCGGCCGCCTCATCGACGACGGGCTGCTCATCATGGCCAGCCCGAACATCCTCACCTACCACCCCGGGACCGCCATCACCGCGGAGCACGGGCAGGACCGGCTCGACTACCACTCGCGGAAGGACAACCGGCCGCCCTACACGTACTTCGAGGAGGCCTACCCCGAGGTGGTCTCCCGCCTCCTGGACGAGGACGACATCTGGTTCATCCACGAGGCCTCGGCCAAGCGATGGGGCAGCACCCGCAACAGCGCCGCCGAGTCGGTGGCCTCCATCGGCGCATGACACACACCACCGAAGGGATCGCCTTGAAAGGCCATGTGCTGGACGTCGACGAACAGAGCTACTGGGGGCCGTACTACTCGTACTTCCCCGCGCTCGCCCGCTACATCCCGCTGGGCGAGTACGCCCGCCGGGTCCGGCCGAGGGCCTGCGTGCTCGGTGCCTCGGACGGCAAGTTCGCCCTTCCCCTGCTGCGCGCCGGCTGGGAGGTCGTCGGCGTGGAGACCGACGCGCTCTTCCTGAACGGGGGCGAGTTCGACCTCGTCGACGGCCACCACGAGGTCGTGGGCCTGCGGCAGAGACTGTCGTCGGAGGGCCTCACCGAGGCCTGCACCATCGTCGAGCAGGACTACATGACCCTCCCGGCCTCGGGAGACTTCCAGCTGGTGCTGGGCAGCGGCCTGTGGTCGATGCCCCCCAACCGGGCCCACACACTGGAAGCGCTCATCCACCACGCGATGGACATGGTCGCCCCGGGCGGCATCTTCTTCGGCGAGTACCTGATCGGGCTCAACGACGAGGAGCGCCGGTGCGGTTACTACCCGCCCCGGGAGGAGATGGACCGCATCGTCGACCGTCCCGGCTGGCAGCTCTTCGAGAACGCCGACCTCGGTATCCGGGGTGAGAGCCACCTCGGCTACGAGCAGTGGCACTACCACCGGTACGCCGCCGCCATCACGCACCGCATGCCGCTGCCCGCCACTCCCGAACCGTCCCCGTGACCTCGGCGGACACCGCACGCACCGGCGGGCGCCCCCACCTACCCGGGGGCGCCCGCCCCGCAGTCGTGGTCTCGGACCTGGACGGCACACTGCTGGACGCGGACCGCAAGGTCGGCGAACGCACCCGCCGGGCCCTCACCGCCGCCGTGGCCGGCGGTGTGCACCTGGTGCTCGCCACCGCACGGCCCGCGTGGTCGGCCCGGCAGGTGCTGGGGCCCCTGCGCGGACTGGGTGCTTCCCTCGTCTCCTCCAACGGAGCCGTCACCGGCGGCCTGGACGACCCCCGGCCGAGGCGGGTGCGCGCCATGGCCCCGGACCGGGTGCGCGAGGCGCTCGCCCTGCTCGGACCGGTCCCCTGGGCGGTCGACCGCCCCTCCGGGCGGCTGCTCGGGCCCGACTGGCCGGACATCCTCAGCAGTGGCGGGGAGGGAGCGCCCCGGGTGGCCGAGGTGCCGGACGACGAGGAGGTCCTGTGCCTGATGATCCGTCACGCCCGCCCCCCGTCGCCCGGCTTCCTCGCCCCCACCGGTCTCATCTGGACGTCCTCGGACGCGGGCCTCGTCGAGGTCTCGGCACCCGGGGCCGACAAACGGTCGGCCGTCTCCTGGCTGCTCGCCGGCCGGGGTCTCGACTGGAGCGCGGTCGTCGCCTTCGGCGACGCGCCCAACGACATGGCTCTTCTCGGCGCTGCGGCCACGGGCGTGGCGATGGCCAACGCCGCATCTGACGTACGGTCTTCGGCAACGGAACTGACGGATAATCATGATGAGTTCGGGGTGGCCAAGTGGCTGGAGAGGAACCTCCTGTGAACGAAGTGCACCCTCCCGGCGGACCGCCGGTGGGGAAAGTGTGGATAGTCGGCGGGCCGGGCTGCGGCAAGTCGACCCTCGCCGGGCTGCTCGCGGAGCCCGGCGCGCCCCTGGTCCGCCTGGACGCCCTGTTCTGGGGACCGGGCTGGACGCCGGTGCCGGAGGACACGTTCCTCGCGGAGATCCGGAAGGCGCTGGAGACCCGGGGCTGGGTGGTCGACGGCCAGTTCCCCGCCGCCGTCGCGGCCTTCGCGCACACCGCCGACTGCGTGGTCTGGGTCGACACGCCGCTGCGCGTCGCCTGGCCACGGCTGCTGCGCCGCACCCTGCGCCGCTGGATCCGCCGGGAGGAGCTGTGGGGCGGCACCCGGGAGACCTTGTGGACCGTCGTCGGTCCCCGGTCGATCCTCTGGTACGCCCTGAAGGTGCGGGCGGATCAACAGCGGGCCAACCTCGAACTGTTCGCGCGCCTGTCGGAGACCGGCGTGCGCCTCATCCGGTTCCGCGGCGGCGACGTACGGAACCTCGTCGGCCGGATCGCCCCGTGATCCGCTACAGGCCGCCGGAACAACCCTCTTGTCAACATCGGGAGTCACCCATGGATGTCCGCACCTACGACACGGCCGGCGCGCTGCCCGCCGCCGACTGGGGGACCCTCGCTTCCGGGTCCACCCTCTACTCGACCACGGGCTTCCAGGGCGTCCGGGAGGAGGAGCTGCCACCGGGTGCGCGGGCCCGCCGCATCGTGGCCCACAGCGCCGAGGGCACCCCGACGGCCGGTCTGGAGACCTACACGTTCACCCGGCCTCCCCACGGCCTCTACACGCCCGCCGATCTCCTCGCCGGCCTCGTCGGTGAGGAGCGCCACGCCGCTGTCGCCTCGCGCCCGCTGGCGATCGGCGCGGGCTGGTCGGAGTTCCGCGGCCAGGTCGTCCACCACCCGGACGCCGGTCCCGGACAGCGGGCGGTGGCCGTCGAGGCTCTGACCGCCGAGGCGCTGAACTTCGCCAAGGGGGCCGAGGCGTCCGTCCTCGCCTACTACTACCTCCCCCGTGAGGACGCCCTCGACATCGCCCGCGCACACGAGCACGCGGGGGCCGTCGTCCTCTTCCACGACGTGGAGACGGTGCTCCCGATCGGGCTCTGGGACGGACTGGACGACTACTACGCCTGGCTCCCCGCCAAGCGCCGACCCCGTGCCCGGCGCGAGGTCCGCACCTTCCGTGACAGCGGGCGCACCATCCGGGAAGTGGCTCTGCCCGAGGTCGTCGACCGCATCGCCCCGCTCAACAGCGCCCTCATGCGCAAGCACGGCCACGACTACGGGGTCGAGCGGGCCGCGGAGGTCTACGGCAGGCAGGGACGGCACCTGGGCGACAGCAGCACCCTGCTGCTGGCCGAAGAAGGCGACACCCCCGTCGGCTTCGCCCTGCGGTACCACCACCAGGACATGCTCTACGCCCGCGTGGCGGGCTTCGACTACGACTTCGCCAACAAGGCGGACTACTTCAACCTGGTCTTCTACCACCCGATCGACCAGGGAACGGGGCGGTCCACCAGAGCCATCCACCTCGGCCTGGGGACCTTCGAGGCGAAGCTGACCCGGGGTGCCCAGCCGGTCCCCCTCTACACGGTGCTGGTGGGCGTCGACCAGCCCCTCGATGCCGATCCCGACGTCGTACGGGAACGCAACCGCCAGGAGACCGAGGCGTTCGGGGACGCGTACGCGCGGCATGTCGTGGGTGGGCTCGACACGAAGGAATGGCAGCTGTGAACAGGAGTACCCGCCCGAAGGCCGGATCGTACGGCAGGAGGCCCGGCCGTGACTGAGACCAGGCACCTGGCGTCGATCGGCGAGATCGAACGGGCCACCTGGGACTCCCTGGCGCCCGCCTCCTGCTTCTACCAGAGCCACGGCTGGCTCGCCGGGCAGGAGCGTCCCGACTTCGCCACGGCCACCTACACCGTGGTGACGTCGGGGAGCGGACTCCTCGCCGCGACCCCGTCCTACGACTTCCCCGCCGAGAACGCCCCGGCACTCCCTCCGGTCGCCGCCGGCCGCGAGGTCCTGCGCGTGGGCACCCGGACCGGATACCACAACGAGTTTCTGCTGGCCGGAACCGAAGCCGAACAGCGGTCCGCGCTGTCCGAGTTGGTCGAGGGCCTCGCGGATCACGCCGCCGGCCTCGGCCGCGACGCCCTCCTCTTCGACTTCCTCACCACCGACAGCCTGCGGCTGCTCGCCGGTCTGTTCCCGGTCCGCGCCCAGCTGCGCAGCGCCGAGGCCGTGGTCCACAACGAGGGTGGCACCTTCGAGTCGTACAGGCGGATGCTCGGACGGAACGTCCGCAAGCGCGACTACGAGGTGCGCAAGTTCGAGCGGGCCGGGCTGCGGCTGGAGACGGCGCCCCTGTCGGCGTGCGTGGACGAACTCGCTCCCCTGATCGGCCAGACCATGGACCGCTACGACGCCTCCCTGGACCAGGGGGAGATCAGGACGTTCCTCAAAGCGCAGGCCGATCAACTGGACGGCGTCAGCACGGTGTTCCGCGTCGTCGACGAGGAGGGCGGGCCGGTCGGCGGGCACGTCGCCTTCGCCTGGCGGGAGATGCTCTACGCCCGGGTGGCCGGCTTCGACTACACACGGACCAGGGACGCGTACGAGTACTTCAACGCCGTCTACTACGGACCGCTGCGCCACATGGAACAGCACGGGCTCAACGCCCTCCATCTCGGCCTGTCGGCGGTCGAGGCCAAGGTCAGACGCGGAGCGCGGCTCCACCCCGTATGGGCGGCCGTTCTGCCCCTGCCGCTGGTCCGGGGTGCCGGCCTGACCCGTGACGCCGCCGCCGACCAGGCTCTGGCCGACTCGGTGCGGACGGAGGCCGGCGGCGGGATGGCCGACGAGGAGTGGGAGCTGAGCCGGGTCACCCCGCTCTGATTCCCGCGGCCGTCACCGCGGGGCGCCGGAGGGCGGCGGCACCCCGCGGCACGGTCTCACCCGCGGGCGGGCCAGAGGGTGGGGCAGAAGTCCGGATCGGCGTAGTCCGGCTCACCGGCCGGGGTCCGCCGCACCAGGGCGTCGTGCTTGTAGGGCTGCTGGCGGCCGTCGGAGTTCCGGTAGTGCCGGTAGGTGTTGGTGCTGTCCTGGAGGTGGAACGAGATCGCCCGCCGTGGGTCAGGACTGCGGTTGGGGCCGCTGCCGTGGTAGAGCAGGCAGTGGTGGAAGGTCATGTGGCCCCGGGGAATGTGCACGGGGACCCGCTCGGCACTGGCGCCGTTGCGCTCCGCGTCCCCTTCCAGCAGGTATTCGCGGGCCACGTCGGCCGGGTCACCGGCCGGCCGCTCGGCACCGTGACGCCGCTTCCACCGGTGGCTTCCCGGCACCATCGTGATGGTGCCGGTCTCCTCCGTGCAGTCATGGAAAGGGATGAAGGCCGTCAGCATGTTGTCGGACGAACAGGTGGGCCAGAAGTATTTGTCGAAATGCCATGAGACGATGTTCGACGTTTCTTCGGGGGCTGCCGGCTTGTAAATGAGAGTCGCCATGAAAGTGCGTATCTCCGGTGTTCTCGCAAGGCGCGCGGCCACGGCGGCGACCACGGGTTTGCGGAGAATTCCGGCAATGGTTTCATCCCGGTAGTGGATGTAGTCGTTGTTGCGCTGGATCTCACCGTCGGCAGGTGACCAGTCGGCCAGCCGGTCTGGCCGGGCCGGCAAGTCGTGATCGCGCTGACCTGCGTAGAAGCGCTCGCTGGCCTGAGTCAGGGCCTCGGTTTCCGCGTCGCTGAGCAGCTTCTGCGAAAGGTACCAGCCAGTCTTCTCGTAGCGCAGGACATCCTCGTCCGACGGTAGTAGGCGCAATTCTTTTTCCGTCAGTACCGAATATTCCGACACCATACTCTCATCTCTCCGAACATCTGTCGGATCGTCGGGTCCGACCACACCCTAGCGAACACCTGGGGCGTGTGCTAGGTTTCTTCGACAACTGGTTCGATGGGGGATGGAATGGCGATCCTAGACGAGGAAGTCCGGGTTCTCCTCAAGGAGAACAGGGATTTCCGGAATGTGTGGACCGGGGAGTCCGCCGCTCATTTCGGGACCCAGCTGACCAATTTCCTGCTGCCTCTGGTCGCGGTGACCGCCCTGCACGCGAGCGGCACCGAGGTGGGCCTCATCTCCGCCGTGCAGTTCGTTCCGATCGTCCTGCTGTCGCTGGTCGCCGGAGTGGTGGTCGACCGCCACCCGCCCCGCCGCACGCTGGTGGTCACGAGCGTGGCCCGCGGTGCCGCGCTCGCGCTCCTCGGTCTCGCGCAGGCCACCCAGGGGCTGACGATCACCCATGTGGTGGCGGCTGCCGCGGTCATCGGCACGGCGACGGTCTTCTACGAGGTCGCGTACCAGTCCACCATCCCCAAGATCGTCTCCGTGGACTCCATCCCCTCGGCCAACGGACTGCACCAGGCCACCTACTCCGTCAGCCAGCTGGCCGGCCCGTCCGCGGCCGGCTTCCTCGTCGGCAAGCTGGGGCTCTCGCCCACCTTCGCCGTCGCCGCCGCCTTCTTCGTCGGGGCCACTCTCAGCGGAGCACTGCTGCGTGATGTCAAGGCGCCCGGCGTACCGAGGCAGTCGGCGCTGCGCACGATCGAATCAGGGCTGCGGTACACCTGGTCCCTGCGCCCCCTGCGTGACCTCTGCACGCAGGCGGGCCTGTCCAACCTGCACGAGCAGTGCTTCCTCACGGTCTTCCTGATCTTCGCCGCCCGCGAACTGGGCCTCAGCGGCACGGCGATCGGACTGGTCATCGGCGTCGGCAGCGTCGGCGCGCTGGCCGGCTCGCTGGTGGCCGCCCGCATCGGCGCCCGGACGACCGTGGGCCGTACCCTCACCGGGGGTGTGGTCCTCGCCGCCGCCGGTCTCCTCCTCGTCCCGGTGGTGGCCGTCCCCGACCTCGGCGTCGTCGTCCTGGTTTCCCTCCTCGCCCTCGCCTTCGTCGTGAACGGCTTCGGCGTGGCACTCTTCAACGTCTTCGCGGTGAGCCTCCGGCAAGCCATCCCGCCCGAGCACCAGTTGGGCGCGGTCACCGCGAGCTACCGGCTGGTGGCCCTGGGGACGCTGCCGGTCGGCGCATTCGCCGGCGGGGTCCTCTCGGACGTCCTGGGGGCCGGCCGCGCCATCTGGATCGTCGGGGTCTCGTACCTGTTCGTCTCGTTCTGGCTGATGTTCTCGCCGCTCCGTTCGGCCACCACCCTCGAACAGGCCCGCGCGCTCGGCGTGCGGCCGGCGTCCGGAGAGACCGCCGGCGAGCAGACCCCCGCCCCCTGACCGGCCCCGAACCACCCCGATCACCCCCGCCCCGAACCACCCCGATCACCCCCGCACCGCGCAACCCAGAGACAGAAGGCGAGCACCGACGTGGCTGAAGAGCGAGACGTCCTGATCTACTCCAAGCGCTTCGAGGGCGGCGTGCGCCTCGTCTCGCGCATGCTCGAGGGCATGGGACGCCGCCCGGTCCTGGTCTCGGACGAGCCGGAGGACGTCAACCGCGCCCACTGCGCCGCCCACGTCGTGGTCGACTGGGAGACGGCGAGCCTGGAGGAACTGGTGGCGGCGGTCGGCGCGGCGGGCGTGGTGCCGACAGCCGTCGTCAACTTCGTGGACTCGCTGATCTCCTGGCAGGTGCGCACGGCGCGGCACTACGGGCTGACGGGCGGCGAGCAGGGTCGCGAAGTCCTGCTGAGCAAGGCGCGGGTACGGGCGGCCATGGCGGACCGGGGCCTGTCCTCGCTGGCCTTCGTGGCCGGAACCGCCGCCTCCCTCGACACCGACGCGGTCACCTCGTACCCCGTCATCGTCAAGCCCGACCAGGACTCGGGCGGTTCACGGCTCGTCCGTCGCGCCAAGGACGCCGCCGAGCTCGTCTCCTGCCTCGGGGAGCTGGCCGCCGCCGCGGGTCCGGAGACGGACGTCATCGTGGAGGAGTACATCGACGGCATCGAGTTCTCCGTCGACGGCCCGGTGCTGGACGGCCGCTTCCATCCGCTCTTCGAGGTCGAGAAGACGGGCCACGACGACCGGCGGCACCACGACGCGGGACTCCTCATCTCGCCTCCGGTCTCCGCGCCTGTGCGTTCCGCCGCGGGCGAGCTGTCGGCGCGGGTCGGGGCGCTGTGCGCCTCCCTCGGCCCGGGGGACAGCTGGCTGCACGTCGAAGGGCGGGCGCGCGCGGACGGCACCTGCGAACTGGTCGAGATCAATCCGCGTCCCGGCGGCCGCATGTACCGGGCGGCCACCCAGCGGGCCTGCGGTGTCGACTCCATCGACGTGTCGGTACGCATGGCGCTCGGCGAGCGTCTGGACGGCGTCCTGGCCGAGGCGGCCACCGGCGGCACCGAGCTGCTGGCCATGCTCCCCTTCGAGGCCGACCGCGTGGGCACCCTGGCGCGTGCCACCTCCGTCGAGGAGCTCAAGCGGATTCCCGGGGTGGTGGACGGCTACCTGTTCGAGAACTTCCGCGTGGTGACCATGGACCGGGAGAACTTCTTCGCCGAGGCCATGATCGCCGCCGACAGTGTCGCCGAGCTCCACAGGACAGCCGAACAGGTCCGCTCGGTATTCACCTTCACCTTCGAGTGACCCGCAACGGGCGGAGGCGCGCTCAAAGCCCGCCCGGGCCCCGGGCGGGTGCTCCGGGGGTGACTGGCGCCGCGTAGCAGTGCACCGTCACGGTCCGGTCCGGCCCCCACCGCTGGTCGACGGTGGCCAGCCGGGTCCACCCCAGGCGCTCGTACAGGGCGACGGCAGCCGTGTCGGAGGTCAGGACGTCCAGGACCGGATGCAGCCCGCGCCGCCGGGCCTCCCACGCCGCCCGCTCCGTCAGCAGGGCGCCGGCACCGTGGCCGCGTGCGGCGGGGGAGACGAACAGACGGCTCATCACCGCGGTCTCCTCGACGGGCACGCCCGAACAGCGGCTCCACAGGCCCGGCGCCCGGTCCTCCGCGCCGCCCCCCGTCAGGCCGACGTGGCCGACGACCTTCCCGTGCAGTTCGGCCACCCAGGCGCCGAACAGAGAGGGTCGGGCCAGCCAGTCACCGGGGCGTTCGGGCCACAGCTCGGGGTAGCCGTCGCGCTCGTGCACGTCGGCCAGCACCTGCACGCAGGCGTCGAGGTCGGAGCCTTCGCGCCACCGGACCCGGCAGCCGGGTGCCTCTCGCGAAGTGAGGTCGGTCTGTTGTCCCACCGCAGCATGAAATCACTCTTCGACCGCCGTCGCGCGAAGGCCGGTACGGGGGCGGCACGGCAGGTGGCCGGATCGGCGGCGCCTTCCCGACGGGCCCGGCGGTGTGAGCGCCGGGCCTCGCGGGCGGTCAGCCGTACGGGTAGAACCCCGACCCCGTCTTGCGGCCCAGCCGGCCCGCGTCGACCATGCGCTGGAGCAGCGGGGGAGCGGCGTACAGGGGCTCCTTGTACTCCGCGTACAACTGGTCGGCGTTGGGCGTAGCCCTGTGACCAGTAGTCGAGTGTGACCTTCGGGGAGGAGTGCCCAGCCAGGTCGCCACGCTCACGATGGACTCGCCGGCCTCCAACTGCACGCTCGCGAAGGTGTGACGCAGGACGTGGAACATGTCCGGCCGTGAGCGCTCGTAGACGGGGTGGAGGCGGACGCGGGAACCGTAACTCTCCGCCTTCTCGCCGACCTGGCGCAGAACCCCTGCGGTTACGAGAGCGGGCTTCCAGCTGCGCTCGTTCCAAGTCCCGGGATTGATCCGAAGCCCGTGGGAGGTGCTCAGCACGAGTCGCAGGGTGATCGGCTTGCGCTGACGCTCTTCCAACTCGGTCGTCGGCGTCTCGGGATTACGCCACGGCAGGGTGCACTCGACCGGCGGGAAGAGCTGGAAGTGGAGCCGAACGCGGCGGGCGAGGTTCGGCGGAAGGGGAACAGTACGGGTCTTTCGGCCCTTGGGGAGGCAGACGTGCGGCCGCCTTTCCCGTCCCAGCGGAGCTGACGCCGTATGTGGACCACCTCCGCCCTGAAGTCGAAGTCCTCTTCCGCGAGGCCGAGCGCCTCGCCTTGACGAACTCCGAGTGCGAGCCCGAGGTCCACGGCGATCCGGTACCGCTCCTGTAGACCCTCCCGCACCGCGTCGGCCGTGGTTCGAGACCACGCCTTCGCCTTCTTACCGACCGGCTTGGGCCACTTGATCGATCGGTGGGCAGCGATGGGGCTCTTCAGCAGGCGCTTGTCATCAACCGCGGAATTCAGAGCCTTCTCCGCGTGGATCAACCGGTACAACGCGGTCACCGGTCGCTCTCCTTCATGAAGAAGGCGCGCCGAGCTCGTAGTGGACGCCCTCGACATGGCCCACGGCCGAGGCGGTCCGGAGCCCGGATGCGTGGTCCACAGTGATCGCGGAAGCGAGTACACCGAAGCTCAATTCAGCTACCGAATAATGCAGTTGGGGCTACGGCAGAGCTGCGGACGCACCGGCTCGTATTTCGACAACGCCGCAGCAGAGAGTTTCTGGGCCCTGCTCAGGGAAGAGATCGGAACTCGGACGTGGCCCGACCGGGCCACCGCCCGCACCGATGTCTTCACCTTCATCGAGACCTTCTACAACCGCCGCCTGGGCAAGCACAGAATCTTCGGCTACCTCACCCCGGCGGAGACCAGGCAGCGACATCAACACGCCCTCGCGGCATAACGAACGAGTGTCCAGGATCACGGGGAACTTCACAAGGGCAGGTGTTCACCCGGATCGGTTGGAGCAACTGAGCTCCACCGCTACAACGCACCGCCCCCGGCATTGGAGCTGCTGGGGGCGGTGCGTTTCGCGTCGTAGCCGGAACCTGAATCGTCCCCTTGCTCGGAGTTCTGGCGGTTGCCGCGCGAACTTCGCTGCAGCACCGTCCTGATCACCGATACGGCCACGGCTGCACTCGTCCGTCACCTCGCGACGTCACGCTGAACGGCGCAGGGCTTACTGAGTCATTTTCCAGTGACCGACACTGGTGAAGTCCGCTGCCCGTTTGTAGTCAATTGCCCCGTTCGCCTGGGTGCGAACGTAGTAGAGAAGGGCGTTGGACGCGATGACCAGAACCGTGTGAACCGCGGTATTGCGACTGATCTCGTCGTACCACGAGCTGGCGGCTCCCCCAGCGGAAATCGCAACGCTGGAGATGGTGTCATCGTAGGAATTGACCATCGTGACCAGCCCCCAGCCGTTGTCGGTCAGCGCGATGGACGGGGAGTAGTCCGTCGAGCGCGGCACGCTGCCGCCCAGGGGGTAGGGGTCGGTCCAGTAGCCGCTCCCGTACGTCTGCCGGGAGATGAAGACCTGTCCCGTAGGGGTGCCGCGCCAGACGATGACGATCTGGTTCCAGCTGCTGATCTGAGCGGCGATGGCGGGGGCGTCGAGGGTGCGGGCACCCGGGACGGCCGAGGGGGCCTGGAAGCGGTTGTTCCCGCCGTTGAAGAACATCGTCCAGACTTCCGGGCCGTTTTCACCAGCCCAGGCGAGTATGAAGGAGTTGTTCGGCAGTGCGGCTGCGGACGGGCCGGTGTATATCGACGTCCTGGCAGTGTTGGGCACCTGAGTCACACGAGGGATCACTGTGGGCAGGTATCCGTCGGACCTGAGCTGGACGCGCGTCTGGTAGATGTTTCCGTCGAGGCCGGTGTGGAAGATGCGGAAGTTTCCACCGCTTCCGTTGTCGGTCCAGACGACGGACGGGGCGGCGCGCGTCTGCGCGAAGGTGTCATCGAGCAGCGCCGGCACCTGGCGCGCGTTCGAGCGGTTCACCGAAATCCAGAGGGAATTGTCGGTGTGGGAACGCCACGCATGAACGATGTTGCCGTGACTGTCCCTGGCCTCTCCCTCTGTGCTCTGGGAGTAGATCTGACCGTCTTGGTACTGCACCGGCTGCCAGCCGATGTCCTCATCCGGGAGGCCGGCGGCGTTGGCGGGGACTGCGATTCCGAAGACGACGGCACTGGCGGCGATCAACGCGATGATCGCCATCCGGAATCGTTTGAATTGTGCGAGCATGTTTCCCTTATTCGTTCTCAGGGTGAGCTGGCACGTCCTCGAATTTCGCGCTTTTCGCCATGTGGCACGGGTGCTGAGCACTGCTTCCGGCACGCCGAAAGAGGCGGGCGGAGGATGTTGCACGCTCACCGAGAAGGTTGCTTCGTCAAGCACCTTAACAGTTCACTTAGGTGTGGAGGTCACCCGGTCCCGGTTCATGTAAAAGGATCTTGTAATCGCGGTCTTTCGTTGCGGTGATCGATCCGAGGATGACTTCGTGGCAGGCCGGCGGGCGACGGCGAAGCCAGCTAAGCAAGGACGTCTTTGCGACGGTCCTCTTCACCGAGGATGGCGAGCATGTCAGCCAGAGCGCCGCAAGATCGGCTGCGACTTCCGGGCCCTCCTGCCGGAGCAAATGCCAGGCGGTATGCGGGTTGCCGGGCCGTACGGGCTGTGTCGGCCTCGGGGCGGTGCCGGGCGGGCACGGCACCCGTTGCTCCGTGGCGCTCCGGATGGCGTCGGGGGGCCAGCGGTAGGAGGCAAGGCTCTTCGGGGCCGTACACGGTCCTGACCTAGGAGAACGTGCCCCGGCGGGCCCGGCGGCCTGAGCGCCGGGCCCGCCGACGAGCGGTCACGCGTACGGGTAGAACCCCGACCCCGTCTTGCGGCCCAGCCGGCCCGCGTCGACCATGCGCTGGAGCAGCGGGGGAGCGGCGTACAGCGGCTCCTTGTACTCCGCGTACATCGAGTCGGCGACCGACGCCACGGTGTCCAGGCCGATCAGGTCGGCGAGCTTGAGCGGACCCATCGGGTGGGCGCAGCCCATCTCCATGCCGTTGTCGATGTCCTCGCGGCTGGCGATGCCCGACTCGAACATCCGGATCGCCGAGAGGAGATACGGGATCAGCAGCGCGTTGACGACGAAGCCGGACCTGTCCTGGGCGCGGATCGCGTGCTTGTCGAGCACGTTCTGCACGACCGCCTCGGCACGCTTTATGGTCTCGTCGGACGTGGTCAGCGCCGGGATCAGCTCGACGAGCCGCTGCACCGGGGCCGGGTTGAAGAAGTGGATGCCGATGACCTGGTCCGGGCGGGACGTGGCCACGGCCAGCTTCACGAGCGGGATGGAGGAGGTGTTCGAGGCGAGGATGGCGTCCGGACGGGTCACCACCTGATCGAGTACCTGGAAGATCTCGGTCTTGACCTGCTCGTTCTCCACGACGGCCTCGATCACGAGATCGCGGTCCGCGAACTCGCCGAGGTCGGTGGTGAAGCTGAGGCGGGCGAGGGTCTCGTCACGCTCCTCAGCGGTGATCTTGCCGCGTTCGGCAGCCTTGGAAAGGGAGTTGTGCAGCCGGGTACGCCCTATCTCCAGGGCCTCGCCGGTGGTCTCGGCCACCTTGACCTCGAGGCCGCTGCGGGCACACACCTCCGCGATGCCTGCGCCCATCTGGCCACAGCCCACCACTCCGACGCGTGCAATGTCGGCCATAGAGTCCGTCACCTCGTGCCTTTCGCTGATCTTCGTGCGGCAGGTCCCGTCTGATTCCGGTGTCCGCCCCGACCCCACGACGTTACTCCGCGACGAGGCTCCGGTGAGCTGCGGGGCGCACGGAACCGGGTCGGGCATGATCGGCGTCACGCACTGCTGGTGTGATGTACGGACACAGGGAAGCGAAAGGTATATACATGCGTCGTTTGGGCCGTAGGTCTTTCGTCATGGGTGCGGTGAGCACGGTGGCCGCGCTGACGACTGCGGGTGATGCCGTCGCCGTGCCCCGGCCGGGTGCCGGACGGCGCCGGCGCCGCAGAGCGGGGGAGGGGGAGATGCGCGGGGTGTGGATCGCCACGGTCGCGAACATCGACTGGCCCTCGGCGACCGGCCTGAGCGCGGCCGCCCAGCAGGCGGAGCTGATCGCTCATCTGGACCGGGCGGTGGACCTGAGGCTGAACACCGTCGTCCTCCAGGTCCGGCCGACCGCCGACGCCCTGTGGCCGTCGTCGTTCGAGCCGTGGGCCGAGTGCCTCACGGGTGTCCAGGGCAAGGACCCCGGCTGGGACCCGCTGGGGACGGCGGTGCGCGAGGCGCACGCGCGCGGTCTGGAACTGCACGCCTGGTTCAATCCCTACCGGGTGGCCAATCACACGGACCCCTCGAAGCTGGTCGCCACCCATCCGGCGAGGATTCACCCGGAATGGGTCCTGCCGTACGGCGGAAAGCTCTACTACAACCCGGGACTGCCCGAGGTCCGGAAGTTCGTCCAGGACGCGATGCTCGACGCCGTCAGCCGCTACGCGATCGACGCGGTGCACTGGGACGACTACTTCTACCCCTACCCGGTGGCCGGCCAGGTCTTCGACGACGACGACGCGTTCGCTCTGCACGGCGGGGACTTCACCGACAAGGAGGCCTGGCGGCGCGACAACACCGACCGGCTGGTGCGCGAGACCGCCGCCCGGATCAAGGAGGTCAGGAGCGGCACGCGGTTCGGGATCAGCCCCTTCGGCGTGTGGCGCAACGCCTCGACCGATCCCGCGGGCTCCGACACCGCGGCGGGCGTGGAGACGTACGACGACCTGTACGCCGACACCCGGAAGTGGGTCAAGGAGGGGTGGATCGACTACATCTGCCCGCAGGTGTATTTCAAGGCGCAACGCTCTGGCCAGGCAGTTTCGTACAGCAAGCTGGTTCCCTGGTGGGCTGAAACCGTCCGCGGTACGGGTGTGGACCTCTACATCGGAGAGGCCCTGTACAAGGTCAACACCGAGGACTGGCCCGCCTCCGAGCTGGTCACCCACCTGGACATCGCAGCCCAGTATCCCGAGGTCAAGGGACACATGCTCTTCTCCGCCAGCGTCGTTGCGAAGAACCCCAAGGGAGTGATGACAGCCATCGCCGGGGAGTGGGCTCGGTGAACCCGCATGACCTGATCGCGGATCTACTCGACCAGCTAGGAGAAGAGGAGACCCTTAGGGCGTTAGCCGCGCTCGGGCAGCGAGCCGAGGATCCGGAAGAGCCAGCGCAAGCCGTGGAGGCTCCGACAGCACTGCCCTCACCCAGGACCGAAGGCCGGCGCATGAAGGTAGTGGTTCGTCGAGTCTGACTTTGCGGCCGGCGCGAAGCGCCGCGAGGGTCTGCGCGTCCCCGGCTGCGGGGACCGCGTGAACGAGAGCCTTGACCGGAGACCGACCGATCATGGTACGGTCGTCACGCATTCAAGAAATTCACACAGAGAGACCCCCTTGAGGCTGCAACCTCGCGGGGGTCGATCACTCACACCGAAGAGGTCTAGGTCTTCGATGCAGGTTCAGCGTACCAAGCACACGTCCGGCTTCACCATCGTCCCGAACGCCATAGTTCAGCACAGCACCCTGAGCCTCACGGCTCGGGGGCTGCTGGGGCTTCTCCTCTCTCAGCCTGACCGCACGGCCGAGACTGTTCGGGAGCTGACTGAGGGATGCGCCGAGGGTCAGAAGCGTGTCGGCAACGCCATGAAGGAGTTGCAGGCTGCTGGGTACGTCATCTGTGCCCGTGTCCAGAGCGAGCGGGGCCACTGGTCCACTCACGTGACCGTGTTCGACCTGCCTCAACTTGCCGTGGCACCGGAGACCGTTTCTCCGAAGCCCGGCCGTCCGAAGCGGCGGCTCGCCGGGATCAACCCCTTCGGGGAAAGGACCCAGGAAAAGAACCCCCCTGCCCCCCAGGAGTCCGAGGAGCTGGCCGAGTACGGCCAGGCACCGGACACGCACCAAGGGGAGGGGGAGGAAGCTCCGCAGATACAGGAAGACGACCAGGAGCACGGCCGCGCTGCGGCTCTCCTGGGTCGCCTGGCCACTGCTGACGCATCGTTGGCACTCTCGGCCAGCGACGTCATGAAACTCGCTCCGCTGGCCGCTCAGTGGCTTCAGCGTGGCGTCTCCGAACTCCAGCTCCGCAATGAGCTGGTTGGCGGTCTCCCGTCCAGGATCAAGAGCCCTCGCGCTCTGCTGGCCGACCGCCTGACTCGCAAGATGCCGTCCGTGCCGGTCAAGGTCGAGCCCTTGGCCGAGTGTGGTGACTGCGGCGGCTTCCTGCCCCGTGGCCAGCAGGCCGGTATCTGCCTGCGGTGCGCTGGTGTGGCTGCTGCCCCCAGCCCTGCCGCCGAGGTTGGCCAGACGTCTGAGTCTGCCTCTCTGCTGGCCGCAATCCGTCAGCGCCGTGAGAGCGGGTCCATCAAGGGCACCTCTCACCGTGGCTTCGCCACCGTCACGGCCTGACAAACACACCCACCCAATCTGAGGGGATCACTGTGTCTACTGTGCCCTGGTACATCAAAGCTGTGCTTCGCATAGCCCTCCCCGCGGCCTGCCTTGCCGCGCTGTATCTCTCCATCCCCGGAGAGGTCGCCTTGGCGAAAACGGCCGGATGGTCTGAGCACTACGCCCCGGCCATGCCGATCTGCCTCTCGGTCTACGCCCTCGCTGCGGGTGCCATCTCCGGCTTCCGCCGGAAGATGAGGCTTCCCGGAGAGAAGACGGCCCTCATCGGCGGCGTGATGGCTCTCGCCCTCGCCATGGGCGCTCAGTCCATCTCTCACCTGATCGAGCAGAGCTACATGGCGGGCTCTGCCGCTCTCACCGTGGCTGTCTCGTGCATCCCCCCTCTGGTGATCGCTCACCTCATCCACATGGCTGAGACTCCCGCTGTGGTCAGGACGGCTTCCGAGGAGCTGGAGGAGCTGAGGGAGGTCTCTCAGTCCCTCATGACTGAGCTGGTTGCCTCTGAGAGTGCCGCACTCGCCTCTCACACTCGCCTCGTGCTGAGGGAGCTGGGCGCCGCCACCAACAACGTGTCGGAGCTGAACGAGGAGACGGAGGAGCTGAACGAGAGGCTGGAGGAAGCTCTCGGAGAGGAAGAGGCCATGGCGACTGAGGAGCAGGGGAAAACGCAGAAGAAGCGTCTCTCTATCGCCCGGTCGATCGAAGGGGCCCGTGAGAGCCTGGCGGCTCAGGGCAAGAAGGCGACCGTGGCGAGGGTCTGCGAGACCCTGGGTATCTCCAGCGCCACCTACTACCGCTACTACCAACCGAAGACTGACACCTCCTCTGAGGGGATGCTCAGCTTCTCGGTTGGCTAGGACATGAAGACGAGGCCCGGACAGGCTAAAGGTCCGGGCCTCTAATTCATTCCTTCAGCCCTGCGGGCAGAGCGTGTGTTAGACCTGAGCCGCCTTGGCGTACTCCACGAAGGAGGACCAGGCGGACGGGGACAGGGTGAGGGTCGGGCCGGCATGCACCTTGCTGTCTCGGACAGGGACCTGACCGGAGGAGGCGACGACGGAGGGCGCCCACTCCACGCAGTTGCCACCATCCGTATTGCTGTAGCTGGACTTGGCCCACTCAACGGTCACAACTTCTCCATCTGCTCTCTGATGATGTCCGCGCTTCGTCGGACCGAGTGAGCCTCACTTAGAAGGCTCTCGAAGGTCCGGACGGCAGCCCTCACATGCTCGGGGTCCTCAACGATCCCCGTCATACGGTACGTCTCAACGTAGACAACTGTCGCCAGGGTAGGGGCCGTCAGCAGAGTTGCCGCCGAGTCGATCAGAGTGTGTGGTTCGGCGCTCAGAGGTAGTACCTGAATGCTGGTTGTCGATCGCCTCATGTGAGCGAGCAGGCTTCCCAACTGCTCTGCCATGACCTCAGGGGCAGCCACCTGCCTCATGAGCACCGACTCGCAGAGCACCACCCGCAGGTCCGGGGGAGCCTCCGACCGGAGCACTCCTTGTCGAGCGATCCGCTTCGCTGCCTCCGCCGCGATCTCTTGCTCGGTGGCTCGGGGAGAGCCCGCTCTCAGTAGGGCGTGGGCGTACGGCTCCGTCTGGAGCAGGCCCGGGATGATGGTGGGGGACCACTCCCATATCTGGACGGCTCCGCGCTCAAGCTCCATCCGCCGCCGGTACAGCTCCGGGAAGGACGCGGCCACTGTCTGTTCGGCCAACCGCTTGAACTTGCCGTCTGTCCGGAAGACCTCATCCAAGAGGGCCGGCAGCGCCGCGGGAATCGGTCCTGTGTTCTCCAGGCGGCTGACTGTGCTTTTCGAGACCTTCAGCATGCCCGCTAAGTCTGACTGAGTCAGCGGGCCCCCCTCGTACAGCTCACGTTCGCTTTTCAACTCTTCGGCGAACTCACGTCGCGGGTCAACATCTTCACTCATAAGTCCCCCTGACCACAGGTTTGGTCACGAACCGTCAGCACCCCTAGTGCACAGGTCAGAAGCCTTGGCATATGCCTGCGCGACCAGTACCGAGGTTGGGCGCTGAAACCCTTCCCATGCTAGACGCGGAGGGCGAACCTCGTACTACGGAGAGTGGAAGTCCCCCCAAGGAGCACCCATGGTCTACCCCCTCGAACAAGCCTTCAGCGAGCCGGCGACGCCGCAGATACAGGGTCAACAGACCGTGAGACAACTGCGAGATGTGCTGAGTGCTCACGGCCTCGAATTCCGCACCATGCGGCTCTCGGGGTTTGATCAGCGGGTGCCGGCCATCTTTCTTGGGGAGATCAGCATCGAGGCTGGACGAAAGCTCACTGACCTGCTGGGGGAGACCCGGTGACGTCCAAGGAAGCTGCTGAAGCAGCGTGCGTGGGCCTGTATGAGGCCGCCCTGGGCCGAGGCGTCAACCTCCGCAGTATCCGCCTTGAGGGCCTGAATATCCGGCTGAAGGGCCTGGACGCAGCCAGGATCGACCTGCCCGACGAGGACCAGGAGATGACCGCGGAAGAGGCCGCGCGCATCTCTGACCGACTGCGCAATACCTCGCGCTAGGAGCCTCATGGGTTCGCATCGCCTCTACGTTCCCCGCATCGGGGACATCGTGAAGGACTCCGCAAAGAAGGCCCCGGCCGGCACGGTGATGGGCCATGAGGGGCCGTACTACCAACTGCGACCCCTTGGCGGCGGCAAGGAATGGGACGCCCGCCCAGAGGACATCGAGCCGGTCCCTCAGATCGAGCTACTGAGCCTGAGAGCTGCCGAGGCGACTCGGCGGGGGCTCCAAGACTCCTAGTCGGCTGTCTCCCTTCAATCGGCGGGGACGAGCGACAGTCGACTAGGGCATGCCCCTCTCCCGCAGGGTCCCCCCTCCCTGTGCCCTGCGGGAGAGGTTCGCAAGGTAACTGCTGGAAGTACCATCGAGCCCGGAAGGGGTTTGTAGTGGAATCCGAATACAGGTACGACGAAGAGAGCCAGGTCAACGTGACGCCGGAAGGCGTCCCGTTCGTGGAGGTGGCGGACTTCTTCGGCCCGAGCTACACCCACAACAGCAGCGGCCACAAGAAGGACGATGACTGATCATGCCAACTGTCCTCATCGTGACATCACGTGAGGACGTCACCGCCGACCTCGTCGTACGCGCCTGCGACGGGGTCGGCTCTGACGTTCTCGTACACCGGATTGACCCTGCGGACATCTCTAAGGGGTCGCTTCACCTCAAGGGCATCATCAAGGAGGGGCGAACGGCCTTCTCCCTGGCGGACAGCCACAGAGTCACCAACTCCCCGGACATCACTGCCATCTGGTGGAGGAAGCCATCGGTTGACGAGACGTCCGAGGCTGTAACCCAGCTCTACGGAATGCTGCGGACCCTGGACCACGCCCTTTGGGTCAATCACCCTGACGCCAACCTGAGCGCCGGCCACAAGCCGGTACAGCTCAAGGCTGCCGCCGAACTCGGCTTCAAGGTGCCCGATTGCCTCATCACGGACAATCCGGAGGATGCCCAGGAGTTCATCCGAGAGCACCGCGGCGAGGTCATCGTGAAGCCCCTCCGGAAGGGGGAATTTGTGCCCACTCAGGCCGTACCTGCCGACTTCCGCCCTGATGAACCCGTATTTCTCCAGCGGAGAATCATCAAGACTCACGACATTCGGCTGACCCTGGTTGAGCAGAGAGGCTTTCCGTGTCGAATCACCACCGACACCGATGCCTTGGATTGGCGCGTTGAGCAGGAAAAGGCCACTTACGAGCCTATTTCCGTGGCTCGCCCTCTCATGGAGAAGTGCCAGAGGTACATGAAGCACTTCGGCCTGCAATATGCGGCCTTTGACTTCGCCGTGGACGCCAACGGCACAGCTTGGTTCCTCGAATGCAACCCCAACGGGGAATGGGGATTCATTGAGTCCCGCACGAAGATGTCCATTTCACGAGCCATGGCTGAGCATCTGATCTGGTCGCCGATTGACCGCCTTGCTTTTGACGGTAAGGGAGGCCACCAAGCCTCATCTACCCACAAGGCACGTACTCTCTAGGATTCATCAGGTGAACCGGGGCCGCCCCTCTTGTGGGGGCGGCCTCAGTCGTGTCTTGAGGTCTCTGTGGGGGGCATAAACCCCCCACCATAAAAGATGTCGGTGTCAATCAGTCGATCTTGGTACGCAAACCCCCTCAAGTGAGGTCGAACTCACACCACGAGGGGGTTATTTCATTCCTTCCGGGCTCCCTGACAGGGGGTGTTGGATGCCGGCACGGCTCACTGAGGGCAGTAAGGCGGGTTCGGAGGGTAAGGAAATGGCTAATGGGCCACTTTCTTAAACCCGTACACGATGGCAGGAAGGTACCCCCGGTGGGTCCAGTTCGATGCAAATAAAGTATTA
Organism: Streptomyces sp. NPDC001822; assembly: GCF_042892135.1. Lineage (NCBI taxonomy): Bacteria > Bacillati > Actinomycetota > Actinomycetes > Kitasatosporales > Streptomycetaceae > Streptomyces > Streptomyces sp. NPDC001822. Next base: position 274,305 of record NZ_JBIATW010000004.1, read on the forward strand.
CCCCCCATATGCACGTGTATATGCGAGAGAAACATTTGTGTTATCACATAGAGATATGCATTCCAATTCATCTATATAACCACGCGTGACCGTCCATTACTCTGTGAATTCATTCCCTTGTTTACGAACAGTGAGAGGGCAAGTGCTAGGGGTCACTGAGGTAGGGTAATTAGCCTCTCTAATGTGTCGCAATTGTCGCATGGATATGTCCCCTAGTGGGGCATTCCAATGTCCATAATGCCTGCAATGTCTTCCCTTATGTCCTTAATGTCGCCCCAATATGTCCCCTTTTGGCATTAACTTGAATCCGTGACGGTGGGCTATTATTAGGACATCGAAAGGGGAAAGGCAAAACCCCCCGATCGCCCCCCCGCGCATCGCGCGGGAGCGGGCATCGGGTTGGGCGCCCTACCTTTCGCGCGAACAACGGATAGGCCCACCGAGGGTCTATTCGGTGTGCCCAAAAGATGGGTGCACCAGGAAGGCGGTAAGGCTTGGTTAGGCATAGGGCCCTCGCGGGCTAGCACCATACGCGCAGTACAAAGCGGGCCGTCAAGGCTCTCATAGGCATGCCCTGTGGCAGTACGTACATAGGGCCTCTGCGGTATTCAAACGCGGGCCACACCCCTTCTAGGGGGAGTGCCGCAAGCCGGGCTAGGCATAGGTGATCCGCCTATGTGATCGGTGCCCAATGGCGGGAAAGCCGTCGTCGCATACCTTGCGCCATGGGGGTGTGTGGTTGATAACTCTATAGCGTGCCAACTCTCTAATCCTGAACGGGTGAACGAGTCTAGGTCGTGTGGATTGCGACTGAAAGCCAATTGGGCCGGTAGGACACAAGGCTTGCCTTGTGTGAGGTGCCCATATTGGTTGCTCGGGTGAACACGTAGGGTCCTGAAGCCGAAAGGTGCATGAGACCGGGGAGTGAAGCACGCTTGCAACTAGAGACATAGAGACCCGTTTAAGCGCCATGTAGTCACAGATGGTGTGTACGCGCGGGATTAACTTTGGTCGGTACGCGGCGCGCTCGGTAGGGCGCGCTCGTACTGAATTCTTTCCCTACCCGTTGCGGTGTGGGTTATCACCGTAGGGCGACGGTCGGTCAAACGGCCGTCGCTCACTGTTCCCTGTTCGACACTCCGTATCACAAAGGAGGCACCATGCCCAAGGTCGAGTCTGACTACAAAACCGCCGAGCGAATGGCGAAAGGTGCAAGCGGTGAGTGGGGGATCAAGCCTCTGCCTGTCGTGAGCAGGAGTGCGCGTAAGCGCATCGCTGCTGACGCGCCTAAGCGCAAGTTCGTCACCATCGACGGTGAGCGCAAGGAGGTCAGGCAGGCGCCTAAGCGTGAAGCGCGGCCTTACCCGTCCGCCCCTGTCACAGCACGCCCCGGCAGCCGCGTAGCGGCCACGGTGCTGCGTGGACACGTCGAGCACATCCCTCATCTGCCTTTCCGGCGCGTCGGCGCCGAGCTGGAGGTAGGGCGCAAGCTCACCAAGCCTCAGCAGGCGAACCACGTCCCGTTCATGCCGGAGTTTCAGGCCGAGGGACAGCCCTTCCCGCGAATCTCGCGGGACAAGGACGGAAATGCTGTGCCGCGTGTCCGGACGGACAACGGCATGACCAAGCAACTCCAAGGGAGGGGCATCGGTCGCCGCGAGGACGGCAAGCCGACGTACACCAAGCGGCAGCTCGCAGAGTTCGAGGCCGAGCAGAAGCGACGTCTGGAGACTGCCCAGGAGGTCACACGCCTACGTGAGCTTGGCCAGGCTCAGGAGGACTCGCACAAGGCCGCGAAGCGGGCGCTACAGGACGCCATGGGGCGTGAGCGCGAGGCCCTGGCCCATGGGGACGTGGACGCGGCGGAGGCCGCTCGGGCGGACGTCCGGAGGTTCCGTAAGGCAGCGCGTTTCCAGTAGCCCTACCCAAAAACTTGAATCCGTGACGCAGGGCGTGCAGTATGAGCATGCCCCCGGCACACAACCGGAGGTAAGACCGTGACCATCTGTACCCGCAATCTCCGCAAGGCTCCCAACCGCCGTGGGGCGGCCTACGCGAACGCCTTCCTCAAGGAGCTTTTCAGGCTGCAACGGAGGCAGTACTACCGCGGAATCGGGGCCGACTTCCGCGCCATGCGGAACGGGGGTCCGCGCACCTTCCTGCCGGTCGTCTAGGCACTCTCAGGGTCCTGTCCTGCCCACGCTGTGGGCAGTGGCGGAACCCGGTAAGCGCCCATGCGAAACCGGTGGAATGAGATAGGTGGGCAAGTGGCCACCATTGACATAGCCGTCATCCGGACCGGTCTGGAAGGCAAGACCACCCTGGAACTCTGCGACGACTTCAAGCACCTGCGGAACTCCACACGGCCGATGCCGTGGGCTGAACAGGCCATCTCTGACGTGCTGTTCGGGCGGAACGAGACGGCGTGGTTCGAGTGGCAGTTGGAAGGCGATCTCTTCGGCCGCGCGCTGCCTCACAGGTACTTCGGCCTGATCTAGCCCGCACATAGGGAAAGGCCCGGATAGTGAAAGTATCCGGGCCCTTCCTGTCCTCAAAGCATACAGGAAAGGCTTTGCCATGCCCGTGTACTTCCTGCCCGAGACGGAAGAGGATCGCCGACTCGCCCCCCTGCTCGACAGGTGGATGCGAGGAGACGACAAGGAGCCCTGTGGGCTCTGTCTGCGTGAGTCGCGCAAGACCACCTACGGATACATGTGCTGGGAGTGCGAGGAGTCGCGTCCCGTCTGGGAAGCGCACTTGGAAGTGATCGTGAGGGCCGAGTGGAAGCGCAGGGCTGAGGCCTATGACGGCATGTGCCACTCGTGTGCCCTGACTCGCGTCAAGGGCAGCTTCGAGTGCGAGCCCTGCCGCACGGAATGGGAGGGCTGACATGGGCTCGACCTACCGCTACTGCTGGTGCTGCGGCCACGACCACGTATCGACCACTGCGGCCGTGAAGCCCCTGTGTCCCGAGTGCATCGAAGAGGGCTGCGACGAGGACTCGCCGGCCTGCACATCCGCCTGACCGTACCCAGTGAGCGTGATGCAGGCCGGCCCCAGGTCGGTCCTGCGTCGCGGCCTCTGTGCGGCCAGTACATCCACAAACGTAAGGAAGGAATTTGCCATGCGCGCACGCTCTTTCGTACACCCCCGTAGGAACGTCTCGATGACTCCGGCTATCCGCAGATGGGGCCAGCCCCGAATTCCCGGCCGGTACCGCGTCGTCGAGGCCATCAACGGCACCTTGACGCCCGGCCGCTCGCTCTCCCGCATCGATGCCATCCGCACCTTCCAGCGCTTCGTGAAGGGCTTCTGATGCCCAGCACGCTTTCCAGCGCTCAGCGCAAGAAGCCTCCCGTAGTCATCACGGGCCAGGCGGATCTTCTCGTCGAATGGCGAGACACCGGCAAGATCACCCCCTCCCAGTTCAACACCTTTACCCGAACCTCCCCCAAGGGAAGCTGATGTCCAAGTTCCAGAGCAGCGAGGCCGAAGAGCTGTACTTCCACCGCCCCGAGGACGAGGTGGGTGACAGCTCCGATGGGCCCGCTTGGTACGGCCTCTATCAGCTCGAAGCAGCGATCCTCACCGAGGACGCTGACGGGTCCGTCTACATGCACAAGTACGAGACCACGGAAGAGCTGAACGAGGCTTGGGAACTGATCATCCACAACACCTATCCGGCAAAGGACTTGGTCTGATGTTCGACTACAGCCCCGCGCAGGACAACAGCGAAGCCGCGTGGATCGATTCGGTTCTGTACTCCGACCAGACGGCCGACAACTTCACGCCCTACGGCGCGAATGGGTTCGGTGCCGCGATCTACAGCGTGGTGTCCATTCTCGATGGCAAGGACGCGGACGTTTACGAGGGCGCGGACGCGAAGCGGGCCGAGAGTGAGGCCATCAACGCCTATCACCGTCTCCACGGCAAGGCCGAAGTCCTGGTGATGCAGGACGGAAGCAATTGGAAGTGGGTGTTCGGCCTGCCCAAGCATCAATTCCCCGACTCCCGGCCGCAATTGGTGGAGGCCGGATTCTGCACGGACCCCCGATGCGGACAGGTCAACCCGCTGGATTGCTTCTGCCGCTACAGCATGACCCCCGAAGAGGTCGCGCGCTGGGAAAAGTACGACTGAGGAGAAGCTGTGACTTCTGAAGAGATCGAGTTCCGCGGTGTGCCCTGGAGAACCAGCACGCTGGCCGGGAAGATCGTGGAAGCACTGGACGAGAACACGAGGGCTCGCGGCGGGATCGACATCCCTCTTGACGCTGAAATTCGTGTCGGCCCCATGGCCTTCCGATACGACGACAGGCGAACGCGTAAGCGCTGGTACATCGCCGAACACCCCAAAGATTTCTGAGGAGAAGCAATGCCACACGTGATGCTTAAGACGTACGAGGTCGAGGCCGGAAACATCCTCTTCACCGGAACATCCGCCTTCAAGGTCGAGGAGGTTCGGGAGCCCAGCCACCCGCTCTTCCCTGGCCTGGTCTTCGAGGGCTACTACTTCGACACCAAGCGCGGCGTCTGGGGGCGTAAGACCACCCTGAGCGCCGAGTACGGCGCCAAGTGGCGTGAGTACGACTTCCCCTTTCCGGACGCCCACTTCTCGGCCTACCTGAGGAAGGGTGATCCGGCTGTGGTTCGGGACTACAGCAATGGTTCCTCCGTATGGTCCCAGGAAGTGAAGTGCAAGGTGGTCGAGTTCGGGGAGCTGACCTCCCGCGTGAGGGTTACCGGCGACTCCTGGCAGTTCGTCAAGCACACCACCGTAGAAGTCCCCTCCCAGCGTCTCTACCGTCGAAAGGACAGCAAGTGAGCACAAGCCAGTTCAAGCGTGGGGACTACGTATTCGTGCACGAGGCCGGACGCGTAACTGGTGCCGGTCAGATCACGGATGGCTGCTTGGAGAGCATCCCCTTCATCGTCCGTATGGCCGGAACGAATCACTACGTGCAGAAGTGGGGGAAGGACCTGGAGATACACCCGCAGCAGGACTACCGCCACTTCCTCAAGAAGGAGGTGCCTGTGCCCGAGAAGACCTACACCGAGGCCCAGGTGAGCGAGGCCGTGAATGCGGCCATGGATCTGATCATCGGCGAAATCGAATGTGACCAGGAGTGGGAAGACCTGCTGTCCCTCATGGCCAATGCGACCCTGACCGTTCTCAAGTCCGAGATGGGTGCCGACCTCGAAGACGTCGTGGAGGAGAACTACGGCGAAGAGCTGGACGAGTTCAAGAGCGCAAGGGGGTTCTAGTGGCCCACTCCCTGACCCTGTGGGATCGCCTCACCGAGTGGGAGCGGGATCTCCTCGCAGCCATTCCGCTCGGGGGTGACTGCTTCTGGTGTGAGACACCGCTCCCCACCGAGGCGGATCACGCCAAACACTTTCGGTTCGCCGACCGCGTGACTACGGGCGTCGGCTACTGCCCCAACAAGGAAAAGAGTCTTCTGATGGAAACGCAGATCCCCGCGTGGCACAGCACGGTGGGCTACCCGCAGCTCGGCAAGGGACCGGACTACCGCGGATACGTGGTGAAGGTCCAGGGCACCGACGACGGGCACCCCGAGCGCTGGTTCACCTACGCCTTCGACCAGGACGCCAGACACACCTACTGGATCGGGATGACCGACAGCGCCGACGAGGCGAAGGCGGTCCTGGAGCGGCTTCTCAAGGACGGATGGATCTGCGAGCACTACATAGGTGACGACGCCGGCCACTGCTCGGACCGCGCCATGACCGTCCGATCCACGTGGGATGAGGGGCGGACGAAAAAGTTCCGAGTCCTGCTGTGCGAGGCACACAGGAACATCTTGCCCGACTGGGATCGGATGACCATCGGACAGTACGTCCGCACCTTCAGCGGCCTGGAGCAGGACGAGCCGATAAAGGGCGCCCGTAAGTAATCACGTTCGAGCGCGTTTGTCGAGAGGCCCGGAGTGGCTAATGCTCCGGGCCTTTTCCATGGGCGCTCGCCCAAAACACCTCACAACTCGGAAGGTTCATCATGCGCATTCCGTTCTTCACCACCCGCCGCAACCGTCACGTCAGTGAGATCGAGCAGGCCGACGCGATTGCCGATCTCCTGGTCTCGCATGTCCAGCTTGCCGACGAGGTGCGGTCGCTGACCGACCAAATGGCGCAGCTGGTCAAGCTGAACCAGCGGCGGGAAAACCTGGTGACCGCAGCCATGGACGTTGCCGACGGGTTCGACAACGCCTCGATCGCATCCGACGCGGCTCCGCACTTCACCGAGTCGGAGCTTACCCCGCTGCTGCGACTGTTCCACGCGGCCGGCCGTTACGAGGCCGCCGAAATCTGGGAGCGGCTGAACGACATCCCTGACGTGGACCCGTTCGCGGTTCAGAGCCAGACCGTCAACGCCTGAAAGGAATCATCATGTCCCGCAAGTACCCCAAGAAGTTCCGTAAGGAACAGGCGGAAAAGCTCAAGGCCGCTGACGCATTCACGGATGCGTGGATGACGTCCGGGTTGGCTTACAGCCTGATATCCGACTACTCGTGCACGCTCACCTGTGAGGAGGCCATGACGTACGCATGCATTTTCCGCGCCTTCAAGTACCCGGACACGGCCGAGCAGATCCTTGCTGACCACGGCGAGGACTGCGACAACCCGCACTACCACGAGGACCAGGGTGTTTGGACGTTCACCCTCCAGCCGGGAGGCAACGAGGCGGACGGAGAAGGCGAGTACACCATCGTCGCGGACGGCAGGGACGGGTCGGACGCCGAAGAGCGTGCGAAGGAATTCCTTCGCCGCAAGCTCAAGCAGAAGTACAAGACGTACTTCTGGATCGATGTGCAAGAGGTTGAGGCCGGAGTTCCCGGCTCGACCGCCCTTTACTCCTGGACCGACATTCGAGAGGCAGCGTAATGAGCTGGCGATACGTGGTGAAGAAGTGCAAGGCCGAGACGCACGGCGAGAAGTGCGGTCCCTGGACGATCGTGGAATCCATGCTGGACGCGGGATGGAAAGACATGTACCGCCTGGCGGCTACTCTGCCGCACGCGATCGTCTCTCGCACGTACGTGGGAACTCAGAACTGGTCCACATCGCCTTACAAGGCATTCGAGCACATTGAGGGAGGTGGCCTCTGCTACTTCTGCGGCAAGGGCCGTGGACCCCTCTGCAAGACGGGCGACGGAAATCACTTCCTGTGCGAGCCCTGCCAGAAGATTTCCCGCAGGGACCACAAGCAGTGGGCGCGGGACAACGGCACCACGCCGAGTCCGTTCACCTACGTACCGATCATCGAAACCCTCGACCACACCCACTGAAAGGGTCCCGAATGTACGTCGCTCACATCGGACCGGCCTGGCACAGGCGTTTCGACAACTACGCGGAAGCGGTCACGTACGCGGCCTCTTACGGCCTTCCCTCCGTGTGTGTGGAACTGGACCTCTACAAGCGCAAGCGCGCTCGCTGACGGAGGAAAGTAATGGAGCGAAACGCAGTGGGTAGCGAACCGGTGATGACGCTCAGCTTCGTGGGATTCGAAGAGCCGAAGCGTTGGACCTCTGATGGTGGGCGGCTCCACTGGGTGGCGTACGGCCACGTAGTGGTGACGTGCTCGGAGCACGGAGAAATCATCCGCTTCCTCGCGACTTCGAGCCTCCACAAGACCGACCCGCGGGGACACGGGAACGCGGTTCTCTGGGAGGGCAACCACCTGCGCCAGGATCACGGGATCGATAGGGGTTGGTGACGATGTACCTGACCAACGATTGGCTCGTAGAGGCGGCTGCCGATGCCAGGCGTCGCAAAAGCGAGAGCACGGTATGGGTGGACACCCTCACGGCCAGACTCCACGGCAACATGCATTTCAACGCCGCTTTGGCTCTGGCGAATTCCAGAGTGGAGCGTTACCTCGAAATGAACGATCTACAGGAAAGCCCGGACCTTATTCGGGAGCACTTGATCCTGTGGAAGGTTCGGGAGGAGGGAGATCGGTCGGCGCTTCTCTCTCCCGAAATACGGCTCTTCAACGCTCGCTATCCGGCTCACCTTCGGAAGGTGGCGGAAGAGAAGGCGAGGCGTGAGGAGTCGAAGCGCATAGCGGCCGAGTCCCGCAAGTCCGCTGAGCGGGCCGCACATCGGACGTGGCTCATGAAGGACATGCGCGAATGGGGCCGGAAGAACGGCCACTTCGTCGGTACGCGGGGCAGCATCCCGCGCAAGGTCATCGACGCCTACACGGAGGCAAAGGGAAAATGAAGAACATCGCTGTGGGGATCATCCCCGAGGACCTGGTGAACCTCGTCGTCACGGTGGAGTGGACACCGGAGATCAGTGACTACACGGTCACCCTGCTGACCAGCGAGGGCGAGCCGATGGCCGGCCAGGTCTACACCCTCAAGGCGAAGGACCCGATCGGGTACACCCCGGAGCCCTCCGACCTGGACGGACTCGTGATGCGGGGCCTGGAGCACGTTCTCGCCTTCCCCGCTCGCCTGACCCGCTCTCTCGCGCTGTTCGCGCACTTCGAGTGGCACAACCCGGCCCAGATGAGCAACAAGGACCGGGCCAAGTACGGGGCCGCCGCGTGAGCGCGATGAAGCACCTGTTGATGCAGCGCCTGGACGTCGACCTCACCGAGCTGGGGACGCAGGCCGCTAATGCGGCCTTGCTCGACACCTCCGCGGAACGGCTCAAGGCCCTTACCGCCGTGTTCGAGGAGTGCGGAGAGCGGGCGAGCACCTACGACTCCCCCCATTCGACCGTAGAACAGTTGGTCCGCTGGGTGGCCATGGACTTCCAGATATCCCGCAAGAACGCTCGTGAAATGGAGTACGCAAATGCCTGACCAGTTCTGGACCACCATCAAGGAACAGCTCAAGGAGCTGAAGTCCGCCGAGAATGCGGATGACGTGATTCGGATTCTGTCTCCCGAGCGAAACCCCTACGGACCCGAATGGGACGGAATGGATGGCGCCGCCTCCGGGTTCTTCGCGGGGTCCGGTAGCGGAGACACCATAGATGACGCCTTGGACGATGCCGGCTGGTCGTTCGTGTGGTCGGCATGGGCACATCACTACTGCATGAAGGCGCCGGACGGCTCGATGATCACCTACATCGAGGGTGACATCTACCGAGGGAACAAGCGCTAACTCGGCCTGCTTGTACAGCAGTTGACCCAATGAGGTGCCGTGGTGGAGACCGGGCGTTGCCCGGTCTCTTGCCATGGACTCTTAATTGAGTCCGTGACGACCAAAACTTGAATGTATGATGCGCGAGAGAGGATCACTGATGGCCCGCAGAGTGGTTGAGACCGTGACGTGCGATGCCTGCTCGAAGAAGGGTTTGGAGGTCACGGGAACCGTGACGCTCACGATCATGGACGACAGCTACGACCTGTGCGACGAGCACGGGGCCCGGTTCCGGGACCAGCTTCGCGCCGCCCTTGCGCCGTCCCTCGACGTCGCTCTCTCCGCCTAACAGAGAAAGCAGAGATCACCTCATGACAACGTTTTCACAGATGAAGTTCGGCCCTCTGGGCGAGGCCATCGAGGCAGCGATGCCGACGAGCGAGGCCGACCCCATCGGAGTGTGGGCGGCCAGTCTCTCGCTGTACTCGGCCGCGATCAGCCGCCGCGTGCGTACCGAGGACCGGCGGCCCATCGTGGTCTGGACCGTCCTCGCCGGTCGGAGCGCCATCGGGCGCAAGGGCTATGCCCTCGGGACGGCGACGGCCCTGCTCGGCAAGTCGATCGGGGGATTCATACACACCCGGAAGCGGTCTGGTGTGTCGTCCGGCCCGTCTCTGGTGGACATGCTCGCGGGTTTGGAGCTGGACACGATGGGGGCGGACGGAGGCATTGACGGACGCTGCATGCTCCTTGAAGAGGAGTGGGCGGCCGTGCTCAAGACGCAGAAGAAGTGCGCCAAGTTCAGCACCCTGTTCCGCACGGCGTGGGACGGGAAGCCGATCAGCAACCGCACCAAGAAGGACGGCTTGCAGTCGGTTGCTCAGCCTCTCCTTGGGTTCCATGCCCACATCACTCCGGGGGAGTGGGCCAAGTACGTCTCGGCGAGCGAGGCCCTGGGCGGCTCGTACAACCGACTCCTCCCGGTTCTGGTCGAGCGCTCGAAGATGCTGCCCTACAACAACAAGTGGCAGCTCCCGGACACCTCGGCGCTCAAGACGGCGTACACCTGGGCTCAGGAAGAGGACAGGGTGATGCGGTTCAGCGTCGAGGCCGGCGAGCGGTTCGACGAGATCCGGGCCCTGGTCGAGGACCGGATGGCCGAGCTTCCCGAGCTGCTGGCCTCGTACATGGAGCGATCCGCCGAACAGGTTCAGCGTGTCTCCGCCGTGCTCAGCGCCACGGTGATGGAGGAAGAAATCAGTCGTGAAGCCGTAGAGGCGGCCTGGAACTTTGTTTCCTTCAGCATGGCCAGCGTCGAAAAGCTCGTGAAGGACGCGGCTACCAACAACGAGGGCAACAAGCCCATGAAGACCCCTGAGGAGCTGGTCAGGGAAGTGCTGAAGCGGTACGGGGGTCAGGCGAAGTCGTCGGACATGCTGAGGCCCCTGTGGGGGAAGCTCAACGCGGCGGCTCTGAAAGAGACGGTCGAGGGCATGGACGACGTGGAGATGTGGACCGAGAGGACCGGGAGCCGCGGCGCCCCCTCGATCATGTTCCGTCTGGTCGAGGAGGTCCAGGCCCCCGAGCCCAAGCGGCCGGATGCCCAAGTGATCGACATGCAGGAACTTTTGAAGAGTAAGAACAAGCCGGTTGATCCCCCCGCTCTGGGCAACTTTTTCTCGGGACTCATCTAATGACGTGTACGCGCTCCACCATCTTTACCAGACCCTCCAAGCGAGTCGAAATGATCGCAAAGGAGCCCACTTCCGGGATGGCGTACACGGTCGCCGAGGAGTGGGCTTCCAAGATTCGGAAGCTCGGAATGACGGACCGGTTCGGGATGCAGATGGATCCGCTTCCGCGGGGCTTCTGGGGCGTCTACCTCATAGACCGATCGATCCCGGAAGACCAGCCCACCAACGCCAAGCGTAAGTAATTAGGAGACCTGACATGAGCGACCTCAAGACCCTCCCCGTGCCCGGACAGCTCCGCAGGCACGTCCTGAAGAACCTGCGGCCGACGACCAAGGGGGAGAGAGACCTCCTGGACGCCAGCCAGGTCGGTGCCGATGAGCTGGTGGCGCAGGGGATGAACTCTCTGAACTCCATCGATCTGCACCTGACCAACGACGCCATCGGCGCCGCCATCGACATCGCTCGGGGTTGGCTCGACAGCGACAACGGCAACAACGTCATGGCGGGCAAGTCGATGCTCAAATACGAACTGGAGTTCGAGCCGGACGACCCGCGCGAGATCCGGCACCAGATCAAGATGCCCAAGAGCCTCGCAGGTCAGTTCGTGGACACGTACGGTTTCAACGTCGATGCCTGGCAGTTCAAGGATCTCTCCGAGGCCGTGAAGGTCGACCTTTCCGGGATGAGCTGGACAGGTACCGGCGCGTCCGGTCGGGTGCGCGCTGAGACTCTGGGTTGGTTCCTGGCGAAGGCTCGTCACCTGTGCTCCCACCCCAACAGCGCCGTCCAGCGATCAGCTTCCAAGTTCTTCCACACCTTCACCGAGCCGTTCGAGCAGACCCAGCGACTCATCAACGGGTACCTGTCGACTGACACCGTCGAGGACCAGGCCCCGGAGCCTGCCGGTGATGAGCCCGACTTCACGGAGGCCATTCACGGCCGCCAGGATGAAGCCGCGGCTCCTCCGAAGCGCCTCGTAGTGGTGGCCTGCGGAGGTAAGAAGGCGGACGCTCCGGGGAGGATCCCCGCAGATGAGCGATACACCGGAAACTACTTCCGGGCCTGCATGATGGCCGCCGAGGTCATGGACGGCCCGACGCTAATCCTCAGTGCGAAGTACGGGTTCGTCTCTCCCAGTGATGAGATCGAGAACTACGACGTGAAATGGGGCGGCAAGGGCAGCATCCGACTCGCGGCCGTGAGGCAGCAGGTCAAGGGGATGGGCCTGGAGGACGCGAAGGTCACTGTCCTCGGGGGCGAGCGGTACGTGAAGGCGGCCCGCCAGATTTGGCCGGACGCGGAAGCCCCGCTTGAGGGAGGCATAGGGCAGCAGCTCAAGCAGCTTGCTGGCATCTACGACGGTGAGGCCCTGGGCGACGACGAGGCCGGCGAGGGCCCTTCGACCTGGACCTCTGGACAGTTCCGGGAGGTCAGCTACCTGCCGAGTCGGACCCGTCCCGACGGTCCGGTCATCTGGTACGGCGGTAAGGCCGGAAAGGCGAACCCGAAGCCTGGCCGATGGGTGAAGGTCAAGATTGTCTACACCGGTGACAGCCGCTATGACCTGGTGGACCAGGAGACTCGTGAGTCTGCGCAGACCGTCACCCTCGTCTCGAAGGTGCATTGGGCTCTCGTCGAGAACGCGCCGGCCCCCGTCGAGGTTGAGGCCGAGGTCGAGGAGATCCAGGCCCCCGAGCCTGGGCCCGCGACGAAGCCCGCGACCAAGGCCGGAAACTACGAAGTCTCCGAGAACTGGCTTGAGTTGGCCGAGGAAGGCAACACCGAGGCTGCCCGCCGCTACTGGACGCGCAGGTGCGAAGAGTGGCGTCTCACCGGCAAGTAGTCCGACTCACAACGAAGCGGCCCTGTCCAGGCTAATTGGACAGGGCCGCTCCTGCGTAAATCCTACAGGAGCAGTGATGCGCGAAAAGTTCCGCAGAGAGCTGGACGGATACAGAGAGGACATCCGGGAGGGGGACCAGGTCACGCACCACACCCACCCGAACGAGGTGGGGGAGGTGGTCCGGGCGCAGCCCGTTCGAACCGGTGGCACGATCTTCCACGTGGTGTGGCCAGGGGGTACGTACTCCGTCCCCTACCCGAGCACGAGTGCACTGACGAAGTACGAGGGAGAGCTGTGAGTGAAGAGCGCCGAAAGTGTGCCGACTGCGGAGGCTTCTTGCCTGATGGGGTCAGCCGTGTCGAGTGCCGGCACTGTTCCAAGTGCATCAACCTAGCCTGTGGCTGGGGTCACGGTGGAGGCAGGGAAGGCGAGAAGGCCATCTAGGGGGAGACAAAAAAGAGGCCCCCGGCCGAAGCCGGGGGCCGTTCTTTCCTTCTCTCTCAACCCAGGTGCACCCCTGCACCTAGCCTGTGGGCTGTCTCGGCCTACTCGGTCGAGGCCGCTCGTGCTCTGCGGGTCTTGGTGTCCTCATGGGTGGCAGCAGCCACACCGGCACCGAAGAGGGCCGCGGAGGCGGTCACGATGGCTTCCCACGGGACGTGGGGCCAGACGATCAGAAGTGCCGGCACGAGTGCCGCGAGCACGGAGTAGATACGAACCCCGTGGACGGAAATGAAGTTGGTCATGGTCGTTCTCCTTAGCTGAACAGACGCTTCCAAGTGGTCGGGCCGGGGTAGCCGTCTGCATCCGAACCGGTCCAGTGCTGGGCCTTCTGGAACGCCTGCACCGCCTTGCGGTCGGCCTCACCCCAACGAGGGCCAGGACCAACGGCGTAGAAGCGTCCGTAGCCCTTCTTCACCAGCTGCTTGCCGAGCTGCGTGACGTGGGCGTTGTCGGCGCCGGCCTTGAAGTACTGCTTGCCGGGGAAGACCGGGACACCCGGCTTGCCGACCGGTGCAGCATCGAAAAGAGCCTTCGGTGAGATGGATCCCGGGTCACCGTGGTCGTTCCCGGGGATGTTGGAGTGGCAGTAGTGCCCCGCCGTGGTCAGCCAGATCGCACGGTCTCGACGAGAGGCGCCGGGGTAGGCGGGAGGGTTGCCCATCGGGAACGCGTCAGGGACACCCCATGAGCGGATAGCCCCCATCAGCTTCCGGAAGTTGGGGCCGGGCTTCCACGTCTTGGTGAACGGGCTCTTGGCTCGCGCCAGGACTTCGATCTGAATGCACACCTTGCCCACGCGGTTCGTCCGGGAGGATCCGTCGTTCCGCAGTGCTCGCGCGCTCTCGTTGAGCGGGCCGAACTGTCCGATGCGGTCAGTGCTCGGGTCGTAAAGAATGTGGGGCTCGGAGCCGTTCTGTATCAGGTAGTTGGCAACGCTCTTGAAGGCAGCGTCACCGTCTCCGGACTCCGTGGTGTGCCAGACGACGCGGGCGCCGGCCTTCGGCAGGTCCATCGCACCGCCAATGGTGCCGTCGCCCAGGCGCTCAGCGCCTGCAATCCAGTTAGTTGCCATTAGTCCTCCAAGGAAGTATTAGTCAGCCGAACAACGGCCAGGCGAGATGGGTCTAGGGAAGTGAGGAGCTGAACCAGTCGCTCGTTTTCCAGCTCAATGCGGGAAAGGCGCGTGTTGATCTCCTTGAGAGAAGCCTCTAGCCGGTCGGCGCGACTCTTTTGGGCTTCCGCCTCTTCTCGCCAAATCTTTGCGGTGTTGGTTCGGAACGATGCGATAACCACGACACCGGCCGCGATCACTACAGAAACAGTTCCAGCGTGATTGAAAATCTCCGAGGGGAGCAACTAAACCCCTCCTTCTGTGTGTGGGCAGCAGAAAGGGCCCCTAGGTATCGTCTAGGGGCCCTGGTGCGATGCGAGGTTACGGATTCAGTAAAGGAAGGATCTGGCTGGCGATGAACGAATGCCCTGCGTCAGACAGGTGAACCGAGTCGGGACCAGGCTGACCTACCTCCACAGGGTTCCCCCAGTAACCGAGATCGTTCCAGTAGTCCCAAGAGTTTCGGCCGATGGGCCAGAGATTGATGACGGCTGCGCCGTACGCGTCTGCGATTCCTCGTGCCCGGGTCACATAGTCCTGATACACGTAATTGCTCACGTCGTGCTTCCCGAGGTGCGGGAGGACAAGCAGAAGGTCCGTCTTCCCCTTGTTCGCGTCCTTGACGGCTTGGAAATACTTGGCAACGGACTTTGCCCAAGCGTCGCCAGAGGTACCAGCGGCAGCGTCGCTAGGATCTGCCGTGAAGATAACCAGGTCTGCCGGGTAGTCCTTCCCGCCGTTCCATACGGAGTTCAGCGCGGAAGCCTCGGGCTTGTCATACGCCGAGGCTCTGCCTCCCGCCTTCGCGAGGTTGTCCACGACAATTCCCGAGCTGTTCTCTCCACTCACACCTACAACGGACAGGGACTGATTCGTTCCCGATGCCGTTCCGGCCCACGTGATAGTTACCGTGTGCTGAGCCGAGGAAAGACCCGAAGCGCTGACAACCTGAATGGTGGTGGCGGAACCTCCTGCGTCGGCCACTGCGACCGGAGCACCTGAGTCGATCGTGTAGGTGTAACCGGCTCGGGCCGACTCTCCCGTAAGGGTGAAAATCCGGACGGTAGAGCCGGTTACCTTGAAGGTCAGGCTCGCGTTCGTCGTATCGGCGTAGAGGTAGGTAGCTCCCGGACCGTAATTGCTCTCACCGAGAGACCAAAGGCCAGACTGGGTGAGGATCGATCCATTGCCCTTCCAGGCCGCCACCGCGGCGGCATCGGAATCACCCGAAATGTAGGTCGCAGACCGAGAGGCCGAGAACATGCCCGACCCACCATTGCCCCACTGTGCCTGTAGGGCTGTTCGTATGCTTCCAACCCATCCACCTGAGTGCAGGTTCGTTGCGTAGTAGCCCTGCGCGGTTGAACCGCCGACCACGATGATTCGAGCCTTCCCACCGGTAAGGGTGCTGGCTCTCGCCGCCTTCCAGTGGGCTCCCCAGCCTGAAGGGCTGTAGCTCCCCGCAGGGCACACCGACAGCTGGTCAGCCGGAACCCTGCCGTACTCGTCAAGGGAAGCCAGGCCCGAAGGAGCACCCTTCTGGCCTGTGACGAAATCCTGGGCAGCGCTGAAAGACCCGTGAGGGTCAGGAGCCTCCAGGTGGCCCGCCAGGCGCTCGCCTACGTTCGTGGCCACGAGAGCAACGCGGCCGGCCCCGAAATCAACCCATAGGCGCTCGACGCCTTCAGGGCCCTGGAACTGAGCCACCATGCCCTGAGCATCTGCCCGCAGGCTTGAGATGGGCCCATTCTGCGCGTCGATTAGGTCGGTGATCTGCCGAGCGTTTTCCCCGATCCCGTCCCAGACGGCGCCGACAGCGCCAGGAAATCGAGCGCCTGCCGCGTCCTCTGCGACGTCCGCAGCGGTTCCACCGAAAGTATTTCTAACCATATGTGGTCCTCACTTACTAGAAGATGTTGGCCTCATATGTGCCAGAGAAGGTGAGCGTGGCCTTAGGCGGAAGAGTCTTGAAGTTATCAAGGCCGGAAGCCGGGTTGGTGGCACTAGGCATGTAAATGCTCATGAAGGTGTTAGATGCTCCCGTTCCTGAGAAACCCGTCAAGGTAGTGAAACCAGGTATCCCATTGAAGGTGACTGGGTTGTTCAGGACACCGTGAAATACCTGACGCATAGTTGCGTGAGCCGGAACGGGAAGCCGAATGCCGTAAGCGACTCCGCCATCGGTTTGGAACGTCGTGCCGAGCGGGTTGTTGATGCTGATAGCGAACGAGACCGTATTGGGGGCGATCCATCGCCATTGCCCCGAGGAGGCCGCGTCAATAAAAGAGTTAGGCAGGTCACTGTCATTCAAAAGGGCAGGAAGATAGGGGCCAGGCGGGCCCATCGTCCTGGTTGCAACAACCGCCTCCCTGTCGTTGTACCTTTCGTTTCTCACTCCGTCGACGTTGCTATCCATGTCGTAGCTGAACGTTCCGGCAGGCAAAAGCAGTGCGCTCTCTCCCGCGTTCCAGGGGAAGCCCACTGCCGAGGGCATGTCGTATGGCGCCCTACCGATAAGCGAGATCGCCCCTCCGTTAGCCGGAACAGAGACCTCGTACAGAGGGAGTTCCGTAATTCCGCCCACTCCGCGAACAGGCATGGGGACGAGAGGCGAGGCGGCGGCCACGCCGGCGCGAACCGCCAAGTTCACTCCGGGCTTCGACATATCAAGTCGAAGAACGATGAGGTCCTTGCGCCCGGTGCTTCCTGAGTTGGCGGTAATGGACACCGTCTTGGCGGCCGTCAGTTCGTAATAAAAGCCGCCGACCCAAGCCTTTCCAACGCCTACCTGGACGGTCGTTACGTTGACTACCGAGCCCGGGAAGGGAAGGTTTCCGGCGCTCTGAGCGCCGAACCCGAGCTGGAGGTCAACCCGGTCGCTTCCCCACATGTGGGCCATCTTTTGCCACTGGGCTTCCGATACGGCCTTGGCGGCGCCGGTAGTCGCATTGTCCGCATTGAACGGGTAGGAAATCTCGGCCATGCTTCACATCCTCGCCTCAAGTTTGCGCAGCTTCTCGCGCATATCGAAAACCGTCTTGTACAGGTTGAGCGGGTTACCTGAACCCTGTTCACCGATGGTCGGAGTAATGGTTTCGGAGTCTCCGCCCTGGTCTACGGTGATGGAGACCTCACGCACAATGTCCGTGTACTCGACCCCGTCAATGGAGACCGTGACAATGTCGCCGACGAAGTAGTCCCGGCCGAACTTGATCTGTTCGGTATCGACGGGGTAAATCTGGAAGTTGCCGTTCTTGGCGCCTGTATTCAGGGCCTCCGCAGCAGCGTCCAAGACGGCCTGCTTGGCGGTGGTGAACTGCGCGTCAGTCACCGAGAGGTCGGCCTTGATCGGGAGTCCCGTAGCCGGGTCAGCCTTGAGGGGCAGGTCCCTACGGTCTAGGAACTGCTCGACCTGAAGGCCCCACTCGGCCTCGGTGGCGCTGTCGATCTGCTGGTACAGGTACCGGCCCTTGCCGGTGCCCTGGCAGGCCACGATGACCCGCGTGACGGTCGGAGCCGTCAGGGACCAGGTGAACTCTCGAAGGTTCCCCAGTTCCTTGCTGAACCTGACCGCCTTGGAGCGGTCCCGCGGAGTGAACAGGCTCAGGTTGATCTTCTTGGCGTTGGGGTCGTACAGGAACCGGTAGCCGGTCGTCTTGGTGTCGATCCACGATTCGAGCTTCGTGCCGATGACATCCCACTGGAGGTTGTCAGAGACCGCTTTGCCGAGCGCGACATCGTTCCCGATCTCGACGCCGGCCGCCCGACGGCTGGCCAGCGCACCAGCCCCCATCGCCTTGTTCAACTCGTCCCATACGAGGTGACCAGCGAGGCCGGAAACTGCTCGACCGTTGTCGGTCGCCTGCCACTGCTGGGTTGCAGCCTTGGTCGGGTCAGGGAAGGCCAGCCGGTTGTACGCCAGCTTGTTGTCGCATTTTCCGCCGAAGTACAGGGAGCCGAGGGAAGTGTGTTGAGCGCTTGTCCAATAGTGCTGGAAACTCTCAATCTGCCCGGTGAGGATGGGGAGGGCGACACCATCCTGATAGATGGCGACGCCGCCGCCCTTCTGGAGAAGGTCAGCCTGAGGAGTCCCCGCGGCCACGAGTATCTGCCATGTGCCTTGCTGGCAATACCGAACTACTAGATCCATCGAGATCCATGTGTCGATGATGCCTATTCGGTTCAGGGCAGCGTCGCGCACCTCCACTCGGTATCCCATGTGCACCTCATGTCAGTAAGTCAAATAGCGTGGATAGAGCGTCATCTTCACCGTTGGGCGACCGCTACCGGCGAGAAGATCGGCTTGAGCTGTCGAGGTGCCGGGAGGCACAGACCAGAGAGAGGGACTGGCAGACAGCAGAGGGAAATAAATCTGTCCAGTGTCGTCCGCGACCGTCTTGAAGCCGGGACGGCAGTCCACTGTCAGAGTTCGTCCTGTGGCGATCACGTCGGCTCCGCCTGGCTGATCAGAGATGCCGAAGGATGTGCCGTCCGGCCCGGTGAACTTGAATCGCTTTAGCGGGCCGGTGATTTCCCAGACGGGCCAAGCCTCGATGTCCCCCGGATTCTCAACGGTGAGAGTTCCTGTGGACGCCACTCCCTTTGCCAGGGTCACGGGGAGGAACGAGCTTGAGAGGAGAGGCTGGTCCAAGCCGAAGGACCAGTTGGCGGCTGTCGCGGTGTCTCCGTAGAAAAAGGGATCCGCGGCGGTGAGCTGGATGCCATAGGAGATCCAGGTGAACCCCGAGCTACCTACTGCCTCGCTGCCTTCCATTCCTCCCGCGTAGTAACACTTCAGTCGCCTGGTCTCTCCGTCCTGCTCAATGAACGTCAGGACGGAGTAACCCAGCCTGGGATTCAGAGCGTTGGCTAGCTTCGCTTTGAACTCCCGCAGGGTCTTGCGGTCAATTCCGTAGATGAAGATGGGGAGCATCACGGGCCTAGCTGTCGCCCTGGCACCGCGGACTGTCGCACCGTCCAGGTTGGGAGACTCGTCCATGTGGACGGCGTACGGGGGCATGTCGAGCCCGGTAGCCCCTGGCTGTAGCACCATGGCCGGCCAGGAGCCGGACCGGAGGCCGGTGAGGGGGATCTCCTCCCCCTCACCGTTCCTGCCTCGTATTGACACGTAGGTGCGCTGCCATCGCTCAGGTACTGGGTAGATCACTACGGGATCTTGATCATCACCAGTAGCTATTGAGCGTGCGGGAATCGGCATTTAGCACTCCTTCATTAGCGCTCCTATGTGTCAGAGGGCGGCCATCGTTTCTGCGTATTTCAGCGCTCGAAGGACAGACTGAGTGGTGTCCTCAGCCTTCGCTTCATGAATGTGGATCTCGTAGCGAGGGCCCAACATTCCAGCGGTGTCCTGGGCGTTGAAGACGCGCTCACCGCCCTTGAAATTGATCAGCTCCTTACCTCTCTCGCCCACGAGAGCCATTCCGGGAGCCGCAGACCGGGTACCGGTCGCATAGCCCTTCATCTTCGTGACCTTGGTAGAGGTAGTGGTCTTTCCGCCCACGGTCCGCTTAGTGACCGTGGTGGTAGTGCCCTTGGCCGGATCCGTCGTGGTCGTGGTGACCGTCGTGACCTTGCGACCGTCAGAGTCCGTCGAATAAGTCGTGGTCGTCTTAGTCGTCTTCTTCTTTCCGGTGTTGCCTCCGCCCTTGACCGCCTGGCCCTGACCCGTGAGCCAGGTCAGGAGACTTGCGAGGGAGGAATCAACCGGGGTGCTGGTGCTGATCTTCAGCTTGCTCTTTAGCTTCTTCTGGATGGCCGTGGCCAACTTCTCGATAGCCTTGGTCAGCTTCTTGTCGTCAGCCATCAAGCCGTCAACGAGAGCCTGTGCAGCGGCCTTTCCGGTGGAGTAGTAGGAACTCGCCACGGACTTCCCCAGGGAGCTGGCCTGTGTGCCGATGGCCTTATAGGTGTTGTTGAACTCGGTGATCTGAGCACCGGTAGCGTTCATCAGTTCCTTCGCCATGGCGCCGCCCTCTACGGGGCCCGCCTCTGCAATCTCCGCGATGATCTCCTTGGAGAACCCGCGCTTAACCAGGCCGGCAACGTTGGACTGGAACGACTTGATGGCGGCCAGGCGCTCCTTCAGTCCAGAGATGGCCGAGGAGACAGAGACGCCCTCCGTGTTGAACAGAGAGGTGAGGGAACGTTCCTGCGTCGCCTTGTCCGCGATGGACGAGGCCATGTCGCTTTCCTGTGCCTTCACGTCTGCCAGCTTGGTATTCGCGTCCTTGAGCTTGGTCGCGATAGTCGTCCGGTCAGACACGAGCTTCTGAAGGGTCTTGTTCTGCTTGTCCAGCCACTTGTTCAGGCTGTTAGCAGTGCCGGATCCGATGCGGCCCGACGAGAACGCCTTGCTGATGATCGAATACAGCTTGTTGACCGCAGTGTTGAGCGTGGAAACACCCTTCAGCGCATCCACGGCGAGTCCCGTGGTCCTGGTGCTCGACGTGCCCGAGGCGTAGCCCCGCATCGCCGATCCAGCGGACATCACGCTGTCCTCGTGCGTCAGGACGGTTTCCCCGCCCTTGAAGTTCACGAGTTCCGGGCCTTGCTCGCCAACCCATGCCCAACCCTTTGCAGCCCCATCAGTGCCCTTGGCGTAGCCCTGGGTCCCGGACAGAGCCTTGCGCCAGCCCGAGCCGTAGCGCGAGGTGGCGTAGTTCAATCCGGCGTAGATGCTGGCCAGGGGGTCAGTGATGCCCCGAGACTTGTACGGGCCGGCGTATGCCGCGAACGTACTGGGGATCGTCTGCATGAGGCCCTGCGAAGGGTGGCCGGCCTTCGCGTTGGAGTCCCACAGGTTGATCGCATTCGGGTTGCCTCCCGACTCGACCTTGATGCGGTGAAGCACCAGAGCCAAGTCAGAGGCCGGAAGGCCGAGTTGCGCCAGGACCGCCTTGACCTGCGGGGTCCAGCGGGAAACGCTGTCTCCCACACCTGGGACGGAACTGCCCGCTCCTTCGAGGAGCTTGGAGATATCGGGAGGGCCGGACGTGAGTCCGTCCCCACTGAAATCGAAGAGCCCTGTCAGATTGGGAAGGTTCTCCTTGGCAGTCTCGAAGACCTCACCGGCTACCTCTGCCCCGTAGGTCAGGGGGTTTTGGTATATCTCCTTGATGCCCTTCACGGTGTCTACGAAACCGTTGAACGTCTCCCGGGACATCTCCCAGACGCCGTTTACACCCTCCTTGATCGTGCCAACGGGGTCGGAAAGAAATGCCGTTCCGCCCTTCCACAGAGACTTCAGGGTGTCTACCGTGCCCCCGAAGAGATTGCCGATTACCGACTTCAGTGTCTTCATCGACAGAATGTCACTCATGTACTTCTTGCCGCGTTCGAGGACGTTGCCTTCGCCCTTCCAGACGTCATTCCAGAAGTACTCACTCTGAACCGGTGCAAGCGCGCCGCCGAGTACACCAATGACCTGGCTTACCCCGCTGGGGATGGGCGCCTTCTTCAGCAGCTCAAAGACGTCCGTGGAGATGAAGTCATACATCCCTCTGGACTTTCTTCCGACGTCAGAGCCGATGAAGTTGTTACCTCGACGGCCAGCGCCCTTCATGCCCTTCTGGGTGTCTCCGCCGAGAGCGTCGGAGGACTGGTACATACTCACGGCGCTAGCGGCGCCGAGGACGTCCCTGCCGACGTTGAAGTTGCCTGCGGCGGCAACGATGTCGTCCAGGCCGAGTTTCCCGAGGATGCCGCCCTTGGCGAACCGCATGGCCCGACGAACACCAGCCACACCCTTGGTGCGAGCAACGTTGTTGAGGCGGGTGACCTCGTCGGCACCCATCGCGGCCGTCCACTCAGGCCGCATAACCGACTCACCTCCGGAGAGGTGCAGTTCGCCGGCCGTGGGGCTGCTGAACACATGGACGTCTCTGCCGGGTGTGTAGCCCGGAAGGACACTCCCGAGAGCGCTGCGCTTCTTGGGAGGCTTCGGCTTGCCCTTGGTCCCACTAGCAGGAGCGTGCTCCGAGATGGAGTTCAGGCGCGAGTTCAGCGTGTTGGCCTTGCCCGCCGCGTCGTCGAGGGCGTCCTTGAGGGCCTTGATCTGCTTGACGACCGATCCCGTGCTCATCTCATTGAGCTGACCCACTCGGCTGATCAGGGAGGATTTCCCTCCGCCAACCTTGCCGCGGGCATCGTCCGCCGCATCCTTGACGTGGTTGACCTGGCCCTTGAGCTTGCCCAAGGTCTTGTCGTTGAGATTCCCGGCCTGCTTGGCGGCCTCGCTGAGAGCGGAGTCCAGCGCCTTCGACTTGCCCTTGGCGCCGGACAGCTCGCCGTCCAGGTCCCCGAGCCCCTTGCCGTTCAAGTCTGAGACGTTGGAGGCAGCCTTTCGGACCTGGCTCTTGAGGGAGCTGGAGGTCTCCGCGACCTTGTTGAACTCGCCGTCGAGGGCCTGGAGCTTGAGCCCCTTGAGGTTGGTCGTAGCGGTGTCCGCCTCACGGACAGCCTTTGCGGCCTTCTCCGCCGCAGCCCTCACGCTGCGGTCGGCACCCGCCAGGTTCTCGGCCAGCTCGTTGAAGTTCTCGCCCCGGAAGTTCCGGATCTTGGTCCGCAGGCTCTCGATCTCGTCGTCGAGTTCCCTGATGTTCTGCTGAGCCCGGCTGGTGTCGAGCTGAAGTGCATCAGCCTGTCGGCTGGGGCTCTGAGCTGTACGACGCTCGTTGTAGCCGTTCTTGAAGCTGTCGCCTCGGGCCTTGGAGGCAATACCGCTAGCTACCGCAGAACCGATCCTCGTTGTTCCCCTGCCGGCCTTGTACAGACCGCGGGCCAGGCCCACGACAGGGGAGAAGACCTTGGTGAGGAGTCCGAACGTCTTGATCACGGCGCCCAGTGCGAGAGACGCAACGCCGACCAGGGCGGCGAACTTGCCGATCTCGATGACTGCGTCAGTGATCCCAGGGTTGTCCTTGAGTACCTGGACGGCCTTCTTGACCCACCCTCCCAGGATGGTGAGATCCTTGAACAATTCGGCGATCAGCTTGCCGGACGGATTCTTGAGATCGGCTCCGAGCCCAGACACGGTGTCCAGCAGGCCGTTCTTGCCCATAAGTGCCGCGCCAGGTCCGGCGTACCGGTATTCGCCCGTCTTCTTGTCGGGCTGAATGAACATCTCGGAAAGGCCGTACTTGGCCTGCTCGAACATGTTGGCCAGTCGAGCCGTAATCGTGGCGGTACCCAGACGCTTGGCCGGCGCGTCGTCCGTGCCGGTGCCAATGGCCTTTCCCTTGCCAAGGATGGCTTCCACGATGCTTTCGCCCGGCACACCACCGGTCTCCATCGCGTTCTGCATCCACTTCATCATCTGAGATGCGGCAGTGGACTTCGTAGGCATCTTCCAGGAGACGCCGTTCTTCTCCATCAACTTCTTCTGAGCGTCAAGTTCCTTCTCGTTCAGCTTCCTGTCCTTGAAGCCGAGAAGATTCGCAAGTTCCTGAACTGTGAGGCCGGCGTTCTGTGCCAGCGACTTGACGTTACGGAGCCCAGCACGGTCGGACTCCTGGATGGTGGCGACAGCCTGATAGGCGCGCTTGACCATTTCCGGATCGGTGATACCCGAGTACGCCGCCAGGTCACCAATCGACATGACGAGATTGGTGGAACGAGTCGTCGCCTGCTTCGAGCTCAGCCCATGAGACTGGGCAGCACGGGTGTACAGGGTTCCGTACTGAAACATATCCTCGACGGTGTACGGAGTCTGAGTACCGTATTCCTTCAGGACGTTGAGCTGATTCGTGGCGTCCTTCGCGCTGACACCCATTTTCTCAAGGGCGCTCTGTGACTGCATGATCGAGTCAGCAGCCTTGATGCCGAAGAACGACATAGCAGAGGCCGCGGCAAGCAGCGGCGTAACCATGTTGCTGTTGATCGTGCGGCCGAACTCACTCACCGAGGAGCCGAAGGAATTCAGCTTCTGGCCCATGGTGTACGTGGCCTTGGTCCAGGACTTCGACGTCTTGTTGGCGTTGTCCTGGAGGGCCTGAACGGTGCGGTTGTTCGCCGCGATCTGCTGCTGAGATGCCTTCCTCGCGGACTGTGCCGCAGCCACCTGCCCTTGAGCCGCTGCGATGCTCGCGGCCTTCAGACCGTTCATCGTGGAAAGAATCTCGGCCTTGCGGGTGGCGTACGCCGCCGTGTGGGCTGCCTGTGCCGTACGAGCGGCCTTGACCGCCTCAGCGGTCTCCATCTGAGCCTGACGGATGACCAGAGCCGACAGGGTCTTGACCTGGGCCTCACGGGCCTTGGTCTGCTTCAGGTTCTCCGCAGCGACCTTGCGCTGTTCCAGGACTTCAGCCGCAGACCACTGCTTGGCCTCGTTGATCCTGACAAGGGAGAGGCCCTTGTTCTCCTTCATCATGGCCGCAACGTCCTTGCGGTACGAAGCAGCTACCTCGCTGCCGTAACGCACCTCAAGGTTTCGAGAGTTGAGGGCTATCCGCTCGCGCTGTCGAGCGGCCTTCTCCCTGGCCATGGTCTGGGCGCGCTCAGCCGCAGCGCTGGCCTCGGTGACCGTGGAGAACGCCTTGATGACGGCGGCTGTCTCGGTCTTGTTGTACTCCTCGCGCTTCGCTGCGGCAGCCTGCTCCAGCTTCACGCGCTTGGCGGCCTCTTCGCCGTAGCGAGCAGTGACGTACTCTTCGAGCTTGGTACGGAGGTTGGCGGTCTGACGGGCAAGCGTTTCCGTCTTGCCGCTGAATGCCGCGATTTCCTTCTCGGCTCTGTCGAGCTGTGCCTTCAGCTGAGAATGATCCAGCTCAGGGGTAATCTTGATCCAGGCGTTTCCGACCTTGATGCTTCCAGATTCGGGCATCGATCCCCCTTAGAGGCTATTCATCCGGCTGAAGAAATCCACCACCTCTTCGGTTGAGGCATAGCTAGGCGTCGCAGGCTCGGGAATCTCTTCCTCTTGGCCAGGGCGAAGCATCGGCGTGGGTGCGGGGACCTCTTCCGCGTCCTCACCCGAATTGGCCTGGTAGAACAGCCAATTAGAAAGCTCAAGGGCGTCGTGCACCCGGGCGAGTAGGTGATCCGAGTTTGACCACTCGGCACTCTCGTCCACAGCAGCAGCAAGGGCGGATCGGCCCGGCTGCCTGAGGAGAGATCCAATCAGTACGTTGATTCGGCGTAGGGAGAGCTGCCCACTCCACAAATCCAGGAAGTCAACCCCGAAGAACTGAAGCAAGTCCGCTTCGAGTTCTTGGGGAAACTTCCTGATGATGTAGACAGCTCGGCTCAGTTTCCCGAAGCTGCGTTGATCTTGTTGTTCAGCTCCTGGAAGTCGCGAATGGTCGGCTTCGCCTTCCGGTACTCCTGCCACTGGGCCTCACCCAGGACGATGCGGACGGCCTCAAAGTCGTTGTCCGCGAACACGACATCAACCGGGTAGTCCAGAGGGGACGGCAGGATGTACGTCTTGCCGTTGTGCTCGATGGCGACTCCATCGCCCTTTGCCTCAGCAGCAGCGACACCAAGCTCAGCGTCCGCGTTCGGCACCTCGGTCTCGACAACGACCTCATCGGCCGGCGCGGAGAGGTTCTTGGCAGCAGTCTTCTTGGCAACAGTCATTGAGAACTCCAGGTGGGTGGGGACAGCAAAAGGGCCCCGCTGAGGGGGCCTGGATGGGTGAGAGAAGGAGCCGGGGACTACGAGCCCTCCCCGGCAGGGGAGTTGGGAATCAATTCCCAAGGACTACGGGGCGACGGTCGTCATGTCCTGGTTCGTCAGGACGTAGCCGAGGATGCCGTCAGAGTCGAGGGCGTCAATGGTGAGCTGGTACTCCTGTGCCGCATTGCGAACAAGGGTGATCGCGCCGCGCTCCTGGACCATCGACCGCGGGATGACGACCCGAGTCAGGTGGGCGCCCTGGCCCCAGTCCACGACGAGGGAAATTTCCTGGAGGTCCGGGGTGCTGGCGAGGTCCAGTCGCCAGGTGTCCACGGTGCCCCCACCGGCAGGCTCGACCTCGGTCCAGGACGCACCGAAGAACAGTTCAGTGGTGTTGATGCTGGTCTCAGCGAAAGTCGCCGCGATGGTGAACGTGGCGGCCGAGACGTTGAACAGGACCGGTACCGCCGACTGCCAGACGTTGACCGGGTCGGCCGTCACTGTGGGAGTGATGACGACACCAGCGTCGGTGACGTAGCCGAGGGACTTGTAGCCAGTGGGAGCGGTCTTGCCGTCGCCGACTGCGGTAGGCAGCGTGGCACCTACGGCAGGTGCGATGTAGACGTTGCCCTTCGGGGCGAACCGGATCTTCGAGGGGTCGTTATTGGCCATACAGGCTCCTTTGGGGACACAAAAAAACGGCCCCAAAGGGCCGTTAGGACTGCGGAGTTGGAGGGGGGTCAGTCGTCAGTCACGAGGTACACAGAGACCTCGCCCGAGTAGGCGGGTTCTAGGGACTGTTTGTCCGGGTGCCAGCTCGGGGCGTCCTCTTCGCGCACGTCCAGGACCAGGGCGCCGTTGAGGCTCTTCCCTGGTAGCTGCTCAAGCAGGTACTCGCGGACGGTGTAGGCCAGTGCCCCGGCCTCAGCCGGGCTTGCTCCGTACACGTCGTAGACGATGAAGAAGCGGTCTACGCGGTCCCGCTTGCTGCGGTATCCACCGGACTGCATGAGGTAGATCGTTGTCTCTCCCACATTCCGGCCTACGAGGGTGCCGGTCACTGCACCTGCGGGAATCTCGGGGAGGGACCTGAGGAAGCCGACGATCAGGGGTATCGGGTCTTGTCTCATTCCACCCGCTCACTCTGAAGGACTGAGCGGAGGTAGAAGCGGCCTGCGTGCCGGCGCCCTGCCGGGTCGCGGTAGCCCCGTTCCTGAAGCATCGCGTGGCGTGCTCGATCGTTCTCTTCGACGACCACGAACCCAACCCACTCATCGCCAACCTGCTCGACGTATGGGTGGATGTTTTTCTTGATTGAGTAGGCGTCGGTGGTGACGTGAGGCCCGCGGGGAGCGGCCTTGATCATGTTGCCCGCCATCTCGCCCGTCTTCGCAGCGACCAGGGCGCGCACCTCACCGGATTTCATGAGCTTCGTTTCAAAGCCCAAGTCGGTCTCGAAGGTGAAATCCTTGGTGCCGGATCGGGTGTACTGCTTTCCCCGCTTTGGAGTGGCCATTACTTCGTCACCCCTCGAACGTGGATCATGGTGTATTGGCGGGAGCCGAGCCGCCACTTCCACGGCTCTCCCTCGGGCGTCCAGAGCTTGGACTGAAAGAGGATTTGGTCGGACGAGTCCACCGGCAGGTTGCCGGGAAGGTAGATCGTCGCCTTGTTCGTAGTCGTCTCCCGGATGGGAGTCTCGGCCTTGTGCGTCCGCAGGTAGGGGACGCCGGCCCCAAACCCGGACCAGACAATCGTGTAGGTGTCCCAGTCGCGGTGATGGCCGTAGGCGTCCTCGACAAGCGGCGTGCGGCGGACCTCGATGAAGTCGTTAAACAGCGCCATCCGGATCCACCTCCGTCCAGGTGATCAGACGGATTGATCCGAGACGCTTCCTGTACCTGGACAGCATCGACTTGGCGGACTCTGAGAGGCCCGCTATGAACGCGGTCTGTGCGTACTCGACCTGGAGGTCTCCGGTCTTTTCCATGACGGTGCCTGGAGAAACAGAGAGCCAGCGGATTACCTCGGAGCAGACAGCGGCCTTCACTGATCCCGGCACTGCATCCCATGTCGGCTGCTGGAAATCTGTCCCGCAGTAATCGCACACAAGGGCAGTGGCGTCTTCAATGAAGGCCGCGATCCGGGCCTCTTCCGTGGCGTCCGTCGCAGGTCGCCCGAGACGGGTGAGCACATCGTCAGTCGTCACGAGAGGCATAGGGTTACGGCGTCTCGGTGATGGCGATCTTCAGGCCCCTGACGAACTTCTCGCCGATCAGGGTGCCTCGCACCGCGTAGTCCGGGTCTTCCTTGACGGTGGCCAGGCCGTACATGGTGTCGAGGCCAAGCGTGTCCGCCTTCTTGGCGTAGTCGTAGTCGACCAGCAGCCGAGTGGCGACGCCGTTCACGTCCTGGACCGAGCCGGTAACCGCACCCATCGGGATGGCGGGGCAGGCCGAGACCATGAGGAGCGCGCTCTTGTGGAAGAGGTACATCTCCAGCGCGAAGGAGTTGTGAATCACGATGTCGAAGCCGTAGATGCGGCCGATCACGGCCCGACGCAGAGCGTTCGTGTCGCCGCTGTAGTCGACGGCCACGAATTCCGGGTCCTTCAGAAGGATCGCCTCGACCTCGGGGCCGGCAATCAGGAACCGCTCACTGACGGGGACCTGCGCGAGGTTGAGCGCGAGGCGCGCATCGACCAGTGCGGTTCGCAGGGCCAGGGCCCGCGCGGACATGTTGGCCGCAGTGCCGTCCACCTTGGGGAGGGTGACGGAGACGTCGCCACCGATCGCCGTTTTCTGTCCGGCAGTCAGACCCGCTCGGTTGATGTTCGCCTTGATGAAGGCAGCCGTGGTGTCGTCGAAGTACTCGGCGAAGCCTCGGGTGAGCTTGGAGAGCACCTGAGAGCCGAACTGGCGGAGGTCAAAGGCAACCTGCTCCATGGACAGCGTGGTTGCGTTCTGTGCCAGCGTGGTGAGCTGGACCGGGAACCTCGACTCGTTGATGAAGCCGGCCGGGGCCTGGCGGGCAGCCGCGGGAAGCGGCCTGTCCGACGCAGCCGCGAAGACGTTCTTGTCGCCGGTGATGGGGTTCACGATCGGCGAGGAGATGCCACCGGCCACAACCGGGATGCCTCGCGACTCACGGTTGACGTTGATCACGTCGCCGAGACCGCCGGTGAAATTCAGCTCGGAGTATCGGGCCGGGATGGCACCAAGGGTCAGCTGACGGTCCAGGAGGCCGAGAGCGGCAATTGTGACCTGCTTGGGGTCGAGATTAAAGTGATGCGTAGTAAGCGGCAAAGAAGCCTCCATCGGGCATGAAAAAAGCCCCCCAGAAGGAGGGCTGAACTAAGGGAATGGAGAGGCTAAATAAAAGCCCCGCCCGTGATGTAGTCGGCAAGCGCGCCCGGATCGTTGCTGGTGAACTCTCCGCCGTTACCACCCTTGTTGTGGCCAGCGCCTGCGATCTGCGGGAATCCCGCTCCGGAATTGCTCTGCTTGGGCAGAGACTCAATGAACGACTTGACGGCATCCTCGTTCGGGCGGGAGTCCTCGCCCGTGAACCGGTTGAGGTCGAGGTAAGACAGGTCAGGAAGGTCGGCACCTACACCCGCGGCCTGGAGTCGCAGTTCCGCAGTCACCAGCTCCGTGGAGACCTCTGCGAGAGCGGACGTCCGGCCCTCGGTGCGAGCGGTCTCGATGGCCGCTGGCTGTGCGGCCTGGAACTGCTGAAGCTCGGCACTGGTGTCGTTCCAGCGCTTCTCATTGGTCTTGCTGAGTGCCTGCCACTTGTCGCGGTCGGCAATGACCTCTTCCAGCGTCGGACCAGTGGAAGGAGCGGGAGGATTTCCCTCGTTGCCCTGCTGGCCGGCGTTGTCGTCCTGAGTAGTCATGCGTGATTCCATTTCGGAAGGGACTCGCCATTTCGGCGGGTCAGGGTTTAGCCTCATGGATCTTCCGGTTTGCATTACCGGAGTTGCCCTGTGGAGGCTTGTTGGGGTTGGGCTGTTGGCCCTGAGGAGTAACCTGCGGCTGGGGCATGAGCTTCTGAATCTCGGCCTGAGCCTTGGCGTCTTCCTTCCGCATTTCACGGAAGTCAGCAATCTGAGTTCCGGAGAATCCAGCCTCGTGCCACAGGAATTCGAGAGGCACCTCAAGCTGCTTCAGCTTGAGTAGTGCGTCAACGTGCTGTGCTTCAGTGCGGTACTCCGGGTCGCGCCAACGCGTCTCCATTTCGAAGGCGTCCTTGCGCTTGTCACCCTTGACCGCGAAGCAAAGTCGAATGACTCGTTCCCACGATTCGCCGAAGTGGAGCATCCGTTCCCGGACCTTGGCGACAAGGCCGGCCTCTGCCGAGATGATCGCTTCTCCGGAAGGGGCGGTAGTCGTGTTAACGAGGAAGTAATGGCTGGGCACCCTCGAAACCGTCGCGAGGTGCTGGACGAGCATGTCTACCAACGTCACGTAATTACTGAGGTCAGCAGCAGCGAAGGAACCGAACTTGGCAGCCGGATCCTCAGCCTGAAGTAGCTTGTCCTGGCCGACGTTGTACGGCTCGATGGGATTGCCGTTGCTGTCTTCCTGAATCTCCAGGCCCGTAACGAAGCGCTGGGGGAAGGCCGCGAACTCGGACGCGGTCAGTGCGTCCATGGTCGTCTTGTTGATCGCATCCTGAATCGGGATGCAGTTGGCGAGTTCGGATACCGGATCCATGCCGAGTCGAGAGCGGTTCTCGAAGGGCACTACGGGGACGATCCCGAGAGGGTTGGGCTCCTTTACGCCCTGGTCCCATTCGGTCGTGCCGTAGGCCACCTCATAGACGTAGTCCTCAGTCCAAAGGGTGACCTGCTGCCGGCCCCACGAGTCCATCTCGAAGCGCGCCGCGGCCTCCAGCTCCCACAGGGAGCCAGGCTTGTAGGAGACAGCCATGCGGGAGCTGGGAACTGGGGTGATGGTGGGCTCGCCCTTGGCGTCAGCCCAGACGACTACGTACGCCACACCCGTGATGAGGGCTTCTAGGTGCACTGACGACGAGTAGGCGTCCATGCTCGACCGCTGCCAGAACTCCCGGGCTTCCGCACCGTCGTCCTCTCCGGAGATCCGGAAGGAATCAACGTGGAGCCGTTCGTTCGTGGAGTCCACGATCGTGCCGCAGAAGTTGTCTCGCCACTCACCGAAGACCGAGGCGAAAGCCGCCTTGTACTTCATCTGAGAGAAAGCGAGCTTCTGCTGTTCACCCTCGTAGTACTTCGAGAAGATGTGGTTCTCGTGAAGCGGGCCCGGCACCTTCCCATATAGGTACATGAGCCACTGGTCTGGGGTGTCCGGCTTGCCTATGAAGGGGGTATGGCTACCAGGGGGGACAATCATAGGCGGGCCTCTTTCTAGAAGCCCACGACGCGTGACCTTCTCAGTTTCATTCGTCCATCAGCAATGGCATCCGCCCTGGCCTCCATAGCAATTACGGCGCACACGGCGAGGTCCACCTTCCGTTTGGATCGAGGGGAGTCTTTTTGGATCAGGATTCCTTGCGGAACTTCGCGGGTGACCGCGTTCAGGACATGCCGAGTGAGGCGGGGATCCCCGTCGTGCTTGAGATCGCCCACCATTGCGGCTGTGCGAAATCGTTCAACGGCCTGCACCATGCGAGTCGGTTTGTTCGTCCAGAACTCGAATACGGTGTCATCGCCGTGCGTGATGGACCATCGCCCGATCGCTTCCTGCCAATAGGGCGGGTCGGCGTACATCCACGCGACGCGGTATGTGTCGAAGGCTCGATGGACCGCAGCTTCTACCGCGAGGACATCGACTTCCCATTCGTCGGGAGCGTGCTCGGGGCGTTCCCAAACTCCGATGACAAAGAGCTTGGCGTCTCGCAATCTGACGCCCACAATTCCTGTGGCGTCTCCGCGGATACTCCCATCGAATCCCAAAGCGATTTGGTCGCCGGGCTTGATGGGGTCCTGGTCGTCCTCGCGTGCATCCCACTCGGGCTTGGACATCCAACCGTCTGAAGACTCTGCTATTCGGTTGCAGAAGAATCGGAGATAGGTGGAGTCAGGAGTGGTGCGGTCGAAGAGGATGGTTCGAGTCAGGCCGTCAATGTCGGCCCAAGACGCATCGCCATACGCCTCTGTGAGGGCCTGGCGGACCTTGGCCTCATCCCGCATCTCATCGGGCTCGATGGAGCCTTCAATGCAGTCGTACAGCCAAAAGCCCTGGGTGATCATGTCACTCTCGTGAATGACCTGGGCGACGCTGTCTTCGTTCGGGTTGTACGCGTTAGTCGTAGTGACCCAGCGAGATCCAACCGCGGCGAGCTTTTCGACGTTACGCTTCAGGGTCTGGAAGAATTCCGGACCGCCATTCGAGCCCACCCAGTGGTGGACTTCATCCATGAGTACGAATCGGCATTCGTCTGGACCCCAGCAGAACTAATCCGCCGGGGCCCAGACAAAGGTTGGGCGATTCCCCTCGTTGGTTCGTCCGGCGGTCGCCTTCGGCTTGATAGAGCCGGGCTTGCCACTCTTGAACTGAATGACGGCCTTGCCGATGTCGAGGCTGTATTCCTTCTCGGCAGGAGACTCGGACAGACATCCACGGATGAACTCCATGGTCTGCTCGGTCTGCTCGTACGCCGTGGCACCAACCTGCACCGTCGGCAGAGCAACGCGCTTGGCCACGGGGAGGCCGAAGGCGTTGAAGTGGGAGAACCGACAGGGGCCGATGAACTCGACGATGGCCAGGGTCGCCAACAGAGGTGTCTTGCCCCAGCCCTTGGCCCTCCGCAGAGTGCCGGCGCTGTAGCGCCAGGTCCCATCAGGCTTGATGGCGTAGAACCAGAGGACGAATCGAAGCTGTTCCTTGGTGAACTGCCAGGGCTCGCCTGCTCGATCGCCGTCAGGCTGGACGATGTACTTGCTGCACCAACGAATGACCTCGTACCCAAGGGTCTCCTTGGGGGAAGGGACGCCCTCAGGCAGGTTGCCTGTCTGCACGGGCGTTCACCTCTATTCAGTCGCTCAGGAGTCGGAACAGCTCCTCGTCTAGGTCTGTCGTGGTGGCTTCGGGGGAGTCGGGCACGTCGCCCTGGTCCTGGTCCTCGGTGTCCTCAAGGGACATGCGCAGTCGTGCGCGGTCCTCGGTGGTAGCGCCCCACTTGGCCACGCGTTGGCGGATCTCACCGGCGAGCTTCACGTCACCGCCGTAGAAGGCATCTGTGAGCTTCACGGTGATCTCAAGCTCGGCCCAGTCGGTCTCAGCCCAATTGCCGGCCTGCGGCGAGGTCGCCCAGGTCCGCCAGAAGCGGCGGGCGCCAGCAGTCTTGATCCCAAGGCCAGGCGGAAGGGCCCGGCCCTCAGTGGTCGAGGAGCTGAGTGTCTGCGCGTACTCGTGCTTGTTGCGCCTCTGCGCGTTCTCCTTGGGCTTCGGTCCGCGGGTCACAGGGTCACCGCACCAGGGTCGATGCCGTAGAGGTCGCCCAGCTCCTCAAGCTCGAAGAGCGCGTCTTGGCGCCAGGACCGCTCAGCGGCCTTGGACGGCCGGCGCTTAGGTGCCTCAGGCCCGCAGAAGTCGTATGGGCAGTCATCACACCTGCCGTTGCATGCGGACATGGGACACCTCCGAGGGGAGTAAGTAGGGAATGAAAGAAGCCGCCCTCAGGGGGCGGCGTGAAGGAGTGGCCGGGTGCAGGTGGGGGACTCGAACCCCTGGTGGCCAACCACGTTGAACGCGCCGGTACCCACCGGCCTCACCTTTCCCCTTGTGTGCCTGACCGGATTCGAACCGGCGTTGCCCCCTTGCGTGGGGGAGTCCTAGACCACTGGACGACAGGCACCGTGCTTCCGTCCCCTGATCAGGGAGAGTTTCAGCACCTACGGGCGCTACCCGTATGGCATGGGTGGAGGGATTCGAACCCCCGCCATCTGGTTTTGGAGACCAGCGCTCTACCTGGCTGAGCTACACCCCATATGTGAGACAGGCTGACCGACGAGCGGCCTCCGCTGTCTCCAGCTCCCCGACCTGGACTCGAACCAGGGACACACGGATTAACAGTCCGTTGCTCTGCCGACTGAGCTATCGGAGAACGAGGCCGCTCACTGGCGGCCCTCGCTGTACGTCTTGCGCTTGTGGCAGGTCCGGCACAGGACCCAAAGGTTGTCCAGCTCCCAGGAACCCCCTCGGGCTACCGGGACGATGTGATCAACTTCCAGCTCTTTGTGCGACCCGCAGTGTTGGCAGGTGAACCGATCTCGTACAAGCGTTCGAGTTCTACGTTTTGACCAATCCTTTGGTCTCGAAGCATTTCGAGCAGACGTTCGATTCCAGCTCTTCCGAGCCTGGTGATCGAGGCACCTCCCGTCCCTTGCTGCGGGTGCCAAGCAGCCTGAGTTCAGGCAGATGGATTTGGCTCTCGGCAAGGGTGCTCCTGCGGTCTGGGGCCCCGGCCGGCTACTTGTCTGGCAGCCGGGGCCGTGTCCTGGATGCCTGGTCAGGGGCCTGTTAGGGCTCATCTGACGGATCAACAGGAAAACTTGCATCGAAGATGAAACTAAAGAACTTACGGGTCCGTAGGTGGTCCTGCCCTGGTCTCTACCTTTAGAGGCACCCAGTACAAAAGGGACTTTGGAAACAGTGTTGTCTAAGTTCTCCTTGGGTCCTTCACATCTTGTTCACGTAGGCCGTTCGTTCGCTCGTTTCACTCGCTCTCTCACTAATGATGTCGGTGTCAAACCGCCCGACTTGGGACGCTGTTGGTGGCAACTGAGACTCAGGTCACCTCCCTTGGCGTCTGCCGAGTGGTTCCCCTGTGAAGGAAACTTGATTTCGTGACGCCCGTTAGCTACGTTAGGTCAAACCTTCGAGAGGACCGGGGCCCACCCATGACCAAGCTGCCGGACAACGAGACCTTGAGGCGCTTCTATCGGGAAGGGCTAAGCGATAAGGAAATCGCCAAGGCTTTCGACTGCTCGGTTCAAGCAGTTAATCTCCGGTTTGGGAAAATGAACCTTCCGCGAAAGCCGTGGAGCAATACGGCTGCTGCAATCCTGGAGGCTGGGTGGCCAAGGGACGAGTTCGACCGAACTAGGTTCACTCGATTTAACCGGGCCCGGGATCTCACCACCTTCATAAGGTGGCGCCTCGGAGACCCCGACCTAACGGACAGGCAGCTGGAGCGCGCCGAGCGATTCACTGCCCACCTTGAGCGTCATAACGTCGTGCTGACGGTGGACTGGGGCAAGGAAAACCCTTGGGTATTCGTACCCAGGGAAGAGTCAGACGGCCGGCGCGTCATCCGCTGGCCTGAGGGTCGAGAGATGCCTAAGGGACCTCACTTGGATGCCATCTCGCTCCCACCTGCGGTGGCGACCCCTGGCATTGCCTCAGAGTCAAACGCCTGATCCCAGCTCAAACCGGACACCTCGGCCCTCTGCGTCTTACGCAGGGGGCTTGTTGCGTTCCTTTGCGATGTCTTGACTCGGGGGAGCACAACCTACTGGCGGGTTAACAAGTGAAGATTTTTACCCATTGCCGTCACACGATCAACCTGTATGTTGGAGACAGGAGGACGGGCCTCCTCCGCTTACGGATCAGTGACACGGTCGGTGAAGATGAACGAAACGCGTGCATGGCTGGGTGCCCTCTCCACGGGGGCAATCAAGACGAACAGCCGAAGTACATGGAATGCGCGCGTGGTTGACATGCGAGCGGACTACAGCACCTTGGGTGTCCTGGTGCTGTACTCCCGAGGAGTAGTGACGGAGTGGGTAGACCTGATCATCTCGGATCTGTCACTCGAAGCCCTTACGGCTCAAAGGATTCTGGCCCTCGAACGTGAGCTGGGGGCCCGAGTCGGCGCACTGGAGATTGCACGTGCCCATCACTGTCGGGAGCACGCCGAGATACCTGGCTCCAGTGCGTTCACCATCATCAGACTGAGCACCATAGGAGCTAACAGCATTGAGTGTTGAGAACCAACCGCGGTCGGTCTCGCAGACAGAGCAGTACGAGAAGTGCGCATGGCGCTGGTACCTCCAGCGCGTAGTGCGGGTGAGACCCCGACCGGCAGCTTGGTCCTTCCATGGGACGGCCTTTCACACCGCCGCAGAGGCGTGGGAGAGGTCGTCTCGTGCGTTGGGGGCCGATGAGGTCACAGCGATCTTCCACGACGAGTACACGTCCAAGGTGAACGAGGCCCTGGAGGAGGAGCCCAACACCGACGTGTGGCTGGCCGCAGGTCGCTACACGGGTGGTGAGGACATCGAGCGCCGGTATCACCTCGGGATGGAGCAGACAGCGGCCTACGTCGAGTGGAGCAAGGCCAACAAGCCTGCCCTCTGGACGGAGCCGAACACCGGAGGGCCGGCGCTTGAGCTGTCCTTCATGGTCGAGCTGGGTGGCATCAAGGTCAGGGGCTTCATCGATCAGGCTCTCGACGAGACCGAGAACAAGGTTCGAGTGAGGGACCTGAAGACCGGCACCATGAAGAGCAAGTTCCAGCTTCAGACGTACTCGGTGGCCATGCGGCAGCAGTGGGGCGTTGAGGTCGAGCGGGCTGACTGGTACCTGGCCAGGGACGGCCGCCTTTCCCGGCCCGTGAAGGTCGAGGCCGTGTCGGAGGACGAGATCGGCCAGAGGTTCGCAGACATGGACGCCGGGGTGAAGGCCGGCAACTTCCCGGCGAACCCCGGTTTCGACTGCAACTTCTGCGACGTGTCCCATGGGTGCATATTTTTTTCACCCAGAACTTGAATCCGTGACGACGCTCATCTACCTTGAAAACAGAGGGAAGGAAACAACATTTACAGCCTCACGCAGTCGGTAGACCAGAAGGGGGCGGCAGGTGAACCGCTGCCGTCGCCGTACCAGGGCCTTGCCCGCCATGAGGTCGAGTTCCGGCGCGGAGAGTTCTCGTTGGTCGCCGCCGGGCCCGGGACGGGGAAGTCTCTCTTCGCCCTGAATCTGGCACTGTTCGGAAACATCCCGGTCATGTATTTCAGTGCCGACTCCAACGCTGCTACGCAGCTCACCCGGTCCACGGCCATCATTACCGGGGACAACGTCAGAGATGTGAAGCGGAAGCTCCTGGCGGACAACTTCGGCGAGTACATGGACACGCTGTCTAAGCGCTGGTGGATCAGGTTCGACTACGACGCAAGGCCGACCCTTGCGGCGATCGAACTGAAGCTCAGGGCTTACTTCGAGGTGTTCGGGATGTTCCCTCACCTGATCGTGGTGGACAACATCACGAACGTGCAGGGAGATAATCCGGCCGGTGATGCGGAGTCCTTCACGTTCGGGCTGGAGGCCATGTGTGAGTATCTGTCGGACATGGCTCGGGTGACTGGGGCTCACGTCCTGGCCCTGCATCACGTCACTGGTGAGCACAGCGACGGCCTCAACCCCATCCCTCTATCGGGAGTGAAGGGCAAGATCGGCCGAGTCCCGAACGTCATTGTGACCCTTCATAAGGAGATTGACGGGATGGACGGGCGGATCGTGCACGCCTCGTCGGTGAAGAACCGGGAGGGCTTCGAGGACTCGTCGGGGCAGACGTTCAGTTCGTATGAGTTCAACTCCACGAACATGAGACTCGTGGACATAGCAAACACCCTGTAAGTGACATAGGCCACAGGATCAAGGGCTTACGAAACTTGAATCCGTGACGGGGTGAGCCTATATTGGAAATAGGGAAAGGGGCGGGGAAATGAACAGGTCTTGCGGGTACAGCCTTCAGCGGGAGATTGTAGATGTTCTGCTGAATGAGAACCCCGAAATCTCGGGTATCGAGATTCGAAATGCTGGCGGGGGAGTTGTCGCCCTCGTGCTCGCAGTCGAGAGGCCGCGGGGGCTACGCCTCTACCGTCTGGCAAAGGAACTTCGGTTCCATTCCCGCCACAGCGCCGCTCAGGTGGTCGCCGTGACGATGCCGACGAAAGGCGGGCCGGCATGGGAAGTCCTGCCCCTCACGTACCTCCAGAGCTTGGCCGATGACGCTGTTGCCTTCCACGATCAGCGTCGGCTTCAGGCGGCCCTGAGGCCCCGTGTCCGATAAGCCTCGCGCCGGATACCGGAAGTGCACAAGGTGCGAGAAGAACAGGGCAGTTCGGTTCTTCACGCCCCAAGGGCGGGTGTGCTCGACCTGTAGGAAGAAAACTCGCAGAGCTTCGTCCCACGAGGCGCGGGTGACCAACACCTACGGCCTTGAGCCTGGCGAGTTTCAGGCCCTCATGGACTACCAAGGTGGCGTGTGCGCCATCTGCGGACAGCCAAGGCGATACCGGCTCGACGTAGACCATGACCACAAGACCGGCCTCGTGCGAGGGCTCACCTGCCGTCAGTGCAACCGGCGGATCCTGCCTGGTGCCAAGGACAACCCCGAAACGCTGCGATCCGCAGCGGACTACCTAGATGACCCGCCTGCGGTCCGATTCCTGGGACCGAGATTTCACATGGATACGCGAGGAGTCACCGATGAGTGAGGCAGCCATCAAGCTCGACTACCGCAAGTGGAGGGGCGAGAAGGAGTTCCTAAGCTCCGCCAATCGTCAGTACAACTTCCCGGTCCATGTGAGGCGGATCGGTGAGCCGACCCCGCGCAGCGGTCAGTAGGCCGCCGATAGCGGAGGTGCTGAAGCACTACTACTCAATAGACGTGAAGCAGCGGGCAGGGTGGATCAAAATCCCCTGCCCGCTTCACGTTGACGAGAACCCCAGCGCCTCAGCCAACACCGAGAAGGACCGTTGGAACTGTTTCGTCTGTCAGGTCTCCGAAGACTCGATAGACGTCGTGATGCGAGAGGAAAAACTTGGCTTCCGAGAAGCCCAGGCATGGGCACATGCCCGGTTCGGTGGAAGCGGCGAGAACGTACTTCCAGCAGTACAAGGGGAGTCCGGCCGAGGAGTACATGAAGGCCCGCGGCCTGGCGGACGTAGCCGAGAAGTTCACTCTGGGGTACGTCGGTTCGGCTCTGACTGGACATGAGCCGAAAGCCGGGATGCTGGTCATCCCGTACCTGCGGCCGGCCGGTGGCCCTCACGCCGTAGCTACCATCCGCTTTCGCTGCATCGCAGACGACTGCGTACGGGACGAGGACGGAAACTACTTCGCCCCCACCCGCAAGGAAGACCACTCCAGCCACAAGAAGTGGTACGGGAAGTACTGGGGTCTCCCCGGTGATATCCCCCGCATGTTCAACACGCGGGCCCTGCTTACCAATTCGCCGTTCATCGTCGTCACCGAAGGCGAATACGACGCCATGGCATGGGAGTCGGTTGGTTCGCCGGCCATCGCCTACCAGGGCACTACGAGCTGGCGCGACTACTTCATACCTCCACTGCTCGGCTTCGGGACGGTCTTCATCATCGCTGACGGGGACGAACCCGGAACCAAAGCGGCCGAGAAGTTGGCTGCTCTGCTGCCCAACGCCAAGGTCATCGTCCTTGGTGACGGACACGATTCAAATTCATACCTTCACGAGTACGGGGCTGCTGCCCTGCGAGAAAGGATCGGGCTTCTGTGAAGTCGATTTGGGAGCCGGGCACACGCGTCCGAGTCCGCAAGAGTCCCCTTGAGGGCCTTTCCGGGATGGCGGGAGTGATCCAGGAAGTCAACTACGCGCAGTTCGAGGAAGCTACCTCCGTTCTGCTTGACGAGGGTGACGCAGCACTGAATGCCCTGGGCCTTGGTGCCTTCTTCTATGACTACGAGCTGGAGGCAGAGTGACGTACGAAGTTGGCGACGAGGTAATCATCGCGACCCCTTCCACCCCCTATGTGCAGATGTTTAAGGGGATGCAGGGAACCGTCACGAGGGTCGTTTCGGATTACCCGTTCCCCTTTGAGGTCCGAGTAGATAACCGTCTACTCTGCTTCGCTGGCCGGGAGCTGGCGCCGGTCGATCTCGCAGACATCAGTGACTTCCGGAAGGTACTGGACGAGGTACACGCAACCCTGTGGGCCGAGGTGCTGGAGCCGGTTGAGGACGAGGTGAACAGCCCCTCGCACTACACATGGCTGCCAGGTGGCATCGAGGTCATCGACATCACAGAGCTGCTGAACTTCAACGTTGGCAACGTCGTGAAGTACGCCCTCAGGGCCGGCCACAAGACGGAGGACCCGATCACGGATCTCCGTAAGGCGGCTTGGTACATCAACCGTGAGATCGAGCGCCTGGAGGCGGGCAAGTGACCATCAAGTTTGGGGACTTCTTCGAGTCCCGGAATACGACGCTGGCGATTCACGCCTACAAGACGTTCATCTCCTTCGATCTTCACGAAGATAGCGACAGCGATGCGCGCATATTGATGTCGAACATCTCGGTAGCTGAGGCAAAGAAGATCCGCGGTGAGCTGGACACCGCTATCAAGGAGATCGAGGAGACGGCCAAGTGAGCACTGAGAAGCGTATTGAGAACCTGGTCATTGAGTGGTTGGCCAAGTTCCGGGACATCGAGGCTGTGTCAGCGCGAATCGATGAAGACGACTGGGCGATGAAGACCGGATCCAGTGGAGGGTGCGACACCTGTGCCTGGACCACGGAATATATGGAGCTGACCATCTGGTACACCCAGGAAGGCGGCTACAGCAGCTATGTGGAAGTGCCCATGGACCCGCTCAACTTCCTGTCTGAACTGCTGAATCTGGAGGACGCAAAGTGACTATCGAAGAGCACGCAAAGGCTATTTCAGAGGCCATCGATGCCGCTTTCGGCGATGGCTACGAGCTGGACAACGGGAGTGGCAGTCCCATTTTTGAGATGGATCTGAACTCAGTGGTGGCCGGAACGATCAGCGATTGGGTCGCGATTGAGCTGCCCAAGTCGACCTACTACTGAGGAATCAATTGAAGCGTGTTGTAGTCATCTCCGACGTCCAGGCTCCTTTCGAGGATAAACGGGCGCTGAAGAACGTCATCCAGTTCATCGGGGAGTTTCAGCCCGATGAGGTCATTCAGATCGGTGACTTGGTGGACTACCCCGCGCCGTCCCGCTGGTCCGCGGGGACCAGGGCGGAGTTCGAGGGCAACGTCATCCGGGATTCCGAGTACACCAAGAGGAACTTCCTTGCCCCTCTGCGGGCCGTCTATGACGGCCCCCTGGGTGTCCTGGAGGGAAACCATGACGAGCGTCCCCAGAAGTACCTAGCGAGCCGCGCGCCGGCCCTTGCGGCGGAAGACACCTTCTATCGCTTTGAGAACCTGCTCGACTTTGCGGCCTACGGCGTGAAGAAGCTCCCGCCCTACTACGGCTTCGCTCCGGGCTGGGTGGCCATCCACGGCCACGAGTCGCCCGGACTCAACCAGGTTGCGGGCCGTACAGCAGCCAGCAAGGCAAGGAAGGCCGGCACTTCGGTTGTCATGGGCCACACCCACCGCCTTGCTATCTCCCCGGAGTCCACGGGATACGGCGGAAAGCTGAAGACGATCTATGGGTTCGAGGTCGGACACCTCATGGACGTTCGAAAGGCGGGCTACCTGAAAAACGGTCCGGCCAACTGGCAGAAGGGCTTTGGCCTCTTCTACGTCGGCAAGTACAACGCAACCCCTCACGCCATTCCGGTTGAGGACGATGGCTCTTTCGTAGTGGAAGGTCAGAGATTCGGGAAGATCGAGCGAGGGCCTAAGGGGCAGTTCGCGCAGAAGGACGGGCGATGACAGCAGTCGATTGGGAGGCCCTTGAGCCCCTAGCCGAGAAGGTTTCTCGTGAGATCGCCGGTAAGTGGCTGATCGTAGACGCCGATGACGTGAAGCAAGAGATTCTGCTTCACGCCTACCAGGAGAAGCACCTGATCGCCCAGTACCAGGGCGATACCGAAATTCTCCGCAAGATTTTTTGGAACGCCGGGCGACGATACGCCGCCAAGGAGCGTGCCCATCTTGACCTCATGGACGACCAGTACCACTACACCCCGGAGGAAGTTCGGGGAGTGATGCGGTCCTTCATCTACACAGATGCCGAGGTGTCCCAGCAGATCGGCAAGAAGGACGACCTGACGCGCTGTGTCATCACGGACAACATCACGTCGGCCCGACTGGATGCCGAGAAGGGCATCGAACGCCTGAATCGGGACTACCAAGAGGTAATCCTGCGGCTGTTCGTCTACGGGCTCAGCCCTGCGGACGACGCCGACCGAAAGCGGGGATACAGAGCTATCGATGCTCTCACCGCTGAAATGAATCGCACTATACGAACAGGTAGGTAAGACCCTGACTAACTGGAAGACACCCACCGCAAAGACTGTCTACGAGCGTACGTATCGGCGCGAGCTGCCCTCTGGGGAGCTGGAGACGTGGCCCCAGACTGTACGGCGAGTGGTTGACGGGAACCTGGCCCTGGTCCCCGCTCGGTACATCGAAGAGGGCGAGCGTGAGCGCATGGTCGAGCTGATCGAGAGTTGGGCGGTGATGCCCGCGGGCCGTCACCTCAAGTCCTCGGGCGTGAACGACTATGCGTTGAACAACTGTTGGGCTGCGGGCTGGGAGCCGGATGACCCGGCCGAGCACTTCACTTTCACGTTGCTGCGACTGGCGGAGGGTGGGGGAGTGGGTTCCAACTACTCGAACCACTACCTCAAGGACTTCCCGGCCGTGGTGAGTCCTGTGCGAGTGCACGTGGTCTGCGATCCGGCCCACCCTGACTACCTGGACATGGTGGAGTCTGGGCTCATCTCCACGGAGTACGCCTACACGTGGGCAGGTGCCTACGGTGTCGAGGACTCCCGAGAGGGTTGGGCCGAGGCCCTGGGCGACCTGATCCGTACGGCACACAACGCAAGCACCGAGCATCAGGACCGCGTATACGACGTGAGTCGGGTCCGCCACAAGGGTGCCCCGCTGCGGTCCTTCGGAGGTACGGCCTCGGGGCCGGCGCCCTTCGCCGAGATGCTGGTGAACGTCGGCGCGATCCTCACTCAGTCGACCTTCGGGCCAGTTGAGTACGCCCCTCTCAGCGGCATTTCTGCCATGGAGATTGATCACGAGATTGCGCGCTGCATAGTCAGCGGCGGAGTCCGTAGGTCGGCCCGGATGAGCATCATGCGGTGGGACGACCCGGACATTGACGAGTTCCTGGCCTGCAAGGCGGACATGTCTCGCCACTGGACGACGAACATCAGCGTCGAGGTCGACGACGGCTTCATTGAGGCCGTGCACGCTGGCCACATGGGGGCCGAACTCGTTCTTCGCACCCTTGCCGAGGGTGCGTTGGGCAACGGTGAGCCGGGCTTCTGGAACTCGTCTACGTCGGCTGCCGGTGAAGTCGATGGCGTGTTCACCACAAATCCATGTGGAGAGGCCCTTTTGACTCCATATGAGCCTTGCAATCTCGGTTCCGTCAACTTGTCAGCATTCGTCGACAAGTTCGGTGAGGTGGACACGGCTGGACTGCTTGAGGCCCACCGGCTGGTGACTCGATACCTGATTCGTGCCACCTGCGCAGAGGTCGCTGACCCGAAGTCTGAAGCGGCCATCTCTCGGTACCGACGCATCGGCGTGGGCCACACCGGCTTCGCCGATTTCCTGGCCAAGAACGGGCTTCGGTACTCCGAGGCGGCTGAGAGCCGACGCGTGCGGGGTGTGCTTGAGGTCCTGGCCGAAGAGGTGGACGCGGCTGCGGTCGAGTACGCCAACGAGATGCGCATCCCTGTACCGATCAAGACGCGAGTCATCGCACCCACGGGAACGATCTCCAAGGTGGCCGGCGTCTCGGGGGAGGGTATCCATGCTCCTTTCAGTGACTACTTCATTCGTCGCATCCGGTTTTCTCTGGTGGAGCCGGAGGAGAAGCGGCAGGTGGAGGAGTACAAGGCCCTGGGGTACAAGGTCGAGGACTGCGTATACGCCGCCAACACGGCTGTCGTCAGCATCCCGACTCAGGACCCTCTTGTCTCCGAGGTCATGGATCCGTCCGTGATCGAGCACGCTGGCGTGCTGACCCTTGAGGACATGCTGAGCGTCCAGACGCTCTACCAGGAGGCATGGGCCGACCAGGCGGTGTCTTACACGGCCTCCGTGGATCCGGAGAAGTACAGCGTCGATGACGTGGCTGCGATCCTGCTCGACTTCATGCCGCGGCTGAAGGGTTCCACCATCTTTCCGGAGATGTCCCGAGCCCAGGCGCCGTACGAACGGATCACCCGTGATCAGTACCTCGTCGAGCAGCGGGCGCTTGGCATCGTGACCGAGGACACCGGCTTCGACGAGCTTTGCTCGTCTGGCGCCTGCGGCATCTAAGTAGACCGAGTGATGGGCGCCACAATGGCTCCCAAAACTTGAATCCGTGACACAACTCCCGCATTATGAAAACAAGGAAGTGAATCCGAGTGAGCTATCCGGATCCGTTCGATGAGCGTTCACCCTGGGATGAAACTCCCGAGACCATGACCCCTAAGAAAGAGGAATCGCCTGTGACTTCTACCGCTCCTGAAGGCCCCGCCCCGTTCGTCATCGGCTTCACCCTGAAGGCCGGCACTGGCTTCGATGCCGAGTGGCTGACTCCCAAGGTCTACGGCTACACGGCCGATGAGACCGCGGAGCGCGGCGCCGAACTGCTGTCTGCGATGAAGTCGAAGGGCCTGATCGATCTCACGTCGAAGGCCGCTGACTACACCCGCAGTCAGTACAAGGGCGGCGGAAACCCGGGCGGTGGTGCTGCCCCGAAGCGATTCAACGGCGGCCGGGTCGAGGCCAAGGACCAGGCCCCCAAGACGGTCGGTGACGACTGCCCTCACGGCCGGTCGCTCGTGTCCAAGTCCAATTGGACGGCCCTCTTCTGCGACGGCCCGGACGGTGACAAGTGCGAGCCGCTGTGGAAGCAAAAGGACGGCTCTTACAAGGCCAACAAGTAACGCCGAAGGCT
Organism: Streptomyces sp. NPDC001822; assembly: GCF_042892135.1. Lineage (NCBI taxonomy): Bacteria > Bacillati > Actinomycetota > Actinomycetes > Kitasatosporales > Streptomycetaceae > Streptomyces > Streptomyces sp. NPDC001822. The sequence goes on from NZ_JBIATW010000004.1 coordinate 319,064, forward strand.
GTTGATGGGGAGCCAGGAAAGGCCCTGGCTCCCCTTTTTCATGGGAGAAACATGGACTTCCAGTCCGAGATGTACGTCGAACTCGTAAGGCACTCCGCATCCGATTTCGATGTGGCTGCCGCGGCCCGGGTGTCCACCATCGGCGCCAACGGCCTGGACCTCAACCTTCCGACCGAAGGTCTCATCAACTTCCTGATGCGCGACCGGCACGGCTCGCCTTTCGAACACACCAGTTTCACGTTCTACGTCGAAGCACCCATCTTTGTCGCCCGCGAGTTTTTCCGGCACCGCGCCGGGTGGTCCTACAACGAGGAATCCGGCCGCTACAAGGAGCTGGCTCCCGTTTTCTATGTGCCGGCCGATGGTCGGCCCCTGCGTCAGGTCGGAAAGCCGGGTGCCTACCAGTACAAGTTGGGCACCTACAAGCAAGCCATGGTGGTGAGCGGGGATATCCGCCGTATCAGTACCGAGGCGTATGAGACCTACAAGCGGCTCCTGGACCTCGACGTGGCCCGTGAAGTGGCCCGCATGGTGCTTCCGGTGAACATCTACACGTCGTTCTACGCCACGTGTAACGCCCGGTCCCTGATGCACTTTCTGAGCCTCCGAACCAAGAGGGACAACGCAGCCTTCCCCTCCTTCCCTCAGAAGGAAATCGAGATGGTTGCCGACCAGATGGAGAACGAGCTGAAGGAAACAATGCCCCAGACATACGCGGCGTTCGACAAGCACGGAAGGGTTGCCCCGTAATGCGACTCGCTGGCTTCCTCATGGTTCTCACCCTCTTGCTTGCGGGCTCTATTGCCTTCCGGGCTTACGCGCCCTGCAAGGCGTATGGGCTCTCCTCCATCGGAGACGTGCCCGCGCGGTGCCTGATGCCGAAGTGACCAATCTCGGAAGGGTCATGGTCTACGGCTGGGATAACGGCGGAGTGGAGATCGCCTGTCGTAATTGCGGAGAGTGCATTGCGTCGGGCGGGTGTACCTGCTGCGAGGACAACCAAGTCACGCTGCTTGACCTTGTTTCGGCTATGCGCGAGCACGTCTGTAAGGAATCCCTGAATGTATGACTCGGCCGACCTGTTCGGCTTCTTTCTGCTCGGCACTGTCTTCGGGGCTGTCGGGCTGCTATTCATCCTGGCTCACCTCGGAAGAAAGGCACAGCGCTAATGACTGAGAAGATCCGCGTCACCGTCGTCATGGAGTACACACCGAACCTGAAGCACTATCCGGATGAGGATTCGGTCGCTGCTGCTGCGGAGTTCGACGCGAGGGAGAACCCGTTCGAGGAGTTCCCCTCCGCATATCTCGATGACCTCGTGTCCGTCGCGTACGAGGTAATCCCCGCAGAATAGGAGTGCGTGTGAAGGTCCTGCATTACGAGATCAAGCGTCAAGCGGTACGCATCAACGTCTGTGAGACGCCCTGGGACCTTGACCGCTTCATCGACTTCGTGGAAGCCAACCCAGTAATGGGTTACGACACGGAAACTACCGGTCTGAACTGGTGGGACTCAGGTCGGGGTTTCCGTATCCGTCTCGCTCAGTTCGGCAACGGCGTTGAGAGTTGGGTTCTGCCGGTCGAGGTGAATCCGCAGTTCAAGGTCGCTGCCGTCTGGGCGCTCCGGAAAGCGTATCGACTGATTGCCCACAATGGCACCTTCGATCAGCACGTCAGTGAAAAGACTCTCGGTGTCACTCTCGAAGAACTCGCGCCGAAGATGCTCGACACCAAGATATTCGCCCACCTCGTTGACCCGAGGCAGGTCAAGGAGTTCGGGCCGGGCCTCAAACTCGAAGAGCTGGTGAAGTTCTACATCGACCCTGCCGCGGCCGACGAGGTCAAGGGCTCGATGGCGGCGATAGCCAAGCGGTACAAGGTCAAGAAGGAAGCCATTTGGCCTCTGGTCCGCACCTTCGACGAGGAATACTTGCTCTACGCAGGTATGGACCCGATTTGGGCGTATCGGCTGCTTCACATCCTCATGCCCAAGGTGCCGGCCCGCTCGAAGATGAAGGGCCTGATCGGCTGGGAGCACCGTCTAGCGCACGTCACTGCCCTGATGGAGCGAACGGGCTACATCGTTGACCAGGAGTACGCAGAGATGCGTATTGCTGAGCTGAAGGTCGAGGAAGAAAAGTGGGTGAAGGTTGCGAGCCAGTGGGTTGACAATGTCAACTCCGACAAGCAACTGATTGCGGCATTCCAGAGTTTCGGGTTCAAGCTCACGAAGAAAACCAAAAAGGGCAACCTGTCGATGGATGCCGAAGTGTTGGACTCCATCGATCACCCCCTGGCGGAGGCCGTCAAGAAGGCGACGAAGGCCGCTAAGTGGCGAAAGACGTGGTTCGAGGCGGCCATCAACGGCATGGACCCTGAGGGGCGCGTCCACGCGTCAATGAACACCTTGGGTGCCAGGACAGCCCGCTATTCCATCTCGGGCGCCATTGCTGCACAGACATTCCCCGCGGGGGATGGGTATGTGCGCTCTGCCTTCTTGGCTGAAGAGGATCACGTTTCTGTCTCCATCGACTTTGGAAACATGGAACTGCGGGTCATGGCTGCGGCCTCGGGCGACCCGATCATGATGAAGGCATTCCTTGCTGATGAGGACTTGCACAACATCACGGCCATCGCTGCATTCGGGCCGATGAAGCCGGGTCAGAAGAAGCACGAGAAGAGGCCGGCGGGCAAGGGAACGAACTTCGCCATTGGATTCGGTGGAACATGGAGAGCCGTCACTGATGGATTCGGGGTTCCCGAGGCGGATGCGAAGAGGGCGGTTGACGCTTTCTGGGCGACGTATTTGGGGGTTGGCCGCTTCGGGGACAAGCTCAAGGATGAGGCGCGTCGGACCGGCTACATCTACACGGCTACGGGCCGGCGTCTTCCCGTAGATCGCCGCCGCCTCTACTCGGCGCTGAACTACTACATCCAGTCGAGTGCTCGGGACATCACCGCTCGGGCGATTCTTAATCTCCATGCAGCCGGATTCAGTCCTTGGATGCGTCTCCCGGTGCATGACGAACTGGTCTTCTCCTTCCCAGCGGACAGGGCGAAGGAGTTGACCGAACAGGCTGCTCGAATCATGGAATTCACTTTCAGAGGACTCCTGATCCCGGCTGAGGGTGAAATCGGTTTGCGTTCGTGGGGCTCCATCTTGGACATGGAAGAGAGTAAGCATTGATCACGACTCGCAAGAAGCGGCGCTACGACGTGACGATTCGAGACGTAGGCGACTACGAGGGGACGTCGTGGGGATGGTCGGTCCGCTCCAGTGGAGAAGTAATCGATTCAGGAATCAGTGAGTGGCGTTTCTTCGCCGTGAAGGCCGTGAGGCGGACGATCCGCCTACACGCAAAGGGCAAGGTCGACACCGCAGGCTCTGAGTTCACAATCTGGTACTAGGAGAGCGTATGAAGCTGAGTGAACTGATTGCCGACGCTGAGCGGACGTTGGAGGAGTTCGGGGACATTCCCGTCGTCATGCCCGACCCCGGCTGTTCCTGCTGCGCTAGTGGGGATTTCGAGGACGTTGAGACTCGTGTAGAGCGGAACTCGGTGCGCGTCTGGGAAGGATCTAAGGCTGTCAAGGTACCTGTCGCATTCATTGTGGCCTGAGCCTTTGTACGAAGACTTTGAGGAGATCCAGGACTGCGAATGGTGTCAGAACGCTGATTCCGTAGGGCTTTTCGACCTGGATGACGTAGAAACCGGCCTGTGTGCCGAGTGCGCTGAGAACAACGCTGTGGAGAGGCACATATGACTGAGAAGTACGAGGATGCGAACTCGATCATTTCGGACCTCGAAAGCCAGATGGCTCGTGCGAACCTGATCAAGAGGGGCGAGTACGCGGCGGGCATCGCCGTTCTGGCCGGGGCAGTCCTGAAGTCTGCACTGGAGGCCGGCGTCCCGTATGCCCTGGCCGAGGAGATGGCGGGCGACTTCTGGAAGGCCGAGATGCTGGCGGACACAGTTGCCGGCCTCCTCCGCAACGCCGAGGTAGAGGAGGACGACGAATGAGGTTCTTCGCCGTCGTGACCCTGTTCGTGATCGTTGCCATGATCCTCACGGGGTGTGAGGTGGACACTCGGAAGTGTCTGAAGTCCCACACAGACCTCATGCCGATAACCATGGTTGGCGCCAAGGGCCAGCCGTATGTCACGTGGATGCCCGTGGACACGTGTGACCGCTACGAGGAGAAGCCCGCGCAGTGAGTTGCAGAAACCTGTACGCCTGCACGGTGTTGCTTGGGCAGAAGCGCCCCTGTTGGGACTGCTACTTCCTCGGGATCGCTGAAGCGGCCAGTGGCCGCGGTGACTGCATCCGGAAGCAGGTCGGCGCGGTCCTGGTCCGCCCGGATCATCGGGCTGTGATCACGGGATACAACGGCTCCGAGCCGGGTGGCCCGAGCTGCCTCGAAGGTGAGTGTCCGAGGTGTCTGAGCGATGTGCCGGCTGGCACGTCCTACAAGGGGTGCGTCGAGTACCACGCTGAGCACAACGCCCTCATGTGGTCCCGACCTGAGGACCGTATCGGGGCGACGCTGTACGTCACGTGGGAGCCCTGCGGGGACTGTCGCAAGTTGATCCGCGGGGTGGGTGTCGCCCACGTCGTGTGGCTCGAACACGGGACCAAGCTCCGTCGCTGGACGGTCTGAAGGCCGTGTACGGTTGGCGCTGGTCGAGGTGGGAGCCTCGTGAATTCTGTGTTCTTGGACTGGACGCCGAGCCATCTCGACCACCGGGGAGTCCTCCCCATGCACCAGGCCTGCAAGCATCGGTGCACACGAGGGCTCCCCTTCGCCGTACTCGGGCCGTCACAGCTACACCAATCGTCGCTGGACAGTCTGAAGGAATGAATCATTGAACATGAGCAAGGACGAGTGTCCTGCCCGTGAGCTGACCGTATGAAGGTTCTTGTGTACCGAGTGGACTCGGAAGGAAACAGAACCCTGATACGTGTCAGAGAGAAGTAGGAACGCCCCCCGCCCTGATGGGCGGGGGGCGTTTTCTGTTCTCAGAACTGTCTCTCGAACTGGTCCTCTTGGATGGCGAGCCGCTGCTTCACGTCCTCGGGGATGAGCAGTGCTCCAACGGCCTCTTCTCCATCCTGGCCTTCGCTGATCACGAACTTGATGCCAGCCCTCAGCAGGTCCTTCGACATCGTCTCCATCCCTCCGGACTCCCACTCCTCCCGGTAGGTATTCCCTCCCGCTGTGTAGACCCATCGGTCCTTCGCGGCCTCCGGGTCGATGTCGTCCATCTGGCTCATGAGGCTGTTCAGCGTCTCTTCGGCGGTCTCCTGGACGAAGCCACCACGGGCGTACTTGCCGCCCGGAGCCAGCTCCTTCATGTAGTGCGAGACGCCGGCCTCGATCTCCTTGAGCTTCTTGCGGGTCTCAGCCCCTCGCGCGTACTCCCGATGCTCAACAGGCTGGTCGCCAAGCTCCTCCAGGACCACGTCAACGAGGGAGCCATACAGCTCACTCGGGTTCTGACCCTTGCTCTTGCAGTCTCGGCATCTGAGGTATTCGTACTGCTTCCCCCGACTCACCGACGTGCGCTTGGTGTAGTTGCCCCCGCAGCGTGCGCAGGTGATGACCCCAAGGAATTTGGTTGAGCCCGGAGTCCAAGGGTTGAGGTTCCTCCGACTCATCCCGTCGAGCACCTTTTGCAGTTCCTCGAACTCCTCCGGGGTGGCGATGGGCGGACCGACCTTGATCGGCTTGCCGTCGCTCCCGTAGACGAGCTGGGACCTCTTGGGCCCGTCGTAGTCCTTCCTCTCTTCAGTTCTCAGGCCCATCAGGGCCGGGTTCCTGAGGATGATCAGGAGAGACGTCCCGTACCAGAGGCCGCCGCTCGGTCCGGGCACACGGCCCCGGTTGAGGATCTTGCACAGCCTGTATGCGGAAGGCTTCTTCTTCCGCTTCAGCAGTGCCTCAATCACCCACCTGAGGAAGCGGTAGGGCCGTTCGTCGTGGTCCAGGACGTACTTGCCGTCCGGCCCCTTCACGGTCTTGTAGCCGTACATGGGGGCACCGGTCAGCCACTTGTCCTGGGTCTTGTTGAACTCCCAGAGAGATGCCACTCGTACACCCGTGTTCGCGGCCTCAATCTCCGCGATGGCGGCAATCAGGGTCGTGATCGTGGTGCCAAGAGGGCTTGAGAGGTCAATCGGGTCGTTGAGGGATTTGAGGTTCTTCTGAAACCTCTCGCACCACTGGATCATGACCTGGAGGTCGAGGATTCGCCTCACGAAGCGGTCGATCTTCCAGAAGTAGAGGACATCGAACTCAGGTACTCGGTGCTGGAGCCAGTCACCGAGGTCCCGGCGCTTCCACGGTGGAACCTTGGTCGCGGAGACGTTCAGGTCCCGTGCAACTCCGACGACTCTCACGCCGTCCGAGTTGGCCAGTCGCCAGAGGTCAAGCTCTTGGCGGATGGGAGAGGTTGTGTCCTCGGTCAGGATGGACAGCCGGACAGAGAGAAGGCCCCGCTGGGCGTCATGGGGGAGGGTCTGATTGATCGCCCGTAGGGCTTCGAGTTCCTTGATCTCATCGGCGGACCAAGTGACTCCGACCGTAGGCACATTCACGACTGACGGAAGCATGTTCGATGACATAGTCCCAGGTTACAGCGTTGTGCCAACAGATATACATGCCCCCAGATCTACTGGAATATCGGCTTCGCCGCCGCCGACTACGCGAAGCTGCTGTCGTGGTGGGCCGGGACGGTCGAGGGCACGGGGGTCGACCTGTACGTGGGGGAGGCCCTGCACAAGGCCGGCGACCCCGCCCAGCCGGCCGCCTGGCAGGACCCGGCCGAACTCTCACGGCACCTGGACCTCGCGGCCGGTCATCCGGAGGTGGGTGGCCACATCTACTTCTCCGCCAAGCACGTGAAGGCCGACCGCATCGGGGCCATGGCCCGGGTGGTCGCCGACCACTACACGACGCGGGCCCGCGCGCCACGCTGACACGGTGGGCGCGGCCCCGCAGCCGCCGGACGCGTACGCCGCGGGCCACTCGTGCCCCGGCGCACGCGCGTCCTAGCCGTCCCGGTCCTCGGGAGCGCCGTGCTGTACGACGCTGTCGGGTCCCGGGGACCTGATCGACTCGTGCCCGTCCTCGAAGCGCAGACGGTACGGCGGGCTGCCCCCGTCACCGAGCACCTCGACGATCTCTGCGACCCGGTCGTGCTGCCCCACGGTCCTGCCGTGCGTCAGCAGCCGGTCGCCCGCGTGTGCCTCCATCGGGAGTGACCTCCTCACGGGTGGCTGTCCATGTCGACAAGTCTATGACCGAAGGCGTCCGGTGTGTCCGGTGGAGAGCGTTGCCGGGCCGTCCGCCGGGCGACTCTCCCGGCCTCCGGACCGCTGGGTGACCGCGATGCAGACCAGTACGGCGACAGCCGCCACCGGGGCCGCTGCGGACACCTCCTCGCCGAGGGCGAGGAAGGACCAGACGAGCGTGAGCAGGGGTTGCGCCAGCTGCAGCTGGCTGGCCCGTGGAACTCCGATCTCCGCCATGCCCCGGTACCAGACGTACAGACCGAGGAAGGTGGACCCCGCGGCCACCCAGACCAGCCCGATGACCCCGTGGGCCGTCGGGCGCACCGGTTCGAGGGGCAGGGCCACGGCCGTGCCGGCCACCGCGAGGGGGAGCGAGAGGATCAGTGCCCAGCCGATGACCTGCCAGCCCGGCATCACCTTCGCCAGCCTGCCGCCCTCGGTGTAGCCGGCCGCGCAGACCAGGAGCGCCCCGCACAGGTACGCGTCGCCGCCGGAGAGCGCGCCGCCGCTCTGCTGGAGCGTGAAGGCGATCACTACGGCGGCACCCGCCGCCGCCGCGGCCCAGAAGGCTCGCGGCGGGCGCGAACCGGTGCGCAGGGCCGAGAACAGCGCGGTCGTCAGGGGCAGCAGCCCCACGACGACGGCCGCGTGCGAGCTGGTGGAGGTCCGCAGCGCCAGCGTGGTCAACAGCGGGAATCCCACCACCACCCCGCCCGCGACGACCGCGAGGCCCGGCCAGTGGAGTCGGGCGGGCACCGCGACCCGGCCCGCCACCAGCGCACCCGCGGCGATCAGCGCGGCCAGCAGGCTGCGCAGGGCGACCAGGGACCACGGGCCGAAGCTCTCCAGCCCCCACACCGTCGAAGGGAAGGTCAGGGAGAAGGCGACCACACCGAGTCCGGCGAGCAGGACCCCGGCGTCGGGCCTCCTGGACGATGCGGGGCGGTCCGGTGCGACCGCTATCGCCGCACGGTCGGTAGCGCTATTCTCTGCTCTCATGCAGGAGCGTAGCAGCGTGTCGGAGCTGGCGAACTTTCTGCGGGCTGAGCTCGACCGCTACTCACCGGGTGGAAAGCTGCCGTCCAGCCGCGCTCTCGTGGAGCGCTTCAAGGTGAGTCCGGTGACCGTCTCCCGGGCCGTCGCACAGCTCGCGGCCGAAGGGCTCGTCGTGACCCGGCCCGGTTCCGGGGCGTTCCGCGCCCAGCCGCCCGCCACCGTGCCCGAACCCGGTGACACCTCGTGGCAGGAGGTGTCGCTCAGCGGCGACAGCGGTCCCGAGGTCGTGCCGCGTACCGTCGACGCCGCCGGAGTGCTCGTCACGCTCGCGGCCCCGCCGCCCGGGGTCGTGGAGTTCAACGGCGGCTATCTGCATCCGGGCCTCCAGCCCGAGCGGGCGATGGCAGCCGCGCTCGCCCGGGCCGGCCGCCGGCCCGGGGCATGGGGGAGGCCGCCCACCGACGGGCTCGCCGGGCTCCGGGCCTGGTTCGCCCGGGAGATCGGCGGGACGCTCCGCGCGTCCGACGTCCTCGTCACGGCCGGTGGCCAGAGCGCCCTGGCCACCGCCCTGCGTGCCGTCGCCCCGCCCGGCGCCCCCGTCCTCGTCGAGTCGCCCACCTACCCGGGCATGCTGGCCGCCGCGCGGGCCACGGGCCTGCGGCCCGTACCCGTCCCCTTGGACGCCGAGGGGGTGCGGCCGGACCTGCTGGAGGCGGCGTTCCGTGCCACCGGGGCCCGGGTGTTCGTCTGCCAGCCGCTGTTCCAGAATCCGACGGGTGCGGTCCTCGCGCCGGAGCGTCGTGAGCGGATCGTCCGGGCCGCCCGCGCGGCGGGCGCGTTCGTGGTGGAGGACGACTTCGCCCGCCACCTCGTCCACGAGGGCGCCGGACCGTCGCCCGAGCCGCTGGCCGCCCACGATCCGGACGGGATCGTCATCCATGTGCGCTCCCTCACCAAGATCACGTCGCCCAGCCTGCGCGTGGGCGCCCTCGCCGCCCGTGGGCCCGTCCTGGAACGCCTGCGTGCCATCCAGGTCGTCGACAGCTTCTTCGTGCCGCGCCCGCTCCAGGAGGCGGCGCTCGAACTCGTCGGCTCGCCGGCCTGGGAACGCCATCTGCGCACGGTGGCCGCCGAACTCGGCCGCCGCCGCACCGCCCTCACGGCCGCGCTGCGCACCAGGCTGCCCGAACTCACCCTGCCTCACGTGCCGTCGGGCGGTGGCACCCTCTGGCTCCGCCTGCCCGCCCCGGAGACCGAGCCCGCGCTGGTGTCCGCCGCCCTGCGGGCCGGCGTCGCCGTGGCCCCGGGCCGCCCCTACCACTGCGCGGAACCCCCGGCCGGCCACATCAGGCTGAGCTTCGCGGCCGTGTCCGGGCCGGCCGAGATCGCTGAGGGAGTACGCAGGCTGCGCGCGGCCTGGGACGAACTGCCCCCGCACGGGCGATAGCCTCCGCCCATGACCGACACCGGCATATCCGCGCCGCGCCACGACATCTCGTCCGACCCGGCACGCCTCGACCACGCCCGCATCCACCACTGGCTCTCCACGGACGCCTACTGGGCGCTGGGCCGTTCCCGGGAGAAGCAGGACCGCGCGATCGCCGGTTCCCTCAACTTCGGTGCCTACGACACCGCGACGGGCGAACAGGCCGCCTACGCGCGCGTGGTGACCGACCACGCGTCCTTCGCGTGGATCTGCGACGTGTACGTCGACCCCGCGGCGCGGGGCCGGGGGCTGGGCACCCGGCTCGTCACCTCCGTCCGGGACCATCTGGCGCCCCTGGGCGTGACCAGGTTCCTCCTCGCGACGAAGGACGCCCACGGGGTCTACGCGAAGATCGGCTTCGCGCCTCTGGAGGTCCCGGACATGTGGATGGCCCTCCAGGCGGGCTGAGGAAGCGCTTGTACGGCGCCGAGCGGCCCTCTTGACCGGCGCGGCGTTCGCCTCCACGATCGCGCCCATGAGTGTTCGCGTCTCACTGGTCGCCGCAGCACGCAGCTCCGCCCTGCTCGCCGAGCGCTTCGACGACGACCGGCCGCTCGACGACACGGGCTGGCACGAGGTGAGGCTCGCCGCGCACGCCCTGGTCCCGCTCGGCGCCGCGGAGATGCGCTACTGCTCGCCCACCCCGCGCAGCCGCGCCACCGGCGACGCCCTCGGCTTCGCCCCGCTGGTCCAGCCCGCCCTGCGCGACTGCGACATGGGCCGATGGCGGGGCTACACCTTCTCCGAGGTCGCCGCCGGCGAGCCGGCCGGTGTCCACGCCTGGCTCACCGATCCGCGCTCGGCCCCGCACGGCGGGGAGTCGCTGCTCGCCTTCATCTCCCGTATAGGGGGCTGGCTCGACACGCGTCCGGTCCTGGAGGGTTCCATCGTGGCCGTCGCCGAACCCGCCGTCGTCCGCGCCGCCCTTGTGTACGCGCTCAAGGCCCCGCCGATGACGTACTGGAGCGTCGAGGTGCGCCCGCTCTCCACGGTGACGCTCGTGGGACTGCCCGGCCGCTGGACCTTCAGCCTCGAAGCGCTTCCGCACTGAAGGCGAGCCGCTCGCGGGGGAGTTCGGAGCCCCGCTCATCTCCCCGGCGTGCTCCGGCCGTCCTCCGGCCGTCCCCCGGTCGAAGGAACAGCGCCCCGGCTCCTTTCCGCCGGTCCGACCAGTCGGTATGGTGCGAGCACCGAGACGAGGAGAGACCCGTGCCGCAGATCCATGGCCACTGTGACGACCGCTTCACGGCGGTGCGCGACGCGTTCACGGCGAACTTCGCCGAGCGCGACGAACTGGGTGCGGCCGTCACCGTCCTGGTCGACGGTGCTCCCGTCGTGGACCTCTGGGGCGGCTGGGCGGACGGCGGCCGGACCCGGCCGTGGGAGCGTGACACGGTCGTCAACGTGTGGTCCACGACCAAGGGGCCGACGGCGCTCTGCGCCCACGTCCTCGTCGACCGCGGCCTCCTCGACCTGGACGCCCCGGTCGCGGACTACTGGCCCGAATTCGCGGCCGAGGGAAAGGAGTCCGTGCGCGTACGCCATCTCCTCTCGCACCGCTCGGGAGTCGCGGGCCTGCGCGATCCGCACACCCTGGCCGAGCTCTACGACTGGGAACTGACCACGGCCCGTCTGGCGGCCACCGCCCCGTGGTGGGAGCCCGGCACCCGCTCCGGCTACCACGCGATCTCGTACGGCTTCCTCGTCGGCGAGGTCGTCCGCCGCGTCACCGGCCTCCTGCCGGGGGAGTTCCTGCGGCAGGAGATCACCGGGCCCCTGGGAATCGACTTCAGCGTCGGGCTCCCGGAGGAGGAGGCCGGGCGCGTCGCCGAGCTCGTCCAGCCGAAGTCCGTCGCACGCGAACAGGCCGCCCTCTTCGCCCGGATGGAACCCGTCGCCCTGGCGTCCCTGCTGAACCCCGGCACGGGCATCGCCGCCGCGAACACCCCCGGCTGGCGTGCCGCCGAGATCCCCGCGGCCAACGGCCACGGCACCGCGCGTGCGGTCGCCGCGCTCTACGGCATCATCGCCGGACACGGTTCCCTCGACGGCCGGCGGATCCTGTCGAAGGAGGCGGCCGAGCGGGTCCGCGAGGGACAGGGCAGCTGCCGGGACCTGGTGCTGGGAGCGGGCTTCACCCACGACACCGAACTGGGCCTCGGCCTCTGGCTGAGCGGCCCCAACGGCTCCTACGGACCCAACCCGCGCGCGGTCGGCCACGACGGGGCGGGCGGTTCGTGCGGCCTCGCCGACCCCGAGGCCGGCGTCGCCCTCGGATACGTCATGAACCGCATGGGCCCGAACATCGCCGACGACCCGCGCAAGATGGCCCTGATCGACGCGGTGTACGGCGTGCTCCGGCGGACTCAGTAGCCGGACGGCCGCACCAGCCCTGATTCGTACGCGTGGGGTGGTCCCCGCTAAGGACGTCGGCGCGGCTTGCCCCGCTTGGCCGCCCCCTTGGGGTTCTTGGCGCCGGAACCGCCCCGCGCGGTCTTGCCCGCCGCGGGCTTCCGCGGCGACGGCGTCTTCTTCTCCGCGCGCTTCGTCTTCGGCTGCGGTGGTGTCGGGGGGCGCCCCCGGGTGCTGTTCACCGTCCGGCCGCGGACGATCCCGATGAACTCCTCCACCAGGTCCGTGGTCTTCTCCTCCGGCCACGACAGGGCGATCCGCGACTCGGGGACACCGGCGAGGGGCCGGTAGGTGAGGTCCTTGCGGTGGTGCAGACGGGCGAGTGACTGCGGCACGACGAGGAGCCCCACCCCGGCGGCGACCAGCTCGACCGCGTCCGCCGTGGTGGCGGGCCGTTCGAAGGCGGGCCGGCCCGGCGGGCGCTCCCAGTCGAGGACGTCGTCGAGGGGGTGCAGCACGATCTCGTCGGCGAGGTCCTCCACCGACATCTCCTCGACGGCGACCGCGGCGTGGTCCTTGGGGATCACGACGACCGTGGTCTCCGTGTAGAGCGGGATCGCGCTGAGGTCCGTGCGGTCGACGGGCAGCCGTACGAAACCGGCGTCGGCGCCGCCGTCACGCAGCAGATCCGCCGCCTCGCCCGAGGGGACGCCGACGAGGGACAGAGGGGTACCGGGCAGGCGCTCGTTCCAGATCCGCACCCACTTGGTCGGGGTCACGCCGGGGACGTAGGCGAGCCGGAACGCAGGGGGAACTTCCGAGCCAGTCACCCCGCCAGGTTACCGGCCGTGGTCGGAGCCGGCGCACATGCTCGATACCCTGGAACCATGACGTCGCACCAGACCACCCAGACCATGAAGCCCGCCACCGCGGCGAAGAAGCTGGGTGTGTACCTCGAAGCCACACCCGCCGAGTTCCAGGAGGGCGTCGTCTCGCGCGCCGAGCTGAACGCGCTGCAGAGCGACCCGCCCCAGTGGCTGCAGGAGCTGCGCCAGAACGGCCCGCACCCCCGCCCGGTGGTCGCCTCGAAGCTGGGCGTCTCCATCGCAGGACTCGCGCGGGGCGGCGTCACCGAGCCGCTCACGACCGAGCAGATCGAGGCGCTCAAGGCCGAGGGCCCGGAGTGGCTGGCGAAGGAGCGCGCCACCCAGGCCGAGGTCCGCAAGGAGACCGTCCGCATCAAGGAGCGCAACGCGGCGAGGGCCGAGCAGGCCGACCGCAACGCCTGATCCCGGTGCGGACCGGGCGGCTCCGGCCCGTCGCCACGGGCGGGAGCCCGGTCCACCGCCCCGCGTACGCCGTCCGTGCGGCGACTCCACGGTCCGGCGGCCGAGCGCGCCGGGCCCCGTGGGTGAGCCTGGTGCCCCTTCGGGACGCCCCCTGCCCGCCGTCGCCCGCGTAGGGATTCGCCCGCGTACGGATTCGCCTTCGCCGCGTACGGAGAACACCGGGCGGAACCACCGGGCCGAGGACTCGTCGGTCCCGCCTCCCCGCCCTCGCGTCGCCGTCGGCCGCGCTCGGTGCCGGGGCGGTTCCGGGCTCGTGGCGCTCCGGGCTGGTGGCGCTCCGGGCTCGTGGTGCGTTTTCCCCGACCTGCGCAACCCGGGCACCTCACCCGAGGATCTTTGCATAAAACTGCATCACTGCGTATAGTCATGCCATCGATGAGGAGGATGTCCGATGGTGGTACGTGTGGCAGTGGCAGGGGCGAGCGGATACGCCGGCGGTGAACTGCTCCGTCTGCTCCTCACCCACCCGCAGGTGGAGATCGGGGCCCTCACCGGCCACTCCAACGCCGGAGAGCGCCTCGGCGCGCTGCAGCCCCACCTGAGGCCCCTCGCGGACCGGGTGCTCGCGCCGACCACGGCCGAGGTGCTCGCCGGACACGACGTCGTCTTCCTGGCGCTGCCGCACGGGCAGTCCGCCGCCGTCGCCGAGCAGCTCGGGGACGACGTGCTCGTCGTCGACATGGGCGCCGACTTCCGGCTGAAGGACCCGGCCGACTGGGAGAAGTTCTACGGTTCGCCCCACGCGGGCACCTGGCCCTACGGCCTGCCCGAACTCCCCGGGGCCCGCAGCGCGCTGGAGGGCACCAAGCGGATCGCCGTGCCCGGCTGCTACCCCACCGCGGTGTCCCTGGCGCTCTTTCCGGCGTACGCGGCCGGCCTCGCCGAGCCCGAGGCCGTCGTGGTCGCCGCGTCCGGCACCTCCGGCGCGGGCAAGGCGGCCAAGCCCCACCTGCTCGGCTCCGAGGTCATGGGCAACATGACCCCCTACGGCGTCGGCGGGGTCCACCGGCACACCCCGGAGATGATCCAGAACCTCGGCGCCGCCGCCGGGGAGCCGGTCACCGTGTCCTTCACCCCCACCCTCGCCCCCATGCCCCGCGGCATCCTCGCCACGTGCAGTGCGAAGGCCAGGCCGGGAGTGGACTCCGAATCGCTCCGCGCCGTCTACGAGAAGGCTTTCGCCGACGAGCCGTTCGTCGACCTGCTGCCCGAGGGGCAGTGGCCGTCCACCGCCGCGGTCCACGGTGCGAACGCTGTTCAGATCCAGGTCGCCCACGACGCGGCGGCCGGCCGGATCATCGTGATCAGCGCCATCGACAACCTGGCGAAGGGCACCGCCGGAGGGGCCCTGCAGAGTATGAACATCGCCCTCGGGCTTCCCGAGGACACCGGCCTTTCCACGATCGGAGTCGCACCGTGAGCGTCACGGCAGCACAGGGGTTCTCGGCGGCGGGCATCGCCGCCGGGATCAAGGAGAACGGTGGTCCGGACCTCGCCCTCGTGGTCAACAACGGGCCCCGCCGCGCCGCCGCGGGCGTCTTCACCTCCAACCGCGTCAAGGCCGCTCCGGTCCTCTGGTCGGAACAGGTGCTCAGGGGCGGCGAGGTGACCGCCGTCGTGCTCAACTCCGGCGGTGCCAACGCCTGCACGGGCCCCCAGGGGTTCCAGGACACCCACGCCACTGCCGAGAAGGCCGCCGAGGTCCTGCCCGGCCACAGTGCCGGAGAGATCGCCGTCGCGTCGACCGGCCTGATCGGTCTGCTCCTCCCGATGGACAAGCTCCTGCCCGGCGTCGAGAAGGCCGCGGCCGCCCTCAGCGAGCACGGCGGCGAGAAGGCCGCCATCGCGATCAAGACCACCGACACCGTCCACAAGACGAGCGTGGCCACCCAGGACGGCTGGACGGTCGGCGGCATGGCCAAGGGCGCGGGCATGCTGGCCCCCGGTCTCGCCACCATGCTGGTCGTGCTCACCACCGACGCCGACGTCGAGGCCCCGGCGCTGGACGCCGCACTGCGCTCCGCCACCCGCACCACCTTCGACCGGGTCGACTCCGACGGCTGCATGTCGACCAACGACACCGTGCTGCTGCTCGCCTCGGGGGCGAGTGGCATCACCCCCGCGCGGGCCGATTTCGACGAGGCCGTCCGGACCGTCTGCGCCGATCTGGCCCGGCAGTTGATCGGTGACGCCGAGGGTGCGTCCAAGGACATCCGCATCGAGGTGGTCAACGCGGCCACCGAGGACGACGCCGTCGAGGTCGGACGCACCATCGCCCGCAACAACCTCCTCAAGTGCGCCATCCACGGCGAGGACCCCAACTGGGGCCGCGTCCTGTCGGCGATCGGCACGACGAAGGCCGCCTTCGAGCCGGACCGGCTGAACGTCGCCATCAACGACGTCTGGGTGTGCAAGAACGGCGGCGTCGGCGCGGACCGCGACCTCGTCGACATGCGCTACCGGGAGGTCCGGATCACCGCGGACCTCGCGGCAGGGGACGAGTCGGCCGTGATCTGGGCCAACGACCTCACCGCCGAGTACGTCCACGAGAACAGCGCGTACAGCTCATGAGCGCCGCGAGGAAGCACACCGCGCTGCCCAAGGCGCAGATCCTCATCGAGGCGCTGCCCTGGCTCACCCGGCACAACGGCCGGACCGTCGTCATCAAGTTCGGCGGGAACGCCATGATCGACGAGGAGCTGAAGGCCGCCTTCGCCCAGGACGTCGTCTTCCTGCGGCAGGCCGGCCTCAAGCCGGTCGTCGTGCACGGCGGCGGCCCGCAGATCAACGCCCAGCTCGACCGGCACGGCCTGGTCAGCGAGTTCAAGGCCGGGCTCCGCGTCACGACCCCCGAGGCCATGGACGTCGTGCGCATGGTGCTGGCCGGACAGGTCCAGCGCGAGCTCGTCGGCCTGCTCAACCAGCACGGCCCGCTCGCCGTCGGCATGACCGGCGAGGACGCCCACACGATCACCGCCACCCAGCACCGCCCGGTGATCGACGGTGAGGCCGTGGACATCGGCCGGGTCGGCGAGATCACCGCCGTGGACACGGGGGCCATCCAGGCGCTGCTGGACGACGGCCGGATCCCGGTCATCTCCTCCATCGCCCGGTCCGCCGAGGACAACCACGTCTACAACGTCAACGCCGACACCGCCGCCGCCGCGCTCGCCGCCGCACTCGGAGCCGAGACCCTCATCGTCCTCACGGACGTCGAGGGCCTCTACGAGGACTGGCCCCACAGCGACGACGTGATCAGCCGTCTCACCGCCACCGAGCTGGAGAAGCTGCTTCCGTCCCTCTCCAGCGGCATGGTGCCCAAGATGGAGGGCTGCCTGCACGCCGTACGCAACGGTGTCGAGACCGCTCGCGTGCTCGACGGCCGGGTGCACCACTCGATCCTGCTGGAGATCTTCACGGACGAGGGGGTCGGCACGATGGTCGTGCCCGACGCGGCCCCCGGCGCACAGACCGATTCCGAGGGGGAGTCATGAACAACGGGGAGTTCGCGCGGCGCTGGCAGGGAGCGCTGATGGACAACTACGGCACTCCGCAACTGCCGCTGGTGCGCGGCGAGGGCGCCCGGGTGTGGGACGCGGACGGCTCGGAGTACCTCGACTTCGTCGGCGGGATCGCGGTCAACGCGCTCGGCCACGCCCATCCCGCGGTGGTCGAGGCCGTCTCCACCCAGATCGCCACCCTCGGGCACGTCTCCAACCTGTACACCGCCGAGCCGCCCATCGCTCTCGCCGAGCGGCTGCTGCAGCTCTTCGGCCGTACCGGCAGGGTGTTCTTCAGCAACTCCGGCGCCGAGGCCAACGAGGCCGCCTTCAAGATCGGCCGGCTGACCGGGCGCACGCACATGGTCGCCACCGGTGGCGGCTTCCACGGCCGGACCATGGGCAGCCTCGCCCTGACCGGTCAGCCGGCGAAGCGCGAGCCGTTCCTGCCGCTGCCGGGTGACGTCACCCACGTGCCGTACGGCGACGCCGAAGCTCTCCGTGGCGCGGTCACGACCGACACCGCACTGCTGATCATCGAGCCGGTGCAGGGCGAGAACGGCGTCGTCGTACCGCCCAAGGGCTATCTGGAGGCGGCCAGGGAGATCACCCGGGCCACCGGCACCCTGCTGGTCCTGGACGAGGTGCAGACCGGGATCGGCCGGTGCGGCCACTGGTTCGAGCACCAGGCGCACCAGGGCGTCGAACCCGATGTGGTCACCCTCGCGAAGGGGCTCGGCGGCGGGCTGCCGATCGGCGCCACCGTCGCGTTCGGCGCCGCGGCCGAGCTCCTGAAGCCCGGTCAGCACGGCACGACGTTCGGCGGCAACCCCGTCGCGTGCGCGGCCGGCCTCGCGGTGCTGGACACCCTCGCGGCGGACGGGACCCTCGACCAGGTCAAGCGGCTCGGCGAGCGGATCCGCGACGGTGTGGAGGGCCTCGCCCATCCGCTGGTCTCCCATGTCCGGGGCTCCGGGCTGCTGCTGGGTATCGTGCTCAACGGGCCCCTCGCACCGAAGGTGCAGCAGGCGGCTCAGGGAGCCGGACTCCTGGTGAACGCGCCCGCCCCCGACGTCGTGCGGCTCATGCCGCCGCTGATCATCGGTGACGCCGAGGTGGACGCGTTCCTGCGGATTCTGCCGGGAGCCCTCGACGCGGCTTACGGGGAAGGACGATCCGGAGAGTGACGTTCCGGAGAATGAGGCGACGACGATGACCGAGGCGCAGGACACGGACCACGGCGGGCCGTCGGTGCCGCAGACCCGCACCGCACGCCACCGCAGGATCGTGGACATCCTCAACCGGCAGCCGGTGCGTTCGCAGAGCCAGCTGGCGAGGCTGCTGTCGGACGACGGGCTGAGCGTCACCCAGGCGACGCTCTCGCGGGACCTGGACGAGCTCGGCGCGGTGAAGATCCGCAACACCGGTGGCGAGCTGATCTACGCGGTGCCGAGCGAGGGCGGGTTCCGCACCCCGCAGGCGCCGCTCGGCGGGTCCGCCAAGGAGGAGCGGATGCGCAGGCTCTCCGCCGAACTGCTCATCTCCGCGGAGGCGTCGGCCAACCTGGTGGTGCTGCGCACACCTCCGGGCGCCGCCCAGTTCCTCGCCTCGGCCATCGACCAGGCCGAACTCCGGGCGATCCTCGGCACGATCGCGGGGGACGACACCCTGATGCTGATCAGCCGCGACCCGAACGGCGGCCAGGCACTGGCCGACCATCTGCTGAGGCTTGCCCAGAACGACCGCTGACAGGCCGTCAGTAACGGGTGACCGCAGTGGGTCCGGAGACCGTTCCGATCGCGATGTGCGGACGGCGGTCCGGATCGGCCCACGCCAGGATCCGGTCCACGGCGGCCGCCGGCACGGAAACGCAGCCGGCGGTCGCGCCCTTGCCGTCGACATGGAGGAAGATCCCGGCGCCCCTGCCGCGCACCGGCCGGTCGTAGTTGAAGCCGATGACGAGCGCGCGGGCGTACTGCGTGGAGTAGGCCACCAGGTGTTCGGCCTCCTCCGCCCGGCAGCCGGCGGGCAGTGGCCGGACCCACCGGTTGTAGTCACTGGACTCGTTGTCCTGGCACCACCAGGCGCTGTCGTCGGCCAGGCGGTACGGATAGCGGGTCCCGGGCCGGGGTGCCTCGGTGCCGAACGCGTAGGGCAGGTCGTAGAGTCCGGTCGGCGTGGTGTTCGTGCCCTGGATCCGCGTGGTCCCCTCGGTCAGGCCGTTCGCCCCGAAGCGCGCGGGCGCGGAACCCGCCTCCGTCCACCCCCCGGGGCCCCGGTCCCACCAGGTGACCGTGCCCGTGGTGGAGCCGGTCCCCGGAGCCTCCGCGGTGATCAGCTGACTGCCGCCACCGGTGTCCGCCATCCGCTCGGGCAGGGGGGCGGGCCCGGCCGGGCCCGCCCCGAGCGAACCGGCGAGTGCCAGCAGGACCGACCCGGTCACCAGGAATCCGCGCATGCTCCGGACCGTACGGGGCGCGAGGGGGAGGCCGCACCGCGCTTGCTCCGTACGGCCCAGCGGCTCACCCCGTGGGCGGGGCCGGCAGCGCGGGCAGTGGCAGGGGGAGCCCGGGGAGCCCGTCGATGCTGGTGGCGATGTCCGTTTTGCTCTCGAAGTAGCGGCTCAGGCTCTCGTCGTCCTCCCGCGCGAAGCGGCCGGAGTGCAGGGAGCGGTCCTCGTCGTAGGACATGAAGGGCACCGCGTATCCGCACGTGTCCCGGATCAGGTCGGCCGTCACCACGATGACCGCGCGCAGCCCGTGCCGTGTGTGGTCCACGGTGGGGAAGTGGCCGAGGAGCGCGGGGAACCGGGGGTCGTCGCGGAAGACCGGCTCGCCGCGGCCGTGCACACGGACGATGTTCGGGGGCCCCTGGAACGCGCACCACATCAGGGTGATGCGCCCGTTCTCGCGCAGGTGGGCGATGGTCTCGGCGTTGCTCCCCGCGAAGTCGAGGTAGGCCACGGTGCGTTCGTCGACCACGGCGAAGGACCCGCTCATGCCCTTGGGGGAGAGGTTGACCGTGCCCCGCTCGCCCAGGGGCGCCGTCGCGGTGAAGAACATGTGCTGTTCCTCGATGAAGGCTCTCAGACGTCCGTCGATGCGTTCATGCGTTTTTCCCATGATCGCAGTATCCCGTGAAGTGCTCCCCGGGCCGGCGGATTCAGCTCGTGGAGCCCGCCGGCGGCAGCGGCTCGTAGCGGGCGCGCTGCGCCTCGTGGGCGACCTCGGGATCGTCGTCGTCCTCCAGCGCCGCCAGTACGCGCTTGCGCAGCGCGAGACTGTGGGCGCAGAGCAGCCGCAGGCCCGAACGCCGCACGTGCCGGGGGCGATCCGGCGCCACCAGGGAGGCGAGCCATTCCTCCGGGACGAGCAGTACGTAAGGGACGAGCGCCTTGCGGGCCGTGCGCACCACCGGCGGGTGCGGATCCTCCATCGCGGACATCAGCTCGTCGGGTGAGACCGCGTCCAGCATGCGCAGCGAAGCGAGCGCCGCGGCGCGCACCCGGCCCTCGGGGTGGGCCGCCAACGGTCTCAGCAGCGCGGGCGCGTCCGGCACCCCCGACTCGGCCGTGCCGAACAGCGCTCCCGGGGGCGGGGCCGTGTCCCCGCACATCGCGCGGTAGCGCGCACCGGGGTCCTCACCCTCCAGACGCAGGACGAGACGCGCGGCCGAGCGCACGACGGCGGACGGGTCGGCCAGGTACGCGCCCGCCTCGCGGCCGCGGCCCGCGCGGTGCAGCGCCGTCACGGCCGAGGAGCGCGTCACCGCGGAGGACGCGCCGAGCAGCGGATCGAGCAGCCGTGCGGGATCGCCGGCGGTCACGCGGGCCAGCAGCGCACCGGTGCACAGGTGCCGTACGGCCCGGTCGTGGGCGCCGAGTGCCGCCTCCGTCAGCGCGCCGGAACCGGGGGAACCGTGTGCGAGGCGCGACCGCACCCCGAGGAGCCGGACCGCGGGGTGCGGACTCGCGCCGATGCGGGCAGTGACAGCGGACGGCAGGGGGCCTGCGGCGTCCAGGAGCCGTTCCGCCGCCCATGCCCCGTGCGGGCGCAGGGTCATGCGCAGGGCGACGGGGACCAGGTCAGGGGCCGGGACCGCGTTCCCCTCCAGCGCCGCGGCCAGCATGCGGCGGGCGCGCTCGCGCACTTCGCGGCGGCCGTCCGCGCAGCGGACGACGACCAGCGGCAGCAGCGCCGTCCGCCCCGCGGTGAACGCCAGCGCGGCCTCGCGGGCCTGCCACCGGTGGTGGCACAGCACGAGGGCCGTCTCGGGCTCGGTGGGCGGGAAGCGGGACCAGGTGACGTCGTGCGCCTCCTCGTCCCAGTGCGGCGCGGCGGCCCAGTCGACGGACCCGCTCCCGTCCCGGTGTCCCTCCCGGACCAGGTCCGCCACCGGGAGGTGCCCCTCGCCGCGCGCTGTCGCCGCCGCCGTGAGCCTGTCGAGTCCGGCCCACGCCTCGGGGTCGGCCGCGTCCAGCACCGCGGCCAGGGGCTTCCCCAGCAGGAGGCGGTCCTGCGGGGGGAGGAGCAGGGTGGGGGACAAGGGGATCAGGTGCCGCATGGGTGCAGCCTAGAACCGGCCCGTACCCCGTCGCACCGGCCTCTTTGACAAAACATACGGACCACTGCATAGTTATACCAACCAGTGATCGTGACGACCCCGGCCGTCCTCGAAGCCCGCGGCGAGCGCGGCCTGGCCGATCCACCGCTTCACCGTCTGCCCGCCCGCGCACCCGGGCGGGCGGGCGGCCCAGTTCCCCCTCGCACCCCCTTGCACTCCGAGGAGCACGCAGTGAGCAACGGCACCGGCAACAGCGACGTACGCCTGTGGGGCGGCCGTTTCGCCGACGGCCCGGCCGAGGCGCTGGCCAAGCTGTCCGCCTCCGTCCACTTCGACTGGCGGCTCGCGCCGTACGACATCGCCGGATCCCGTGCCCACGCGCGTGTGCTCAACAAGGCGGGCCTCCTCACCCAGGACGAGCTGACCCGCATGACCGCCGGACTCGACGCGCTCGAAGCCGCCGTCGCCGACGGGTCGTTCACCGGCACCATCGCCGACGAGGACGTCCACACCGCACTGGAGCGCGGGCTCCTGGAGCGTCTGGGCCCGGACCTCGGCGGCAAGCTGCGGGCCGGCCGCTCCCGCAACGACCAAGTGGCCACGCTCTTCCGGATGTACCTGCGCGACCACGCCCGGATCATCGGAGGCCTGATCGCGGAGCTCCAGGACGCGCTCGTGGGCCTGGCCGAGGCGCACCCGGACGTGGCCATGCCCGGCCGCACGCACCTTCAGCACGCCCAGCCCGTGCTCTTCGCCCACCACGTGCTGGCCCATGTGCAGCCCCTGATCCGGGACGCCGAGCGGCTTCGGCAGTGGGACCAGCGGACCGCCGTGTCCCCCTACGGTTCCGGTGCGCTCGCCGGGTCGTCGCTCGGCCTCGACCCGGAGGCGGTCGCGGCCGATCTCGGCTTCGAGCACGGATCCGTGGCCAACTCCATCGACGGCACCGCGTCCCGGGACTTCGTCGCGGAGTTCTCGTTCATCACGGCGATGATCGGCGTGAACCTCTCCCGGATCGCCGAGGAGATCATCATCTGGAACACGAAGGAGTTCTCCTTCGTCACCCTCCACGACGCCTTCTCCACCGGCTCCTCGATCATGCCGCAGAAGAAGAACCCGGACATCGCCGAGCTGGCCCGGGGCAAGTCCGGCCGGCTCATCGGCAACCTGACCGGCCTCATGGCCACGCTCAAGGCCCTCCCGCTCGCCTACAACCGCGACCTCCAGGAGGACAAGGAGCCGGTCTTCGACTCCTGCGACCAGCTGGAGCTCCTGCTCCCCGCCTTCACCGGCATGATGGCCACGCTCACGGTCAACCGGGAGCGCATGGAGGAGCTGGCCCCGGCCGGCTTCTCCCTCGCCACGGACATCGCCGAGTGGCTCGTGAAGCAGGGTGTCCCCTTCCGTGTGGCGCACGACGTCGCCGGCGAGTGCGTCAAGGAGTGCGAGCACCACGGCATCGAGCTCGACGAGCTGACGGACGAGCAGTTCGCGAAGATCTCCGAGCACCTCACGCCCGAGGTGCGCACGGTCCTCGACGTGCCCGGCGCACTCGCCTCCCGGGACGGCCGCGGCGGGACCGCCCCCTCGGCCGTCGCCGTCCAGCTGGCCGAGGTGAAGGCCGACCTGGTGACGCAGCACGCGTGGGCGACCGCACGCGGATGATCGGCAGGCATCGCGGGCTACGTTGACGGGAAGGCGTTCGGAACCGACCCAGAGGAGCCCGCGATGCCCTTCGCCCGCCTGAACCGAGCGACCACCCCGACCTCCCACATCGGGCTGGGCCTGGCCGCCGTCGGCAGGCCCGGCTACATCAACCTGCGGCGCGACCGGGACCTCCCGGCCGACCGCAGCGTCGACGCGCTGCGGGCCCGCACGCACGAACTCCTGGACGCCGCCTACGCCCAGGGCGTCCGCTACATCGACGCGGCCCGGTCCTACGGCCGTGCCGAGGAGTTCCTCGCCGACTGGCTCGCCGCCCGCCCCGACGCGGCCGACATCGTCGTCGGCAGCAAGTGGGGCTACACCTACACCGCCGACTGGCGCGTGGACGCCGAGGCGCCCGAGGTGAAGGACCACGGCCTCGCCGCCTTCGAGCGGCAGTACGCCGAGACCACCGGCCTCCTCGGCGGCCGGCTCGACCTCTACCAGGTCCACTCGCTGACGGCCGACAGCCCGGCACTGGGCGACAAGGACCTGCACGCGCGCCTCGCCGAGCTGGCCGCGAGCGGCACCACGGTCGGCTTCTCGACCAGCGGACCCGCGCAGGCCGACGCCATCCGGGCCGCGCTCGCCGTGACCGTGGACGGCGAACCCCTCTTCCGCACGGTCCAGGCGACCTACAACGCACTGGAGACCTCCGCCGGGCCGGCGCTCTCCGACGCGCACGACGCCGGGCTGACCGTGATCGTCAAGGAGGCCATGGCCAACGGACGGCTCGCCGGCACCGAAGCGCCCGCCGTCGTCCAGGAGATCGGCGCCGACGCGGGACTGGAGGCCGACGCCGTCGCCCTGGCGCTCGTGCTCCACCAGCCGTGGGCGGGCGTCGTGCTCTCCGGCGCGGCCACCGTCACCCAGCTGGCGGCCAACCTGCACTCCCCGCTGCTCGACCTCGACCCGGAGCGGCTCGACCGGCTGTCCGCCCTGGTGGAGGAGCCGGAGGCCTACTGGCGCCACCGGGCCTCGCTGCCCTGGAGCTGAGCGCCCGCCGTACCGTCCTGAGGGGCCGGGCCCCGGCGTGCGGCGCCGTGCACGCTCAACGCGCCCAGTCGGCGAGCGCGTCGAAGTCCGTCCGCGACAGGCCGACCCACGGGTCGATCCGCCGCAACAGGGCGCGCCCCGGGTGGTGCGCCGCGACCCAGGCCGTGTCGAGGCCGGAGATCTCGTCGTCCACCCAGGCGAACGGCCGCCCATCGGCGTAGTCGACGACGTAACGCGTCTTCCAGTACGTGCCGTTCGACGTGACGCCGTGCATCGAGGGCCAGTCGATGTACGGCAGCGGGGGCAGCCCGAGGAGCGGGCCGACCCACTCGTTCGCCTCGTCCTTCCAGGTGGTCGCCCAGACGAGTTCGTACCGGGCGGCGAGGGCCAGGAGCTCGCCGCCGTGCTCCGCGCGGAGCAGCACCGGCAGCGGCGTCCCCTCCTTCCACCCCGTCGGCCGCATGCGATGGAGTGTGTAGCCCTCCGGGACGGGGCGACGGGCGAGCGCCGCGTAAGGATTGAGCGGACCGTCGATGTCGATCAGCAGCAGCGGCTTCATGGCGCCATGGTGCCCCTGGAACGCCCGGGCGACACGACTCCGCACGTGAGACATCGATGTCTCAGTCGAGTTAATGTCGTCTCATGACACTCGATCGCGAGCAGGTGCTCCGCAGCGCCGCCGCACTGCTCAGCCGCAGATCCACCGCGACCATGGACGAGGTCGCCCGGGCCGCGGGCATCGGCCGGGCCACCCTGCACCGGCACTTCGCCGGGCGTGACGCCCTGGTCGGCGCGCTCGAGGACCTCGGAATCCGGGAGTTCGAGTCCGCGCTGGACTCTGCCCGCCTCGACGAGGGCACCGCCGAGGACGGACTCCGCCGGCTGATCGCGCACATCGAGCCCGGCGCGGCCCTGCTGTCCTTCCTCGTGACCGAGAATCAGCTCTTCGAGGGTGACGACGTCAACGAGGGATGGAGCCGTCTGGACGCCCGGGTCTCCGCCTTCTTCCGGCGCGGCCAGGAACGCGGCGAGTTCCGTATCGACCTCACACCGGCCTGGCTCACCGAGGCGCTGTACGGCCTGATCGGCAGCTGCGCCTGGGCCGTGCGGACGGGACGCGTAGCCGCCCAGGACTTCACCCACATGACTGTCGAGTTGCTCCTCGGCGGAGCACGTCGGAGCGTGGAGAAATGAGCGGCCCCTACCAGTCGGCGGACACCACCGGCCACGTGCGTGATCCGGGGCGGTGGATCGCCCTCGCCGTCCTCGTCCTGGCCGTGCTGCTCGTCGCCGTCGACGCCACCGTCCTCGGCCTGGCGACGCCCTTCCTCAGCGAGGACCTCGAACCGACTGCCACCCAGCTGCTCTGGATCGGTGACGTCTACTCCTTCGTGATCGCCGGCCTCCTCGTCTCCATGGGCAGCCTCGGTGACCGCATCGGCCGCAAGAAGCTGCTGCTGACCGGGGCCACGGCGTTCGGCGCGGTCTCCGTGCTCAACGCCTACGCGTCCAGCCCCGAAATGATGATCCTGGCCCGGGCGCTGCTCGGAGTCGCGGGCGCCACTCTGATGCCGTCCACCCTCGCGCTGATCCGGAACCTCTTCCACGATCCGCGCGAACGCAGCCTCGCCATCGGCATCTGGGGGGCGATGGCCTCAGCGGGAGCGGCCGTGGGGCCGGTCGTGGGCGGCCTCCTGCTGGAGCACTTCTGGTGGGGGTCGGTCTTCCTGATCAACCTGCCGGTGATGGCGGTCCTCGTGGCGGTCGGCATCAAGATGATCCCGGAGTCCAAGAACCCGGCACCGGGTCCGTGGGACCTCCCCAGCGTGGGGCTGTCCATGATCGGCCTGATCGGCGTCGTGTACGCCATCAAGGAGGCGGCTGCCCACGGGGTGAGCTGGAAGACCGTCCTGGTGGTGGTCGTCGGCGCGGGGGCACTCGTCTGGTTCGTGCGCCGTCAGCTCAAGCTGCCCGCACCGCTGCTGGACATGCGCCTCTTCCACCACAGGGGGTTCTCCGGCGCGGTCCTCGCGGACCTGCTGACCATCCTCGGCCTGTCCGGGATCGTCTTCTTCCTCTCCCAGTTCCTGCAACTGGTCCAGGGGCGGGGCCCGCTCGAGGCCGGGCTCGCCGAACTGCCCGCGGCGGTCGGCGCGGTGACCGCCGGGCTGATGGCCGGCACGGTCGCGCGCCGCTTCTCCGTGCACAACGTGGTGGGCGGCGGACTGGGTGCCATCGGAGTGTCGCTCGCCGTGGTCACCGTGATCCACAAGGAGACGGGCTACCCGCTGATCGGGGCCCTGCTCCTGGTGGTCGGCGTCGGCGCGGGCTTCGCGTTCACCATCACCTCCGATGTCATCCTCTCCAGCGTCCCGAAGGAACAGGCGGGGTCGGCCTCCGCGGTCTCCGAGACGGCGTACGAACTCGGCGCCGCCCTCGGGATCGCGCTGCTCGGCTCCATCGTCACCGGCGTCTACAAGGGCTTCGGCACACCCGAGGGCATCCCGCCCCGCGCCGCCGCCGCCGCTCACGAGTCACTCGGGGGAGCCGTGGAGATGGCCGACAGCCTGCCCGCGCCCCTGGCGGGCGAGCTCGTCACGGCGGCTCAGGAGGCCTTCGTCAACGGGCTGCGGGTGTCGGCGGCGGTCGGCGCCGTCGTGCTGCTCGCCACCGCTGTGGCTGCCTGGTTCATGCTGCGCAACGAGAAGCTGCAAGAAGGGATCGTCGCAGACGAGTGAGGGGGGCCCGGCGCGTCCGCGCCGGGCCCCCCTCACTCGCACTCGTCCGGCTCAGGCGGCCTTCGCCTTCGTGGCGTACATGTCGACGTACTCCTGGCCCGACAGACGCATCACCTCGGCCATCACGGAGTCCGTGACCGCCCGCAGCACATAGCGGTCGCGGTCCATGCCCTCGTAACGGGAGAACTCCATCGGCTCACCGAACCGGACCGTGACCTTGCCCGGCCGGGGCAGCCCGGCGCCGCCCGGCTGCAGCTTGTCGGTGCCGATCATCGCGAAGGGCACGACCGGGGCGCCCGTCATGAGCGTCAGCCGCGCGATGCCCGTGCGGCCCCGGTAGAGGCGGCCGTCGGGGGAGCGGGTGCCCTCCGGGTAGATGGCGAAGGCGTTGCCCTCCTCCAGCACCCGGCGGCCCGTCATGAGCGCCGCGACGCCGCCCCGGCCGCCGTCCCGGTCCACCGGGATCATGCCGCAGCCGGTGAAGAACCAGGCCATCAGCCGGCCCTTGAGGCCCTTGCCCGTGACGTACTCGTCCTTGCCGATGTAGAACACCGGCCGGTCGCAGCAGACCGGCATGATCATCGAGTCGATGAACGTGAGGTGGTTCCCCGCGAGAATCACCGGACCGGTCCCGGGGATGTTCTCGATCCCCTCCACCTGTGGCCGGAAGAGCAGGCGCAGGATGGGTCCGAGCACTGCCTTGATGACCGTGAGTCGGGACAACGCTTCCTCCGGTGTCGTGGCCGGGCGGCCGGTGCGGAAATTCGCGAGGGTCTGTGCAGGTGAGGACGATACTCGCGGGTACGCCCTCTCCGCACATCGGGTTCACCGAGCGGATACGCAGTGTTGACGTGTGTTTCCGCCATGTTCGTCCACGGGCCGCCCCGCCGATGGCGTAGCTGCCTACGATCAAGCCTTCCCCGAAGGGGCCGGACATCACAGGCGAGGAGTATTCATGACAGAGCGCGCGCAGACGGGTCCCGGGCGGCGGACGCTCCTCGGAGCGGCCGTCCTCGGCTCGGCGGCTCTCGGAATCACCGGAACGGCGAACGCGGCCGGGCGTGGCGCGCCCGACGCGAAGGGCGGGCACCACGGCTCCTTCCGGGACCTTCCCGTGCCCACGGTCATCGGCCACCGCGGAGCGAGCGGCTACCGCCCCGAGCACACCCTCGGCTCGTACCAGCTGGCGCTGGACATGGGCGCGCACATCGTCGAGCAGGACCTCGTGCCGACCAAGGACGGACACCTCGTCTGCCGCCACGAGAACGACATCACCGCGACCACGGACGTCGCCGACCACCCCGAGTACGCGAGCCGCAGGACCACCAAGAAGGTCGACGGCGTCTCGCTCACGGGCTGGTTCACCGAGGACTTCACCCTCGCCGAGCTGAAGACCCTCAGGGCCAAGGAGCGCATCCCGGGCAACCGCCAGCGGAACACCCTCTACGACGGCCGCTGGGAGATCCCCACGTTCGAGGAGGTCCTGCGCTGGGCCGACAAGGAGGGCCGCCGGCGCGGCCGCCCCGTCTGGCTGTACGTCGAGACCAAGCACCCCACCTACTTCAGGGGTCTCGGACTCGGCCTGGAGGAGCCGCTGGCCCGGCTGCTGCGCCGCTACGGCCGGCACCGCGCCGACTCCCCGCTGATCCTGCAGTCCTTCGAGCCGGGCTCGATCCAGCGGCTGTCCGAGCTCGTGGCCACACCGCGCGTCGTCCTGCTGTCCGGGCCCAAGGAGCGGCCCTGGGACTTCGTGGAGGCGGGTGACCCGCGCACCGTGGCCGACCTGGTGACGCCCGCCGGACTGAAGTGGATCGCGTCCTTCGCCCAGGGCATCGGCCCCACCCTGGACCTGGTCATCCCCAAGGACGCCTCGGGCCGGCTGACGGCCCCGACCACCCTGGTCGCCGACGCGCACGCGCGGGGCCTGATCCTGCACCCGTACACCATGCGCAACGAGAACAGCTTCCTCCCGGCCGACTTCCGTCGGGGCACCGACCCCAACGCCTACGGCGACGCCTTCGGTGCCTTCCGTACCTACTTCGCGACGGGCATCGACGGAGTCTTCTCCGACAACCCGGACACCGCGCTGCTCGCGGCGGCCGATTTCGGGAGCGCCTGAGGCACCCGCCCGGTCCACGGCCACGTCAGCCGCCCGGCCGGGATGCCCCGGTCGGGTGGAGCTCCCCGCGCGCGGCAACCGGCGGTGCCCGGGGAGCGTTGACGGGACATGACACTTCTTGATCACGTTCCGCGGGGCCGGGGCCGGGGCCGGGGCGATGAGCGCGGGCACGGTCCGTCCGGGCGCCCGGCCGCGGCCCGGACGGACCGGTCCCCCGACGAGGGGCAGGATCTGGTCCGCGCCCTGCACGCACTGGTCCGCGCCGAGGCGGGGGCCGAGGCGCACGCCGCGGGCGCCGAGGCCGCCGACCTCGAACAGTCGGTGTGGCTGCGCCTGCTGGAGGGCCGGGACGTGAAGGCGGCCCTGGCCGACCCCGCCCGCTGGGTCCGCGCCGCCGTACGGACGGAGGCACGCGCCGCCCGCCGCAGGGTCCGGCACGAGCGTGCGTACGCGGTGGGCGAATCCCCCGCGGACTGGGCCGGATGCCCCGAGCGGATCGCGGTGGGTGCCGACGAACGCCGGGCCGTGCGCCGCGCGGTGGGAAGACTGCCGGGACGGTGCCGCAGGTTACTGGAGGCGATGCTCGCCCCCCACGATCCGACCTACCGCGAAATCGCAGGGGAGTTGGGTATGTCACAAGGCAGTTTGGGCCCGATGCGTTCCCGATGCCTTGGATGTCTGCGCAGAATGCTCGCGGCGGAGGTTGTAGCTCCTGAACTGCGGGGAATGGAGCGGTAGACAACCGGTGGAGCAGGTGAGCGGGAGGCATGCACACATGGGCATGAGTGTGACCATCTCGGCGGCGACGGCGCAGGACGTCGAGCAGATCTTCAGACTCCAGTACCTCTGCTTCCAGAGCGAGGCGGAGCTGTACGGCAATTACCGGATCGATCCCCTCGTCCAGACACTCGATTCGGTGCGCGAGGAAGTCGCCACGGATCTCGTGTACGTGGCCCGGCTCGGGGAGGAAGTCGTCGGCTCCGTACGGGGTTTCACCGACGAGGACGGTGTCGGCCGGATCGGCAAACTCTGCGTCCACCCCAGGCTGCGCAACCACGGGCTCGGCACCAGGCTGCTGGCGGCCGCCGAGTCGGGGCTCGCGGACGGGCGTTCGGCCACCCGCTTCCGGCTGCACACGGGTGAGCGCAGCGAGGGCAATCTGCGCCTCTACCGCAAGGCGGGGTACGCCCGGGTGGGCGGCACGACCGGAGGCGACGGCGTGCGGCTGGTCCTGCTGGAGAAGGACGCGGACGCGCCCGACTTCGTGGCCAGTGCCTGAACGCCGCCTGTGAGGGGCGGTGTCAGGCCTTACGTGCCCGGCGCAGCCAGAGCATCCCGGTGACCGGCAGGATCACCGGGATGAACAGGTAACCCATGCCGAACCCGGACCACACGGTGCTGTCCGGGAAGGCGGACGGCTCCACCTGTGTCCACGTGCCGACGATCAGGACGCCCGCGAGCTCGGCGGCGCAGCACATCAGCGCCGCCCTGCGCGCCTTCTCGCCGCCCCGGACCAGTGAGTACGTGATGAAGCCGTATACGACCGCGGCGACGGCCGACAGGGTGTAGGCGAGCGGCGCCTTCCCGAAGTCGAGGATCATCTCGACGATCGAGCGGGACGCCGCGGCCACGGTGAACACCCCGTAGAACCAGACGAGTACCCGCCCCGGCCCGGTGCCGAGCTCGAACTGCTGCCTCTGCCGGGGGGCAGAGGGCGTTGCCGTGCGGTCGGTGTCGCTCATGGTCACTTTCCCCAGATGTCGTAGAGCCGCACTTCGAGGACGGCGAGCACGACCGCACCCGCCGCCACCGTCACGGAGCCCCACCGGGTCCGCTCCGTCAGCGACAGGAAGCCCGCCGCGGGCACGGCGGCCGCGGCGCCGATCAGATAGGCGATGAAGATCGTCATGCCCTGGTCGGGCCGCTCGCCGCGCGCCAGTTGAACGATCCCCACGACCAGCTGCGCCAGTGCCAGCACGGAGACGACGGCCATGCCGATGAAATGCCAGTCCTTCGTGGGCTGGTCCCGGTAGGCGGCGTGTCCGCACCAGGCGGCGAGGGCGAGCGCGGTCACGGAGACCGCGACCGTCAGGGCATCGAGCATGAAGCGAGGGTATTACGGGCGGAGGGAGCTCCCACGTGCGGGCCCCGGCGTGCGGAGCCTGTGTGCGTACCGTGGCCTTTGCCACAGCACCCGCGCCGGGCGGCCCCTGCGAACCCGGCCGGGCCGACGCCGACCGTTCCGCGTTTACGCAGGTCACAGCGGTGCGTGGGGGAGCGGCGGCCATCGGGGTGACGCGTCCACGGCTGTCCGCGATGCGGACACGGGGGCCGGCCCGAAAATTACGTCTGTTTTACTTGGGACATGACCACGACGAGCTACCGCAGCCCTGCGACCGAGGCGGACACGACGCCCGGTGCTCGTTGTATGTGTCGAATGCGCGCCTTCTGAGGGCCCCCGCCTGAGCCTCGCGCCCCGAAGCGAGACCGACCCGTGCCGTCCGCGTCCAGCGGATCGAGCCTGCTCACGCATGTTCCGCGCCGCCTCGGGCGGGACCGTGCCCGGGACTCCCACCGGTCGACCACTGAGAACAGTCTCATCAGACGAATGCCCCGTGCCCGGCGTGACGCATCGCCGTGCACTCGACAGCGACGGAAATCCTGTGATCACCACTTCGGGCCTCACGAAGGTCTACCAGTCACGCGGCCGTGACGTCACCGCCCTTGACGGCGTCGACCTGCACGTCCGCGAGGGCGAGGTGTACGGCGTCATCGGACAGAGCGGCGCCGGCAAGTCCTCCCTCATCCGCTGCGTCAACCTCCTCGAACGCCCCACCTCGGGCACCGTGACCGTCGACGGCCAGGACCTCACCGCGCTCGCGGGCCGCGGCCGCCGGGCCGGCGGGGAACTCCGCCGGGCCCGCAGCCGCATCGGCATGGTCTTCCAGCACTTCAACCTGCTGGACTCCCGCACCGTCCGGGACAACGTCGAGCTCCCTCTGGAGATCCTGGGCGTCAACGGCCAGGCGCGTACCCGCAAGGCGCTGGAGCTCCTCGACCTCGTCGGCCTCGCCGACAAGGCGAAGGCCTACCCGGGTCAGCTCTCCGGCGGGCAGAAGCAGCGCGTCGGCATCGCCCGCGCGCTGGCCGGTGACCCGCAGGTGCTGCTCTCCGACGAGGCCACGTCGGCGCTCGACCCCGAGACCACCCGCTCCATCCTGCAGCTCCTGCGCGACCTCAACCGGGAACTCGGCCTCACCGTCCTGCTCATCACGCACGAGATGGACGTCGTCAAGACGGTCTGCGACTCCGCGGCCCTGATGAGGAAGGGGCGCGTCGTCGAGTCGGGCACGGTCGGCGACCTGCTGGCCACCCCGGGCTCCGAGCTGGCCCACGCGCTGTTCCCCGTGGGCGGCTCGGCCTCCGGCCCCGAGCACACGGTCGTCGACGTCACCTTCCACGGGGAGTCGGCCGCCCGGCCGGTGATCTCGCAGCTCTCCCGCACGTACAACATCGACATCTCGATCCTGGGCGCGGCGATGGACACCGTCGGGGGCAAGCAGATCGGCCGCATGCGCATCGAACTGCCCGGCCGTTTCGAGGAGAACGTCGTGCCGATCGGCTTCCTGCGCGAGCAGGGCCTCCAGGCCGAGGTCGTGGAGGCCGACACCGCCCCCGGCCGCACCCCCGCCGCGCTCACCGAGGAGGTTGCCAAGTGACCTGGTCCGAAATGCAGCCACTGCTCTCGCAGGGAACCGTCGACACGCTGTACATGGTGTTCTGGTCGACCCTCGTCACGGCCCTCGGCGGGCTGCCGCTCGGCATCCTGCTCGTCCTCACCGACAAGGGCGGACTGCTGCAGAACACCGTGGTGAACAAGGTCACCGGCGTGATCGTGAACATCGGCCGCTCGCTGCCCTTCATCATCCTGCTGATCGCCCTGATCCCGTTCACCACCTGGGTCGTCGGCACCTTCATCGGCCCGTCCGCGATGATCGTGCCACTCGCCATCGGGGCCATCCCCTTCTTCGCGCGGCTCGTCGAGACCGCGGTGCGCGAGGTCGACCACGGACTCGTCGAAGCCGTCCAGTCCATGGGTGGATCCATCCCGACCATCGTCCGCAAGGTCCTGCTGCCGCAGGCGCTGCCGTCGATCGTCTCCGGTGTCACCACGACCGTGATCGTCCTCGTCGGCTACTCCGCGATGGCCGGTGCGGTCGGCGGCGAGGGCCTGGGTTCCAAGGCCGTCACCTACGGATTCCAGCGCTTCGACAACCGGTTCATGCTCATCACCGTCGCGCTGCTGATCGTCATCGTGACCGTGGTCCAGCTGATCGGCGACGGAGCCGTACGCCTGCTGGCACGCCGTGGACGCACCACCTCCTGACTTCCCTCCCCCCCCCCAAAGAGCCCCGAACTCCTTGTCCGGGCGCACCACCATCACCACCGGAAAGAGGCACTCTTCGTGCGTAAGAACATCAAGCTCTCCGCGGCCGCCGCCGTCACCGCCGCCCTGGCCCTCGGACTCAGCGCCTGCGGTACGGACTCCGACCCGTCCGCCAAGGGCGCCACGGGTGCGGACGCGGACACCTCCAAGGCCCTGGTCGTCGCCGCGTCCCCGACGCCGCACGCCGACATCCTGAACTTCGTCAAGAAGAACCTGGCGCAGAAGGCCGGCCTCAAGCTGGAGGTCAAGGAGTTCACGGACTACGTCCTGCCGAACACCGCAACCGAGAACGGCCAGGTCGACGCCAACTTCTTCCAGCACAAGCCCTACCTGGACGACTTCAACAAGAAGAACAACACCCACATCGTCCCGGTCGTCGACGTGCACCTGGAGCCCCTCGGCCTCTACTCCAAGAAGGTCAAGGCGCTCAAGGACATCAAGGCCGGCCAGACCATCGCCGTCCCGAACGACACCACCAACGAGGGCCGTGCGCTCCAGCTCCTCGCCGAGAACGGCCTGATCACCGTCAAGGACGGTGTCGGCACGAACGCGAAGCTCAGTGACATCACGGACAAGAAGGGCCTGGAGTTCAAGGAGATCGAGGCCGCGACCGTCCCCCGGGCCCTGGGCGACGTCGACGCCGCCGTCATCAACGGCAACTACGCGATCGAGGCCGGCCTCCAGCCCGGCAAGGACTCCCTGGTGCTGGAGAAGGCCGAGGGCAACCCCTACGCCAACCTCCTCGCCGTCAAGAAGGGCAACGAGAAGGACCCGCGGGTGGAGAAGCTCGCGAAGCTCCTGAACTCCGACGAGGTCAAGAAGTTCATCGAGGACACCTACAAGGGGTCGATCATCCCCGCCTTCGGTGCCCCCGCCAAGTCCTGACCCCACGGCGTCACTTGCACCGCGAGCCCCGCACACCCCCACACGGTGTGCGGGGCTCCGCCGTGCGGACCCGCCCATGCGCACCGCCCGCCCGATGCTGCATGCTGTGTCTTCACACGGTCTTCGGCATGGAGCTGCGCATGACTCTCACCTTCCCGTCCATCTCCATCAGCACGGACCGGTTGGTGCTGCGGCCCTTCGACATGGCGGACGTACCCGCGTACATCGAGATGATGAACGACGAACTGGTCGTCGCCTGGACCGAGGCACCGCACCCCTATACGCAGACCGACGCCGAACGCTGGGTGCGCAGGATCGCTCCGGCCGAGCGGTCCCAGGGCCACGGCATCGTCTTCGCCGTCACCGAGTTCCTCACGCAGCGCCTGGTCGGATCGGTCCGTCTCCTCAACACGGACCGCCGCACCCTCGCCACCGAGGTCCGCTACATCACGGCCCCCTGGGCCCGTGGCGAGGGCTACGCCACGGAATCCGTACTGGCCCTCGCCGAATGGCTCTTCCGGGACCAGGGCTTCGAGCGCATCGAGCTGCGCACCCCCGCCGGGAACACCGCCTCCCAGCAGGTCGCCCAGAAGCTGGGGTGCATCAGCGAGGGCGTCCTGCGCAACGCCCGCATAGCCAGGACCGCGACCGAGGACGGCGGCTGGACCGACATCAGGACCGACCTCATCGTGTGGGGACTCCTGCCGGAGGACCTGGACGGCGTCGCCGAACAGCTCGCGGAAGCTGGCGGATACGGCGCGTACCAGGACTGGAACTGATTCGCGTACCGGGCCCGGAACCGATCCGCGTGCCGGGGCCGACCCCGATCCGCGTACCGGGCCCGGGGAGCCCCCCGAGGAGCGCTGGTACGGACCGGATACGCTCCCCCTTGCTCCGCGACATCCCGCGGAGAGGTCCCGCACGCGACACCCCAGGAGACTGACGACGATGGCCGACCGCGTCACGGTGATCGGCTGGGACGGCTCGCCCCTGTCCAGAGCGGCCACTGCCGCACTCTCGGCCGCCACGCTCGTCGCCGGCGCCGCCCATCACCTCGCGCTGCCCGAGGTCCCGGGCCCCGCCGAACGCATCCGCCTCGGCAGTGTCGACCTGGCCGCCCGCAGGATCGCCGGCCACCGGGGCAGCGCCGTCGTGCTCGCCGACGGGGACCCGGGTTTCTTCGGCGTGGTGCGGACGCTCCGCAAGCCGGAGCACGGCCTGGAGGTCGAGGTCGTCCCGGCGGTCTCCTCCGTCGCCACCGCCTTCGCCCGGGCCGGGATGCCGTGGGACGACGCGCAGGTCGTCGTCGCGCACCCGCGCACCCTGCGCCGCGCGGTCAACGTCATCCGCGCCCACCACAAGGTCGCCGTGCTCACGTCCCCCGGCGCGGGGCCGGCCGAGCTGGCGCTCCTCCTCGACGGCGTGCACCGCACCTTCGTCATCTGTGAGGAACTCGGCACCGCACGCGAGCGCGTCACCGTGCTCACCTCGGACAAGACCGCCGACCACACGTGGCGCGACCCGAACGTCGTCATCGTCGTCGGCAGCGGCCCCGAGGCCACCGCCAACGGCGCCTGGATCGCGGGACGCCGCCCCGCCCAGCGCGAGGACGTCAGGGGCTGGGCACTGCCCGGCGCCTCCTACGACGGCTCGGGTGACGGCGGCGAGGGCGAGTCCCCGGGCCTGCGCGCCGCCCAGCTCGCCCGCCTCGGCCCGCGCACCGGTGACCTGGTCTGGGACATCGGCTCGGGCGGCGGGGCCCTGGCCGTCGAGGCGGCCCGCTTCGGCGCCGCGGTGCTCGCCGTCGACAGCGACCCCGACGCCTGCGCGCGGACGGCGGCCGCGGCCCGCAGCTTCCAGGTCGCCGTCCAGGTCGTCCGCGGCTCGGCTCCGCACGTTCTGGAGAGCCTGCCCGAGCCCGATGTCGTGCGGATAGGCGGCGGGGGCGTGCCGGTGGCCATCGCGGTCGCCGACCGGCGGCCGGAACGTATCGTCACCCACGCCTCGAACCGGGACGAGGCGGAGGCCCTGGGAGCGGCACTCGCGGAGAACGGTTACACCGTCGAGTGCGCGCTCCTCCAGTCGGTCGAACTGGACACCTCCGCCTGGACGGAGCGCGAACGCTCCGTCGTCTTCCTGCTCGCGGCGGTGCGTTCCGACCTCGCCCCCTGAACGTTCGCGGCGGTACGCGAGGTAGGCTGACCGATTGTTGTACCGCGCCCGGGTGTTCGATCATTCGTTCGTCAATGTCCGGAAAAGTGGACCGTATTGGTCCGCGATGTGGTACAGCGCAGCCGGGGGACGCGCAACGTGGCGCAGTCCACAGCGAGCCGAGGCGGAACTGTCTGTCGCGGCGGTGATCGCCCGCGAGAATAGGTGGCTCCGCGCGCGTTTCGTGCCGCGCGGCGAGCCCGCTCGTTCTTGTTGACGAGCGCCGGCGTGCCGTGGTTCGGGCATCCCGGGCGAGGGCGAAGGAGCACTGACGATGGGCGAGGGGTACGCATGACTGACACCGGCCAGATCCCGGGCGAGGGACTGCCGGAGAACGCAGGCATGGTGGAGCAGCCGGGCGTACCCGCCCTGGACGCCTACACCTACCTCGAACCCTCCGAGCACACCCCCGAGGACGACGACCTCCTCCTGATGCCCGCGGCGCAGGGCGCGTGGAGCGACGCCCCGTCGACCGGACAGTACGAGAACGTCGTGCCGCAGCAGGTCCCGGCGCAGGGCGGTCCGGCGAACGGCACGCATCCGTCCGGTGCCGCCGAGGTCAACGGCGTGCGCATCCCGGCGCACCAGCCTGTCCAGGTCCCGGTCGCCGCCGCGCCGGTCCGGCGGCCCCTGCACCGAGGCCCCTCGTCCACCGAGGCCCCCTCCTACGGAGGCGCCACCGGAGTGGTCCGCTCGCTCGCGGACCGAGGACCTGCAGGCGCCCCGCAGGCCGCGGCCCCGGTCCGGCACGCCGGTCCGCCCACGACGGGTCCCGAGTACTTCGACGCCCCCGCGGACGACGGGGCCCTGCTGCCCGGGCCGCAGCTGGGGGAGATCCCGCCGCAGGGCTCGCCCGCATGGGGCGCGCCGGAGCCGGTCGCGACGCCCGAGGCCACGCCCGAGCCGGTCGCGGCCCCCGTCGGACCCTCCGCGCCGGAGCCGGTCGCGACGCCCGAGCCCGTCCCGGCGGAGCCGGTCGTCCCCGTCCAGTCCGCACCCCCCGTGGAAGCGGCTCCCGTCGCCGAGACCCCGGTCACCGCGCAGCCCGCCGAGCCGGCGGTCTCCGCCCCGCCCGCACAGACCCCCGCCCAGGACGAGGCGGCTCCGGTCGCGCCCGCCGACGCCCCGGCGGCGGCCGCTCCCGCAGAAACGGTCGCCCCCGAGCCCGCCGTGGTGCCCGAGACCCCTGCGGAAGAGCCTTCCGCGGAGGCTCCGGCCGGGATCACGGAGGCCGATCCGGTCGAGCCGACCGTGGCCGCCCCGGTCGAGGCGGCCGCCGAGCCCGCCCCCGTCGTCGCTCCCCCCGTTCCCGTTCCGGCCGCCGTGGCCGAGGCGCCGGACGCGCCCGTCGAGCCCCCGGCCGTCGCCGCGCCGGAGCCCGTTCCCGCCGAGGTGCCGGCCGCTGCCGAGCCCGTACCGGTCGTGGCACCCGAGGCGCCCGTCGTCCCGGCATCCGAGCCCGTGGCCGTCGTGGAGCCCGAGCCGGCCCCGGTCGCCGAGCCCCGGGCCGGTTTCCAGGACTTCACCGAGCCGGAGCCCGGCACCGGGCCCGAGATCATCGAGACCCCCGAGGCCCAGGCGGACGTCAGCCCGGTCCCCGACCCGGCCGAGGCCCCGGTGCCGGTCTACGTCTCCGAGGTCCCCCTGCTCGCCGATCTGCCCGTGCCGCCCGTGCCCGCCGAGGAGCCCGTTGCGGCCGAGGAGGACCCGGCGGCCGAAGAGCCCGCGGTCGCCGAGCAGCCCGTGACGGCCGAGGTGCCCGAGGCGCCGGCAGCGGTCGACGCCGCCGAGTCCGCGGAAACGGCCGCGTCCGCCGAGGCCGCCGAAGCGGTCGAGTCCGCCGAAGCGGCACCCGCGACCCCACCCGCCCCCGGCTACGACGACGCCGAACGCGAAGCCGTCCTGCGCGTGATGCGTGAGCGGCGCGACATCCGCAACGGCTTCCGAGGCGACCCCATCCCGCACGAGGTCCTCCTGCGTGTCCTGGAGGCGGCGCACACCGCGCCGAGCGTCGGCCACTCGCAGCCCTGGGACTTCGTCGTCATCCGCTCCGCGGAGACACGCCGTTCCATGCACGAACTGGCGCAGCGCCAGCGGGAGGCGTACGCCAAGTCGCTGCCCAAGGCGCGGGCCAAGCAGTTCAAGGAACTGAAGATCGAGGCGATCCTCGACACGCCCGTGAACATCGTCGTCACCGCGGATCCCACCCGCGGCGGCCGCCACACCCTCGGCCGTCACACCCAGCCGCAGATGGCGCCGTACTCGTCCGCGCTCGCCGTCGAGAACCTGTGGCTCGCCGCCCGCGCCGAGGGCCTCGGCGTCGGCTGGGTCAGCTTCTTCGACGAGCGCGAGATGGTCCGCGCCCTCGGCCTGCCCGAACACCTCGAAGTCGTCGCCTACCTCTGTGTCGGCTACGTCGACGAGTTCCCCGAGGAGCCCGAACTGATGCAGGCGGGCTGGTCCAAGCGCCGCCCGTTGTCCTGGGTCGTCCACGAGGAGACGTACGGCCGCCGGGCCCTGCCCGGCGAGGAGCCGCACGACCTGCTCCAGGAGACCATCGCCGGCATCCGCCCGCTCGACGCCAAGGCCCTCGGCGAGGCATGGGAACGCCAGAAGAGGATGACGAAGCCCGCCGGGGCGCTCGGCATGCTGGAGATCATCTCCGCCCAGCTCTCCGGCCTCTCCCGGCTCTGCCCGCCGCCGGTACCCGAGCCCGCCGCCGTCGCGATCTTCGCCGGTGACCACGGAGTGCACGCCCAGGGCGTCACGGCGTGGCCGCAGGAGGTCACCGGCCAGATGGTCGCCAACTTCCTCGGTGGCGGCGCGGTCTGCAACGCCTTCGCCGCGCAGGTCGGCGCCGAGGTCTGCGTCGTCGATGTCGGCGTCGCGACCGAACTCCCCGCGACCCCCGGGCTGCTGCCCCGGAAGGTCCGCCCCGGTACGGCCGACTTCACCACCGGCCCCGCGCTGACCCGCGAAGAGGTGCTCGCGGCGATCGAGGTGGGCATCGAGACCGCCCGCGACCTTGTGGCGGCCGGCAACAAGGGCCTCCTCACCGGCGAGATGGGCATCGCCAACACCACCGCCTCGGCGGCGCTGATCTGCGTCTACACCGGCATGGATCCGGCCGAGGTGACCGGCCGGGGCACCGGGATCAACGACGAGATGCACGCCCGCAAGGTGGACGTCGTCCGCAGGGGTCTGGAACTGCACCAGCCCGACCCCACCGACCCCATCGGCGTGCTCGCCGCGATCGGCGGTCTGGAGCACGCCGCGATGGTGGGCTTCCTGCTGGGCGGCGCCTCCCTGCGTACACCGGTGATCCTCGACGGCGTGAGCGCCGGCGCGGCCGCGCTGGTCGCCCGGGCGATCGCCCCCGAGGCGCTCGCGGCCTGCATCGCGGGCCACCGCAGCGCGGAGCCGGGTCACGTCGCGGCCCTCAACAAGCTGGGCCTGCGCCCGCTGGTCGACCTGGACCTGCGCCTCGGCGAGGGCACCGGCGCCCTGCTCGCGCTCCCCATCGTGCAGAGTGCCGCGCGCGCGATGCACGA
This sequence comes from Streptomyces sp. NPDC001822, assembly GCF_042892135.1. Classification (NCBI taxonomy): domain Bacteria; kingdom Bacillati; phylum Actinomycetota; class Actinomycetes; order Kitasatosporales; family Streptomycetaceae; genus Streptomyces; species Streptomyces sp. NPDC001822. The sequence continues at coordinate 359,252 of NZ_JBIATW010000004.1, forward strand.
GGTGGCCACCTTCGACTCCGCGGGTGTCACCGAGAAGTAGGCACCCCTGTGTCCGGGCGGGCCCGCCCGCCCGGACACGTCCCCGTACACGCGCGCCGACCGGTGGCCCGACAGGTCTGCCCGGTGAGCGGGACGTCCGCCATCACCGGATCCCGCGCCGCCGCGTGATCCGGGTGCGGACCAGCCCCGGGCCCCGTGCGCGAACCGGCGCAACCGGACCCGGCACAGCGTGAACCGGTGCTGACGGGCCCCGGCACCCCTGCCCGCACGGAGCCGGCGGGACGATGCGGGCCACCGCCTCCGCCCGGGGCCCCGCCGTCACCACCCCGTATCGTGGTCCCACGCGCCACCGCCCCACTCAGCCCACGTCACAGCCGCTCCACCGCCGCAGCGGCCCGCAGCACACCGCACCCTGCACGAGGAGCCCGCACGACCATGGCCGAGCATGACGATCACCCTGCCTACCCCGTCGGTCTGCGCCTGAACGGGCGCCGTGTCGTCGTCGTCGGCGGCGGCCAGGTCGCGCAGCGCCGGCTGCCCGCGCTGATCGCGGCCGGGGCGGACATCACCCTGGTCTCCCCGTCCGCGACCGCCTCCGTCGAGGCGATGGCCGACGCGGGCGAGATCCGCTGGGAGCGCCGCAGGTATCAGGACGGCGACCTCACCGACACCTGGTACGCCCTCGTCGCGTCCTCCGACGCCGTCGCCAACGACGCGGCGTCCGCCGAGGCCGAACGCACCCGCACCTGGTGCGTCAGGAGCGACGACGCGGAGGCGGCCACCGCCTGGACGCCCGCCACCGGCCGCAGCGAGGGCATCACGGTCGCCGTCCTCAGCACCACCTCGGAAGGCCGCGACCCCCGTCACTCCGCTGCGGTCCGCGACGCGATCGTGGAGGGCCTGCGCGACGGAACGCTCGCCGCGCCCCACCACCGCACCCGCGCCCCCGGCGTCGCGCTCGTGGGCGGCGGACCCGGCGACCCCGACCTGATCACCGTCCGCGGCCGCCGCCTCCTCGCCGAGGCCGACGTGGTCATCGCCGACCGGCTCGGCCCCCGTGACCTCCTCGACGAGCTTCCGCCGCACGTGGAGGTGATCGACGCCGCGAAGATCCCCTACGGCCGCTACATGGCGCAGGAAGCGATCAACCAGGCGCTCATAGACCACGCCAAGGCCGGGAAGTCCGTGGTCCGTCTGAAGGGCGGCGACCCCTTCGTCTTCGGCCGGGGCATGGAGGAGGCCCAGGCGCTGGCCGCCGAGGGCATCGCCTGCACCGTCGTCCCCGGGATCTCCAGCTCGATCTCCGTACCGGGTGCCGCCGGAATCCCCGTGACCCACCGCGGCGTGGCACACGAGTTCACCGTGGTCAGCGGTCACGTGGCGCCCGAGGACCCCCGCTCCCTCGTCGACTGGAAGGCGCTCGCGCAGCTGCGGGGCACTCTGGTCCTCCTGATGGCCGTCGACAAGATCGGCGCCATCGCGCGCGCCCTCATAGCCCACGGCAAGTCCCCCGACACCCCGGTGGCGCTGGTCCAGGAAGGCACCACCGCGGCGCAGCGCAGGGTCGACGCCACCCTGGCGACCGTCGGGGAGAGGGCCGTCGCGGAAGAGGTACGGCCCCCCGCCGTCATCGTCATCGGTGACGTCGTCGCCGTCGGCACGGAACCGGCCGGGGAGCTCGAAGGCTGACCCCGCCCCCTCCGACCCGCCGGCCGCACCCCCACCCCACCCGACAAGGCAGTCGCACCCCGTGGCAGAACTCATCACCGTCGACGACCCGGACGACCCGCGTCTCGGCGACTACACCGGCCTGACCGACGTCGAACTCCGGCGCCGGCGGGAACCGGCCGAAGGCCTCTTCATCGCCGAGGGCGAGAAGGTGATCCGGCGCGCCGCGAACGCCGGGTACGAGATGCGGTCCATGATGCTCTCCGCCAAGTGGACCGAGGTCATGCGCGACGTGATCGACGGGGCGACGGCACCGGTCTACGCCGTCACGCCCGAACTCGCGGAGCGCGTCACCGGCTACCACGTGCACCGCGGTGCCCTCGCGTCCATGCACCGCAGGCCGCTGGCCGACGCCGCGACCCTGCTGGCCCCGGCGCGGGGAGACGTGCGCAGGGTCGCCGTGTTCGAGGACATCGTCGACCACGCCAACCTCGGGGCCGCGTTCCGCAACGCCGCGGCCCTCGGCGTGGACGCCGTCCTGCTGACCCCGCGCTGCGCCGACCCGCTCTACCGGCGGGCGGTGAAGGTCTCGATGGGATCCGTCTTCCACGTCCCGTGGACCCGTCTTACCTCGTGGCCCGACGACATCGGGCTGCTCCGCGAGGCCGGGTTCACCACAGCCGCGCTGTGCCTCAGTGACCGGTCGATCACCCTGGACGAACTCGTCGCACAGCGCCACGAGAGGCTGGCGCTCGTCTTCGGGACGGAGGGCGACGGCCTCACCCCCGACGCTCTCGCGGCGGCCGACGCCCACGTCCGCATCCCGATGGACGCCGGGGTCGACTCGCTCAACGTCGCGGCGGCCTCCGCGGTCGCCTTCTACGCGACCAGGGTCGCGCCGTCCTGACCCGCGCTGACGGACCGGGCCGTCAGGGCCCGTCCGTCCGCGGGGACGGCGCGGCGGCCCCGTCGTACGTGTGCGACCGCGGTGCATCCAGTCCCCGGGCGGGCCCCTGACAGCCCTGCGCCGCCGCGATCCCCAGGGCCACGAGCAGCGTCACCACGACGAAGACGACCAGGCGCTGACGCAGCAGCCGGGGGTTGGCCGGACGCCGCTTCCCGCTCTTCCCGGCCGAGGTCGTCCGGACCCCGGGCCGGGTCCCGGGCCTGCCGTTCGCGGCCTTCTGCCCCTGCGGGTGCTGACCGGAGCGTGGGGCCCCCCGGGGGGCCCGCGAGGGCGCGCCGTCGGTACGGGGAGCCCCCGAGCGCGACGCCGTGGGACGCCGGCCCTGGGAGCGCGGCGCGGGCGCTCCGCCACCGCCGGCCCGCCGGGTCGCCTGCTCGGTGTACTGGCCCTCCAGCCGGCCCGTCGGGCGGTCGAGCTCCTGCTCGCTCCGCGGCGCCGGCGGCCGGCGCTCCTGCAGTCCCTGCGCCTCGCGCGCGGCGATCTCCTTGAGCCGCATGGAGAGCTGCAGAGTGCTCGGCCGTTCCTCCGGGTCCTTCGCCAGACAGGCGCGTACGAGCGGGGCGAGCGCGTCGTGGACGTCGAGCAGATGGGGTTCCTCGTGCACCACGCGGTACAGCATGACTTCGGAACTGCCGTGCCCGAAGGGCGAGTCGGCCATGGCCGCGTACGCGAGCGTCGCCCCGAGGGAGAACACGTCCGTCGCGGGGGTCACGGCCGCGCCGCGCACCTGTTCGGGTGCCAGGAAGCCCGGCGAACCGACCGCCGTACCGACATGGGTCAGCGTGCTGGCGCCGGTCGACCAGGCGATGCCGAAGTCGATGATGCGGGGGCCCTTGGGGGAGAGGAGGATGTTCGACGGCTTCAGGTCCCGGTGGACGACGCCGGCCTCGTGCACCGCGACCAGCCCCTCCGAGAGCGCGGCGCCGATCGAGGCCACCTCGGCCGCGGAGAGCGGACCCTCTTCGGCGACCTTGTCGTGCAGCGAGGGACCGGGCACGTACTGCGTCGCGAACCAGGGGCGGTCGGCCTCCAGATCGGCGGCCACCAGCCGGGCCGTGCAGCCCCCGCGGATCCTCCGTGCGGCGGACACCTCGCGCGCGAAGCGGGAGCGGAACTCCTGATCCTCCGCCAGGTCCGGCCTGATCACCTTGAGGGCCACCCGCTGCCCCCGGCGGTCCGAACCCAGGTAGACGACGCCCATGCCGCCCGCGCCGAGCCGTCGGTGCAGCCTGAACGAGCCGACGACACGCGGGTCCTCGCGCCGGAGCCGCATCATCGCCATCGTCTGCCCATCCCCGCTGCCTGGTCCGCCTGACGAGGCACAGCTTACGTACCCCCGGCGCGGGGCGCTCAGAGGCCGCGCCCTCGCCGTCCCATCGATTGTCAGTGCCCGGTGGGAGAATTGAGCAGTGGTCAGAGAGCCGGGGATCCAGGCTCACCGGCCGCTGCGAGATCTCAAAGGACCGTCGCAGAAGGGGGATTGGATCAATGAAGGGCGATCGTGTGGAAATAGTCGTGGACGCGGGTGACACGACCAGGACGTACGAAGTGGTGGCCTCCAGGGCAGGCCGCCGGGTGGAGACAGCGGTCCGCCGGGGTGTGGTGGAAGTGAGCGAAGTCACCCGAAGTGGATCAGTTGTCCGTACCGCCCGCTTCATGGCGACCCGGGTCCTCGCCCTGGTCGAACAGCCGGTCCCCCGGGAGGACGCCTCCGAGCGCCCCCTCCGGGACGACCCCGAGGCGTAGAGCCCCCTCGCCGGGCCGGAGCGCCCCCGGAACCCCCGTCCGTGGACCGGCCCGGCCCCTAAGGGAGAGGGCCGCGATCGAGGCCCGGTCTCCACCCAGGGGAGTACGGCCGGGGCGGTCGGCTCATCCTCCGGGAGGCCCGACATTCGGTACGCGGGCATGACGCCGGGCCGGCTCCGCGTCCCTAGTGTTGAAGTCATGCGGCGGGCGCGGAACTCGTCCCCCGAGGCCATGCGCCCGCCGCTCCGACAGGCCAGGAGAGGAACCATGGCGGACACGGCTGCGCGGACCATGAGCCGCACGCGGGAACGCAGGGCGTACGCCTCGTTCGGCGCACGCCCGTCCGGGACGCGCCACCCACTGGTGGCGACGGCCATGGTCCTCCCTCTGGCGGCCCTGCTCGTAGTCGTCTTCGGCGGCTGGGACGCGGTGGTCACACAGGCGTCGTCCGTGGGCGTGATGCTGGGGCGCTGAGCGGCGCCCCGGGTCCGGAAGAGCGGTCCGGACCGGGACATCCGGCCAACAGCCCCGTGGGGACGGGGGTGCGGCGGACGGCAGCGTTTGTCCGGCCAGCTGGGGAGCTGGCCGGACATCGCGCTGTCCGGGGCCTTTTCCCGCCGCGTACGATCGGCGCCGGGGCCCGCCGCCGGGCCGGGCCGATCAGCGCCGTGGAGCCGAGCCGATGACCACCACCCCCGTCGTGCACGCACTGGGCGACCTCGCGCACGGCCGTGCGCACGCGGCCGACGCCGCCTGCGCGTGCGCTCCGCCCGAGGTGCTCGCCGACCGCCCCGACGGAACGGTGGTCCGCAGCGGGCCGGTCGTCGCCAAGGCCCACGCCCCCGACACGGAGACGCCCGCACTCGCGGCCCGCCTTGCCCTGGCCGCCCGGCCGGGGCTGTCCGGCACCCTGCTGCCGCCGCTGCCGGCTCCGGACGGGGCGCCGCGCACCGTCGCCGGCCGGGCCGTCAGCCTCTGGCCCTACGGCGAGCCCGTCGACCCGGCCGATCCCGACGCGGCCCCCTGGGAGGAGGCAGCCGCCCTGCTGGCGCGGCTGCACCGCACCCCGCCGCCGCACCCTCTTCCGCCGATGCGCGGGCCGGTGAAGGCCGCCCGGGCCGTCGCCCGGATGTGCGAGGCCCGGCCCGCGGACCCGGACCTCGCTCCCGTCCTCGCCGCCTGGGAGGGGCTTCCCCGCTGGGCGCGCGGCGAGAGCCCGCCGCCCGAGCACCGGGGCGGATTCCTCTGCCACGGGGACCTGCACCTCGGCCAGCTCGTCCGGCATCCCGCCCGGCCCGGAGCCTGGCTGCTGATCGACATCGACGACGCGGGCCTCGGCGACCCCGCCTGGGACCTCGCGCGGCCCGCCGCCTGGTACGCGGCCGGACTGCTGGCACCGGAGGTGTGGCTGCGCTTCCTGGGCGCCTACCGGGCCGCAGGGGGGCCTGCCGTGCGTGCCGACGGGGACCCGTGGCCGGAGCTGGACGTCGTGGCGCGGGCGCTCACGGTGCAGACGGCCGCCCTCGCCCTCGCCAAGTCCGCGGCGGAGGAACGCCGTCCGGACGAGGTGGAGCAGTCGATGATCGACGCATGCGCCCGCATCGCTTCCCTCCCACCCGAGTTGGCAGCCGGACACGCGTCGTAGGGTGAACCGATCGTCGCCGGGCATGCATCCGGTGACGTCGTCACGACTGAGGAGCCGACTCGATGATCCAGTGCCCCAAGTGTCACGCCCAGATGCACACGTACAACCGCAACGGTGTCCAGATCGAGCAGTGCAGCGGCTGCCGCGGGATATTCCTCGACTACGGCGAGCTGGAGTCCCTGACGCGCCTGGAGTCGCAGTGGACGCAGCAGGCCCCGCCGCAGGCGCCCCCGCAGGCCTACCCCGCGGCGCCCGCTCCCGCCTGGGGCGCCCCGCACCACGGCGGACACCACGGTCACCACCGTCAGAAGAGCTTCGGCCGGATGCTGTTCTCCTCCTGACCGGTCCGCGCGGCGGCCGTCGCCGCAGGGCGGGTCCGGGCCCCGTGCCCGGACCCGCACCGCACGCACGCGCCCCCGTGACCGGCCCGTACGTCGCGCACGCCGCGGGACGCGCGAACCCGCCGTGCGCGTACGGGGCGGAATGTCCCGACCGCATTGCATACGGTCGACGCTCTTCCGTAAATGATCTAGTCACGGCCCCGGCTGATGCCTAGAGTGCGGATCCATGAACTTCCTCGACAGGTCCCGAACTGTCGCGCCCCCGGGGTGGAGCCGCTGGCTCGTACCACCCGCCGCGCTCGCCGTGCACCTCTCCATCGGACAGGCCTACGCCTGGAGCGTGTTCAAGCCACCGCTCGAATCCGCTCTCGGCCTCTCCGGCACGGCCAGCGCCCTCCCGTTCCAGCTGGGCATCGTGATGCTCGGCCTCTCGGCCGCCTTCGGCGGCACCCTCGTCGAACGCAACGGCCCGCGCTGGGCGATGTTCGTCTCGCTCGTCTGCTTCTCCACCGGCTTCCTCGTCGCCTCGCTCGGCGCGGCCACCGGACAGTACTGGCTCGTCGTCCTCGGCTACGGCTTCATCGGCGGCATCGGCCTCGGCATCGGCTACATATCCCCGGTCTCCACCCTCATCAAGTGGTTCCCCGACCGCCCCGGCATGGCGACCGGCATCGCCATCATGGGCTTCGGCGGCGGCGCCCTCATCGCCTCGCCCTGGTCCACCGGGATGCTGGAGAGCTTCGGCACCGACCGCTCCGGGATCGCCACGGCCTTCCTCGTCCACGGGGTCGTCTACGCCGCCTTCATGGCGCTCGGCGTCCTCCTCGTGCGGGTGCCGCCGGACGGCTGGCTGCCCGACGGCTGGGAGCCGAAGCAGGAGACCCGCAGGCTCGTCACCACGGCCCAGGTGTCCGCGCGCAACGCGCTGCGCACCCCGCAGTTCTGGTGCCTGTGGGTGGTCCTGTGCATGAACGTCACCGCGGGCATCGGCATCCTCGAGAAGGCCGTGCCCATGATCCAGGACTTCTTCACGGGCACCTCCGCGCCGGTGTCGGTCTCCGCCGCCGCCGGCTTCGTCGCCCTGCTCTCCCTGGCCAACATGGGAGGGCGCCTCCTGTGGTCCTCCACCTCGGACCTGATCGGCCGCAAGAACATGTACCGGATCTACCTCGGCGTCGGCGCCCTCATGTACGTGGTGATCGCCCAGCTGGGCAACGACTCCAAGCCGCTCTTCATCTGCTGCGCCCTGGTGATCCTCTCCTTCTACGGCGGAGGCTTCGCGACCGCCCCGGCCTACCTGCGGGACCTCTTCGGCACCTACCAGGTCGGCGCCATCCACGGCCGGCTGCTGACCGCGTGGTCCACGGCCGGTGTGCTCGGCCCGCTCATCGTCAACCGGGTCGCGGACGCGGGGGAGCGGGCGGGACACAGCGGCCCCAGCCTCTACACGGCTTCGCTCACGATCATGATCGGGCTGCTCGTCGTCGGCTTCGTCGCCAACGAACTCATCCGTCCGGTCCACGCACGCTTCCACGAGGCACCGGAAGGGAGCCCCCGTGTCCACCAGCAGTCGTAAGCCACTCATGGTGTTCGTCTGGCTCTGGGTCGCCGTCCCGTTCGCCTACGGGCTGTACGAGCTCGCCCGTAAGGCCACCCAGCTCTTCACCGGCTGAGTCCAGCACCCCCTGCACGACAGAACCCCCGGTCGTCGAGACGACCGGGGGTTCCGGATGGTGCGCGATACTGGGATTGAACCAGTGACCTCTTCCGTGTCAGGGAAGCGCTCTCCCGCTGAGCTAATCGCGCAGGGTGACCCTGCGTGTACTGCGTGCGCGATACTGGGATTGAACCAGTGACCTCTTCCGTGTCAGGGAAGCGCTCTCCCGCTGAGCTAATCGCGCGGGGATCCTTGCGGACCGGTGGACGATACTGGGATTGAACCAGTGACCCCTTCCGTGTCAGGGAAGTGCTCTCCCGCTGAGCTAATCGTCCTTGGAGGTGGAGACGGGATTTGAACCCGTGTAGACGGCTTTGCAGGCCGTTGCCTCGCCTCTCGGCCACTCCACCAGGGGCGGGAGCTCGGGAAGATCCCCCACCTTCTGCGAGCGGACGACCAGGTTCGAACTGGCGACCTCAACCTTGGCAAGGTTGCGCTCTACCAACTGAGCTACGTCCGCTTGTCTTTCCCGGTCCGCTTGCGCTTCCCGGCGACGTGTTGAACTCTAGCGGATTCCCGGGCCAGTACAAAAACGCGTTTGCGCAGCGTGCTGAGCCGCCACCGCCCCGCCGCAGGTCACCGCGCGCCGTCCTAGACTCGGTCGCGTGCACGAGCTCACCCCCCTGGCCCGCTTCGGTGGCCTTGTCGCCTCCGGTCTGCGGGACGTCACGAGCGACCCCGCGGCTCTTGAATCATCCGGTTTCTGGGCCGTATGTGCCGATTTCGAGGGCCGTCTCGTCTGCGCGCGCTTCGCCGACGTGCGGTCCGAGCAGGTCCCGCCGCCGGTGCCCGGAGCCTGGCGGGGACCCGCCCCCGATGCCTGGACGTCCTCACTCGACGAGGACGCCTACGTGGCCGGCGTACGGCGGATCCGTGAACACATCGCGGCCGGCGAGGTCTACCAGGCGAACCTCTGCCGCGTCCTCTCCGCACCGCTGCCCGGCCCGCGGGCGGACGTCGACGCCCTCACCGCACTGCTGGCCCGGGGCAACCCGGCGCCTTACGCCGGGACGATACGGCTGCCCCGGCACGGGGTGGAGATAGCCACCGCGTCCCCCGAGCTCTTCCTCTCCCGCGACGGCCGGACCGTCGTCTCGGGACCGATCAAGGGCACCGGGCGTACCGAGGGCGACCTCCTGGAGAAGGACCACGCGGAGAACGTGATGATCGTCGACCTGGTCCGCAACGACCTCGGCCGGGTCTGTGCGACGGGCAGCGTCGAGGTTCCTGACCTCTGTGTGGTCGAGAAGCATCCCGGGCTCGTCCACCTCGTCTCCACGGTGCGGGGGCGCCTCGCCGACAATGCGGGCTGGCCGGAACTGCTCGGCGCGGCGTTCCCGCCCGGGTCCGTCACCGGTGCGCCCAAGTCCAGCGCGCTGCGGATCATCGAGGCCCTGGAGACGTCGCCCCGCGGCCCGTACTGCGGAGCCGTCGGCTGGGTGGACGCCGATCGCGGCACCGCGGGGCTCGCCGTCGGCATACGCACCTTCTGGATCGACCGCACCGGCCCCGAGCCCCTCCTCCGCTTCGGCACCGGGGCGGGCATCACCTGGGGGTCGGACCCGCGGCGCGAGTGGGCCGAGACCGAGCTCAAGGCGTCACGGCTGCTCGCTGTAGCGTCGGGCGTCCACGAGGAGACAGGAAGGACCGCGTCATGAGGATCTGGGTCGACGGCGGACTGAAGGACGCGGGGGAGGCCCGGCTGTCCGTGCTCGACCACGGTCTGACCGTGGGGGACGGCATCTTCGAGACGGTCCGGGTGGCCGGGGGCCGGCCCTTCGCCCTCACCCGTCATCTCGACCGTCTGAGCCGTTCGGCCAGGGGGCTGGGACTGGCCGAGCCCGACCACGACGAGGTCCGCCGCGCGGTGGCGGCCGTCGTCGAGGGCAACCCTGTGGAGCTCGGCCGGATGCGGATCACGTACACCGGCGGGCTCTCCCCGCTCGGCTCCGACCGGGGCGACGCGGGCCCCACGCTGGTCGTCGCGATGGGGGAGACCACCCGGCGGCCCGACAGCACAGCGGTGGTGACCGTCCCCTGGACGCGGAACGAGCGCGGTGCCGTGACCGGCCTGAAGACCACCTCGTACGCCGAGAACGTCGTCGCCCTCGCACGCGCCCACGAGCAGGGAGCCTCGGAGGCCCTGTTCCCCAACACGGTGGGGCGGCTCTGCGAGGGCACCGGCTCCAACGTCTTCGTCGTCCTCGACGGCCGCATCCACACGCCTCCGCTCGCTTCGGGATGCCTCGCCGGAATCACCAGGGCCCTGGTCGTGGAGTGGGCGGGTGTCCGCGAGACGGACCTGCCCCTCGACGTGCTGGAGGAGGCCGACGAGATCTTCCTGACCTCCACACTGCGGGACATCCAGGCCGTGCACCGGATCGACGGGCGCGAGCTGCCGGGGGCGCCGGGGCCGGTGACCTCCAAGGCGATGCGGATCTTCGACGAGCGCGCCGCGGACGACCTCGACCCCTGAGCGGGTTCCGGGGTCCCGGCAGGGTGACCGGGATTCCGGCAGGGTGCCCGGGATTCCGTCGCGGTTCCGTAAACGGGGTGACGGAGAGTCCTCCAGCGGATAGAACACCCTGATGACCACGACCCTCCGGCCCGCCGGGCCGATCGAGCAAGGCGCCGACGGCGCACGGGCACGCACCTACGACGTGTGCGACAACGGGCGGCCCGTCGGTGCCGTCGGCATCGCCACCGACCCGGAGTTCGGGACGTCGGCGGGCGTCATCCACTCCCTGCGCATCGACGAGGCCGCCCGGAGGCGGGGCCGCGGCACGATCGCCGCGCTCGCGGCCGAGGAGGTCCTGCGCGGCTGGGGGTGCACCCGGGTCCGTCTGGTGGCCCCGGCCGGCAACGAGGCGGCCCGGGGCCTGGCGGCCGTGCTCGGTTACACCGAACGCAGCCGCAACATGCTGAAGCCCCTCCGGCGGACCGCCCCCGCACTGCCGGAGGGGATCACCGGGCGCCCCATGACGGAAGCCGAGTTCGCGGAGTGGGCCTCGACCAGCATCGAGACCTATGCGCGAAGCTGGGTGGAGCGTGGGGTGACGGAGGAGCAGGCCCGGCACAAGTCGGAGTCCGACCACGCCAGACTGCTGCCGGCCGGTCTCGCCACTCCGGACATGTACATCCACGTCCTCGTGCGGGAGGGCGAGACCCTCGGCCACGTCTGGGTCGCCCGCCACCGGCAGGAGGAGGGCGACGACATCGGCTACGTCTTCGACGTCGAGGTGCGTGAGGCCCACCGGGGGAACGGTCACGGCAGGGCGCTGATGCACCTCGCGGAGGACATCACCCTCGACGCGGGCCTCGGAAGCCTCGGCCTGCACGTCTTCGCCTCGAACACGCCCGCGCTGCGGCTGTACGAGTCGCTCGGGTACGAGACGACCCGTTACAACCTGGCCAAGGCCCTCTGACGGGCGCGTGCCCCCCCGCCTCTCAGCCCTGGCCGGCCAGCAGACGGTCGGCGATCTCCTCGATCCGCTCCCGCAGCCCTTCCTGGCTCTTGCCGCCGTCGAGCCGCTCGTCGCCGATCACGTACGTCGGCGTTCCGGTGACACCGATGGCCTTGCCCTCGGCCTGGTCCGCGTCGACGATCAGCAGATGGCGCCCGTCGATCAGCGCCGTGTCGAACTCCTCCGCGTCCAGGCCGAGTTCGTCGGCGACTTCGAGCAGCAGAGACTCCCCCGCGGTGGCGAGCCCGCCGGTCCTGGCGAGCACGGCCTCGACGTACGGCCACCCCTTGCCCTGCACGACGGCCTCCTCGGCGGCCTGCGCCGCCGCGTACGCGTGCTTGTGCTTCTCCAGCGGGAAATGGCGCAGCCGGATCGCCATCCGGTCGCCGTAGCGTGCGCGCAGGGTGTGGATGTCGGCGAGTGCCCGGTGGCAGTCGGGGCACTGGAGCTCGCACCAGACGTCGAGGACGACCGGCGCTGCGAAGGGGGAATCGCTCATGCGGGCAGTCTTCCAGTCCGGACCGGAGCATCCCAATCGGGACCTGAGGAGGAGCGCGGCCCTGAAATGTCCCCGAACGTGGGCCGGGGTCGTGGCCCTGCCGCCGGTGGCCGGTGCAGGATGGAAGGGACGTTTCCCGACGGCTGGAGGCCATGATGCTTGCCGAGACCATCTGTTCCGCGGTGTCGGCGGCCGGCCTGGGCATCGCCGCCGTCACCGCGTACCGCAAGAGGTTCCTCGCGGCCACGCGGATCGCCGCGTACTCCCTGGTGCCCGTGGGCCTGGTGCTGACGGGAGTCGTCGACTGGCTGGCGGACGTCGTCTTCAAGCCGACGGTCTGGCTCGGCTTCGGTCTGCTGGCCCTGGCCTGGCTCCTTTTCATGATCACGCGCGCCGTGGAGCGCCGGGGCGGCGGGACCCGCAAGGAGCGCAGGGCCGCGCGGGCCGCGTCGAAGGAGGGTGCGGTCGCCCCCGGGGCGTCCTCGCCGTCGCTGACCTCGGGGACGCCCCCGCTCACCTCCGGAACCGGGGCGTCCGCCGCTCCGGGGCGGGGGAAGAAGCCGAAGCAGGAGTCCGGCGACGACTTCAGCGACATCGAGGCGATCCTGAAGAAGCACGGCCTCTGACCGGGGGCCGGCCGTGCGCCGTCGCGGCACGGGGCTCATGATGAGGGTGTGAATCGATTCACGACGCCGTCGGGCGTCGGTGGATGCCGCCCGCGTCGGTATATTCGGGTCGCGTCGCGATGTTCGGTGTCGTGGCGAGTGGATCTTGACGACGTCCTGGGGTGCGACTAGCGTCCCGGGATCTCTTGAAACAATTCAATCCGGCAGGAAACCGCGCCGCCGTGCGGCGGCGATACGCATCAGTGGGGCAGGGCAAGTGGGGCGTGTGGCAGGGATCAAGGACGTGGCCCGGCAGGCCGGAGTCTCGGTCGGCACGGTGTCCAATGTGATCAACCGTCCCGAGGCGGTGCTGCCCGACACCCGCGCGCGGGTGCTCGCGGCCATCGAGGAGCTCGGCTACGTCCGCAGTGAGTCGGCCAGGCAGCTCAGGGCCGGCCGCAGCCGCATCATGGCGCTCCTGGTGCTCGACATGGGCAACCCGTTCTTCGTCGACATCGCCCGGGGCGCCGAGCGTGCGGCGCGGGACGCCGGTCTCGGTGTGATGGTGTGCAACAGCGGCCAAAGCCCGGAGGAGGAGGCCGAGTACCTCGGCCTCTTCGCCGAACAGCGGGTGTGCGGCGTGCTGGTCACCCCGGCCGACGCCACCGGCGGCAATCTCGAGGCATTCGCCCGCCACCGTATCCCCCACGTGCTGGTCGACCGGGTGGCGTCGTCGACCGACACCTGTGCCGTCTCCGTCGACGACGTGCGCGGGGGTGTGCTGGCCGTCGGGCACCTGGTCTCGGCCGGTCACCGGTCCGTCGCCTACGTCAGCGGGCCGGGCGACCTGCATCAGATCAGGGACCGGCGCGAGGGAGCTCTCGCCGCCCTGGCGGAGGCCGGGCTCGGCCCCGAGGCCCTCGTGGAGATCCCCTCCGACCGCCTCGACGTGGCGGCGGGGCGGGACGCGGGGGCCCGGCTGCTCGGTCTCGTGCCGCGGCCGACGGCCGTGTTCTGCGCCAACGACCTGCTGGCGCTCGGCGTCCTGCAGGCGCTGTACGCGGCCGGGGTCCGGGTGCCGCAGGACGTGGCCATCGTCGGATACGACGACATCGAGTTCGCCGCGGCCGCCGCGGTACCGCTCACCTCCGTCAGGCAGCCCGCCGTCCTCATGGGAAGGATGGCCGCCGAACTCCTCCTGGAGGAGGCGGACGACGGCGACGGCAGCCACCGGCACCGCAGCGTGGTGCTCCAGCCCGAGCTCGTGGTCCGCGCCTCCAGCGCCGCTCCGCGCTGACGCCCGGGCGGCCGTGCGCCGACGTGGCGGTCGTGGCGGCGGAGTGGCGGGGCGCGGGGTGCGAATGCGTGACGGGATTTCGGACGGGAGAGCGAGACCCGTTCATCCGGGAGTGGTCGAACTTCCCCTGAAGGATGCCCTGTTGACGTACGAAGCGCTGCTCTGCGTCATGATCGCTACGAGATGGTGGACACAGCCCGGGGTGAAGCCCCCGCACCCAGTGCCGAAGAGCCGCGCGGCTGCCTCTTCGCGCTTTCCCAGCCGCCCCTGATGATCTTCCTCACGGTGGTCGGCGGCCTCCTGCTCATGGCCGCCCTGCACGATCTCTTACTGCTGTGAGCGGCCGCCGGGCGATCCGGTCCGGGCCCCCTCCGGGCGTGTCAGCCCGCCGCTTCCCGGCGGCGGGCCCGGTAGGCGGCGACGTGGAGCCGGTTGCCGCAGGTGCGGCTCGAGCAGTAGCGGCGGGAGCGGTTGCGCGAGAGGTCGACGAAGGCGTCCCGGCAGTCCGGTGCCTCGCAGCGACGCAGCCGCTCCTGTTCGCCCGCCACGACGATGAAGGCCAGCGCCATGCCGCAGTCCGCCGCGAGGTGGTCGGAGACCGAGGCGTCCGGTGCGAAGTAGTGCACGTGCCAGTCGTAGCCGTCGTGGTTCGTGAGCTGCGGTGTCGTCCCCGCGGCGGCGACCAGGCCGTTGACGAGCTCCGCGGCGGTCGGGGCGTCCGTGGCCGCGAATATCGCGGCGAACCTGGACCGCACCTCCCGCACGGCCCGCAGGTCCTTGTCGCCGAGGGTTCCGACGCCGCTGATGCGGTTCCGCTCCGCGAAGGCGTAGAGGGCGGGGACGTCGGCGAGTCCGTCGTCGGCGCCGGCCTCCGGCGCGGTGTTCACCAGATCGACCACCGTTTCGAGGGCGATCCGGGTGTCGTGTGGGATCAGCACGCTTCGCTCCCTGGCCTCCGGCTGACGGGTGTCCGCCGATGCGGGCTGACTCTACTGGCTCACAGGAAGGCCTCAGGGGCGGGTGTGGGCTTGCGCGGGAGGTGCGGGGCGCCTCGTGGTCGCACGCGGGGCCGCCGGAGCCCTCTGCGCCTCCTGGTGGCTTCGGTGGCGGTTCCACGCGCGAACCGCGCCGACGCCGCCGCCGCGGTGGGTTCCGCGGCGACGGCGCCGGTGTGTGGCGTATGCGGTTGTCCGCGCGACGCCGTCGCCCCGAGTCGGACGGCGTCCCGCAGCTCTCGGCCTGGCTCAGCTCTCGGCCAGGATGTGTGAGAGCTCCGTATCGAGGTCGAAGTGACGATGCTCGGTGCCGGGCGGAACCGCGGCGTCGGTCCTCTTCAGGAACGACTCCAGGGCCCTCGCCGGGGCTTCCAGCAGGGCTTCGCCCTCCGGGGAGCTCAGTGCGATGCATACGACGCCTTGGCCGTGACTACGAGATGGCCAGACGCGGACGTCTCCGGTGCCGGTGGGCCGGTGCAGCCCCTCGGCAAGGAGGTCACGGGCGAAAACCCACTCGACCGTCTCCTCCGCTCCGGTGTGGAAGGTGGCGTGCACGGCATAGGGATCGGCCGTGTCATACCGCAGGCCCGCGGGTACAGGCAGTGAGGACTCGCTCGACACAACGAGGCGCAGGTGCAGCTCGCAGCTGACCGTGGTGTTCATAAGCGCCAGGGCCTTTCGCTCAGTGTGCGCTCGGGGATTCGCACGTCGGCGAAATCGACATGCCACCTACGGTGGCGTTGTAAACCCCTCTGACCTATTTGTGTCGCTTCGGGTCGCTCGTACAGCGGTGTGTAACTTTGAGTCATGCGTCCATTCCAGTGACGGAAGCGGGTCCGGTAGGTTGGTTCCCATGAACGCGGAGAGTGACGAGCGGGGAGCGGCGGCCGCGACGGTGGCCGTCGGGTCCGCCGCGGGGGACGAACGGGCGGCGGGGCGGGAGCTGGGGTCCCGGGCACCCGGTTTCATCCGGGCTTCGAGGGTGCTGCACGTGAGCTGGCAGGTGGGGATCTTCGTCGTCGGCCTCGCCGTCGTCGGGGCGGGCATCGTGATGCTGCCGCTGCCGGGTCCCGGATGGCTCGTGATCTTCGGCGGCATGGCGATCTGGGCGACCGAGTTCGTGTGGGCGCAGCTGGTGCTCCGGTGGACCCGCCGCAAGGTCACCGAGGCCGCCCAGCGGGCCCTCGACCCCAAGGTGCGCCGGCGCAACATCATCCTGACCGCGGTGGGGCTCGTGATCATCGCCGTGCTGGCCGGGATCTACCTCTGGAAGTTCGGCATCGTGATGCCGTGGAAGATCGAGCAGTGACTCCGCAGTGGTCCGGAGGCGCCGCTGACATGGGGTAATGTTTGCGGTGCGCCGGGGCGATTAGCTCAGTGGGAGAGCGCTTCGTTCACACCGAAGAGGTCACTGGTTCGAACCCAGTATCGCCCACCCGGAACCGATGGCCCGGAAGCTCCAGAAGCTTCCGGGCCATCGGCGTTTTCCGTGTCCCCGACGGCCGCCCGCCGTGTGTCCCGCCGGCACGGGGAGCCCCGTAGGGCCCCCGCCTCGCCTTCCCCGGCCGTCACCGCATCCGGCCGAAGCTCTCCCTGACCCGGCGCGCGTCGCGCAGCCGCTGCTCGTACGTCGCGCCGACGGCGAGCAGCAGCAGCCCGGCGAGCGCCGGGGGCGCCCAGCGGGGGAGCGCGTCGAAGACCTGCACCACGTGCGGCGCGAGCTCGTGCAGCCCGTCCAGCGCCAGCACCGCACCGCCCAGCACCAGGGGGGCCTGCAGCCGCCATCGGGCCCCGGCCAGGGTCACCACCAGCGCGGCGATCCCCAGCAGCAGGGGGCGCAGCCAGTGCGGATCGGTCCACGCCACGACGAGACTCGGCACCATCGTCATGGACAGGGCGGGGCCGTAGGCCACCCAGGAGGAGGCGGCGGCGTCCCCGCGCCGGCGCAGGTGCCCCACGACGAACGCCGCCACCGACACCGGCAGCGTGTACGCCTCCGGGTCCGACACCCCGGACGCCGCCAGCCGCACCCATGCGGCGGACACGAACAGGGCCGCCGCGACGTACCCCGCCACCGGCCTGCGCTCCGGCCGCAGCGCCGTCGCGGCGGCCAGCACCCCGCACAGGCCGAGGACCAGTGCGAGGACCGGCGGGTCCGTCAGCGCCAGCCCGACGGCCACTGCGGCACCGAAGGCACCGGCCGACTCCACGGACACCGCGGTCGCCGGCTGCGGCAGTCTCCGGCCGAGGAACACCGTCACCGCCGTCACCACCAGCAGGAGCGGGGCCGTGTGCGGGGCGCTCCAGTCCAGCGAGGCCCCCGCCGCGGCTGCCACCGCGACCGCGGCCAGCACCGAACCACAGGCGAGCAGCGACCGGACGGCCGGGACCCGGGACCGGGCCGCTCCCGCCGCAAGGAGCACCGTCAGGCTTCCGGACACGGCGTGGGTCGCGGGCTCGGCGGCCAGCCCCAGCAGACCGGCGCTCACGGCACCGGCCAGTGCGCACACGAGCCAGGTCACGGCGAGGACGCCCGTGGGCCGCCGCACCGCGAGGGCCAGCAGTGACGCGGTCAGGGCCAGTTCGACGGCCACGGCCACCGCGTACGGCACGTCCGCCACCGCGAGCAGCGCCAGGACCGATGCCCAGCCCAGGACCGAGGCCGAAGCCCCGGCCGCCGCCCGCCGGCCGCTCCCGGGGAGGGGGCGCGGCCACCTGGCGTGCAGCGCGGCCGCCAGGGCCGCGGCCGTCCCGAGCACCGCGGGAGCGGCTGCCGACCAGGGCCGGGGGGCCGAGGTGCCGAGTGCGCCCCGGAACCCCTCGGGCGCCCCCGCCCACACGTCCGGCAGCAGCGAGACCGGCCCGAGGAGGACCGCGGCGACCACGGGCGCCGCGCACAGCACCGAAACCGCCAAGACCGCGGCCGACGCCCCGAGAAGGCCCCGGAGTACCGGTCGCGGAACCGGGAGGCGGAGCGCCACGGCGGGAGCCGCACCGCACACGAGGTAGGCGACGACCGCCCAGTCCCATGGCAGCGGCGTACGCACCACACCGCCGACCGCGGCCACCACCGCCAGGCCGGCGACGGCGCCCGCCGCCACGGCCATGGCCTTCGGCGCACGCCATGCGCCCATGAGCGCGACCGCCGCCCCGGCCAGCAGCAACGCCCCCGCGCCCGCGGCCTCCACGGCGCCGTCGGACGTCACGGACAGGCCCAGACCGAGCGTGAGGGCGATCGCTCCCGTCAGCCACGCGCCGGAGCACGCCGTGATCCGCACCGCGGTGCCCCGGCCCCACAGGGCCACCGTGACGTCAGCCGCGGCCGTCAGCGCGAGTGCCCAGCCGAAGCCCGTCGCGGAGGCCCCCGCCGCCCACGCGGTCAGCACCAGCGGCAACTGCCCTGCCACCACGGCCGCGGGGAGCGGCACCCGGAGACGGCCCAGGAGCAGCCCGTACGCCGTCCAGGACGCGGCCAGCACCGCGGACGCGACCGCCGCGAACACGAGCCCGTCCGTGTCCGGCGCCGCCACGGCGTGCAGGGCGAACGAGTCCAGGGCCGTCAGCACCAGAGCGAGCGCGGCCACCGACTCCGCCGTCGCGGGGAGCCGGCGGCCCAGCAGCAGGGCCGGTGCCGCCAAGGCGCCCGCGGTCACGATCGCCAGCACGGCCGAACGGCCGGCGATCCCCATCTCGCCCCAGCTGAACAGGGTGAACGCGATCGCCGCGACGGTCAGCAGCAGGCCACCGAGGACCAGCAGCACGTTCTGGACACCGTGCGCGGGCGCTGCGGGCGGGCGGGGAGCGGGCCGGGCGGCAGGTGCGGGGAAGGGCGGCGGACCGGCCGGCGTGCGCAGCGCGTTCACCAGCCAGGCGCGTCGGTGCAGCAACTGCAGACGGCGGGCGTCCAGCCGGGCCAGTTCGTGATCGAGAAGGGCCAATTCCTCGGCGGGTGGCGGCACATGTGTCATGCAGGCGAGTGTGGCGGCGGCCACATCCGCGCACATGGGTCCGGATACTCAGTTCCGCCACTGAGTAGGAGTTTGAACCCGGGGCGCTCGGCCCTGTATGGTTCAACCCGTTCCCGGGCGATTAGCTCAGTGGGAGAGCGCTTCGTTCACACCGAAGAGGTCACTGGTTCGAAACCAGTATCGCCCACCCGGGAAGAGCCGGTCCGTCAGCATCACCGACGGACCGGCTTTCGCGTGCCGGGGCCCGGATCAGGCGGCGGCCGGCAGCGCCGGACGCAGGGGCCAGGACGGATCCACCGTCTCGGGGGTGCCGCTCTTCTCGAACCACGCCTGCAGACCCCGGGCCTGCGCCGCGTGCCACACCGCCTGGAGCGAGTGGACCTCGGCGGCCGACAGCCGCTCCAGCCTGGTGGAGAACCGCCGGCCCACCGCGCGCACCAGCTCCAGGGACGCCGCCGCGTCGGCAGCCGCGTCGTGCGCCCCGTCGAGCGTCACCCCGTACAGCTCGCACAGGTCCGTCAGCGTGCGGCGGCCCTTGCGGTAGCGGTCCAGATGCTTGTCCAGCACCCGCGGATCGAGCACGCACAGCGGTGCGTTGCCCAGATAGCCGGCCAGCGAGGAGGCGCGGTGTCGCCTCAGCTCCCGGTCGAGCAGGGTCAGATCGAACGGCGCGTTCATCACGACCAGCGGCCGGCCCGTCGCGCACTGCTCGGCCAGGGACCGGGCTATCTCCTCGACCACCGGTGCCGGCCACCGGCCGTTGCGCTGCAGATGGTCGTCGGTCAGCCCGTGGATCTCGGTGGCGCCGGGCGGCACCGGGATCCCCGGATTGACCAGCCAGCGGGTGACGCGCAGCCGCCCGCCGGCCGTGTCCTGGACGACCAGGGAGGCCGAGACGATCCGGTCCTCCTCGACGTCCACGCCTGTCGTCTCGGTGTCAAAAGCCGCCAGCGGCCCCTCGAACCAATGCATCATCCCCGAACTCCTCGCATCGGCTTGGCAGATGGCGGGATTACTCCGCCCGATTCGGTGATACCCGCGCCCTATGCCTGATACGCCGTTTACGGGACCTCTCCTGCGGTGACAACACAAGTGACGAGCAAGGAAGTTGACCAGCCCGTCAGTGGAGACCGGGCAACCGGTCGGCACAGCCCGGAAGGCACGGAGCCATGGCGCTCGCGCAGCCGAACCCAGGGAGTCCCGCCCGCACCGAGGACCACGGGGGAAAGCCGCCGTCGCAACGGAACGCACCACCGCTGTGCGGCACACTCGCCACCACCGCCTGCATGGAGACCCTCCAGGTGGGCTACCTCCACGCCGTGGCCGCCGCGGCGGGCTGCTCGCTCTCGCAGCCCTTCCCCGACAACGGCATCGACTGGCACGTCAGCCACGGCGCTCCCGACCACACCGTCGACGACGAAGTGACCGTCAAGGTGCAGCTGAAATGCACCTACCAGATCCCCCCGCACCCGCCCGGCGCCGCCTTCTCCTTCACCCTCGACAACGCACACCTGGTGAAACTCGCGCGCACGCCCGTGTCGGTGCACAAGATCCTGGTCGTGATGCTCGTCCCCCGCAGCCAGGACGACTGGCTGCGGGCCGGGCACGAACGGCTCGACCTGCGCCACTGCTGCTACTGGACGAATCTGGCCGGCCACCCGGTGACGGGCCGGTACCGGACCACCGTGCGCATCCCGACCTCGCGGATCTTCGACGACCGCGCCCTCTGCGAGATCATGGCCCGGGTCGGGGCGGGAGGGAGACCCTGATGCACCGGTCGATGGACGAGCCCACCGGAGGAACGCCCCCGGCGGGCACACGGACGCACCCGTACACCGACGACACCGACGGCCGTTCCCGCGCGGACGGGCTCGCCCCGGTCCCGTACGCCGGACCGGCATCCGAACCCGGCCCGGGACCCGACCCCGCGCAGGTCGACCCCGCCGTCCTGGGCGCCCTCCTGCTGCGGCACGGGTGGCGGCGCGGGGGCCCGAGGGGGCGCTACGGCCGGTGGACCCCGCCCGGCCCCGCGGCCTCGGGCACGAGCCTGCTCGTGCCGGACACCACCGGGTTCCCCGACAGCGTGGACCTGCTCGCCGAAGCCCTCACCGCCCTCGCCCGCAGTGCCGAGCCGTCGGCCCGGGACGTCCTCGTCGCGCTCACCGTGCCCAGCGACGAGATCCGCTGGTGGCGGGACGTGCCCGAAGGGGCAGCGGGCGCCGCCGACTGGACCGGCGCGGACCAACTGCGCACGGCCGCACGGCAGATACTGCTCGCCGGGGCCCTGGCCGTGCGCGGCAGGGCCGGTTACCACGGAGCACGCCACCGCAGGAAGGCACGGACGGCGCTCGACGGCACCCTCGTCGGGCCGGCCGCCGGAGGCCGCGCCCTCACCGCGTTCGTGCCGGTGGCCCGGGGCCGGGACGTCGCCGTACAGCTCTACTCGGCGCTGCACGCCACCCGGGAGGCGGTCGACTACCAGCGCGCCACCGGCGGGATGGAGGCCTTCGACGCGGCGGTGGCCGCCGGGGTCAGCCGTGAACTGACCGAGGCGGTCGTGGCGCTGGTCAGGGGAGCCGAAGGTGCCGGGATCACCCTGGCCTGGGCGCCCTCCGCCGGAACCCCGCCGGGCTGCCCCGCGAGCCCGGAGCCCGTCGAGTTCTCCCCCGGCGACCTGCCCGCGCTCCGTCTGGCGGGGGTCCGCTACCTCCGCGACGAGCCGGCCGTTCCCGTGCGGATCACCGGAGCCGTCGTCCGGCTGCGGCGCCCGGGGCCGCGCGGGCCCGGCGTCGTGCGCCTGAGGGTGCTCGCGGGGGCCGAGGTCGCGCACGTGCGGATCGAACTCGACGAGGAGGCCTACCGGATCGCGGGCCACGCCCACCTGGTCGGACTGCCGCTGCGGGTGGAGGGCCGGCTGGAGAACCGGGGCGGGTTCCGCCGTCTCACGGGCGCCTCGCAGGTCGCGCCCGTGCAGGTGGACGAAGCGGAGCGGGACCGGCTGATGAAGTCGCTCCACGAGAACCTCGACTACTTCGAGGAGGCCTGCTCGGGGGACGAGGAGTAGCCCCGGGTATCCCTTTCGCGTCGAGGGCCCCCGGCTCGGTACGATCGCTCTTGCGCGCGCAGAGGAAAGCGGCGTACCCCCTCAGTCAGGAGAGACCGGTGTCAGACGTCCGTGTGATCATCCAACGCGATTCCGAGCGGGAAGAGCACGTGGTGACGACGGGCACGACGGCCGCCGAACTCTTCCCCGGGCAGCGCACCGTCGTCGCCGCGCGGGTCGACGGCGAACTCCGGGACCTGGCGTACGTGCTCGCGGACGGCGAGGTCGTCGAGCCCGTGGAGATCTCCTCCGAGGACGGCCTCGACATCCTGCGGCACTCCACCGCACACGTGATGGCCCAGGCCGTGCAGGAGCTGCACCCCGAGGCCAAGCTGGGCATCGGCCCGCCGGTCAAGGACGGCTTCTACTACGACTTCGACGTCGAGAAGCCGTTCACGCCCGAGGACCTCAAGGCCATCGAGAAGAAGATGCAGGAGATCCAGAAGCGGGGGCAGCGGTTCTCCCGCCGGGTCGTCAGCGACGAGGCCGCACGCGAGGAGCTCGCGGACGAGCCGTACAAGCTGGAGCTCATCGGCATCAAGGGGTCCGCGTCCTCGGACGACGGCGCGGACGTCGAGGTGGGCGGCGCCGAGCTGACCATCTACGACAACCTCGACGCCAAGACCGGCGAGCTGTGCTGGAAGGACCTCTGCCGTGGTCCGCACCTGCCGACCACCCGGTTCATCCCGGCGTTCAAGCTGATGCGGAACGCCGCGGCGTACTGGCGCGGCAGCGAGAAGAACCCGATGCTCCAGCGCATCTACGGCACCGCCTGGCCCACCAAGGACGAGCTCAAGGCGCACCTGGAGTTCCTGGAGGAGGCCGCCAAGCGCGACCACCGCAAGCTCGGCAACGAGCTGGACCTCTTCTCCTTCCCCGACGAGATCGGTCCCGGCCTCGCCGTCTTCCACCCCAAGGGCGGCGTCATCCGCCGGGCCATGGAGGACTACTCGCGGCGCCGCCACGAGGAGGAGGGCTACGAGTTCGTCTACAGCCCCCACGCCACCAAGGGCAAGCTCTTCGAGAAGTCCGGCCACCTCGACTGGTACGCCGACGGCATGTACCCGCCCATGCAGCTCGACGACGGGGTGGACTACTACCTCAAGCCGATGAACTGCCCGATGCACAACCTGATCTTCGACGCGCGCGGCCGCTCGTACCGTGAGCTCCCGCTGCGCCTGTTCGAGTTCGGCACGGTGTACCGCTACGAGAAGTCGGGTGTCGTCCACGGACTGACCCGCTCGCGCGGCTTCACCCAGGACGACGCGCACATCTACTGCACCCGCGAGCAGATGGCCGAGGAGCTCGACCGGACGCTCACCTTCGTCCTGAACCTCCTGCGCGACTACGGCCTGACCGACTTCTACCTGGAGCTCTCGACCAAGGACCCGGAGAAGTACGTCGGCTCGGACGAGACCTGGGCGGAGGCCACCGAGACGCTGCGGCAGGTCGCCGAGAAGCAGGGCCTCCCGCTGGTCCCGGACCCGGGCGGCGCCGCGTTCTACGGCCCGAAGATCTCGGTGCAGTGCAAGGACGCCATCGGCCGGACCTGGCAGATGTCGACCGTGCAGCTCGACTTCAACCTGCCGGAGCGCTTCGACCTGGAGTACACCGGCCCGGACGGCACCAAGCAGCGCCCGGTCATGATCCACCGCGCGCTGTTCGGCTCCATCGAGCGCTTCTTCGCGGTGCTGCTCGAGCACTACGCCGGGGCCTTCCCGGTCTGGCTCGCCCCGGTCCAGGCCGTCGGCATCCCGATCGGCGACGCCCACATCCCCTACCTGCAGGAGTTCGCCGCGAAGGCGCGCAAGCAGGGTCTGCGGGTGGACGTGGACTCCTCGTCCGACCGCATGCAGAAGAAGATCCGCAACCAGCAGAAGGCCAAGGTGCCCTTCATGATCATCGCGGGCGACGAGGACATGGCCAACGGTGCCGTCTCCTTCCGCTACCGCGACGGTTCGCAGGAGAACGGCATCCCGGTCGACGACGCCATCGCCAAGATCGCGAAGGCCGTCGAGGACCGCGTCCAGGTCTGATCCGGGCCGCGAGGAGGCCCCCGGGGAGCGCTACGCGTCCCCCGGGGGCCTCTCGTCCTCCCGCCTGAACACCTGCAGCAGCCACGACGAGAACGACCCCGTCACCGCGCCCAGCAGCGCCAGCCCGCAGGCCATCAGCACGACCGCGACGGCCCGGCCGCCGAACGTGACCGGGACCGCGTCGCCGTAGCCCACCGTCGTCAGCGTCGCGCACGCCCACCACACCGAGTCACCGAAGGTGCGGATCGAGGCCCCGGGCGCGTCGTGCTCCTGGTGGTAGACCGCGAGCGCCGCCGAGAAGCCCAGCAGGACCGCCGTGAGACTGGCGTACGCCATCACCCGTGCGTAGAGGCTCAGCCGGGGTCTCTCCCGTCGCTTCTGGACCGCCGTGTAGACCTGGACCATGCGCAGCGGCCGGAGCAGCGGCAGCAGCAGGACCACGGTGTCCAGCCAGTGCACGCGCACGAAGCGCCTGCCCAGACCGCTGAGCCGGAGCCTCGTCGCGTAGTCCGCGGCGAAGAGCAGCCAGGTCGCGCAGACCAGGGCGAGGGCGAGGTCGCGCAGGGGGCCCGCGTCGCCGGGGGCGAGCACGCGGACCGAGTAACCCAGCAGGAAGACCATCGCCGCGACGAAGAGCGGCCCCTCCGTGCGCTGCTCCCACTCCAGGAGCCGAGGGGGGACGGGGGCCGGGGGGCGGTCGTTCATGGCGCCAGCATCCCGGTGGGCCGGCCGGGTCGGCCCCGGCGACACGCGCGGCGGGAGTGACGCAATATGCTGACCGGTATGACGAGTGAGCCGGAGCAGCAGTTCGGAGTGGGGACGCCCGACGCGTTCCAGCGCCTGTGGACGCCCCACCGGATGGCCTACATCCAGGGCGAGAACAAGCCGAGCGGCCCGGGGTCCGGGGACGGCTGTCCCTTCTGCGTGATCCCCTCGAAGTCGGACGAGGACGGGCTCGTCGTCGCGCGCGGCGAGAAGGTCTACGCCGTGCTCAACCTGTACCCCTACAACGGCGGGCACCTCATGGTGGTGCCCTACCGGCACGTCGCCGACTACACGGAGCTGGACGGTCCCGAGACGGCCGAGCTGGCCGACTTCACCAAGCGCGCGATGGTCGCGCTGAGGGCGGCCTCGGGCGCGCACGGCTTCAACATCGGGATGAACCAGGGCGAGGCCGCCGGTGCCGGCATCGCCGCCCACCTGCACCAGCACGTGGTGCCCCGCTGGGGCGGGGACACCAACTTCATGCCGGTCGTCGGGCACACCAAGGTGCTGCCGCAGCTGCTCGGGGACACCCGGACGATGCTGGCCGGCGTATGGCCCGAGGGCGGGGCGGCCTGATCGCGGGTCCGCCCCGGGGAGCTCACGCGTCGTAGACGTCGGCCTTCCTCGGGGCGGCGTCCTGGACCAGCCCGCTGAGGACCATGGACCGGTTGTCGAAGCGCTCGGTCGCGACGCCGTGCTCCTGCAGGACCCGCTTCGCGGCGGAGTGCACGACGCGCAGGACCGGGGTGGCCGCGCGCATGGCGTCGTCGGCCATGAACCGGTGGCCCCACGGCTTGGCCGCCCAGGCGTGGCGCAGACCGAACGGCTCGGGCAGGACGATCTTGCCGCCCAGGTAGTCGAGGAGCGGCGGATACCAGGTGAGCGGGGCGCGCAGGGCGAGCCTGACCACCTCTTCGGCCTTGACGAGCGGGAGCGCGACCTTCCGGGTCTCCCAGAAGCGGACGGCCTTCTTGACCGTCTTGGTCGGCGCCTCGGGCTTGGTCAGGAAGAGACCGTGGACCGGGCCCAGGGCGTGTCCGGTGACCTCGATCCGCAGGGTCTCGTGCAGCACCGTGACCGTGATCAGCATCGTGATCACGAGCTGGCCGTCCCACAGGGTGAACTGGACGCCCAGGTAGTGGCGGTCGCCGCTGCCGAACTGCTGGTGATTGCAGATCCGCTGTATCTCGTGGGGCTTGACCTGGAAGGTGGCGACGTCCTCGCCCGCGGGCCGGGACACCGAGTCCGCGTTCTCGCCGACGGGGGAGACGATCCAGTGTTTGACGGACGGGGTGGGGAAGCCGCCGGTGTTCAGCGGTCCGCGCTCCAGCAGCTTCAACTGGTCGTGGATGGCGCGGACGACGTCCCAGCTGCGGAACTGGTGGATCTCCTTGGCCGGATCCTCCGGGGTGAGTTCCTCGGCGAGCTGCCAGCTGCCCCAGCGCGTGCCCATGCCGAGGACGCCCTTGGGGCCCGCGTAGAACACGGAGTTGGACTGCTGCTCGGCCGAGAGCTTCTCCAGGCCCTGGCGCAGGGCCTCGCGAGCCGTCTCGTTGGGGTTCTTGGGCGCGGCTTCGGGAATCTTCGCGCTGACGCCGGCACCGGAGAGGAGCCCCTCCCAGCGGGCGCGCAGATCCCGCACCGACGATTCCGCGATCCGCTTGGCCAGCACCCAGCCGATCAGAGGCGCGACGGCGGCGGCACGCAGATAGAGCGCCGGCAGCCCGGTGAGCGGCATGGCGATCAGGAAGACCGCGGCGAGGCCGCCGATCACGACGAGCAGGACGCCGCCGAGGGCCTTGAAGAACGAGTCCTTGGACTTGTTGAGGGAGTCGCGCAGCCGGAAGGCGAGGACCCAGAACAGCAGCCCGGGCAGGAAGACGATGCCGCAGACCGCGGTGATCACGGTCAGCCTGGTGTCCCGCGCCTTGCGCAGCCGGGTCGCGGACAGGCAGTGCTCGACGACGGTCTGAGGGTCCGTGCCGAACGACTGGATCAGTGCCGCGCGGCCACCGCCGAGCATGCGCTCCTGGACGGCCCTGGAGTACGCCTCGCCCAGATTGGGCTTGAAGTAGTCGGACTTGAACAGCTTGGACTCGCCCGTCTTCACCTCGGACTTGTGCCACTCGCTGTTGGCCTTCAGGATCTCCTTCACGTCGCTGTCCCGGTACGCGGCAGAGGCGAGCGCGTTCGTCGCCACCGCCTGTGCACCCGCACCCTGGAGCGGGATCTGCGCTCCGGGAGAGAAATCGAATCCGTCGTTGGCCACTGTCGCCCCCACTCGCCCGCACGGCCTGCTTCTGCGGCTGTTCCCAACTATCGGACGTCGCACACCTTCTGAGCTGGGATCACAGCGTATCGTCCGGGCCGGGCGGCCGGCCTCCCGTTCTGCCGACGGAGGCCGGAAGACGTCGTACGCGGTCGGTCAGGCGGTGTTCGCGGTGTTCTCGTGTGCTGTGCGGAGGCGGTCGGCGAGCTGCGGGGGCATGGGTTCGTGCCGGGCGTACGCCCGGTCGAACCGGCCGGTGCCGTGCGTCAGCGAGCGGAGGTCCACCGTGTAGGTGCCGATCTCGATCTCCGGAACCTCGGCCCTCACGAGGGTTCGCCCCCCGGCCTCCTGTTCGGTGCCGACGACGCGGCCGCGCCGTCCCGAGAGGTCGCCCATGACGGCCCCCACGTAGTCGTCGGGGACCAGGACCGCGACCTCCGCGACGGGTTCGAGGAGGTCGACGCGGGTGTCCGCGGCGGCGTCACGCAGGGCCAGCGCGCCCGCGGCCTGGAAAGCGGCGTCCGAGGAGTCGACCGAGTGGGACTTCCCGTCGAGCAGGGTCACGCGCACGTCCACCAGCGGGTGCCCGGCCGCGACCCCGCGGGCCGCCTGCGCGCGTACCCCCTTCTCCACGGACGCGACGAACTGCCGGGGCACCGAGCCGCCGGCCACCTCGTCGACGAACACCAGACCCGCGCCCGGCGCCAGCGGTTCCACCTCGATCTCGCAGACGGCGTACTGGCCGTGGCCCCCGGACTGCTTGACGTGGCGTCCGCGTCCGGTGGAGCGCGCGGCGAACGTCTCGCGGAGCGGGACCCGGTGGGGCTCCGCGTCGACCTGGACGCCGTACCTGCCGCGCAGGCGCTCCAGCGCGACGCCCGTGTGGGCCTCGCCCATGCACCACAGGACCACCTGGCGGGTGTCCGGGTTCCGCTCCAGGCGCAGGGTGGGATCCTCGGCGACGAGGCGGGCCAGGCCCTGCGAGAGCTTGTCCTCGTCCGCCTTGCCGTGGGCGCGCACGGCCAGGGGCATCAACGGGTCGGGCATGGACCACGGCTCCATCAGCAGCGGATCACCGGTGGCGGAGAGCGTGTCGCCGGTCTCCGCCCCGGTCAGCTTGGACACGCACGCCAGGTCTCCCGCGGCGCAGCTGTCCAGGGGGCGCTGCTGCCCTCCGAAGGGAGCCGTGAGCGCCCCCACGCGTACGTCGGCCTCGTGGCGGGGGCGCGGTCCGCCCGAGGGATCGGTGAGGCCGTGGCCCCACACGTGCACGGTCTCGTCGGGGCGCAGGGTGCCGGAGAAGACGCGGACGAGGGAGATCCGTCCCACGTACGGGTCGGATGCCGTCTTCACGACCTCGGCGACCAGGGGCGCCCCCGGATCGCAGACCGGAGCGGGACGGGCGGCGCCGTCCGCACCGGTGACGGCGGGCGCCACGCGCTCCGACGGCGCGGGGAACCCGGCGGTGATCAGGTCCAGCAGCTCCACCGTCCCGATCCCCTGACGGGCTCCCGCGGCGGCCGGGGCCGCGGTGAGGACCGGGTGGAAGGACCCCCTCGCGACGGCGCGCCGCAGGTCGCGGACGAGCGTGCCGGTGTCGATCTCGCCGCCGCCGAGGTAGCGGTCCATCAGGGTCTCGTCCTCGCTCTCGGCGATGATCCCCTCGATCAGCCGGGCACGGGCCCTCAGGAGCGGCTCCCGCTGCTCCCCGACGGGCGGCAGCTCGCGCCGTTCCCCCGAGGAGTAGTCGAGGATCCGGCCGGTGAGGAGCCCGGTGAGCCCGGTCAGCGGGGCGCGCCCGTCCGGGCCCTCGGGGCCCTCCACCGGCAGGTACAGGGGGAGTACGGCGTCGGGGTCGCCGCCGCCGAGGACACGACCGCAGACCCGCGTCAGCTCTTCGAACGGGGTGCGCGCGGTGTCCAGGTGCGTGACGACGACGGCCCTCGGCATCCCCACCGCCGCGCACTCCTCCCAGAGCGCCCGGGTCGTGCCCGCCACGGCCTCCGCCTCCTGCGCGGCCGAGACCACGAAGAGGGCCGCGTCCGCCGCGCGCAGACCGGCCCTCAGCTCCCCGACGAAGTCCGCGTAGCCGGGGGTGTCCAGAAGATTGATCCGGCAGCCCTCCCAGTCGACCGGGACCAGTGAGAGCTGCACGGAGCGCCCGCTGCGCCGCTCGATCTCGTCGTGGTCCGACACGGTGGCCCCGTCCTCGACCCGGCCGGCCTTGTTGACGGCACCCGCCGTCAGCGCGAGGGCCTCGACCAGCGTGGTCTTTCCCGAGCCGCTGTGGCCGACCAGCGCGACGTTCCGTACGGAACCGGGCGGGCCGGCCGCCGTCGCCCCTCCGGCGGCCCCGGGGTGCGTGTGTGTCCTGTCACCCATGACGCGTGCCTCCCGATCGGCGGCGCGATACCGCGAGAACTGGGAGCGGACGACCGGCGGCGGCCGCGGCGGCCCCGGCGACGCCCGCGGTCATTCGAGCTTCGCACCCGTGGCCCACCCCGTCCATACGTCGCCCTCCGCGCGCCCGGACATCCGGGAGACCCGACGGGACGGGGTGCCCCGCCGTTGCCCGGCACGGCTCGTGACTACGATGGTGCGGCCGGTGGCCGAAGGGGCCGCACGGCGCCCACCGAACCTCGGGAAGGCCATGCTGAACAAGTACGCGCGTGCATTTTTTACGCGTGTCCTCACACCGTTCGCCGCTCTGCTGCTCCGACTCGGGGTCAGCCCCGACGCGGTCACACTCGTCGGCACGGCCGGAGTGATGGCAGGTGCGCTGGTCTTCTTCCCGATGGGGGAGTTCTTCTGGGGCACGATCGTGATCACGGTCTTCGTCTTCTCCGACCTGGTCGACGGCAACATGGCCCGCCAGGCCGGGATCTCCAGCCGGTGGGGCGCGTTCCTCGACTCGACGCTCGACCGGGTGGCGGACGGGGCGATCTTCGCCGGCTTCGCGCTCTGGTACGCGGGCAACGGTGACGACAACGTGCTGTGCGCGGTCGCGATCTTCTGCCTGGCCAGCGGCCAGGTGGTCTCGTACACCAAGGCCCGGGGCGAGTCGATCGGGCTTCCGGTCGCGGTGAACGGCCTGGTGGAGCGCGCCGAGCGGCTGGTCATCTCCCTGGTCGCCGCCGGCTTCGCCGGCCTCCACGCCTTCGGGGTCCCGGGGATCCAGATCCTGCTGCCGATCGCCCTGTGGGCCGTCGCCGCGGGCAGCCTGGTGACCCTGGTCCAGCGGGTGGTGACCGTGCGCCGGGAGTCGGCGGAGGCGGACGCCGCCGCGGCCGTCCAGGGCGGGTCCGCGGAACGCGGGAGCGGGACGGCACAGTGACCGGCACCGCGTCCGACCTGAGGGAACGGTTGACCGACGGGCTCTACGGGCTCGGCTGGGGCGCCGTCAAGAAGCTTCCCGAGCCGGTGGCCACCGCACTGTTCCGCACCCTGGCCGACCAGGTGTGGAAGCGGCGCGGGAAGTCCGTCCTGCGCCTGGAGTCGAACCTCGCGAGGGTGGTTCCCGACGCGGACGCCGCCCGGCTCGCCGAACTGTCCAGGGCCGGCATGCGTTCGTACATGCGCTACTGGATGGAGTCCTTCCGGCTGCCGACGTGGAGTCCGCGGCGGATCAAGGAGTCCATCAACGTCCGTGACGCCCACCGGCTCACGGAGGGTCTGGACGCGGGGCAGGGCGTCGTCCTCGCGCTGCCGCACCTCGGGAACTGGGACCTGGCGGGCGCGTGGGTCACCACCGACCTCAAGGTGCCGTTCACGACGGTCGCCGAACGGCTCAGGCCGGAGACCCTCTACGACCGTTTCGTGGCCTACCGCCAGGGCCTGGGCATGGAGGTCCTCCCGCACGAGGGGGGTGCCGCCTTCGGGACCCTGGCGCGCCGGCTGCGCTCCGGCGGCCTGGTCTGCCTGGTCGCCGACCGCGACCTGTCGGCCTCGGGCATCGAGGTCGACTTCTTCGGGGACACCGCGCGCATGCCCGCCGGGCCCGCCCTGCTGGCTCAGCAGACCGGCGCGCTGCTGCTGCCCGTCACCCTCTGGTACGACGGCACACCCGTGATGCAGGCACGCGTGCACCCGCCGGTCGCCGTGCCGGAGACGGGCACCCGCGCCGAGAAGACGTCCGCCATGACACAGGAGCTGGCGGACGCCTTCGCCGGCGGGATCGCCGAGCACCCGGAGGACTGGCACATGCTGCAGCGGCTCTGGCTCTCCGATCTGGAACCCCAGGGGGAAGCTCCGTGAAGATCGGCATCGTCTGCCCGTACTCCTGGGACGTCCCGGGCGGTGTGCAGTTCCACATCCGCGACCTCGCCGAGCACCTGATCCGCCTCGGCCACGACGTCTCGGTGCTGGCCCCCGCCGACGACGACACCCCGCTGCCGCCGTACGTCGTCTCCGCGGGCCGGGCGGTGCCCGTCCCGTACAACGGCTCGGTCGCCCGGCTCAACTTCGGCTTCCTGTCGGCGGCGCGGGTCCGGCGCTGGCTGAAGGACGGCACCTTCGACGTCATCCACATCCACGAGCCCACCTCGCCCTCGCTCGGACTGCTCACCTGCTGGGCGGCCAGCGGGCCGATCGTGGCCACCTTCCACACGTCCAACCCGCGCTCCCGCGCCATGATCGCGGCCTACGCGATCCTGCAGGCGGCCCTGGAGAAGATCAGCGCCCGTATCGCGGTCAGCGAGTACGCGCGGCGGACCCTGGTCGAGCACCTCGGCGGCGACGCGGTGGTCATCCCCAACGGGGTCGACGTCGACTTCTTCGCGGCGGCCGAGCCGAAGGCCGAGTGGCAGGGCGGCACGCTCGGCTTCATAGGGCGCATCGACGAGCCCCGCAAGGGGCTTCCCGTCCTCATGAAGGCACTCCCGGCGATCCTCGCCGCCCGCCCGGACACCCGGCTGCTGGTCGCCGGACGCGGGGACGAGGAGGAGGCCGTCGCCTCCCTGCCCGAGGAGATGCGCGGCCGCGTCGAATTCCTCGGCATGGTGAGCGACGAGGACAAGGCGCGGCTGCTGCGCAGCGTCGACGTCTACGTCGCCCCGAACACCGGCGGTGAGAGCTTCGGCATCATCCTCGTCGAGGCGCTCTCGGCCGGGGCGCCCGTGCTCGCCAGCGACCTCGACGCCTTCGCCCAGGTCCTGGACCAGGGCGCCGCGGGCGACCTCTTCGCCAACGAGGACGCCGACGCGCTGGCGGCGGCTGCCGTCAGGCTCCTCGGGGACCCGGAACGGCGCGCCGGACTCCGGGAGCGCGGCAGCGCGCACGTGCGCCGCTTCGACTGGACCACGGTGGGTGCGGACATCCTGGCGGTGTACGAGACGGTCACGGACGGTGCGGCCGCCGTGGACACCGACGAACGCCTCGGGCTGCGCGGGCGCTTCGGCCTCGCCCGGGACTGAGAGCCGGGGGCCGGGGCCCGGAGGCGGGTACCGGCCGGAGCCGACGGTAGCCTTGCCGCCCGTGATCGAAATCCTCATCTGGACCGTCGTCGCACTCGTCGCGATCGGCCTGTACCTGAGCTGGACCGCCGGGCGGCTCGACCGGCTCCACGCCCGTATCGACGCGGCACGCGCGGCGCTGGACGCCCAGCTGCTGCGGCGCGCCTCGGTCACCCAGGAAGTGGCCACATCCGGTGTCCTGGACCCCGCGGCGTCGATCGTGCTGTACGAGGCCGCGCACGCGGCCCGGCAGGCCGCGGAGGAGCAGCGCGAGGTCGCCGAGAGCGAGCTGAGCACCGCTCTGCGCGCCGTGTTCGGCGAGCCCGCGCAGGTGGAGGCGGTGAAGGAGTTCCCCGGCGGCGAGGACGCGGCGAGGGAACTGGCCGCCGCCGTGCGCCGCGTACCGATGGCCCGCCGCTTCCACAACGACGCGGTGCGCGCCGCCCGCGCACTGCGCAGGCACCGGACGGTACGGCTGTTCAGGCTCGCCGGCCACGCGCCCTTCCCCCTCGCGGTCGAGATGGACGACGAGCCGCCGGTGGCTCTTGCGGACCGGCCCGGAAGCTGAGGGGCCGCACGCGGAACGATCCACGCGCTGTCCATTGGCCCTTGCTGTGGACCGGGCCCGGAGCGTTTGCTCGGATCTGCAGCATTCCGAGTCTTTCACCCCAGTGAGGTCGATCCGTGTCCACGCTTCCCAGCACCCCGCAGTCCGCCGAGACCCCGGCCACCGGTACCGCCCGCGTCAAGCGCGGTATGGCCGAGCAGCTCAAGGGCGGCGTGATCATGGACGTCGTCGACGCCGAGCAGGCGAAGATCGCCGAGGACGCGGGCGCCGTGGCCGTCATGGCCCTGGAGCGGGTGCCCGCCGACATCCGCAAGGACGGCGGCGTGGCCCGGATGTCCGACCCCAACATGATCGAAGAGATCATCGAGGCCGTCTCCATCCCCGTCATGGCCAAGTCCCGCATCGGCCACTTCGTCGAGGCCCAGGTGCTCCAGTCCCTCGGCGTCGACTACATCGACGAGTCCGAGGTCCTCACCCCGGCCGACGAGGTCAACCACAGCGACAAGTTCGCCTTCACCACCCCCTTCGTCTGCGGCGCCACCAACCTGGGCGAGGCCCTGCGCCGCATCGCCGAGGGCGCGGCCATGATCCGCTCCAAGGGCGAGGCCGGCACCGGCAACGTCGTCGAGGCCGTCCGCCACCTGCGCCAGATCAAGAACGAGATCGCCCGGCTCCGCGGCTTCGACAACAACGAGCTGTACGCCGCCGCCAAGGACCTCCGCGCCCCGTACGAGCTGGTCAAGGAGGTCGCCGAGCTCGGCAAGCTGCCCGTCGTCCTGTTCTCCGCCGGTGGTGTCGCCACCCCCGCGGACGCGGCCCTGATGCGTCAGCTCGGAGCCGAGGGCGTCTTCGTCGGATCCGGCATCTTCAAGTCCGGCGACCCGGCCAAGCGGGCGGCGGCCATCGTGAAGGCGACCACCTTCTACGACGACCCGAAGATCATCGCGGACGCCTCGCGCAACCTGGGCGAGGCCATGGTCGGCATCAACTGCGACACGCTGCCCGAGGCCGAGCGCTACGCCAACCGCGGCTGGTAAGCACCGATGAACGACACCCCTGTCATCGGAGTCCTGGCTCTGCAGGGCGACGTGCGGGAGCACCTGACGGCCCTGGCCACGGCGGACGCCCTGGCCAGGCCGGTCCGGCGCCCCGAGGAGCTCGCCGAGGTCGACGGGCTCGTCATACCCGGCGGCGAATCCACCACCATGTCCAAGCTCGCCGTGCTGTTCGGCATGATGGAACCGCTGCGCGAGCGGGTCGCCTCCGGGATGCCGGTCTACGGGACCTGCGCCGGGATGATCCTGCTCGCCGACAAGATCCTCGACCCCCGCGCGGGCCAGGAGACCGTGGGCGGTATCGAGATGATCGTGCGCCGTAACGCTTTCGGGCGGCAGAACGAGTCCTTCGAGGCGGCCGTCGAGGTCGACGGA
This sequence comes from Streptomyces sp. NPDC001822, assembly GCF_042892135.1. Lineage (NCBI taxonomy): Bacteria > Bacillati > Actinomycetota > Actinomycetes > Kitasatosporales > Streptomycetaceae > Streptomyces > Streptomyces sp. NPDC001822. The sequence continues at coordinate 393,785 of NZ_JBIATW010000004.1, forward strand.
GTGCCCGGCGGCCCGGTCGACGGCGTCTTCATCCGGGCCCCCTGGGTGGAGTCCGTGGGCGCCGGCGCCGAGGTCCTCGCGACGCACGGCGGTCATATCGTGGCCGTACGCCAGGGAAACGCCCTGGCGACCTCGTTCCACCCGGAACTGACCGGGGACCATCGTCTGCACGCGTTCTTCACCGACATGGTGCGCGCCGTGGGCTGATTCGATCCCGGTAGGATCTCTCGGGTTCGGATCGATTTTGGTGACGCGAAGGAGAAGGCAGATGTCCGGCCACTCTAAATGGGCTACGACGAAGCACAAGAAGGCCGTGATCGACGCCAAGCGCGGCAAGCTCTTCGCGAAGATGATCAAGAACATCGAGGTCGCGGCCCGTACGGGCGGCGCCGACGTGTCCGGTAACCCGACCCTCTTCGACGCCATCCAGAAGGCGAAGAAGAGCTCGGTCCCGAACAAGAACATCGACTCGGCGGTCAAGCGCGGTGCCGGCCTCGAAGCCGGTGGCGCCGACTACGAGACGATCATGTACGAGGGCTACGGCCCGAACGGCGTCGCGGTGCTCATCGAGTGCCTGACCGACAACCGCAACCGCGCCGCGTCCGACGTCCGTGTCGCGATGACCCGCAACGGCGGTTCGATGGCGGACCCGGGTTCGGTGTCGTACCTGTTCAACCGCAAGGGCGTCGTGATCGTCCCCAAGGGCGAGCTGTCCGAGGACGACGTGCTCGGTGCCGTGCTCGACGCGGGTGCCGAGGAGGTCAACGACCTCGGTGACACGTTCGAGGTGCTCAGCGAGGCCACCGACATGGTCGCGGTCCGCACGGCGCTGCAGGACGCCTCCATCGACTACGACTCGGCCGAGGCCAACTTCGTCCCGACCATGCAGGTCGAGCTCGACGAGGAGGGCGCGCGCAAGATCTTCAAGCTGATCGACGCGCTGGAGGACAGCGACGACGTGCAGAACGTCTTCGCCAACTTCGACGTGTCCGACGAGGTCATGGAGAAGGTCGACGCCTGAGGGCGGTGACACGCGGTACGCCGGCGGGCCGACGGGACACACCCCGTCGGCCCGCCGCATTGTCGGTGGGACCCGATAGCCTGCGGGAACAGGTGACCGAGCGGCGGAGGGGGCCCTCAGATGCGGGTGTTGGGCGTGGACCCGGGGCTGACCCGGTGCGGTGTCGGAGTCGTCGAGGGCGTCCCCGGCCGGCCGCTGACCATGCTCGGCGTCGGCGTCGTGCGGACCCCGGCCGACGCGGAGCTCGGCCACCGGCTGGTCGCCGTCGAGCGGGGCATCGAGGCGTGGCTCGACGAGCACCGCCCCGAGTTCGTCGCCGTGGAGCGGGTGTTCGCCCAGCACAACGTCCGCACGGTGATGGGCACCGCCCAGGCCAGCGCGGTCGCCATGCTCTGCGCCTCCCGCCGGGGCATCCCCGTCGCCCTGCACACCCCCAGCGAGGTCAAGGCGGCCGTCACGGGATCGGGACGCGCCGACAAGGCCCAGGTCGGAGCCATGGTGACCCGGCTCCTGCGGCTCGACGCGCCCCCGAAGCCCGCGGACGCCGCCGACGCACTCGCCCTCGCCATCTGCCACATCTGGCGCGCACCCGCGCAGAACCGACTGCAGCAGGCCGTCGCCGCCCATCGCACGCTGAAAGGCCGCACCGCATGATCGCCTTCGTCTCCGGCCCGGTGGCCGCCCTCGCTCCGACCACGGCCGTGATCGAGGTCGGCGGCATCGGCATGGCCGTCCAGTGCGCCCCCGGCACCCTCGCCGGCCTGCGGATCGGCCAGGAGGCCAGGCTGGCTACCTCCCTCGTCGTGCGGGAGGACTCGCTCACGCTCTACGGCTTCGCCGACGACGACGAGCGGCAGGTCTTCGAACTCCTCCAGACCGCCAGTGGTGTCGGCCCCCGGCTGGCCCAGGCCATGCTCGCCACACACAGCCCGGACGCCCTGCGCATCGCGGTCGCCACCGGTGACGAGAAGGCACTCACCGCTGTGTCCGGCATCGGCAAGAAGGGCGCGCAGAAGCTCCTCCTGGAGCTCAAGGACCGGCTGGGCGAGCCGGTCGGCGCGCACATCGGGCAGCAGGGCGTCGGCACCGCCGTCAGCTCCTCCTGGCGCGACCAGCTCCAGGCCGCCCTGATCGGCCTCGGCTACGCCACCCGCGAGGCGGACGAGGCGGTCACGGCCGTGGCACCGCAGGCCGAGGCCGCGATCGCGGGCGGGGGACAGGCCCCCGTGCCCCAGCTTCTCCGCGCCGCCCTGCAGACGCTCAACCGCGCACGCTGACCCCGGGGGCGCCGACGCGCCCCGCACGCCGGCCGGAACACCGCACGGACCGGCACCGAAACACCCGAGGCGGGACTGACGAGATGAACTGGGACGAGACCGGGCCCGACACCGGCGAACTCACCGACGAGCGGCTGGACGACCGCCTGGTCGCCGCCGGGGCGGACGGTGAGGACACCGCGGTCGAAGCGGCCCTGCGCCCTAAGGACCTCCATGAATTCGTCGGCCAGGAAAAGGTGCGCGAACAGCTCGACCTGGTCCTGAAGGCGGCCCGCGCACGGGGGGCCACGGCCGACCACGTCCTGCTCTCCGGCGCCCCCGGTCTCGGGAAGACCACCCTTTCCATGATCATCGCCGCGGAGATGGGCGCCCCGATCCGCATCACCTCCGGCCCCGCGATCCAGCACGCCGGAGACCTCGCCGCGATCCTCTCCTCCCTCCAGGAGGGTGAGGTCCTCTTCCTCGACGAGATCCACCGCATGTCGCGGCCCGCGGAGGAGATGCTCTACATGGCGATGGAGGACTTCCGGGTCGACGTCATCGTCGGCAAGGGCCCCGGCGCCACCGCCATCCCGCTGGAACTGCCCCCGTTCACCCTGGTCGGTGCCACCACCAGGGCCGGACTGCTGCCGCCCCCGCTCCGCGACCGCTTCGGATTCACCGGCCACATGGAGTTCTACGCCCCCACCGAGCTGGAGCGGGTCATCCACAGGTCCGCCGGGCTCCTGGACGTCGCCATAGACACGGCCGGCGCCGCCGAGATCGCCGGACGCTCCCGGGGCACGCCCCGAATCGCCAACCGTCTGCTGCGCCGTGTCCGGGACTACGCCCAGGTCAAGGCCGAGGGACACATCGACCGGGACATCGCGGCCGCCGCCCTGCGGGTGTACGAGGTGGACGCCCGCGGGCTCGACCGCCTGGACCGCGCGGTGCTCGGCGCCCTGCTGAAGCTCTTCGGCGGAGGCCCCGTCGGGCTCTCCACCCTCGCGGTGGCCGTGGGGGAGGAGCGCGAGACGGTCGAGGAGGTCGCCGAGCCCTTCCTCGTGCGGGAGGGACTGCTCGCCAGGACGCCGCGCGGCAGGGTCGCCACCCCCGCAGCCTGGGCGCACCTCGGCCTCGTGCCTCCGCAGCACGGCGTAAAGGGACAACAGGGCCTGTTCGGGGCGTGACGTGTCACGGGTTGGCCAGCAGGGGAACCCGGGTGCCATGCTGGACGTTGTTCCAACGATGCGGACTCGCTTAGACTCCGCCGATGCCGCCCGTATCGGGTCGGTGTACCCACACCCCCGTAGACCAGGCCGCGTGAATTCCAGCGTGGTCGTGCGAAGGAAGTCCGTCCCGTGAGTCTCGTGACCCTCCTCCCCTTCATCGTGCTCATCGGGGCCATGTTCCTGATGACCCGGTCCGCCAAGAAGAAGCAGCAGGCGGCTGCGCAGATGCGCACCGAAATGCAGCCCGGCACGGGCGTCCGGACGATCGGGGGCATGTACGCCACCGTCAAGGAGATCCAGGACGACACGGTCCTCCTCGAGGTCGCACCCGGCGTCCACGCCGTCTACGCCAAGAACTCCATCGGTGCCGTCCTGGACGACGCGGAGTACAACCGCATCGTCCACGGCGACGACTCCGACGGCACGCTCGTGCCCGACGACGCCTCCTCGCTGACCGGCGGTGAGCCCGCGGAAGCGGACGCGGCCGACGACGTCGCGAAGATCGACCTGGGCAAGAAGGCCGAGGGCGAGACGGTGGCGAAGGAAGCCAAGGGCGCCGAGTCCAAGGACGCAAAGGCCGACGGCGAGAGCGACGCCAAGTAGTTCCACGACCCACAGACGCCGGGCACCTTCGGGTGTCCGGCTTCTCACGGGCCGTGCGGCTTTCTGCGGGGGCGGGTCCTCACAACACTTCGTGGCCGCTCGGGCGCGTACCCGGCGCGGGGCGGTTGGACAGGGAGAAACAAAAAGGTGGCAGCACCGAAGAAAGGCCGGGGCTCAACCGGTGGACAGGGCAGGCCGGGCCGTGCCCTGGCTCTGATCCTGATTGCCATGGTCGCCCTGACCGGCGGGATTTTCCTGTCCGGTCACACCACGCCCCGGCTCGGTATCGACCTCGCCGGCGGTACATCGATCACGCTCAAGGCGAAGAGCCAGCCCGGCAAGCCTGACGCGATCAACGAGACCAACATGAACACCGCGGTCGGCATCATCGAACGCCGTGTCAACGGTCTGGGCGTCTCCGAGGCCGAGGTTCAGACCCAGGGCGCGTCGAACATCATCGTCAACATCCCCAAGGGGACGAACTCGAAGCAGGCCCGGGAGCAGGTCGGCACGACCGCCCAGCTCTACTTCCGGCCCGTGCTGACGGTCGCGGACGGTGCACCGACGCCTGAGGGCTCCGCGAGCCCGTCGGCGACCGGTTCGGCGAAGCCGAGCGCCAAGGCGACGGAGCCGGAGACCGCGTCCGGCTCGAAGGCGACGCCTTCGGACGGTGCCACCACCCAGGGCCGTGCCGTCACCGGCGCCCTGAAGAAGGACGCGACGCCGACGCCCAAGGCCAGCACCTCCGGTGCGGCGGAGTCCTCGAAGAGCCCTGCGGCGACCGAGGCCCCCGACCCCGCCACCGCGGCGCTCCAGAAGAAGTTCACGGAGCTCGACTGCGCCGACAAGGAGGCCCGCGTGGCCGCCGGCGTCGGTGTCAAGCCCGAGGACCCCACGGTCGCGTGCAGCTCCGAGGGCGACGCCAAGTACCTCCTCGGCCCGGCCGCGGTCTCCGGTACGGACGTCGACGACGCGAAGGCACAGTTCGACCAGCAGCGCGGCATCTGGCTCGTCTCGATGGAGTTCACCGACAAGGGCTCCAAGAAGTTCCAGACGATCACCAAGAAGCTGTCCGCGCAGCAGTCCCCGCAGAACCAGTTCGCGATCGCCCTCGACGGTGAGGTCGTCTCCGCGCCCCAGGTGAACGAGGCGCTCAGCGGCAGCGCCGAGATCTCCGGCAGCTTCACCCAGCAGTCCGCGGAGGACCTGGCGAACGTCCTGTCCTACGGTGCGCTGCCGCTGTCCTTCAGCGAGGACACGGTCACCACCGTCACCGCCGCACTCGGCGGCGAGCAGCTGCAGGCCGGTCTCATCGCCGGTGCCATCGGTCTGGCCCTGGTCGTCATCTACCTGGTGGCCTACTACCGCGGCCTGGCGCTCATCGCGCTCCTCAGCCTCCTGGCCTCCGGCATCCTGACGTACACGATCATGGCGCTGCTCGGCCCGGCCATCGGCTTCGCGCTGAACCTCCCGGCCGTCTGCGGTGCGATCGTGGCGATCGGCATCACAGCGGACTCGTTCATCGTCTACTTCGAACGCATCCGTGACGAGATCCGGGAGGGCCGCACGCTCCGTCCGGCCGTCGAGCGCGCGTGGCCGCGTGCCCGCCGCACCATCCTGGTGTCCGACTTCGTGTCGTTCCTCGCCGCGGCGGTGCTCTTCCTCGTCACCGTCGGCAAGGTCCAGGGCTTCGCGTTCACGCTCGGCCTCACGACCGTGCTCGACGTGGTCGTGGTGTTCCTCTTCACCAAGCCCGTCATGACGCTGATGGCCCGCACGAAGTTCTTCGGCGGCGGTCACCCGTGGTCCGGCCTGGACCCGGAGCGGCTCGGCGCCCAGCCGCCGCTGCGCCGCTCGCGTCGCGTCAACGCCCGCACCGACCACCCGAAGGAGGCGTGAGATGTCGCGACTCGGCGATCTCGGCGCCCGGCTCTACCGTGGCGAGGTCGGTTACGACTTCATCGGCAAGCGCAAGATCTGGTATGGCGTATCGATCCTGATCACCATCACGGCCATCGTCGGCCTGGCGGTCAGTGGTCTCAACCTGGGCATCGAGTTCAAGGGCGGTGCCGTCTTCACGACGGACACCAAGGCCAAGATCTCGGTCTCGCAGGTCCACGAGGAGGCGGTTGCCGCCTCCGGTCACGAGGCGATCGTCCAGGAGCTCGGCAACGGCGGGCTCCGGATCCAGATCACCGAGGTCGACACCGCCAAGGCCGACCAGATCAAGACCGAGCTCTCGAAGGACCTCGGCATCCCCGAGGCGAAGATCAACGCCGACCTGGTCGGCCCCAGCTGGGGCGAGCAGATCGCGAACAAGGCCTGGACCGGCCTCGGCATCTTCATGGTCCTCGTGGTGGTCTACCTCGCGATCGCCTTCGAGTGGCGCATGGCGGTGGCGGCCCTCATCGCGCTGATCCACGACATCACGATCACGGTCGGCGTCTACGCCCTGGTCGGCTTCGAGGTCACCCCGGGCACCGTGATCGGTCTGCTCACCATCCTCGGTTACTCCCTCTACGACACGGTCGTCGTCTTCGACAGCCTCAAGGAGGGCACGAAGGGGATCACCAAGCAGACCCGCTGGACCTACAGCGAGATCGCCAACCGGTCCATCAACGGCACGCTGGTGCGTTCCATCAACACCACCGTCGTGGCGCTGCTCCCGGTCGCCGGCCTGCTGTTCATCGGTGGCGGCGTCCTGGGCGCCGGCACGCTGAACGACATCTCGCTGTCGCTGTTCGTCGGCCTGGCCGCGGGCGCGTACTCCTCGATCTTCATCGCCACTCCGCTGGTCGCCGACCTCAAGGAGCGCGAGCCGCAGATAAAGGCACTGAAGAAGCGCATCCTCGCCAAGCGTGCCGCCGCCGCGGCCAAGGGGGAGTCCGCCGAGAGCGAGCACGAGGACCTGGTGCAGGACTCCGACGGCGACACCGAGCCCGCGGGCGCGGTCGTCGGCCAGCGCCGGCAGGCCGGAGGCCACGGCCGCAGTCCCCGGAACCGCCGATGACGAGCGTGACCGACGCGACCCGGGAGCTGCTGCTCAGCCGGATCAGGGACGTACCGGACTATCCGAAGCCCGGAGTGCTGTTCAAGGACATCACCCCGCTGCTCGCGGACCCGGTCGCCTTCGCCGCCCTCACCGACTTCTTCGCGGACCTGTGCACCCTGCACGGAGCCACCAAGATCGTCGGGCTCGAGGCGCGGGGGTTCATCCTGGCAGCGCCGGTCTCCGTACGGTCCGGGATCGGGTTCGTGCCCGTGCGCAAGGCGGGCAAGCTGCCCGGCGCCACCCTCGGGCAGGCGTACGAGCTGGAGTACGGCACGGCGGAGATCGAGATCCACGCCGAGGACCTGTCCGCCGACGACCGGGTCATGGTCATCGACGACGTCCTCGCCACCGGTGGTACGGCGGAGGCGTCGCTGGAGCTCATCCGGCGGGCCGGCGCCCAGGTCGTCGGGGTCTCGGTGCTGATGGAGCTCGGCTTCCTCGCGGGCCGTGCCCGGCTCGAGGCCGGACTGCGCGGAGCGCCGCTGGAGGCTCTGATCACCCTCTGACCTGCACCGTGCGGCAACAGCACGTGTGTGGAGACGCACAGGACGGGTACCCGGGAACATCCGGGTACCCGTCCTGCGCTGTAAGGGGTTCACACGCCCCGGGCGAGGACCTGCCCAGGGGTCGTTACCATGGGCTTTCCGGTAGCCCGGATCCGCACGAGGAGCGCTCTTGCCAGACGAGGCCCAGCCAGTCGCCGCCCCGCAGCCCGAAAAGCCCGCGGGGGCCTCAGACACGCCCGGGAAGGCCGCGCCCGACCGGGGGTCCGGTTCCGCGGGCGGACACGCGCAGGGTCCCGCCGGCACACCCGGTGCTCCGGCCAAGCCGACACCTCCCCCGGGCGCCAAGGCCGCGGCCCCCGGCGCCAACGCGGCGCACGCCCCGCAGACCGGCTCCCCGGCGCCCGCGTCCCCCGCTCCCGCCGCCAGGCCTCCGGCGCCCGCTCCCGCCGCGAAGCCTCCGGCCAAGCCCGCCACCGCCCCGCCGGCGGCCACCGGGCGGGCGGGCGGCTCGTCCAACCGCGTCAGGGCACGGCTCGCCCGGCTGGGCGTACAGCGCTCCAGCCCGTACAACCCGGTCCTCGAGCCCCTGCTCCGCACGGTCCGGGGCAACGACCCGAAGATCGAGTCCGCCACCCTGCGCCAGATCGAGCGCGCCTACCAGGTGGCGGAGCGCTGGCACCGCGGCCAGAAGCGCAAGAGCGGCGACCCCTACATCACCCATCCGCTCGCGGTCACGACGATCCTCGCCGAGCTGGGTATGGACCCGGCGACCCTGATGGCCGGCCTGCTGCACGACACCGTCGAGGACACGGAGTACGGCCTCGACACCCTGCGCAAGGACTTCGGCGACCAGGTCGCCCTGCTCGTCGACGGCGTCACCAAGCTCGACAAGGTCAAGTTCGGTGAGGCCGCGCAGGCCGAGACCGTGCGCAAGATGGTCGTCGCCATGGCCAAGGACCCCCGGGTCCTGGTCATCAAGCTCGCCGACCGGCTGCACAACATGCGCACCATGCGCTATCTCAAGCGGGAGAAGCAGGAGAAGAAGGCCCGCGAGACCCTCGAGATCTACGCGCCGCTGGCCCACCGCCTCGGCATGAACACCATCAAGTGGGAGCTGGAGGACCTCGCCTTCGCGATCCTCTACCCCAAGATGTACGACGAGATCGTCCGCCTCGTCGCCGAGCGCGCGCCCAAGCGCGACGAGTACCTCGCCATAGTGACCGACGAGGTCCAGGCCGACCTGCGGGCCGCCCGCATCAAGGCCACCGTCACCGGCCGGCCGAAGCACTACTACAGCGTCTACCAGAAGATGATCGTGCGGGGCCGCGACTTCGCCGAGATCTACGACCTGGTGGGCATCCGCGTCCTCGTCGACACCGTCCGCGACTGCTACGCGGCGCTCGGCACCGTCCACGCCCGGTGGAACCCGGTGCCGGGGCGGTTCAAGGACTACATCGCGATGCCGAAGTTCAACATGTACCAGTCACTGCACACCACGGTGATCGGTCCCAGCGGCAAGCCGGTCGAGCTCCAGATCCGTACGTTCGACATGCACCGCCGCGCCGAGTACGGCATCGCCGCGCACTGGAAGTACAAGCAGGAGGCCGTCGCGGGTGCCTCCAAGGTGCGCACGGACGTCCCGAAGAACACGGGCGGCCGCGGCCAGGACACCGTCAACGATATGGCGTGGCTGCGCCAGCTCCTGGACTGGCAGAAGGAGACCGAGGACCCCAGCGAGTTCCTGGAGTCCCTGCGGTTCGACCTGTCGCGCAACGAGGTCTTCGTCTTCACGCCGAAGGGCGACGTGATAGCGCTGCCCGCCGGCGCCACGCCGGTCGACTTCGCGTACGCCGTCCACACCGAGGTCGGGCACCGGACCATAGGGGCACGGGTCAACGGACGACTCGTCCCGCTGGAGTCGACTCTCGACAACGGCGACCTCGTGGAGGTCTTCACCTCGAAGGCCGCCGGCGCGGGGCCGTCCCGCGACTGGCTCCAGTTCGTCAAGTCGCCCCGGGCGCGCAACAAGATCCGTGCCTGGTTCTCCAAGGAACGCCGCGACGAGGCGATCGAGCAGGGCAAGGACGCCATCGCGCGGGCGATGCGCAAGCAGAACCTGCCGATCCAGCGGATCCTGACCGGCGACTCCCTCGTCACGCTGGCGCACGAGATGCGCTACCCGGACATCTCGTCGCTGTACGCGGCCATCGGCGAGGGCCACGTCGCCGCCGCGGGCGTCGTCCAGAAGCTCGTCCAGGCACTGGGCGGCGAGGACGCCGCCAACGAGGACCTGGCCGAGAGCTCACCGCCCTCGCACGGCCGGAACAAGCGCCGTGCCAAGGCTGATCCCGGTGTCGTCGTCAAGGGTGTCGAGGACGTCTGGGTCAAACTGGCCCGCTGCTGCACGCCCGTTCCCGGCGACCCGATCATCGGGTTCGTCACACGGGGCAGCGGCGTCTCCGTCCACCGGGCGGACTGCGTCAACGTCGACTCGCTCTCGCAGCAGCCCGAGCGGATCCTCGACGTCGAGTGGGCGCCCACCCAGTCGTCGGTCTTCCTCGTCGCCATCCAGGTCGAGGCGCTGGACCGCTCGCGACTGCTGTCCGACGTCACGCGCGTCCTGTCCGACCAGCACGTGAACATCCTGTCGGCTGCGGTGCAGACGTCGCGCGACCGTGTGGCCACCTCCCGCTTCACCTTCGAGATGGGGGACCCGAAGCACCTGGGGCACGTCCTGAAGGCTGTGAGGGGCGTTGAGGGCGTCTACGACGTCTACCGGGTCACCTCGGCACGACGCCCGTAGCGGGCGGTCGCAGAGGCCTCCACGGCCGCCGGTGGCGGCCGACCCGCCCCCGGCACACGAGAGGGGCTCCCGTACGCGATGCGTACGGGAGCCCCTCTCGTCGGTCCTGGCGGACGTCAGCCGCCGAACTCCTCCAGACCCTTCAGCGCCTGGTCCAGCAGCGCCTGCCGGCCCTCGAGCTCGCGGGAGAGCTTGTCGGCCCTGGCGTTGTTGCCCGAGGCGCGTGCCGTGTCGATCTGCGTACGCAGCTTGTCGACCGCCGCCTGGAGCTGACCGGTCAGACCCGCGGCACGCGCACGCGCCTCCGGGTTCGTCCGGCGCCACTCGGACTCCTCGGCCTCCTGGAGCGCGCGCTCCACGGCCTGCACCCGGCCCTCCACCTTGGGACGCGCGTCCCGCGGCACATGACCGATGGCCTCCCAGCGCTCGTTGATGGAGCGGAACGCGGCCCGCGCCGCCTTCAGATCCGTCACCGGCACCAGCTTCTCGGCCTCGGCGGCGAGCTCCTCCTTGAGCTTGAGGTTCTCGCCCTGCTCGGCGTCCCGCTCGGCGAAGACGCCGCTGCGGGCCGCGAAGAACACGTCCTGGGCGCCGCGGAAGCGGTTCCACAGGTCGTCCTCGGCCTCCCGCTGCGCGCGTCCGGCCGCCTTCCACTCGGTCATCAGGTCGCGGTAGCGGGCGGCAGTCGTGCCCCAGTCGGTCGAGCCCGAGAGCGACTCGGCCTCGGCCACCAGCCGCTCCTTGACCTTGCGGGCGTCCTCGCGCTGGGCGTCCAGCGCGGCGAAGTGCGCCTTGCGCCGCTTGGAGAAGGCGGAACGGGCATGCGAGAAGCGGTGCCACAGTTCGTCGTCGGACTTGCGGTCCAGACGGGGCAGCCCCTTCCACGTGTCGACGAGCGCCCGCAGACGCTCACCCGCCGACCGCCACTGCTCGCTCTGCGCCAGCTCCTCGGCCTCGACGACGAGCGCCTCCTTGGCCTGACGGGCCTCGTCGGTCTGCTTCGCCTTCTGGACCTTCCGCTCCTCGCGGCGCGAGTCGACCGTCGCGACGAGCGTGTCCAGCCGCTTGCCGAGAGCGGCGAGGTCACCGACGGCGTGGTGCTCGTCGACCTGCACACGCAGGTGCTCGATCGCGGTGGTGGCGTCCTTCGCCGACAGGTCGGTGGTCTTCACCCGCCGTTCGAGGAGGCCGATTTCGACCACCAAGCCCTCGTACTTGCGCTCGAAATAGGCCAGAGCCTCCTCGGGGGAACCGGCCTGCCACGATCCGACCACCTGCTCGCCCTCGGCCGTACGCACGTACACGGTGCCCGTCTCGTCGACACGGCCCCACGGGTCGCTGGTCACAGCGCCTCCTCCACCTGATGCGTCGAAGGGGGTTCGCCCCCCTCGCATCGTCCACAGTTTCCTCGGGCGGGCTGCGCCCGCCCTGCACAACGCCAATCTAGGCGACCGGCCACCCGGCTGTCCGCACTCAGCGCGGCTGAAATTCTCCGGTCCGGCCGTGAGGCCGGGCGCCGGCCGCCCGCGGGACGGTCAGTCCTTGCCGACCGTCGCCTTCTCGACCGTCACGGCCTTCTTCGGCGCACCGTCACCCGCTCCGCCCGTCACACCCGCCTCGGCGACCTTCTTGACGGCCGCCAGACCGGCGTCGTCCATGGTGCCGAACGGCGTGTAGCTGGGCGGCAGTTTGGTGTCCTTGTACACCAGGAAGAACTGGCTGCCGCCGGTCCCCGGCTGCCCGGTGTTCGCCATCGCGACGCTGCCCGCCGGATACGTCACCGAGCCGTCGTCGCCCGGCTTGCCCAGCGCGTCCAGGTTCTCGTCGGGGATCGTGTAGCCCGGACCGCCGGTTCCGTCCCCCTTCGGGTCGCCGCACTGCAGCACGAAGATGCCCTCCGTGGTCAGGCGGTGACACTTCGTGCCGTCGAAGTACTTCTTGTCCGCGAGCGCCTTGAACGAGTTCACGGTGTGCGGGGTCTTCGCCGCCTCCATCGCGATCCTGATGTCGCCCTGGTTCGTCTTCAGGGACATCGCGTACGCGGCCTTCTTGTCGATGGCCATCGCGGGCTCGGGCGTCTTGCTCTCGCTCGCCGAGGGGGACGGGGGTGCGGAGGGGCTCGCGCTCGCCGCCGCGTCGGCGGAGTCCTTCGAGTCGTCGCCGTCGAGGAAGAGGTACGAGCCCGCAGCGATGACCGCCACCACGGCCACCGAGGAACCGATGATCGCCGTGAGGCGCCTGGTCCTTCGGCGGGCCTCCTCCCGGCGCTGCTGCTGCCGCTCGAACTTCTCCCGGGCGAGCTGCCGCCGCCGCTGATCGCTGCTGACCACCGGATGGTCTCCTTGTACGTCGTGTGTTCGGGCCTCGATTGCCCCGTACGGTATATGGGTTAGCTGTGTGATGAGGAGCGCCGGTAGGCTCTGATCTGCCGCATTCCTCTCCACAGCCCCTGCTCGTCGGACGAACTCTAAGGACGATCGTGCTCATTGCCGGGTTCCCCGCCGGGGCCTGGGGGACCAATTGCTACCTGGTCGCCCCCGCCGCCGGTGAGGAGTGCGTGATCATCGACCCGGGCCACCAGGCCGCCCAGGGCGTCGAGGAAGCGCTCGCGAAGCATCGGCTCAAGCCCGTCGCCGTCGTGCTCACCCACGGGCACATCGACCACGTCGCCTCGGTCGTCCCGGTGTGCGGCGCCCACGACGTCCCCGCCTGGATCCACCCCGACGACCGCTACATGATGAGCGATCCGGAGAAGGCGCTGGGCCGTTCGATCGGGATGCCGCTCATGGGCGAGCTGACGGTCGGCGAACCGGACGACGTGTGTGAGCTGACGGACGGTGCCGCACTGCGGCTGGCGGGCATGGAGTTCGGCGTCGCGCACGCGCCCGGCCATACGAAGGGGTCGGTGACGTTCAGGATGCCCGAGGCCGCGGACGTACCGCAGGTCCTCTTCTCGGGCGACCTGCTCTTCGCCGGCTCCGTCGGACGCACCGACCTGCCCGGCGGCGACCACGCCGAGCTGCTCGAGTCGCTGGCCCGCGTGTGCCTGCCGCTCGACGACTCGACCGTGGTGCTGTCCGGCCACGGCCCCCAGACGACCATCGGCCGCGAGCGCGCCTCCAATCCGTACATGCACGGACTGGACGCGCCCCGCCGAGGAATGTGACGAGAGAAAAAACCTGTGAGCACCTTCCAGGCCCCCAAGGGCACCTACGACCTGATCCCGCCCCGCTCCGCGAAGTTCCTCGCGGTGCGTGAGGCCATCTCCTCGCCCCTGAGGAACTCCGGCTACGGATACATCGAGACGCCCGGTTTCGAGGACGTCGCGCTGTTCGCCCGCGGTGTGGGCGAGTCCACCGACATCGTGTCCAAGGAGATGTACGCCTTCGAGACCAAGGGCGGCGACAAGCTCGCGCTGCGCCCCGAAGGCACCGCTTCCGTGCTGCGCGCCGCGCTGGAGGCCAACCTCCACAAGGCCGGCAACCTGCCCGTCAAGCTCTGGTACTCGGGCTCGTACTACCGCTACGAGCGCCCCCAGGCGGGCCGCTACCGCCACTTCTCGCAGGTCGGAGCAGAGGCGATCGGCACCGAGGACCCGGCCCTCGACGCCGAGTTGATCATCCTGGCCGACCAGGCCTACCGCTCGCTCGGCCTCACGCGGTTCCGCATCCTGCTGAACTCCCTGGGGGACAAGGAGTGCCGCCCCGTCTACCGCGAGGCGCTGCAGACGTTCCTGCGCGACCTCGACCTCGACGAGGAGACCCGTCGGCGCATCGAGATCAACCCGCTGAGGGTCCTGGACGACAAGCGTCCCGACGTCCAGAAGCAACTGACCGGCGCCCCGATGCTGCGTGACTTCCTCTGCGACGCCTGCAAGGCGTACCACGAGGAGGTCCGCGACCTGCTGACGACGGCGGGCGTCGCGTTCGAGGACGACGAGAAGCTGGTCCGCGGCCTCGACTACTACACCCGCACCACCTTCGAGTTCGTCCACGACGGTCTGGGTTCCCAGTCGGCGGTGGGCGGCGGCGGGCGTTACGACGGCCTGTCCGAGATGATCGGCGGCCCCGCACTGCCCTCCGTCGGCTGGGCCCTCGGGGTGGACCGCACGGTGCTCGCCCTGGAGGCCGAGGGTGTCGAACTCGACATCCCCGCCGCCACCAGCGTCTACGCGGTGCCGCTCGGCGAAGAGGCACGTCGGGTGCTCTTCGGCCTGGTCACCGAGCTGCGCAAGGCGGGCGTCGCCACGGACTTCGCGTTCGGCGGCCGCGGCCTCAAGGGCGCGATGAAGAGCGCGAACCGTTCCGGCGCCCGCTACACGGTCGTGGCCGGGGAGCGGGACCTCGCCGAGGGCAACGTCCAGCTCAAGGACATGGAGTCCGGCGAGCAGAATGCCGTGGCGGTCGGCGACCTGGTGGCCGTGCTCCGGGCCGAACTGGCCTGATACCGGGCCACGCGTCAACACCCTGTGCCCGCCCGGTCCGTCCGGGCGGGCACAGGGCGTCACGGCGCCCGGCGCACCGCCGGTGTGCCGGGCGACGCGCAACCGGTCCCTCACACCCACGGCTTCCGGACCGTCAACCCGGAGGAATCCGATTCACCTGCCGTACGCACCTGATCCGGGTGGGCCCGAGCGGGCCCCGGCCGGTCGCGAGCACCGCGGCCGTGCGGGCGTCGCGGTCCCGGTGGTCCCGGGCGGCCGCCGGGGCCGTCCTCCCTCCCGCCTCGTTCCGCCCGGACGTCTCCCCGGCGCGGATCCGCAGGTCGGGGCCGTCCACCGCTGCCGGGCGGCCACGTCGTCCACACGGCCCCCGGACCTTCTGCGCAGCCCCTCCCTCACCGGGGAGAACGTGCCGGAGCCCCCCGGCACGGCGTGCGGTGTGGAACACGTTTATGCGCATCGAACGGATGGCTGCATCGCAGGTGCGGCACAATGACGAGGCCCGGCCGGCTACTCAGTGATGGAACGGCGATTATGACGATGGCAGCGGTAGACCACCCCTCCTCCGCGCAGGACGAGGACAACGGTGCGAAGACCTTCGGCGGCAGCCGCGCGCTCGCACTGCTGCTGGTGATCACGGGAGCGGCCGGCCTGCTCGCCGCCTGGGTGATCACCATCGACAAGTTCAAGCTGCTCGAGGACCCGAGCTTCACCCCGGGCTGCAGCCTGAACCCGGTGGTCGCGTGCGGCAACATCATGAAGAGCGAGCAGGCCTCGGCCTTCGGCTTCCCCAACCCGCTGCTCGGCATCGCCACCTACACCGTGGTCATCGGCATCGGCCTGGCACTCCTCGCCGGCGCCCGCTTCCGCGCCTGGTACTGGCTCGGCCTGAACGCGGGCACCCTGTTCGGCGTCGGCTTCTGCACCTGGCTGCAGTACCAGTCGCTCTACAACATCAACTCGCTCTGCCTGTGGTGCTGCCTGGCCTGGGTCGCCACGATCTTCATGTTCTGCTACGTCACGACGCACAACATCAAGCACCGCATCATCCCCGCCCCCGCCGGCCTGCGGAACGCCCTCACCGAGTTCCACTGGGTGCCCCCGGTGCTCTGGATCGGCATCATCGGCATGCTGATCCTCACCCGGTGGTGGGACTTCTGGACCAGCTGACTCGACCCGCGGTCCTGTCAGTGGGGTGACATAGGCTTCACGACGTGGAGCCCGACCTCTTTACCGCAGCCGCCGAAGACCGCCAGGAGAAGGACCCTTCCAGCAGCCCCCTCGCTGTCCGGATGCGTCCCCGCACGCTGGACGAGGTGGTCGGACAGCAGCACCTGCTCAAGCCGGGGGCGCCGCTGCGCCGTCTCGTCGGCGAGGGCAGCGGAGGCCCCGCCGGTCCCTCGTCGGTCATCCTCTGGGGCCCGCCGGGCACGGGGAAGACGACTCTCGCGTACGTCGTCAGCAAGGCGACCAACAAGCGCTTCGTCGAGCTCTCGGCGATCACCGCGGGCGTCAAGGAGGTCCGCGCCGTCATCGAGGGCGCGCGCCGCGCCACCGGCGGTTTCGGCAAGGAGACCGTCCTCTTCCTGGACGAGATCCACCGCTTCTCGAAGGCCCAGCAGGACTCCCTGCTCCCCGCCGTGGAGAACCGCTGGGTCACGCTGATCGCCGCCACCACGGAGAACCCGTACTTCTCGATCATCTCGCCGCTGCTCTCGCGCTCCCTGCTCCTCACCCTGGAGCCCCTCACTGACGACGACCTGCGCGCCCTGCTCCGCCGTGCCGTGGCCGACGGGCGAGGGCTGGGCGAAGCCGTCACGCTGCCCGAGGACGCCGAGGCGCACCTGCTGCGGATCGCCGGGGGCGACGCCCGCCGCGCGCTGACGGCGCTGGAGGCCGCCGCGGGCGCGGCGCTCTCCAAGCACGAGCAGGAGATCACGCTGGAGACGCTCGAGGAGACCGTCGACCGCGCGGCCGTGAAGTACGACCGGGACGGCGACCAGCACTACGACGTCGCGAGCGCACTGATCAAGTCGATCCGCGGGTCCGACGTGGACGCCGCCCTGCACTACCTGGCCCGGATGATCGAGGCGGGGGAGGACCCGCGCTTCATCGCGCGGCGGCTGATGATCTCCGCCAGCGAGGACATCGGGCTGGCCGATCCCACCGCGCTGCCCACCGCCGTTGCGGCGGCCCAGGCCGTGGCCATGATCGGGTTCCCCGAGGCGGCGCTCACCCTCAGCCACGCCACGATCGCGCTGGCGCTCGCCCCTAAGTCCAACGCCGCGACGCTGGCGATCTCCGCCGCGCAGGAGGACGTGCGCCGAGGCCTCGCGGGACCGGTCCCGGCCCATCTGCGCGACGGCCACTACAAGGGCGCGGCCAAGCTCGGCCACGCCCAGGGGTACGTCTACCCGCACGACGTCCCCGGTGGGATCGCCGCCCAGGAGTACGCCCCGGAAGCCGTCCGTGACAGGCGCTACTACGAACCCACGCGATACGGCGCGGAGGCGCGTTACGCCGACGTGGCGGAGCGGGTCCGCGAGCGGCTCGGCCGCGGAGGGCCCGGGGACGGCACCGCGTCCTCGTGACGGCAGCGGCTCAGCGGGCCGCGGCCTCGAACAGCGCGTACATGGCGCGGCGCAGTTCGCCGACGTCGCGCACGGGGTCGGGGAAGTCGAACCGGGCGTCGAAGCAGGCGCCGGCGTGCTCGACGAACCGCACCCGCAGGCCGAAGCGGTCGAGGGCGACCGGGACGGCGGCGGGCAGGTGCTCGCCGTCGGCCCGCGCCCGTCCGCCGAGCAGCGCGGACAGCGACCGCATCTGCTCCGCGTGGGCGGCGTGCAGATGCTGGAGCAGTTCGGTCTCGTGGGCCACCAGCGGATCGGCGACGGCGTCCCGGAGCGCGTCCGGCTCCACCTCCTCGGCCCCCCAGAGATCGTCGACCGACGCCTCTCCGGTCTCCAGGCGGAGCGTCGTCCCGCCGGGCCCGACCGGTCCCGGTGCGGCGGTGAGCCGGCCGGCGATCCTGGCACGGCCGCGGATGCGGTGCGGGACGGAGACCGGGGCGACGTCGGTGATCTCCAGCACGGCCGCCAGTTCGTCGCCCTGGGCGCGCGTCGCCGCCCGTGCCACCGGAGAATCGGCGGGGAAGCCGAGGAGCAGGTCCCCGTCCGGGCCGATGCTCCTGCTGTCGGGCATCAGCTGGTCCGGATGGATGACGGACAGCCCCGGTACGAGCAGCACCGCGGAGCAGGTACTCTGTACGAGAGTTCGTGTGCGCTCGGCTGCTGACGGCATCCGAGTGTTTTCAAGCCCGCTGGGACGCGGCTGACCACGATCAGATCGGCCTTCCGTCGTTACGGCACCCTTGTGTGTGCCGTCGCTGTCTGTGCTGTCCGTGACGTGTGTGGTGTTCCCAGGGCGAGACATGCGATCTCCTTGAGTAAGGTAAACCTAACCTACAACGGAGGTCTGGAGAACGTGCCTAACCAGTCGCGTCCCAAGGTCAAGAAGTCGCGTGCCCTCGGCATCGCCCTGACGCCGAAGGCTGTCAAGTACTTCGAAGCGCGCCCCTACCCGCCGGGCGAGCACGGCCGTGGCCGCAAGCAGAACTCGGACTACAAGGTCCGTCTGCTGGAGAAGCAGCGCCTGCGTGCGCAGTACGACATCAGCGAGCGCCAGATGGCGCGTGCCTACGACCGCGCCAAGAAGGCCGAAGGCAAGACGGGCGAGGCGCTGGTCGTCGAGCTCGAGCGTCGCCTCGACGCCCTGGTCCTGCGTTCGGGCATCGCCCGCACCATCTACCAGGCCCGCCAGATGGTCGTCCACGGCCACATCGAGGTCAACGGTGGCAAGGTCGACAAGCCGTCCTTCCGCGTGCGCCCCGACGACATCGTGCAGGTCCGCGAGCGCAGCCGCTCCAAGGTCCCCTTCCAGGTGGCCCGCGAGGGTGGCTACGACACCGACGGCGAGACCCCGCGCTACCTCCAGGTGAACCTGAAGGCCCTGGCCTTCCGCCTGGACCGTGACCCGAACCGCAAGGAAATCCCGGTCATCTGCGACGAGCAGCTCGTCGTCGAGTACTACGCCCGCTGATCCAGGCGTAACGCTCACCCGAGCTCGGGCCCGCCCCTCCCTGTCGTACGGGAGGCGGCGGGCCTTCGCGCATCCCCGCCGCCCGCGGCCCCCTCCCGGGACGGTCTCGCGTCCTGAGGCCTGCCGCCCGCCGGCCTCCCTTGCGTCCGCACGCCGAGCGCCCGCGTCACGGCGGCTCTCGTGTCCAGCCGGCTGCCGGTGAGCCGCTCCGTCTCGTACCGCGCGTCACCCAGCTCCGCCCTGGCCCGTTCCTCGCACTGGGCCCGGGGCCTGCCGTAATGGACCGAGCCGAACAGCGGCAGACCCACCGAGGGCCAGATCCGGTCCGCGGCTCCCTGCAGCAGCGCCGCCTCCGCGGCGTCCCCCTCGGTCACCGTCACCAGGGCCAGGAGCTCCAGCGAGAGGACCGTGCCCAGCAGGTCGTGGAAGGCGTGCGCGATGGACAGGGCCTCGCCGAGCATCCGGCGGGCCCGCTCGCTCGATCCCTCCTGCAGCGCCGCGTACGCGAGGACGTACAGCGCGTAGGCCATGGCCCACCGTTCTCCGTGGTCCTCGCAGACGTCCCGGACCTCGGCGCAGATCTCGGCGGCTCCGGCCAGGTCGCCGCGGAAGGCCACCGCCATGCCCAGTTCGACCTGAGCCATCAGCACGTTGCTGTTCAGCTCGCCGATCTCCCGGTAACGCCCGAGCGCCTCCCGCAGGAGCTCCTCGGCGCGTACCGGGTCGTCCGTGACGATGGCGAGACAGCCCGTGCGGTGCACGGCATAGGCCACGGCGGACGCGTCCCCCGCCCGCTCGCCCTCCTCGCGGCACTCCTGCAGCGCCGACACCGCGCCCACCGGGTCCCCCTGGAGCACGGCGACGTAGCCGAGCACCCACAGCGCCTTGAGCCGGGCGTGGTCGTAGGGCGACTCCTCCTCCAGGACGTGGTCCAGCCAGTGGCGGCCCTCCGACAGGCGCCCGCAGCCCGCCCAGTAGAACCACAGCGTGCCCGCCAGGTACTGCGCGAGATGGATCTCGTCGGCGCTCTCCATCGAGCACTCCATCGCCCGGCGGAGATTGGGCAGCTCGCCGTCGATCCGCGCGGCGGCCTCGGCCTGTCTGGGGCTGAACCAGTCGAGTTCGCACCAGGTCGCCAGCCCCAGGTACCAGTCCCGGTGCCTGCGCCGCAGCCGCTCGGCGTCCCCGGTCGCCCGCAGCCACTCCGCGCCGTACTCCCGCACGGTGTCCAGCAGCCGGTAGCGGCTGCCGAGCGGCGAGTCCTCGCGCAGCACCACGGACTGCGCCAGCAGCGCGTCCAGCACGTCCAGCACGGAGTCGGCCGGCAGTCCGGGGCCGCTGCAGATGTACTCGACCGCCTCCAGGTCGAACTGCCCCGCGAACACCGAGAGCCGCGCCCACAGCAGCCGCTGCTCGGGGGCGCAGAGCTCGTGGCTCCAGCCGATCGCCGTACGGAGGGTCTGGTGCCGGGGCAGTGCGCTCGGGCTGCCCCCGGTCAGCAGCCGGAAGCGGTCGTCGAGGCGCTGCAGCACCTGTTCCACGGTCAGGGCCCGCAGCCTCCCGGCGGCGAGTTCCAGCGCCAGCGGAATCCCGTCGAGGCGACGGCACAGCTCCCGCACGGTGTCCCGGTTTCCGTCGGTCAGGGCGAAGCCGGGGCGCACCGAGGCCGCCCGCCGGGCGAACAGTTCCATCGCGTCGACGTCGGTCATCGGCGCCAGCGGATAGGTGAGTTCACCGTCCACCCGCAGCGGGCGGCGTCCCGCCGCGAGCACCTGGAGGCCGGGTGCACCGCGCAGCAGCTCCCGCACCAGCGCCGCACAGTCGTCGGTGAGATGTTCGAAGCCGTCGATCACGAGCAGCAGCCGGCGGGCCGCGCAGTGCTCCAGCAGCATGGTGCGCGGCGGTCTGCTGGTGTGGTCCGTCAGCCCCATCGCACCGGCCAGCGTGTGCTCCAGCAGCCCTGGATCGTGGAGGGTTGACAGCTCGGCGATCCACACCCCGTCGCAGTACCGTTTCTCCATCAGCGCGGCGATCCGGCTGACGAAACGGGTCTTGCCGGCCCCGGCGACCCCCGCCACGGTGACGAGCCGGTGTTCACCCAGGAGCGCCCCGACCTCGGTCAGTTCCTCTTCGCGTCCCACGAAGGCGTCGAGCTCCGCCGGGAGATTTCCCCGTACGGGACGGGACTCCGCGTCGTCGGATGCGGGGAAGTGGCGCTGAGGGCGTCGCATGAGACACGCAGAGTACTGGCACATAAGCTCTCCGTACAATCTCCATGCTCGCGGGGCCCGCAGCGCGCGCCCGTAATGCGGTACGGGGCGTGACGCCCGGCGCGATAGGCTCGGGGGACGACGACCGGCAGCGACGGCGGCACGCGCCTGCCGAACCGAGACAGGCCGGGCGGGCCGGGGACGACCGGCCCGTGCGGGCGACGAACAGAGAGCGGTGCACTGTGTCCGGTGGAGAGGTGGCCGGCATTCTGGTGGCTGTCTTCTGGGCGATCCTGGTTTCCTTCCTCGCCGTGGTTCTGGTGAGGCTGGCCCAGACGCTCAGGGCCGCCACCGCCCTGGTGGCGGACGTGACGGAGCAGGCGGTCCCGCTGCTCGCCGACGCCTCCGCGACGCTGCGTTCCGCGCAGACCCAGCTGGACAAGGTCGACGCCATCGCGAGCGACGTCCAGGAGGTCACCTCCAACGCCTCCGCGCTCTCCACCACCGTCGCGTCGACGTTCGGCGGCCCGCTCGTGAAGGTCGCGGCGTTCGGTTACGGGGTGCGTCAGGCGATCGGCCGCCGCACCGCCGCGGAGCCGGAAGCGGCCCGCCGGACCCCGCGCCGCACCGTGATCGTCGGCCGTACCGTGCCGTCCGCCCGCGACAGGAAGCGGAACGGCCGAAGCAGCTCCCGCGGACAGAAGGACTGACGCAGCGATGTTCCGCCGTACGTTCTGGTTCACCGCCGGCGCAGCCGCCGGCGTCTGGGCCACCACCAAGGTCAACCGCAAGATCCGGCAGCTGACCCCCGAGAGCCTCGCGGCGCAGGCCGCCGACAAGGCGCTCGAGGCAGGTCACAAGCTGAAGGACTTCGCCCTCGACGTACGTGAGGGCATGGTCAGGCGCGAGGCCGAACTGGGCGGGGCGCTCGGCATCGAGGCCGCCGACGACCCCGGCCCCGCAGGCTACCGATCACTTCCCTACAACTCGAACAACCGGAATGAGGACCACTAATGGAGTCGGCTGAAATTCGCCGCCGCTGGCTGAGCTTCTTCGAGGAGCGCGGTCACACCGTCGTGCCTTCGGCGTCGCTCATCGCGGACGACCCGACTCTGCTGCTGGTCCCCGCGGGCATGGTTCCCTTCAAGCCGTACTTCCTCGGCGAGGTCAAGCCGCCCGCCCCGCGCGTGACCAGCGTGCAGAAGTGCGTGCGCACGCCGGACATCGAAGAGGTCGGCAAGACCACGCGGCACGGCACGTTCTTCCAGATGTGCGGGAACTTCTCCTTCGGCGACTACTTCAAGGAAGGCGCCATCGAGCTCGCGTGGGCCGCGCTCACGAACTCCGTCGAGGACGGCGGCTTCGGGCTCGACCCCGAGCGTCTGTGGATCACCGTCTACCTCGACGACGACGAGGCCGAGCAGATCTGGCGCGAGAAGATCGGCGTTCCCTCCGAGCGCATCCAGCGCCTGGGCAAGAAGGACAACTTCTGGTCCATGGGCGTCCCCGGACCCTGCGGCCCGTGCTCCGAGATCAACTACGACCGCGGCCCCGAGTTCGGCGTCGAGGGCGGCCCCGCCGTCAACGACGAGCGCTACGTGGAGATCTGGAACCTCGTCTTCATGCAGTACGAGCGCGGCGCGGGCGACGGCAAGGAGGACTTCCCGATCCTGGGCGACCTGCCGTCGCAGAACATCGACACGGGGCTCGGCCTGGAGCGCCTCGCCATGATCCTCCAGGGCGTACAGAACATGTACGAGACGGACACCCTGCGCGTCGTCATGGACAAGGCCACCGAGCTCACCGGCGTCCGCTACGGCGCCGACCACGGTTCGGACGTCTCCCTGCGCGTCGTCGCCGACCACATCCGCACCTCGGCGATGCTCATCGGCGACGGCGTCACCCCCGGCAACGAGGGCCGCGGCTATGTCCTGCGCCGCATCATGCGCCGAGCCATCCGCAACATGCGCCTCATGGGCGCCACCGGTCCGGTCGTCCGCGAGCTGGTCGACGTGGTCGTGGAGACCATGGGCCTGCAGTACCCGGAGCTGATCACCGACCGCAAGCGCATCGAGACCGTCGCCCTCGCCGAGGAGGCCGCCTTCCTCAAGGCCCTCAAGGGCGGCACGAACATCCTCGAGACCGCCGTCACCGAGACGAAGGCCGCCGGGGGCCGGGTGCTCGCCGGGGACAAGGCGTTCCTGCTCCACGACACCTGGGGCTTCCCGATCGACCTCACCCTGGAGATGGCCGCCGAGCAGGGCCTCTCGGTCGACGAAGAGGGCTTCCGCCGCCTGATGCAGGAGCAGCGGGACAAGGCCAAGGCCGACGCCAAGGCCAAGAAGACCGGCCACGCCGACCTCTCCGCCTACCGTGAGGTCGCCGACAGGTCCGGCGTCACCGAGTTCACCGGCTACACCTCCACCGAGGGCGAGTCGACGGTCGTCGGCCTCCTCGTCGACGGTGTGCCCTCGCCCGCCGCGAGCGAGGGCGACGAGGTCGAGATCGTCCTCGACCGCACCCCGTTCTACGCCGAGGGCGGCGGTCAGCTGGCCGACCAGGGCCGCATCAGGCTCGACACCGGCGCGGTCATCCACGTCCGCGACGTGCAGCAGCCCGTGCCCGGCGTCTCGGTGCACAAGGGTTCGGTCCAGGTCGGCGAGGTGACGCTCGGGGCCTCGGCCCACGCCTCCATCGACAACACGCGCCGCCGCGCCATCGCCCGCGCCCACAGCGCCACGCACCTCACGCACCAGGCCCTGCGCGACGCGCTCGGTCCCACGGCCGCCCAGGCCGGCTCGGAGAACTCGCCCGGCCGCTTCCGCTTCGACTTCGGCTCGCCCGCCGCCGTGCCCGGCACGGTGCTGACCGACGTCGAGCAGAAGATCAACGAGGTCCTCGCCCGGGAGCTCGACGTCCAGGCCGAGGTCATGTCCATCGACGACGCCAAGAAGCAGGGCGCCATCGCGGAGTTCGGCGAGAAGTACGGCGAGCGGGTCCGGGTCGTCACCATCGGCGACTTCTCCAAGGAGCTGTGCGGCGGCACGCACGTGCACAACACCGCCCAGCTCGGCCTGGTGAAGCTGCTCGGCGAGTCGTCCATCGGTTCCGGTGTGCGCCGTATCGAGGCCCTCGTCGGCGTCGACGCGTACAACTTCCTGGCCAAGGAGCACACGGTCGTCGCGCAGCTCCAGGAACTGCTGAAGGGCCGTCCCGAGGAGCTCCCCGAGAAGATCTCCGGCATGCTCGGCAAGCTCAAGGACGCCGAGAAGGAGATCGAGAAGTTCCGCGCGGAGAAGGTCCTCCAGGCCGCCGCCGGGCTGGTGGAGTCGGCGAAGGACGTGCGGGGCGTCGCCCTGGTCACCGGGCAGGTGCCGGACGGAACCTCGGCCGACGACCTGCGCAAGCTGGTCCTCGACGTGCGCGGTCGCATCCAGGGCGGCCGGCCCGCCGTGGTGGCCCTGTTCACGACGGCGAACGGCCGCCCGCTGACGGTCATCGCCACCAACGAGGCCGCCCGCGAGCGTGGCCTCAAGGCCGGTGACCTGGTCCGTACCGCCGCCAAGACCCTCGGCGGCGGCGGTGGCGGCAAGCCGGACGTCGCCCAGGGCGGCGGTCAGAACCCGGACGCCATCGGCGACGCCGTCGCCGCTGTCGAACGCCTCGTCACCGAGACGGCATGACGTCGGACATGCCGCAGATGCGCCGCGGACGCCGACTCGCCGTCGACGTCGGGGACGCCCGTATCGGGGTCGCCTCGTGCGACCCCGACGGGATTCTCGCCACGCCGGTGGAGACCGTGCCGGGACGTGACGTCCCGGCCGCCCACCGGCGGCTCGGCCAGATCGTCGAGGAGTACGAGCCGATCGAGGTCATCCTCGGGCTGCCCCGCTCCCTCGGCGGGGGAGAGGGGCCGGCGGCCGCGAAGGTCCGTGCCTTCGCCCAGGTGTTCGCACGCGCGATCGCACCGATCCCCGTGCGTCTCGTGGACGAGAGGATGACCACAGTCACGGCCACGCAGGGGCTGCGGGCGTCGGGCGTGAAGTCCAAGAAGGGCCGGTCTGTCATCGACCAGGCTGCCGCTGTGGTGATCCTCCAGAACGCTCTGGAGTCCGAACGGGCGTCAGGCACTGCTCCGGGCGAGGGCGTCGAAGTGGTTGTCTGATCGCGATACGGTAACGTTCCGCGCGATGCGCCGGTGTTCGAACAGACACCGCACAGCCAAGCGAAGAGGCGGAGCGTCGTCTCGCGGCTCAAGGGGATCCATGACTGAGTATGGCCGGGGCTCCGGCTCCGAACCGTGGAATCCCGAGGACCCCTTGTACGGGGACCAGGGATGGGGCGGCCGCGAGGCCGCCCACGGCCAGGGCCAGTACGACGGCCGGCAGCAGCCCTATGCGCAGGACCCGTACGCCCAGCAGGGCTACCAGCAGGACCCCTACGCGCAACAGCAGCCGCAGCAGCACCAGCAGGACCCCTACGCGCAACAGCAGCCGCAGCAGCACCAGCAGGACCCCTACGCGCAACAGCAGCCGCAGCAGCACCAGCAGGACCCGTACGCCCAGCAGCAGTACGCCGCTCAGCCGGATCCCTACGCGCAGCAGCCGCAGGACCCGTACGCCCAGCAGCGGCAGCACCCGCAGGACCCGTACGCGCAGCAGCAGTACGCCACTCAGCAGGACCCCTACGCCCAGCAGCCGCCCTACGGCGCCGGCTGGGACACGGGCCAGCAGCCTGCTATGCCGTACGGAGCCCAGCAGCCCTACGGCAACCAGGCCGGCGGCTACGGCGAGCAGCCCGACTCCTACGGCACCTCCGAGGCATACCCGCCGCCGCAGCCCCCGGGCCGCCGCGACGAGCCGCCTCAGCAGCAGAGCCCGGACTGGGATCCGGACGTGCCAGAGGAGGAGACGCATCCTTTCTTCACGGGTGCGGACGAGCCGGCCACCGACCGGCGGTCGCGGGATTCCCGGGACTCCGGTGGCTCCGGGGATGAAGACGAGTACGACGACGACCCCCGTGAGGCCCAGCGAGGTGGCGGCGAGCGACGCGGCAAGGGCAAGAAGAAGAACCGCAGCGGCTGCGCGTGCCTCGGCGTCTCGCTGATCCTTGTCGGGGGACTCGGCGGCGTGGGCTACTTCGGCTACTCGTACTACCAGAACCAGTTCGGCGCGGCGCCCGACTTCACGGGCAGCGGCACCGTCTCGGTCGAGGTCGAAATCCCTGAGGGCGCCCTCGGGAACGAGATCGCGAACATCCTGAAGAAGGCCGGCGTCGTGAAGTCGTCCGACGCCTTCATCTCGGCCCAGAACGCGAATCCCAAGGGAAAATCGCTCCAGGCCGGTGTCTATCTCCTGAAGAAGGAGATGTCCGCCGACAGTGCCATCGAGTTGATGTTGAGTCCGGGTAGTCAAAACGCGCTCGTCATTCCCGAGGGCTCACGGAACGCTCGCGTCTATGAGCTGATCGACACGAAGCTGAAACTCAAAGCCGGGACGACTGCGAGCGTCGCCAAGGCCAAGTCCGGGAGCCTCGGCCTGCCGAAATGGGCAGACGACGATCCGGTCCTCAAGGACCCCCTGGAGGGGTTTCTCTATCCGGCTGCATACCCGGTCTCCAAGGGGATGAGCCCGGAAACGGTGCTCAAGAAGATGGTCGGGCGGGCCAACGCAGAGTACGGGAAGCTCGATCTGGAAGCCGCGGCTAAGAAGTACAACCTGGACGGGCCCTGGCAGGTGATCACGGTCGCGAGTCTCGTGCAGGCCGAAGGGCTCACGCACGACGACTTCCGGAAGATGGCCGAGGTCGTCTACAACCGCCTGAAGGCGGATAACACCGTGACCAATCGCAAGCTCGAATTCGACTCCGCCTTCAATTACCTGAAGAAGCAGAGCAAGATCAAGATCGGGTCGAGCGAGATTCGTAGTAACGACGACCCGTACAACACGTATTACCATGCGGGCCTGACGCCCGGTCCGATCAGCAATCCGGGTGACGACGCGATCAAGGCAACGCTCAATCCGACCGAAGACGGCTGGCTTTTCTTCATTTCGCTCGACGGTGAGAAGACCGACTTCTCCAAGACGGCCGACGAGCACGAAAAGATGAACCAGAAGTTCAAGGAGTTGCATGGTCTCGGATGAAGGACGCCGCCGAGCGGCCGTACTCGGCTCGCCCATCGCGCACTCCCTCTCGCCGGCCCTCCACCGGGCCGCCTACGCGGAACTGGGCCTGGAGGACTGGTCGTACGACCGCTTCGACGTCGACGAGGCGGCGCTGCCCGGCTTCATTGAGGGCCTGGACTCGTCCTGGGCAGGCCTCTCGCTGACCATGCCGCTCAAGCGCGCGATCATCCCGCTGCTGGACGGCATCAGCGACACGGCGGCGTCGGTCGAAGCGGTCAACACCGTCGTATTCACCGAGGACGGCCGGCGGGTCGGTGACAACACGGACATTCCCGGGATGGTCGCCGCCCTGCGCGAACGCGGGGTCGAGAAGGTGGAGTCGGCCGCCGTCCTCGGCGCCGGCGCCACCGCCTCCTCGGCGCTGGCCGCCCTCTCGGAGATCTGCACCGGGCCTGTCACGGCCTATGTGCGCAGCGCGGGCCGGGCCGACGAGATGCGAGGCTGGGGTGAACGTCTCGGCGTCGACGTCAGGATCGCGGCCTGGGACGCGGCCGACGAGGCGCTGCGGGCCCCCCTGGTGATCGCCACCACCCCGGCCGGTGCGACGGACTCCCTCGCGGACAGCGTCCCCACGAGGCCAGGCACCCTGTTCGACGTGTTGTACGAACCCTGGCCGACGCCGTTGGCCTCGCGCTGGGCGGCAACCGGAGCAGGTGTTGTGGGAGGCCTCGACCTCCTGGTCCACCAGGCTGTTCTCCAGGTCGGGCAGATGACCGGGCTCGACGCTCCCCTCGCGGTCATGCGTGCCGCGGGAGAGGCCGCGCTTTCGGCCCGGTAGGGCGGGGATGTGCCTCGGCGGACGGTCGTCCCTGGCCATTGGGGCAGGGACGACCGTCCGCATTCTTGCTAGCCGCAGTTCCCCAGCGGGCTTGTGTAGGTTTCGTACCACACGCTGGACGCACCGCTCTGGTAGGTCTTGCCCCAGAACTGCACGCATTTGCTCGCCGCGCTGATGTACACGGGGCCCGCGTAGTACGCATACGCACCCTCGTCCTTGACCCAGGATCCGTCCTCGGCCCGGATGCCGGCGCCCAGGGTGGTCTTGTCACCGTAGAAGGAGGAGGACGTGGGGTGCTTAAGGGTGACCGCACAGTTCTTCTTCGAGCTGGAATTGTAGAGCTGGAACGCGGTCACGCCCTGTGTTTCGCGGTCGGACAGGACGGAGGATCGCTGGACGTAATAACCCGATCCGCAAATCGCCGCAGCCTCACTGGAAAGGCTGGCCGCCTGTGCCGGGCTCCCGAGGAGCGCGGAGCTGAAAACCGCGGTGGCGGAAGCTGTCACGGCGATTCTTCGGGTGGTCTTCTTCATGTGCTGTCCCGTCCCCTGTGATGTCGTGTGCATCGATCGCCCGTGAGCGTATATCGCCTGCCACGCTGAGTGCCGCTGAATTATGAGAATTGCTTTTCTTGGCTGTTTGTCCACTTCTTGATCTGTTCCTGTTGGTACCGGACCCGTCGCCCGAAACGCGGAAGGTGCGGAGGAGAAGGAGAGGAGGCGAGGGCGCGTCGGTCCGTCTGCTGGACCGGGGCAGGTCCGCACCCCCGGACGTGGGAGGATCGGGGGCGGCGGGCCAGGGCCGCGCACCCGGTCGCGCCGTCGCAGTTTCAGGCGCGAGCATGAGGAGCACCGTTGAGCAGGTTGCGCTGGCTGACCGCGGGGGAGTCGCACGGCCCCGCACTGGTGGCGACGCTGGAGGGCCTTCCCGCCGGCATCCCCGTCACCACGGAGATGGTGGCGGACGCGCTCGCCCGGCGCCGGCTCGGTTACGGGCGCGGTGCGCGGATGAAGTTCGAGAGGGACGAGGTCACCTTCCTCGGCGGCGTCCGGCACGGTCTGACCATGGGCTCGCCCGTCGCCGTCATGGTGGGCAACACCGAGTGGCCCAAGTGGGAGCAGGTCATGTCGGCCGACCCGGTCGACCCCGAGGCGCTGGCGGCGCAGGCCCGCAACGCCCCGCTGACCCGCCCCCGGCCCGGTCACGCCGACCTCGCGGGGATGCAGAAGTACGGCTTCGACGAGGCCCGGCCGGTCCTGGAGCGCGCCAGCGCCCGGGAGACCGCGGCCCGTGTCGCCCTCGGCGCCGTGGCCCGCTCCTACCTCAAGGAGACCGCGGGCATCGAGATCGTCAGCCACGTCGTCGAGTTGGCCGCCGCCAAGGCGCCGTACGGCGTCTACCCCAAGCCCTCCGACGTCGAGCGGCTCGACGCAGACCCGGTGCGCTGCCTGGACGCCGACGCGTCCAAGGCGATGGTCGCGGAGATCGACCAGGCCCACAAGGACGGCGACACCCTCGGCGGCGTCGTCGAGGTGCTCGCCTACGGCGTACCCGTGGGCCTCGGCTCGCACGTGCACTGGGACCGCAGGCTCGACGCCCGCCTCGCCGCCGCCCTGATGGGCATCCAGGCCATCAAGGGCGTCGAGGTCGGCGACGGCTTCGACCTCGCCCGGGTGCCGGGATCCAAGGCGCACGACGAGATCCTCGCCACCGAGAACGGCATCAAGCGCGCCTCCGGCCGCTCCGGCGGCACCGAGGGCGGGCTCACCACCGGTGAGCTGCTGCGGGTCCGCGCCGCGATGAAGCCCATCGCGACCGTGCCCAAGGCGCTGGCCACCGTCGACGTCGTGACCGGCGAGGCGGCGAAGGCCCACCACCAGCGCTCCGACGTCTGCGCGGTCCCGGCCGCCGGCATCGTGGCCGAGGCCATGGTCGCCCTGGTGCTGGCCGACGCGGTCGCGGAGAAGTTCGGCGGCGACAGCGTCGCCGAGACCCACCGCAACGTGCAGTCGTACCTCTCCCACCTCCAGATCCGGTGAGCGGGCCGCTGATTGTCCTGGTCGGCCCGATGGGGGTCGGCAAGTCCACGGTGGGCGAGCTGCTCGCCGAGCGTCTGGGCGCGGGCTACCGAGACACCGACGCGGACGTCGTGGCCACGGCCGGCAAGGCGATCGCCGAGATCTTCTTCGACGAGGGCGAGGAGCACTTCCGCGCGCTGGAACGGGAGGCCGTGAGGGCCGCGGTGGACCAGCACACGGGCGTCCTCGCCCTCGGCGGCGGCGCCGTACTGGACGAATCGACCCGGGCGCTGCTGGCCGGGCGTCCCGTCGTCTACCTCTCGATGGACGTGGACGAGGCCGTGCGGAGGGTCGGGCTGAACACCGCGCGCCCCCTCCTCGCGGTGAACCCGCGGCGGCAGTGGCGCGAACTCATGGACGCCAGGCGCCCTCTGTACGAGGAAGTGGCCCGGGCCACTGTCACCACCGACGACCGCACCCCCGAAGAGGTCGCCCAGGCGATCCTCGACGCACTGGAACTGCCGGAGCGCACGGGTGAGCCCGTGACGTCCGGCCGGGAGAGCACAACCATGACCGAGCAGGGCACCACGCGCATCCAGATCGCCGGCACCGCGGGCACCGACCCGTACGAGGTCCTCGTCGGGCGGCAGCTCCTCGGCGAGCTGCCGGGCCTCATCGGCGACCGCGTCAAGCGGGTCGCCGTGCTGCACCCCGAGGCACTCGCAGAGACCGGTGAGGCGATCCGTGAGGACCTCGCGGCCCAGGGTTACGAGGCCATCGCGATCCAGCTGCCGAACGCCGAGGAGGCCAAGACCGTCGAGGTCGCCGCCTACTGCTGGAAGGCGCTCGGCCAGACCGGCTTCACCCGCACCGACGTCATCGTCGGTATCGGCGGTGGCGCCACCACCGACGTCGCGGGCTTCGTCGCCGCCTCCTGGCTGCGCGGAGTGCGGTGGATCGCCGTCCCCACGACCGTGCTCGGCATGGTCGACGCGGCCGTCGGCGGCAAGACCGGCATCAACACGGCCGAGGGCAAGAACCTCGTCGGCGCCTTCCACCCGCCGGCCGGGGTGCTCTGCGACCTCGCCGCGCTCGACTCGCTGCCCGTCCACGACTACGTCTCCGGCATGGCCGAGATCATCAAGGCCGGATTCATCGCCGACCCGGTGATCCTCGACCTCGTCGAGGCCGACCCGCAGGGCGCCCGTACCCCCGCGGGCCCGCACACCGCCGAGTTGATCGAGCGCTCCATCCGGGTCAAGGCCGAAGTCGTCTCCAGTGACCTCAAGGAGTCCGGGCTCCGGGAGATCCTCAACTACGGGCACACGCTCGCCCACGCCATCGAGAAGAACGAGCGCTACAAGTGGCGCCACGGGGCGGCCGTCTCCGTCGGCATGGTCTTCGCCGCCGAACTGGGCCGCCTCGCCGGGCGCCTCGACGACGCCACGGCCGACCGGCACCGTGCCGTCCTGGAGTCCGTCGGACTGCCGCTCACCTACCGCGGCGACCAGTGGCCCAAGCTCCTGGAGAACATGAAGGTCGACAAGAAGTCCCGCGGCGACCTGCTGCGCTTCATCGTCCTGGACGGCATCGGGAAGCCCACCGTGCTCGAAGGCCCCGACCCGGCCGTGCTGCTCGCCGCCTACGGGGAGGTCTCCGCGTGAGCCGCAGGGTCCTCGTGCTCAACGGACCCAACCTCGGACGCCTCGGCTCCCGCGAGCCCGACGTGTACGGGGCGACGTCCTACGCCGGTCTCGTCGAGGCCTGTCAGGCGCTCGGCAAGGAGCTCGGCTTCGACGTCGAGGTCCGCGAGACCAACGACGAGGGCGAGCTGATCCGCTGGCTCCACGAGGCGGCCGACGGCTCCCTGCCGGTCGTCATCAACCCGGGTGCGTTCACGCACTATTCGTACGGGATGCGGGACGCGGCGGCCCAGCGCACCGCCCCGCTGATCGAGGTGCACATCTCGAATCCGTACGCGCGCGAGGAGTTCCGCCACACCTCGGTGATCGCACCGGTGGCGACCGGAACCGTCGCGGGGTTCGGGATCGGCTCCTACCGGCTCGCCCTGCGCGCCCTCGCCGGCGAACTGGCGGACTGACACCGGGCACTTCGGGCCCTCCCCGCCCGTTCACAGCGTGGCGGCCGGGGAGGGTACCGTTGCCGTCGACCAGCGCCAGTTGCCTGCACGAGACGGAGTGGCACCGGATGCAGCACGCAGTGGGGGCCCCGCTGCCGCCGCCCCAGGGTCCCGGGAACGGACCGTGGGCGCACCAGGCCCAGCACCCAGGCCATCCCGGCGTCCCGGGGACGCCGCCTCCCGCGGCACCGGCGCCCCAGACGCCGCCCACACCCCGGCACGCCCCGATGCCGCCCTCCAGGGAGTCCACCGGGCACATCCAGTTGCCACCCGGCGGACCCGTGCCGCTGCCCGCGCCGCCCGCCGAGGCGGGCACCGGGGCGGCGACCCTGGCCGTGCTGCTCATCGGTCCCGCCGGAGCGGGCAAGACCACGGTCGCCAAGCTCTGGGCGGGCCGCCGCCGCGTCCCCACCGCGCACGTCTCGCTCGACGACGTCCGCGAATGGGTCTGCTCCGGCTTCGCCGACCCGCAGGCCGGATGGAACGACCACTCCGAGGCCCAGTACCGCCTGGCCCGGCGCACCTGCGGCTTCGCCGCCCGCAACTTCCTCGCCAACGGCATCTCCTGCATCCTCGACGACGCCGTCTTCCCGGACCGGCCCGTCGTCGGCCTCGGCGGCTGGAAGCGGCACGTCGGCCCCGGCCTGCTCCCCGTCGTCCTCCTGCCCGGCCTGGAGGTCGTCCTTGAGCGCAACGCCGCCCGCAGCGGGAACCGCAGGCTCTCCGACGAGGAGGTGGCGCGCATCCACGGCCGGATGGCCGGCTGGTACGGCTCCGGCCTGCCGATCATCGACAACTCCACCTACGACGTCGAGACGACCGCCCGGGTCCTCGACGACGTCCTGGCCCGCTCCATAGCCAGCCCGCCCTCCTGGTAGCGGCCCCGCGGGACCCGGTCGGATGCGCTGGCCGGGCGGGCCGCCCCCCGCGCTCGTACGCTCGAAAACATGTCAGAGGTGTACGCCGTCCGACGCGGGCTGCTGCGCGACCGTTACGCCGCCGCCGGATCAGCGGCCGCCCTGGTCTCGCGCCCCGCCAACGTCCGCTACCTCGCGGGCGCCGCCCCGCCGGGCGCCGTGCTGCTGCTCGGGCCCCGCGAGGACGTCCTGCTCTGCCCCCGGGCACCGGCCGACGACTCCGTCCACGGCCGTCCCGACGAACAGCTGCGGGTGAGCGTCCTGCCGGACCCGGCGGGCGACCCGGTCGTCGCCGCGGCCGGCCTGGCCCTCTCCTCGGACGCCGGCTCGCTGTCCGTCGAGGAGAACGACCTCACGGTGGCCCGGCACCGCGCCATGCTCTCCGTCGCCCCAGGGCTGCGCCTGGCCGACCTCGGCCTCGCCGTGCAGCAGCTGAGGATCGTCAAGGACGAGGAGGAGCTGGCCTGCCTGCGGATCGCCGCGGAGATCACCGACCACGCGCTCGGAGAGCTCCTGGAGTCGATCCTCGTCGGCCGTACCGAACGCCACCTGGCCCTGGAACTGGAGCGCCGGCTGGTGGACCACGGGGCCGACGGGCCGGCGTTCCCCACATCGGTCGGGACCGGTCCCAACTCGGGCAGAGGGCGGCACAGGCCCTCGGACCGAAGGGTCGAGGAGGGGGATTTCCTTTCGGTCTGCCTCGGGGCGAACTACCGCGGATACCGCTGCGAGATCGGGCGCACCTTCGTCATCGGGACCAGCCCCGCGGACTGGCAGATCGACCTCTACGACCTCGTTTTCGCCGCTCAGCGGGCCGCGAGGGAGGCTCTCGTGCCCGGGGCCGCCTACCGCGACGTCGACCGTGCGGCCCGCCAGCTCCTGGACTCCGCGGGTCACTCGGAAGGCCTCCAGCCCAGTACCGGTCACGGGGTCGGGCTCGAAATCGACGAGGACCCGCAGTTGGCACCGACAGCCATGGGTAAACTGGACGCTTGTGTGCCGGTCACCGTCGAACCGGGGGTCCACCTCCCGGGCCGGGGCGGTGTCCGGATCGATGACACGCTCGTCGTGCGCCCCGAGGCGGACGGCGGACCCGAGCTACTCACCATTACGACCAAGGAACTGCTCGCGCTCTAGGAATCTCCTCGCGGAGGATCCGGCGCGCGTCCCCGGTCGTCCACCAGCTTCAGTCCAGGAGATTCCGCAACCGTGGCTTCCACGAACGACCTCAAGAACGGCCTGGTGCTCAAGCTCGACGGAGGCCAGCTCTGGTCCGTCGTCGAGTTCCAGCACGTCAAGCCCGGCAAGGGCCCCGCCTTCGTGCGCACCAAGCTCAAGAACGTGCTCTCCGGCAAGGTCGTCGACAAGACGTTCAACGCCGGCGTGAAGGTCGAAACGGCCACCATCGACCGCCGGGACATGCAGTTCTCGTACATGGACGGCGAGTACTTCGTCTTCATGGACATGGACACGTACGACCAGCTCATGGTCGACCGCAAGTCCGTCGGCGACGCCGCCAACTTCCTCATCGAGGGCTTCACGGCCTCCGTCGCGCAGCACGAGGGCGAGGTGCTCTACGTCGAGCTGCCTGCCGCGGTCGAGCTGACCATCCAGCACACCGACCCGGGCGTCCAGGGCGACCGCTCCACCGGTGGCACCAAGCCCGCCACCCTGGAGACCGGTTACGAGATCGGTGTCCCGCTCTTCATCACCACCGGCGAGAAGATCAAGGTCGACACCCGCACGGGCGACTACCTCGGCCGGGTGAACAGCTAACCGTGGCTGCCCGGAACAAGGCCCGCAAGCGCGCCTTCCAGATCCTCTTCGAGGCCGACCAGCGCGGTGAGTCCGTGCAGACGGTCCTCGCGGACTGGGTGCGGCTCTCGCGGACCGACGACCGTCAGCCGCCGGTCGGCGAATTCACGATGGAGCTGGTCGAGGGGTACGCGCAGTACGCGGACCGCATCGACGACCTCATCGTCACCTACGCGGTGGACTGGGAGATCGACCGCATGCCGGTCGTCGACCGGAGCATCCTGCGGCTCGGCGCGTACGAGCTGGTCTGGATGGACTCCACCCCCGACGCCGTGGTGATCGACGAGGCGGTACAGCTCGCCAAGGAGTTCTCCACGGACGACTCCCCGGCCTTCGTGAACGGCCTGCTGGCCCGGTTCAAGGACCTCAAGCCGAACCTCCGCCGGGAGCAGCAGTAGCGTTCCGGCGGCGTTGAGCCGAACGAAGGGCCCACGGCCGCTGGACACCACTGTCCGGCCGTGGGCCCTTCGGCGTACCCGGCGCCCGGGCGTGCCGCCGGGGCCCGCGGGCGGAGCACGAAAAAGCCGGGCCGGCGGGGCGCCCTGAGGCACCCCGCCGGCCCGGCGGTACGTTTCTGCGGCGGGCCTGTCAGCCCTCGTCGTGGGCGACCGCGCGGCGCGCGTCCGCGTCCAGCACGCCCCAGCTGATCAGCTGCTCCGTGAGCACGGAAGGCGACTGGTCGTAGATCACGGCCAGGGTGCGCAGGTCGTCCTGGCGGATCGAGAGCACCTTGCCGTTGTAGTCGCCGCGCTGGCTCTGGATCGTCGCCGCGTAACGCTGCAGCGGACCGGCCTTCTCCGGCGGTACGTGGGCGAGGCGCTCCAGGTCGAGGACGAGCTTCGGCGGCGGCTCGGCGGCACCGCCGGGCGTCGTGCCGGGCAGGAGCTCCTGGACCGGGACGCCGTAGAAGTCGGCCAGCTCGGCAAGGCGCTGCACGGTCACCGCGCGGTCGCCGCGCTCGTAGGAACCGACCACGACGGCCTTCCAGCGGCCCTGCGACTTCTCCTCCACGCCGTGGAGGGAGAGGCCTTGCTGGGTGCGGATGGCGCGGAGCTTGGCCCCGAGCTGCTTTGCGTATTCGCTGGACATAGGGCTCCCCGGACGCTGGAACGTGTCGCGGCTGTGCCGCGTGGCTGGTAACTCACTGTGAGGTTACGCAGCGTTACTTGGCTGCGTCAAGCCGAAAGGTCCGCAGTGCCACCTCCTGGGGGCGGGGCCGGGGGCTCGCGCAAGCCCTGGTAACGTGGATGACGCAATTTCGACGTCCTTTAACGTCCGTCCAGTGAGGCGGAGAAGGAGGTCCGTTTCTTATGGACGCACAGCATGACCACACCGGCAATGCGGCACGCCCCGTTCTGGAGGCTCCCGACATCGCCCGGGTTCTGACCCGGATCGCCCACGAGATCGTCGAACGCGCCAAGGGCGCCGACGACGTGGTGCTCCTCGGCATCCCGACGCGGGGGGTGTTCCTCGCCCGCCGGCTCGCCGGGAAACTCGAGGAGATCACCGGCTTGAAGGTGCCGGTCGGATCGCTCGACATCACGATGTACCGCGACGACCTCAGGCTGCGTCCCGCGCGCGCCATCGGACGCACCGAGATCCCGGGCGAGGGCATCGAGGGCCGTCTCGTCGTGCTCGTCGACGACGTGCTCTTCTCCGGCCGCACGATCCGCGCGGCGCTCGACGCGCTCGGCGACATCGGCAGGCCCCGCGCCGTGCAGCTCGCGGTCCTCGTCGACCGGGGCCACCGCGAACTCCCGATCCGCGCCGACTACGTCGGCAAGAACCTCCCCACGTCCCTGCGGGAGACGGTCAGGGTCCAGCTCTCCGAGGAGGACGGCCGCGACGCCGTGCTGCTCGGCGTCAAGCAGACCGTCCCGGCGGGCGAGCAGTAGCGCGGTCCGGTTCCGTGCGCCCCAGCGGCCGCACGGAGGCTTCCGCACGCCCGTTTGCCTGAATCCTCCACCCCTCTCGGAGATCCCAGATGCTGCGCCCTCCCGGGGAACACCCCCGGACCCCCCGTCACCTCATCTCGGCCGCCGACCTCACCCGTGACGACGCCGTCCTGATCCTCGACACCGCCGAGGAGATGGCCCGGGTCGCGGACCGGCCGATCAAGAAGCTCCCCACCCTGCGGGGCCGTACGGTCGTCAACCTCTTCTTCGAGGACTCGACGCGGACCCGGATCTCGTTCGAGGCCGCCGCCAAGCGCCTCTCCGCCGACGTCATCAACTTCTCCGCGAAGGGCTCGTCCGTCTCCAAGGGCGAGTCGCTCAAGGACACCGCCCTGACGCTGGAGGCCATGGGCGCGGACGCCGTGGTCATCCGGCACGGCGCCTCGGGCGCCCCGTACCGTCTCGCGACGTCCGGCTGGATCGACAGCGCGGTCGTCAACGCGGGCGACGGGACGCACGAGCACCCCACCCAGGCCCTCCTGGACGCCTTCACGATGCGCCGCAGGCTGGTCGGCCCCGACGCGGGGATCGGCCGCGACCTCGAAGGCCGCCGGATCACGATCGTCGGCGACATCCTGCACAGCCGGGTGGCCCGCTCCAACGTCCACCTGCTGCACACCCTCGGCGCGCACGTCACCCTGGTGGCCCCGCCGACCCTCGTGCCCGTCGGCGTCGAGCAGTGGCCCTGCGACGTCAGCTACCGCCTCGACGACGTGCTGCCGAAGTCCGACGCGGTCATGATGCTCCGGGTGCAGCGCGAGCGCATGAACGCCGCCTACTTCCCCACCGAGCGCGAGTACTCCCGCCGCTACGGCCTGGACGGCGAGCGCATGGCCCGGATGCCCGAGCACGCCATCGTGATGCACCCCGGCCCGATGGTCCGCGGCATGGAGATCACCGCCGAGGTCGCCGACTCCGACCGCTGCACCGCCGTGGAGCAGGTCGCGAACGGTGTCTCCACCCGCATGGCCGTCCTCTACCTGCTGCTGGGCGGCTCCGAGACCGCCCTGACGTCCGCCGCCGCCCGTACCGAGGAGAACAAGTAACCATGAGCAAGATCCTTATCCGCGGTGCGAAGGTCCTCGGCGGCGAGCCGCAGGACGTCCTCATCGACGGCGAGACCATCGCCGCGACCGGCACCGGGCTCGACGCCCTGGACGCCACCGTGATCGAGGCGGAGGGGCAGATCCTGCTGCCCGGTCTCGTCGACCTCCACACCCACCTGCGCGAGCCGGGCCGTGAGGACTCCGAGACCGTCCTCACCGGCACCAGGGCCGCGGCGATCGGCGGCTTCACCGCCGTCCACGCCATGGCCAACACCTTCCCCGTCGCCGACACCGCCGGCGTCGTCGAGCAGGTCTGGCGGCTCGGCAAGGAGTCCGGCTACTGCGACGTGCAGCCCGTAGGCGCCGTCACCGTCGGCCTGGAGGGCAAGCAGCTCGCCGAACTCGGAGCCATGCACGACTCCGCCGCCGGGGTGAAGGTCTTCTCCGACGACGGCAAGTGCGTCGACGACGCGGTGATCATGCGCCGCGCCCTGGAGTACGTGAAGGCCTTCGACGGAGTCGTCGCCCAGCACGCCCAGGAGCCCCGCCTCACCGAGGGCGCCCAGATGAACGAGGGCGTCGTCTCGGCCGAGCTCGGCCTCGGCGGCTGGCCCGCCGTCGCCGAGGAGTCGATCATCGCCCGCGACGTCCTGCTCGCCGCCCACGTCGGCTCCCGGGTGCACATCTGCCACCTGTCGACCGCCGGGTCCGTCGAGATCGTGCGCTGGGCCAAGTCCAAGGGCTGGAACGTCACGGCCGAGGTCACCCCGCACCACCTGCTGCTCACCGACGAACTCGTGCGGTCCTACAACCCGGTCTACAAGGTGAACCCGCCGCTGCGCACCGAGGCCGACGTCATGGCCCTGCGCGAGGCCCTCGCCGACGGCACCATCGACTGCGTGGCCACCGACCACGCACCGCACCCGCACGAGGACAAGGACTGCGAGTGGGCCGCCGCCGCCATGGGAATGGTGGGCCTGGAGACCGCGCTCTCCGTGGTCCAGCAGACCATGGTGGAGACCGGGCTCATCGACTGGGCGGGCGTCGCCGACCGCATGTCGTTCCGTCCCGCGGCCATCGGCAGGCTCGAAGGACACGGCCGGCCCGTCTCGGCGGGTGAGCCCGCCAACCTCGTCCTGGTCGATCCGGCATACCGTGGAGCAGTGGACCCCGCGGGCTTCGCCTCCCGCAGCCGCAACACTCCCTACGAGGGTCGCGAGCTGCCCGGCCGAGTGACCCACACGTTCCTGCGGGGCCGTGCCACGGTCGTCGACGGGAAGCTCGCGTGACATCACTCAACTCCGGACCCCGGCTGTACCTGCTGGCCGCGGACCAGAAATCGGCCGAGGTGACCGACTGGTCCGCCCGCATCAGCTGGGTCGTCGGACTGATCGTCTTCGTCGCGTTCGTCTACTGGCTCATGCGCCAGGGATGGAAGTGGCGGGGCCGCCTGCAGTCCGGCATCCCCGCACTCGCGACCACCCCCGAAGGCTTCGCGGACGGCGGGA
The DNA here is from genome assembly GCF_042892135.1 of Streptomyces sp. NPDC001822. NCBI lineage: Bacteria > Bacillati > Actinomycetota > Actinomycetes > Kitasatosporales > Streptomycetaceae > Streptomyces > Streptomyces sp. NPDC001822. The sequence goes on from NZ_JBIATW010000004.1 coordinate 433,369, forward strand.
CGCTGCTCACCCTGACCGGTCGCTACCACGCGTCGACGACCGCCGGGCAGTGGCTCGACAGGATCGTCGCGCACGGCCTCGGCACCCGGAGCCGCGTCGAGCTGACCCTCACCGAGCAGGGCCTCGACGTCGTACGCCCCGGCGCCTCGGACTTCTTCGTCCCGGCGGCCGCGCTGCGCGAGGCCAGGCTCGACAAGGCCCTCGCGGGCAAGGTCCTGCCGGAGGGCGGCCTGCTGGTCATCACCTGGGCGCTAGGCGACCGGCTGATCGACTCGGGCTTCCGCTCCGACCGCGCGGCCGAGCACCAGGCCTGGGTCGACGCGGTCAACCACCTCGGCGGCGCAGCCGCCGACCACCCCACCAGCACGACGGAAGGCACCGCACGATGACGATCTCCACCCGGGGAGCCGGAAAAGCTCCCGCCGTACTCGTCCTGGAGGACGGCCGCTCCTTCCGCGGCCGTGCCTACGGGGCCGTGGGGGAGACCTTCGGCGAGGCTGTGTTCTCCACCGGCATGACCGGCTACCAGGAAACGCTCACCGACCCCTCGTACCACCGCCAGGTCGTCGTCATGACCGCCCCGCACGTCGGCAACACCGGGGTCAACGACGAGGACGCCGAGTCGAAGCGGATCTGGGTCTCCGGTTACGTCGTGCGCGACCCCGCACGCGTGCCCTCGAACTGGCGCTCGCGCCGCTCCCTCGACGAGGAGCTCGCGAGCCAGGGCGTCGTCGGCATCAGCGGTGTCGACACCCGCGCCCTCACCCGCCACCTGCGCGAGCGCGGCGCGATGCGCGTCGGCATCTTCTCCGGCGAGGGCATCGCCGACGAGGAGACGCTCCTCGCCCGCGTGCGCCAGGCGCCCGAGATGGCCGGCGCCGACCTCGCGGCCGAGGTCGCCACGAAGGAGGCGTACGTCGTCCCCGCCGTCGGCACCAAGAGGTTCACGGTCGCGGCCGTCGACCTCGGCATCAAGGGCATGACCCCGCACCGCATGGCCGAGCGCGGCATCGAGGTGCACGTCCTGCCCGCCACCGCCACCCTGGAGGACGTGTACGCGGTCGAGCCCGACGGCGTGTTCTTCTCCAACGGCCCCGGCGACCCGTCCACCGCCGACCACCCGGTCGCCCTCATGCGCGGCGTCCTGGAGCGGAAGACCCCGCTCTTCGGCATCTGCTTCGGCAACCAGATCCTGGGCCGCTCGCTCGGCTTCGGCACCTACAAGCTGAAGTACGGCCACCGCGGCATCAACCAGCCGGTGCAGGACCGCACGACCGGCAAGGTCGAGGTCACCGCGCACAACCACGGCTTCGCCGTCGACGCCCCGCTCGACAAGGTCTCCGACACGGAGTTCGGCCGGGCCGAGGTCTCCCACGTATGCCTGAACGACCAGGTCGTCGAAGGGCTGCAGCTGCTCGACCAGCCGGCCTTCAGCGTCCAGTACCACCCCGAAGCAGCCGCGGGCCCGCACGACGCCGCGTACCTCTTCGACCGTTTCGTCACCCTGATGGAGGGCCAGCGTGCCTAAGCGCTCCGATATCCAGTCCGTCCTGGTCATCGGCTCAGGCCCGATCGTCATCGGTCAGGCCGCCGAGTTCGACTACTCCGGGACCCAGGCCTGCCGCGTGCTCAAGGCCGAGGGCCTGCGCGTCATCCTGGTGAACAGCAACCCGGCGACGATCATGACCGACCCGGAGATCGCCGACGCCACGTACGTCGAGCCGATCACCCCCGAGTTCGTCGAGAAGATCATCGCCAAGGAGCGCCCCGACGCGCTGCTCCCGACCCTGGGCGGCCAGACCGCGCTCAACACCGCGATCTCCATGCACGACAACGGCGTGCTGGAGAAGTACGGCGTCGAGCTCATCGGCGCCAACGTCGAGGCCATCAACAAGGGCGAGGACCGCGACCTCTTCAAGGGCGTCGTCGAGGCCGTCAAGGCCAAGATCGGCTACGGCGAGTCCGCCCGCTCCGTCATCTGCCACACCATGGACGACGTCATCGCCGGCGTCGACACGCTCGGCGGCTACCCCGTCGTCGTCCGCCCCTCCTTCACGATGGGCGGCGCCGGTTCCGGCTTCGCCCACGACGAGGAGGAGCTGCGCCGCATCGCCGGACAGGGGCTCACGCTCTCGCCGACCACCGAGGTGCTCCTGGAGGAGTCCATCCTCGGCTGGAAGGAGTACGAGCTGGAGCTCATGCGCGACCGGAACGACAACGTCGTGGTCGTCTGCTCCATCGAGAACTTCGACCCCATGGGCGTCCACACCGGTGACTCCATCACGGTCGCCCCGTCGATGACCCTCACCGACCGCGAGTACCAGCGGCTGCGCGACATCGGCATCGCGATCATCCGCGAGGTCGGCGTCGACACCGGCGGCTGCAACATCCAGTTCGCCATCGACCCCGCCGACGGCCGGGTCATCGTCATCGAGATGAACCCGCGCGTCTCCCGGTCCTCCGCGCTCGCCTCCAAGGCCACCGGCTTCCCGATCGCCAAGATCGCCGCCAAGCTGGCCGTCGGCTACACGCTGGACGAGATCCCGAACGACATCACCGAGAAGACGCCGGCCTCCTTCGAGCCGACCCTCGACTACGTCGTCGTCAAGGCCCCGCGCTTCGCCTTCGAGAAGTTCCCCTCCGCCGACTCCACCCTCACCACCACCATGAAGTCGGTGGGCGAGGCCATGGCGATCGGCCGGAACTTCACCGAGGCGCTGCAGAAGGCCCTGCGCTCCCTGGAGAAGAAGGGCTCGCAGTTCGCCTTCACCGGTGAGCCCGGCGACAAGGCGGAACTGCTCGCGGAGGCGGTGCGCCCGACGGACGGCCGCATCAACACCGTCATGCAGGCGATCCGCGCCGGCGCGACCCAGGAGGAGGTCTTCGACGCCACGAGGATCGACCCCTGGTTCGTCGACCAGCTCTTCCTGATCAAGGAGATCGCCGACGAGCTGGCCGCCGCCGAGCGGCTCGACGCCGAGCTGATCGCCGAGGCCAAGCGGCACGGCTTCTCCGACGCCCAGATCGGTGAGATCCGCGGCCTGCGCGAGGACGTCGTGCGCGAGGTCCGGCACGCGCTCGGCATCCGCCCCGTCTACAAGACGGTGGACACCTGCGCGGCGGAGTTCGCCGCGAAGACGCCGTACTTCTACTCCTCCTACGACGAGGAGAGCGAGGTCGCGCCCCGCACCAAGCCCGCGGTGATCATCCTCGGCTCCGGCCCGAACCGCATCGGCCAGGGCATCGAGTTCGACTACTCGTGCGTCCACGCCTCGTTCGCGCTGAGCGACGCGGGCTACGAGACCGTGATGGTCAACTGCAACCCGGAGACCGTCTCCACGGACTACGACACCTCCGACCGGCTCTACTTCGAGCCGCTCACCCTGGAGGACGTCCTGGAGATCGTGCACGCGGAGTCGCTGGCCGGCCCGATCGCCGGTGTCATCGTGCAGCTCGGTGGCCAGACCCCGCTCGGCCTCTCGCAGGCGCTCAAGGACAACGGCGTCCCCGTGGTGGGCACCTCCCCCGAGGCCATCCACGCCGCCGAGGACCGGGGCGCCTTCGGCCGGGTGCTCGCCGAGGCGGGCCTGCCCGCCCCCAAGCACGGCACCGCGACCACGTTCGCCGAGGCCAAGGCCATCGCCGACGAGATCGGCTACCCCGTCCTCGTACGCCCGTCGTACGTGCTCGGCGGGCGCGGCATGGAGATCGTCTACGACGAGACCCGCCTCTCCTCCTACATCGCGGAGTCCACCGAGATCAGCCCCACCCGGCCGGTCCTGGTCGACCGCTTCCTCGACGACGCGATCGAGATCGACGTCGACGCGCTCTACGACGGCACCGAGCTCTACCTCGGCGGCGTCATGGAGCACATCGAGGAGGCCGGCATCCACTCCGGCGACTCCGCCTGCGCGCTGCCCCCGATCACGCTCGGCGGCTTCGACATCAAGCGGCTGCGCACCTCGACCGAGGGCATCGCCAAGGGAGTCGGCGTCCGCGGGCTGATCAACATCCAGTTCGCGCTCTCCGGCGACATCCTGTACGTGCTGGAGGCCAACCCGCGTGCCTCGCGGACCGTCCCCTTCACCTCGAAGGCGACCGCGGTCCCGCTGGCGAAGGCCGCCGCGCGCATCTCGCTCGGCGCGACCATCGCGGAACTGCGCGCCGAGGGCCTGCTGCCCAGGCAGGGCGACGGCGGCACCCTGCCGCTGGACGCGCCGATCTCCGTGAAGGAGGCCGTCATGCCGTGGTCGCGCTTCCGCGACGTCCACGGCCGCGGCGTCGACACGGTCCTCGGCCCGGAGATGCGCTCCACCGGTGAAGTCATGGGCATCGACTCGGTGTTCGGCACCGCGTACGCCAAGTCGCAGGCGGGCGCCTACGGTCCGCTGCCCACCAAGGGCCGCGCCTTCATCTCCGTCGCCAACCGCGACAAGCGTTCGATGATCTTCCCGGCGCGCGAACTCGTCGCCCACGGCTTCGAGTTGTTCGCGACCTCCGGCACCGCCGAGGTGCTCAAGCGCAACGGCATCAACGCCACCGTCGTGCGCAAGCAGTCCGAGGGCGAGGGGCCCAACGGCGAGAAGACCATCGTCCAGCTGATCCACGACGGCGGGGTCGACCTCATCGTCAACACGCCCTACGGCACGGGCGGCAGGCTCGACGGCTACGAGATCCGCACCGCCGCCGTGGCCCGGTCCGTGCCGTGCCTCACGACGGTCCAGGCCCTCGCCGCCGCCGTGCAGGGCATCGACGCGCTCAACCACGGAGGGGTCGGCGTACGTTCCCTCCAGGAACACGCGGAACATCTGACCGCGGCACGCGACTAGCAGTCAGGCCCAGCAGGGGGACACCGGAAACGGTGTCCCCCTCTTCATGAGGACACCGTGATGTACAAACTCTTCTTCCAGCTGGTCTTCAAGCGGATGGACCCGGAGCAGGCCCATCACGCGGCGTTCCGCTGGATCCGCCTCGCCGCCCGGATCCCCGTGCTGCGCACCTTCGCCGCCGCCGCGCTCGCCCCCCGGCACGAGGCGCTGCGCACCGAGGCGTTCGGCCTGCGGATGCACGGCCCCTTCGGTCTCGCGGCCGGCTTCGACAAGAACGCCGTCGCCATCGACGGCATGTCGATGCTCGGCTTCGACCACATCGAGATCGGCACGGTCACCGGCGAACCGCAGCCGGGCAACCCCCGCAAGCGGTTGTTCCGGCTCGTCGCCGACCGGGCGCTGATCAACCGGATGGGCTTCAACAACGAGGGCTCGGCGGCCGTGGCGGAGCGCCTCGCCGCACGACGCCCGGTCTTCCGCACGACCGTCGGCGTGAACATCGGCAAGACCAAGGTGGTCCCCGAGGCCGAGGCCGTGGGCGACTACGTGAAGTCCACCGAGCGGCTCGCCGCCCACGCCGACTACCTCGTCGTGAACGTCTCGTCCCCCAACACCCCGGGCCTGCGCAACCTCCAGGCCACGGAGTCGCTCCGGCCCCTGCTCACCGCGGTGCGCGAGGCGGCCGACCGCACCGTGACGGACCGGCGCGTCCCGCTGCTCGTCAAGATCGCCCCGGACCTCGCGGACGAGGACGTCGACGCGGTCGCCGACCTCGCCGTGGAACTCGGCCTGGACGGCATCATCGCCACCAACACCACGATCGCCCGCGACGGCCTCGGCCTGAAGTCGCCGGCGGCGCTGACGGGCGAGACCGGCGGGCTCTCCGGCGCGCCCCTCAAGAAGCGCTCCCTGGAGGTCCTGAGCCGCCTCTACGCCCGCGTGGGGACCCGGATCACCCTGGTGGGCGTCGGAGGGGTCGAGACCGCGGAGGACGCCTGGCAGCGCATCCTCGCCGGTGCCACGCTCGTCCAGGGCTACAGCGCCTTCATCTACGAGGGCCCGTTCTACGCCCGGGCGATCCACAAGGGGCTGGCCGCCCGGCTGGCCGCCTCCCCGTACGCCACCCTCGCCGAAGCCGTCGGCGCCGAGACACGGAAGGCCACCCGGTGACGACCGAACCCTTCGGCGCGCGTCTGCGCCACGCCATGGACACCCGCGGGCCGCTCTGCGTCGGCATCGACCCGCACGCCTCGCTCCTGACCTCGTGGGGCCTGAACGACGACATCGCCGGCCTGGAGCGCTTCACGCGCACGGTCGTGGAGGCCCTGGCCGACCGCGTCGCCGTCCTGAAGCCCCAGTCGGCGTTCTTCGAGCGCTTCGGCTCGCGCGGCATCGCCGTCCTGGAGAAGGCGGTCGAGGAGGCCCGCGCGGCCGGGGCCCTGGTGCTGATGGACGCCAAGCGCGGCGACATCGGCTCCACGATGGGCGCCTACGCGGCCACCTACCTCGACAAGGACTCACCGCTCTTCTCCGACGCGGTCACCGTCTCGCCGTACCTGGGCTTCGGCTCGCTGCGCCCGGCACTCGACGCCGCCGCGGTCTCCGGCGCGGGCGTCTTCGTCCTCGCACTCACCTCCAACCCGGAGGGCGCGGAGGTCCAGCGGGCCGCCTCGGCCGACGGGCGGACCCTGGCCCAGGTGATGCTCGACCACATGGCCGCGGAGAACGAGGGCGCGACGCCGCTCGGCTCCGTCGGCGCTGTGGTCGGTGCCACCCTCGGGGACACGGGCGCGGATCTCGCGATCAACGGCCCGCTGCTCGCTCCCGGCATCGGCGCCCAGGGTGCGACGCCCGCGGATCTGCCCCGCGTGTTCGGTGCCGCGGTGCGCAACGTGGTGCCCAGCGTGAGCCGGGGCGTGCTCCGCCACGGACCGGACGCGTCAGGGCTGCGCGAAGCCGCCGGACGGTTCGCGGACGAGGTCCGTTCGGCCGTCCCGGAAGGCTGACCATGCCACGTAACAGCCTGTCGACGGAATCCTGACCAGAAATCCGGGTTGTTATGGCCGAAATGTCCCGGTCGGCCACAGCTGACCAGGACTTTTCGTCTGTTCTCGCTGACTCGGGCGGCCTTGGCCGCTAGTCTCCGTCGAGAGCCAACGAGCACAAGCTGTTCGTTGCTCACCAGGTGCGGGGCCATCAGGCTCCTCACCGGTCCGTATCCGACAGATCGACATCCGAGGTGACGTAGGCGTGGCTCTTCCGCCCCTTACCCCTGAACAGCGCGCAGCCGCGCTCGAAAAGGCCGCCGCGGCTCGCCGGGAGCGGGCCGAGGTCAAGAATCGACTCAAGCACTCCGGCGCCTCCCTCCACGAGGTCATCAAGTCGGGCCAGGAGAACGACGTCATCGGCAAGATGAAGGTCTCCGCCCTACTGGAGTCCCTGCCGGGCGTGGGCAAGGTCCGCGCCAAGCAGATCATGGAGCGGCTCGGCATCTCCGAGAGCCGCCGGGTCCGGGGTCTCGGCTCCAACCAGATCGCATCTTTGGAGCGTGAGTTCGGCGGCAGTCCCGCCTGACGTTCTCAGGCACTCCTGAGAAGCTGGATAATCGCTCCATGGCTGCAACATCCCGGGGGACGTCCCCCGTACCCCCGGACGTACGTCCGCGGCTGACCGTGCTCTCCGGCCCCTCCGGGGTCGGCAAGAGCACGGTCGTCGCTCACATGCGCAAGGTTCACCCCGAGGTGTGGCTCTCCGTGTCGGCCACGACACGCAAGCCGCGCCCCGGGGAGAGCAGCGGCGTCCACTACTTCTTCGTGGACGACGAGGAGTTCGACAAGCTCATCGCCAACGGCGAGCTGCTCGAATGGGCCGAGTTCGCGGGCAACCGCTACGGCACGCCCCGCCGCGCCGTGCTCGACCGCCTGGACGCGGGCGAGCCGGTGCTGCTGGAGATCGACCTCCAGGGCGCCCGGCTGGTCCGGCAGTCCATGCCCGAGGCGCAGCTGGTCTTCCTGGCCCCTCCGAGCTGGGACGAACTGGTGCGCAGGCTCACCGGCCGCGGCACCGAGGCGCCCGACGTGATCGAGCGCAGGCTCACGGCCGCGAAGGTCGAGCTGGCGGCCGAGGACGAGTTCGACACCACGCTCGTCAACACCTCCGTCGAGGACGTGGCACGCGAGCTGCTAACGTTGATGCTGCAGGCTTCCGGCCTCCGCGGCACCGACGACTGACCCTCACCGGTCCCCTCGCCGTTCCGCGGACGCAGAGCATCACCACTGCGGAACCAGCACGATCAAAGATCTCTTTGATCTCTATCCCCTTCGGAAGGCAGAGAGTGTCCTCTTCCATCACCACGCCCGAGGGCATCATCAACCCGCCGATTGATGAGCTCCTCGAGGCCACCGACTCGAAGTACAGCCTTGTGATCTACGCCGCCAAGCGCGCGCGCCAGATCAACGCGTACTACTCGCAGCTCGGTGAAGGCCTCCTCGAGTACGTCGGTCCGCTCGTCGACACCCACGTGCACGAGAAGCCGCTCTCGATCGCGCTCCGCGAGATCAACGCGGGCCTGCTGACCTCCGAGGCCATCGAGGGCCCCGCGCAGTAAGCAGGCGGCAAGACGCACCTTCACCACAGGCCCGGCGGTCCTCACCGCCGGGCCTGTGGTGTGTCCGGCACCGGGCACCCGCCGCAGGCCGGAGTGCGCCGTGAGGCAGCATGGAGTCCGTACGCCACGGGCCGCCGGAGGCCGGGTGCGCCAGAGACACGAGTGCGGGGAGACGCAGTGGAGAAGCCGAGGGTCGTCCTGGGGGTCAGCGGAGGCATCGCCGCGTACAAGGCGTGCGAACTGCTGCGCAGGCTGACCGAGTCCGGCCACGACGTGCGGGTCGTGCCGACCGCCGCGTCGCTGAACTTCGTCGGGGCCGCGACCTGGTCGGCGCTGTCCGGGAACCCCGTGTCGACGGAGGTCTGGGACAGCGTGCACGAGGTGCCCCACGTGCGGATCGGCCAGGGCGCCGACCTCGTGGTGGTCGCCCCCGCAACCGCCGACACGCTGGCCAGGGCCGCCCACGGCCTCGCCGACGACCTCCTCACCAACACCCTGCTCACCGCGCGCTGTCCGGTCGTCTTCGCGCCGGCCATGCACACCGAGATGTGGGAGCACCCCGCCACGCAGGAGAACGTCGCCACGCTGCGCCGCCGTGGTGCCGTGGTCATCGAGCCGGCCGTGGGCCGGCTCACCGGCGTCGACACGGGCAAGGGCCGGCTGCCCGACCCGGCGGAGATCTTCGAGGTCTGCCGGCGCGTCCTGGCCCGGGGCCCCGGCACGCCCGACCTGGCCGGACGCCATGTGGTGATCAGTGCGGGCGGCACCCGCGAACCCCTCGACCCGGTCCGCTACCTCGGCAACCGTTCCTCGGGCAAGCAGGGCTACGCGCTGGCCCGTACCGCCGTCGCCCGGGGAGCCAGGGTGACGCTGATCGAGGCGAACACGGGTCTCCCCGATCCCGCAGGGGCCGACGTCCGGCGCGCCGGGACCGCCGTGCAGCTCCGGGAGGCCGTCCTGGAGGCGTCGGCCGACGCCGACGTGGTGGTGATGGCCGCGGCGGTCGCCGACTTCCGCCCCGCCGAGTACGCGACGGGCAAGATCAAGAAGAAGGACGGCCAGGAACCCGCGGCCGTCGCGCTCGTCCGCAATCCGGACATCCTCGCCGAGGTCGCCGCCGACCGGGCCCGGCCGGGGCAGATCGTCGTCGGATTCGCGGCCGAGACGGACGACGTCCTCGCCAACGGCCGCGAGAAGCTCCGCCGCAAGGGCTGTGACCTCCTCGTCGTCAACGAGGTGGGGGAGCGCAAGACCTTCGGGTCCGAGGAGAACGAGGCGGTCGTGCTGGGGGCCGACGGCGGCGAGACCGCTGTGCCGTACGGTCCCAAGGAAGCGCTGGCCGACACGGTGTGGGACCTCGTCGTGGCGCGCTTCGGCTAGATTGCCTCCGCGTCCGGTCGAACGGCAGGCGAGCAAAAGGCCCATATCTTGCACCCGAAAGAAGGGATTGTCGTACCGTCGTCAACAGTGCCGCAGGTCACAGACCTCCCAAGGGGCGAGACGTGTGGCTCAATCACCGGATGCGACCGATAAACTGGTCGACGGAATGTGCCGGGCGCAGCTCCCGGGCGTTCCAACCATGATCAGCCAGCAGCCGCTGCAACCCCAGGGAGCGATGTGTCCCGCCGTCTCTTCACCTCGGAGTCCGTCACCGAGGGCCACCCCGACAAGATCGCCGACCAGATCAGCGACACGATTCTCGACGCACTCCTGCGGGAGGACCCCACCTCGCGCGTCGCCGTGGAGACCCTGATCACCACGGGTCTGGTGCACGTCGCGGGTGAGGTCACGACCAAGGCCTACGCCGACATCCCCAACCTCGTGCGCAACAAGGTGCTGGAGATCGGATACGACTCCTCCAAGAAGGGCTTCGACGGGGCCTCCTGCGGTGTCTCGGTGTCCATCGGGGCGCAGTCCCCGGACATCGCCCAGGGTGTCGACACCGCCTACGAGAAGCGGGTCGAGGGCGCCTCCCGGAGGGAAGAGGAGGACGAGCTCGACAAGCAGGGTGCCGGCGACCAGGGGCTGATGTTCGGCTACGCCTGCGACGAGACGCCCGAGCTGATGCCGCTCCCGATCTACCTGGCGCACCGGCTCTCCCGCCGGCTCTCCGAGGTCCGCAAGAACGGGACCATCCCGTACCTGCGCCCCGACGGCAAGACCCAGGTCACCATCGAGTACGACGGCGACAAGGCCGTCCGTCTCGACACGGTCGTGGTCTCCTCGCAGCACGCGTCGGACATCGACCTGGACTCGCTGCTCGCGCCCGACATCCGCGAGTTCGTCGTGGAGCACGTCCTCTCGCAGCTCGTCGGGGACGGCATCAAGCTCGACACCGAGGGCTACCGTCTGCTGGTGAACCCGACCGGGCGCTTCGAGATCGGTGGCCCGATGGGTGACGCCGGCCTCACCGGCCGCAAGATCATCATCGACACGTACGGCGGCATGGCCCGCCACGGCGGCGGCGCCTTCTCGGGCAAGGACCCGTCCAAGGTCGACCGCTCGGCCGCCTACGCCATGCGCTGGGTCGCCAAGAACGTCGTCGCGGCCGGTCTCGCCACGCGCTGCGAGGTCCAGGTCGCCTACGCGATCGGAAAGGCCGAGCCGGTGGGCCTCTTCGTCGAGACCTTCGGCACCGCCGCGGTCGACACGGAGAAGATCGAGCACGCCATCGGTGTGGTCTTCGACCTGCGCCCGGCCGCGATCATCCGCGACCTCGATCTGCTGCGCCCGATCTACGCCCAGACCGCGGCGTACGGTCACTTCGGCCGGGAGCTGCCCGACTTCACCTGGGAGCGCACCGACCGCGTCGACGCGCTGCGCACGGCGGCGGGTCTCTAGCACCGCCTCTCCCGTCTTCGCTCCGGGGCCCGGACACCGCCACACGGTGCCCGGGCCCCGGAGCGTTCGCCCGGAGCCCGGAGCCCGGAGCCCATAGCAGGTAGCCCGGAGCCGTAGCCCGGAGTCCGCAGCGGACCGCACCGCCGTCCGGGCCGGCTGTCGGTGGCATCTGGTAGGAATTCAGCTGTGAGCAGCGACGACGAGCGGTCCGACGAGCCCGAGGGCGGGGCACCGGAGCAGCTTGCGTTCATCCGTGAGACGGTGCGCGCCGCCAAGGTGCCGCGGGCCAAGCCCAGGACCTGGCGGGGAGCCCCGCTCGCCGCGGAGCTGCCGGTCGCCCGTGTCCTGGTGAACAAGGGTGCCCTCCACCTCGACCAGTACTTCGACTACGCCGTCCCCGAGGAGCTCGACGCCGACGCACAGCCCGGCGTGCGCGTCCGGGTCCGGTTCGGCGCCGGCGGACGGCAGGTCCGCGGCGGGAGGCGCGAGGGCGGCGGGCTCATCGACGGCTTCCTGATCGAGCGGCGCGCCTCCTCCGACTACCAGGGCGCACTCGCGGCCCTCGCCTACGTGGTGTCACCCGAACCGGTGCTGGGACCGGAGCTCCTGGAGCTCTCGCGCGCCGTCGCCGACCGTTACGCCGGCAGTCTCGCGGATGTGCTGCAGCTCGCCGTGCCGCCCAGGAACGGACGCGCGGAGTCCAAGCCCTCGCCCGCGCCCCTGCCCGTGCCGCCCGCTCCGTCCGCCGGGACGTGGGAGCGCTATGCACAGGGACCCGCGTTCCTGCGCGCGCTGGGCGAGGGCGGGGCGCCCAGGGCGGTCTGGACGGCGCTGCCGGGACCGCACTGGCCCGAGGAGATCGCCCGCGCTGTGGCAGCGACCCTGGCCTCGGGCCGGGGCGCGCTCGTCGTCGTGCCGGACGGGCGCAGCGCGGGGCGGGTCGATGCCGCACTGACCGAGGTCCTGGGGGAGGGCCGCCACGCTCTGCTGACCGCCGACTCGGGCCCCGAGAAGCGCTACCGGGAGTGGCTGGCGGTCCGCCGCGGTTCCGTGCGCGCGGTGGTAGGCACCCGGGCCGCGATGTTCGCCCCGGTCGCCGACCTCGGCCTGGTGGCCGTCTGGGACGACGGCGATTCGAGCCACAGCGACGACAACGCCCCCTTCCCGCACGTCCGGGAGGTCCTGGAGCTGAGGGCGGCACACGGCCGCTGCGCCTTCCTGCTGGGCGGGACGAGCTGCACCGTCGAGGCGGCGCAGCTGGTCGAGAGCGGCTGGGCCCTGCCCCTGCGCGCGGAGCGAGAGCAGCTGCGGATCGCCGCACCCCTGGTGCGCACGGTGGACGACGGGGAGCTCGCGCGGGACGGCGCCGCCCGCTCGGCGAGGCTGCCCAGCCTCGCCTGGCAGACCGTACGGGACGGGCTGCGCAGCGGTCCCGTGCTCGTCCAGGTGCCCCGCCGCGGATACGCGCCCCGGCTGGCCTGCGAGCGCTGCCGTGAGCCCGCACGGTGCAGGCACTGCGCGGGGCCGCTCCAGGCGCCGGACCAGCGGGACCTCGACTGCGCCTGGTGCGGGCGGCCCGAGACCGCCTGGAGCTGCACCGCCTGCGGCGGTCTGCGGCTGCGCGCGCAGGTCGTCGGCGCCCGCCGGACCGCCGAGGAGCTGGGACGCGCCTTCCCCACCGTCCCCGTGCGCACGTCGGGCCGGGACCACGTGCTGGACTCCGTGCCGGATCAGCCCGCTCTGGTCGTCAGTACGCCCGGGGCGGAGCCGGTGGCCGAGGGCGGTTACGCGGCCGCCCTGCTGCTGGACGGCTGGGCGATGGTCGGACGGCCCGATCTGCGGGCGGGGGAGGAGGCGCTGCGGCGCTGGACCGCCGCCGCGGCGCTGGTGCGCGGGCAGCCGGAGGGGGGCACCGTGGTGATCGTGGCCGAGCCGACCCTGCGGCCCGTGCAGGCCCTGGTCCGCTGGGACCCGGTCGGCCACGCCCGCCGGGAGCTCGCCGAGCGGGCCGAACTCGGCTTCCCGCCGGTCTCCCGGATGGCCTCGGTGACGGGCCCACAGGAGGCGGTGGCCGCCTGCATCGCCGGCGCCGAGCTGCCCGCCGAGGCCGAGGTGCTCGGACCGGTGCCCGTCGCGCGAGCCGTGCCGGGCAGGCCCCGGCGGCAGGGTGACGCCCCGCCGGGCGAGACCTGGGAGCGAGCGCTGATCAGGGTTCCACCGGGCCGGGGGGCCGCACTGGCGGCCGCGCTCAAGGCCGCGCAGGCGGCCCGGACGGCCCGCGCCGCCGGTGACCCGGTGCGGATCAGGATCGACCCGCCGGACATCGGCTGACGCGGCCGCCGTGCGCGCGACACGTCCCGGCGGGGCCGGGGGCCCGCCCGCGGGCGGGCGTCCGCACGGAACGGCCGGTGTCAGCCGTTGCGCGGGCCGGGGAAGGCCCCCGGTCGGAGCTCCTCGCGCGCGGCGGGCTGCTGGTCCGACGGCTGCGGCGGCATCGAGCGGGCGGCGGGTACGGCCGGCAGGGCGGCGCCCGGGGCAGACACCGCGCGGCTCACGGACTCCGCGGTCTCGGCGGGCGCCGGCTGCGGGGCGTTCCTGCGCGCGCCGTAACGGCGGTGCACCGCCTGCTTGGTGACACCGAGCGCGGAGCCCACCGCGTCCCAGGAGAAGCCCAGCGAGCGGTCGAAGTCCACCGCGGCGGTGACCAGCGTCTCGACGCTGTCCCGCAGCTCCTGGGCGAGCCGGACCGTGGGTGCCGGGGCCCTGCCGTAGACGACGAAGCCCGCGGAGGGCCCCGAGCGGCGCGGACGGTAGACGTTGCCCAGCTGCGCAGTGAGGGTACGCAGGGCGTCCACCTGCCGCCTGACCCGCTCGATGTCCCGCACCAACAGGTGCAGACTGGCACGCGCTTGGGCGTCGTGGGTTGCGTGGTCGGCCATGAAGAAGCCTCTCGAACCGGCGTTGAAAGGGATCGGACCGCACGGTGGCGGCCCACTTCGGTCAATCTCACTTGACCAACGCGTCACCCGGCCATGTGGTCACGCAATAGGGGCGTATGTGCATATGCGCGGGGCGCACGGGCGTGCGTACGCCCCCCGGCCCCGGGCTCTAGACTGGTGCGCTGCTCGCCACGTCACGTTCCGGCCCGAGAGGCAGTGCGCCACCCATGAAGCTCGTCTTCGCAGGCACCCCCGAGGTCGCCGTCCCCGCTCTGGACGCCCTGATCGCCTCCGACCGTCACGAGGTCGCCGCGGTGATCACCCGCCCGGACGCCCCGGCCGGCCGGGGCCGGAGGCTGGTCGCCAGCCCGGTGGCCGAGCGCGCGGAGGAGGCGGGCATCGAGGTGCTCAAGCCCGCCAGGCCGCGCGACGAGGACTTCCTGGCCCGGCTGCGCGAGATCGCACCGGACTGCTGCCCCGTCGTCGCGTACGGTGCGCTGCTGCCGAAGACCGCCCTGGACGTGCCGGCCCGCGGCTGGGTCAACCTGCACTTCTCGCTGCTGCCCGCCTGGCGCGGGGCCGCGCCCGTGCAGCACGCGGTCATGGCCGGGGACGAGGTCACGGGGGCCTCCACCTTCCTGATCGAGGAGGGGCTGGACTCCGGACCCGTGTACGGCGTGCTGACCGAGGAGGTCCGGCCCACCGACACCAGCGGCGACCTGCTCACCCGCCTCGCCTTCGCGGGCGCCGGCCTGCTCGCGGCGACCATGGACGGCATCGAGGACGGCACGCTGCACGCCGTTCCGCAGCCCGGCGAGGGCGTGACGCTCGCCCCCAAGATCACTGTGGAGGACGCCCAGGTGCAGTGGTCCGCGCCCGCGCTGCGCGTGGACCGTGTCGTGCGCGGCTGCACACCCGCGCCGGGCGCGTGGACGCTCTTCCGCGGGGAACGCCTCAAGCTGGTCCAGGCCGTACCGGTGCTCGACCGCACCGACCTGGCGCCCGGCGAGCTGTCCGTGGGCAAGAACAACGTCTACGCGGGCACCGGTTCGCACGCGGTCGAGCTCCTCTGGGTCCAGCCCCAGGGCAAGAAGCCGATGAAGGCCGCCGACTGGGCGCGCGGTGTGCGCATCGCCCACGGGGAGCTGCTGGGCCTCTGAGCCCGACGGGGCCGCCGGGCCCCGGGCGGCGGGAGGGGCGGCCGGTCCCGGTGCCCTCCGGACCGGGCCGGCCGGCCGGGCGACGTACGCTGGACGGGTTCGCCCCCTCACCATCAGCGGAGCACCTTTCACGTGAACGACCAGCAGCGTCGCCGTCCCGCCAAGCCCCACCGCCGTCCGAAGAAGGACCCGGTGCGCTTCCTCGCGTTCGAGGCACTCAGGGCCGTAGACGAAAGGGACGCGTACGCCAACCTCGTCCTCCCGCCGCTGCTGAAGAAGGCGCGGGCCAAGGGCGACTTCGACGGCCGGGACGCCGCGCTGGCCACCGAGCTGGTCTACGGCACCCTGCGCCGCCAGGGCACGTACGACGCGATCGTCGCCGCCTGCATCGACCGGCCCCTGCGCGAGGTCGACCCCCCGGTGCTGGACGTGCTCAACATGGGCGTCCACCAGCTGCTCGGCACCCGGATCCCCACCCACGCTGCGGTCTCCGCGAGCGTGGAGCTGGCGCGGGTGGTCCTCGGTGAGGGGCGCGCCAAGTTCGTCAACGCCGTCCTGCGCAAGGTCTCGGCCCACGACCTCGACGGCTGGGTCGAGCGAGTCGCCCCCTCGTACGACGAGGACGCCGAGGAGAACCTCTCGGTCGTCCACTCGCACCCCCGCTGGATCGTCTCCGCCCTGTGGGACGCGCTCGGCGGGGGCCGCGCCGGCATCGAGGACCTGCTGGAGGCGGACAACGAACGCCCCGAGGTGACGCTCGTGGCGCGCCCCGGCCGCTCGACCACCGACGAGCTGCTGTCCGCCCTCGGCGAGGAGAACGGCCTCCCGGGGCGCTGGTCCCCGTACGCCGTGCGGATGGCCGAGGGCGGGGAGCCGGGCGCCCTTGACGCCGTGCGGGACGGCAGCGCGGGCGTGCAGGACGAGGGAAGCCAGCTCGTCGCCGCGGCTCTGGCGGCCGCCCCGGTCGAGGGCGGGGACACCCGGTGGCTCGACGGCTGCGCCGGTCCGGGAGGCAAGGCCGCCCTGCTGGCCGCGCTCGCCGCCGGACGCGGCGCGACGCTGCTCGCCGCGGAGAAGCAGCCGCACCGGGCCCGCCTCGTGGAGCGCTCGCTGGCCGGCAACCCGGGCCCCTACCAGGTGATCACCGCCGACGGCACCAGGCCGCCGTGGCGGCCCGGCTCCTTCGACCGCGTCCTGATGGACGTGCCGTGCTCCGGGCTCGGCGCACTGCGCCGTCGCCCCGAGTCCCGCTGGCGCCGCCGCCCGGAGGACCTGGAGAGCTTCGCCCCGCTGCAACGCGGCCTGCTGCGCGAGGCGTTGAAGGCGGTGCGGGTCGGAGGCGTCGTCGGATACGCGACCTGCTCGCCGCACCTCGCGGAGACCAGGGTCGTCGTCGAGGACGTGCTGAAGGGGCGCGGCGGTCCGTCCGTCGAGGCCGAGTGGATCGACGCCCGCCCGCTCATGCCCGGGGTGCCCGCGCTGGGTGACGGGCCCGACGTCCAGCTGTGGCCGCACCTGCACGGCACGGACGCGATGTACCTGGCCCTCCTGCGCCGGACGGGCTGACCGGCGGGACAGGTCCTTCGGCCCCGTGACGGCTGTCGGACGCGCCGGAACGCCGGGAATGCGCGAACCGTGATGATCCCGTGAGCCTTTGCGCCGCACCGGGGCGGGGAAGTGGCGCGGAGCATGGCAGGCTTGGGGCATGGCCCAGATCAACCCCAGCATCCTGTCCGCCGATTTCGCACGCCTCGCCGAGGAGGCGAAGGCGGTCGAAGGCGCGGACTGGCTCCATGTCGATGTCATGGACAACCACTTCGTGCCCAACCTCACGCTCGGCGTGCCCGTCGTGGAGGCGCTGAGCAGGGCAACGGACACCCCGCTGGACTGCCACCTCATGATCGAGGACGCCGATCGCTGGGCGCCGCAGTACGTCGAGGCCGGTGCGGGCTCCGTGACCTTCCACGCGGAGGCCGCGGCCGCGCCCGTGCGCCTCGCCCGCGAGATCAGGGCCAAGGGGGCCCGCGCCTCCATGGCGCTGAAGCCCGCGACGCCCATCGAGCCCTACGAGGACCTGCTCCCCGAGCTCGACATGCTGCTGATCATGACGGTCGAGCCGGGCTTCGGCGGTCAGTCGTTCCTGGACATCATGCTGCCGAAGATCCGCCGGACCCGTGACCTGATCTCGAAGCACGGCCTCGAACTGTGGCTGCAGGTCGACGGCGGCGTCTCGGCCACGACCATCGAGCGGTGCGCCGAGGCCGGCGCGGACGTGTTCGTCGCGGGATCGGCCGTCTACGGCGCCGAGGACCCGGCCGAGGCCGTGCGGGCGCTGCGCGCACAGGCGGAGACGGCGACGGCTTCCGCCCCCTGGGTGTGCGGCCACTGAACCAAGCGTGGATGAACGCGGCCCGACGGGCCGGATCAAGGGTCGCCGGATCTGACAGGATGAAGGCGTACCGGGCGTGTGAACAGCAGTGAGGAGATCGCGGTGTCTGGCATCTCGGCGGGTCGGTCAGCCATGCGGATGGGACCCGCGGAGCTGGTGCAGGCGGCGGCCATGGCGCGTCGTTTCTACCTCGAGGGCAAATCGAAGATCCAGATCGCCGAGGAGTTCGGCGTCAGCCGCTTCAAGGTGGCACGGGTCCTCGAGACGGCCCTCGAGCGTGATCTCGTGAGGATCGAGATCCGGGTACCGGCGGAGCTGGACGCGGAGCGTTCCGACGCGCTCAGGGCACGCTACGGCCTGCGGCACGCCGTCGTGGTCGAGTCCCCGGCGGAGGAGCAGGACGACGCGGCCGACCCGGAGAACCTGGGCGAGGTCGCGGCCGAGCTGCTCGGCGAGCTGGTCGACGAGGGCGACGTGCTGGGGCTGGCCTGGGGCCGGTCCACCATCCACATGGCGGCGGCGCTCGACCGGCTGCCCCCGTGCACGGTCGTGCAGCTGACGGGTGTCTACGACGCCGGGACGGCCGAGCGCGGCTCGGTCGAGGCCGTCCGCCGCGCGGCGCAGGTGTCCGGTGGCGAGGCGCACCCGATCTACGCCCCGATGCTGCTGCCCGATCCGGCGACGGCGGCCGCGCTGCGACACCAGACGGGCATCGCCCGCGCCTTCGAGTACTTCGACAAGGTGACGGTCGCCGCGGTCTCCATCGGCTCCTGGGAGCCGGGCATCTCCACCGTCCACGACATGCTCTCGGACGACGAGCGGGCCCATTACGCCTCGCTCGGCGTCGCCGCGGAGATGTCCGCGCACCTCTTCGACTCGGACGGCCGCCGGGTCGGCCGGGACCTCGGCGAGCGGTGCATCACGGTGGAGGCCGACCGGCTGCGCCGGATCCCCGAGGTCGTGGCCATCGCCGGCGGCCAGCGCAAGGCGGCGGCGATCGGCGCCGTGCTGCGCTCCGGCCTCGTCACCAGCCTCGTGACGGACACCGCGGCCGCGGACTTCCTGCTCACCGAGTCCGCCGCCGGGCAGCGGCCCGCCCTGGAGCGCGCCGACCCGGACGACTGAGCCCGGACCCCGTGCACGGCGGAGGCCGGACACCCCTCGGGGTGTCCGGCCTCCGCCGTGCTCACTTCAGGACGCTGTCGGTGCCCGCGACGCGTCCGGCGCCGTCCGCGCCCACGCCGAAGACGGTCTCCTCCAGATACGCCCCGGGTTCCGCGTACTGACTGACGTCCGCGGGGTTGTAGCGCGGTGTCTGCCGGGACCAGTCCAGGTTCCCCTTCATCCAGCTCCGCATCCCGTCGAGGTACGGCACGAGGACGGCCGACAGCCGCGGGTACATGTCGAGCAGCTCCTCCTCGGCGGTGAGGAAACGCTCGGTCTCGGTGGCTATCTCGTCGCACACGTGCTCGAGCGCCTGCCGCTCCCCGTAGCCGCGGTGGTGGCGGACCAGGTGGACGAGGTTGTGGATCTCGCCGAGCACCTGCTCCTTCTCGTAGGAGTAGACGTCGTTCGCCCAGCACACCACGTTGCAGGAGGCTTCCAGGGCCGTGATGAACCGGGGATCGTTGTGGACCCACTCCGGTGCCTCCACACCGGCCACGATCTCGATCAGATCCATGCACACGTGGATCGCCCCGGTGTGCCGCCGCCGGGCTATGTAGGTCGCCTCGGACGGCACGATGCCGTTGGCGCGGTTGCCCGCCTCCCAGGTCGTCGTGGTCGTCAGGTACATCATGAGGTGCCAGGCGAAACGGGTGCGCCAGTGCGGGGCGGCCTGCGGAATCGTGCGATCCCACAGATCGAACAGGGCGATGAGGGCGGCCGGTGCCTCCTCGTCCGGCCCCGGGCGCTGTGCCGTGCCCTCGACCACGGCACGCATCTGCTCCACCACGTCGCGTACGCGTTCGGGGCTGCGGCCCAGGTGCCCGTCGTCCAGCTGGTCGTCGACGAGGAACAGCCAGACGAACCAGTCGGCGACGAGATCGAGGTGTTCGCTGTTCGCCGTGGGATAGACCATCCCCACGAAGGCGCCGAAGTCGGCCTGCTCGAAGCGCTGTCTCGCGGACTCCCGGTGCACCAGGCCGGTGCGCCGGATCCAGGTGTCGAGATGCTCGCGGGTGTGCCCCACATACGGATTGCTCCGCTGGGGGAACGGGCAGAAGATGTCCGGCAGTTCGTTCTCCACAGGCGGATCCCCGTCCTCTCCGGTCAAACACGTGTCAGGTGTTCCGGGCCCATCGGCGGCGTTGCCGCTACCGTAGAGACCTGCGGATTTCAAGCTACCTGACACTCTGTCACCCGGTCTAGCGATAGTGATCGCTCGGAACCGAATCCTGACCGCTCGGCGGCGAAACCTGTTCGGGTAGGGTCCATGGGTAAGGCAGGTTTCCACTTGCCCGACCCTCGGGCGGTCTCCTTGGAGGAACCGACGAACGCGGGGGTCCATTGCTGTGTCTTCGTGGAAGCGACCTGCACCGTTTCGTATGAAAATATGGGTGTTATGCGTTTTCTTGAGCCCGGCACCGGTCGGTACACGGCCGCCCCCTCGGTCCCCCACGACCTCACGTACGACGACGTCTTCATGGTTCCCGGCCGCTCCTCGGTCGGCTCCCGGCAGGCCGTGGACCTCTCCTCGCCGGACGGCAGCGGCACGACCATCCCCCTGGTGGTCGCCAACATGACCGCGATCGCCGGCCGCCGGATGGCCGAGACGGTCGCCCGCCGCGGCGGACTGGTCGTGATCCCCCAGGACATCCCGATCGAGGTCGTCACCGAGGTCATCGGCTGGGTCAAGAAGCGCCACCTCGTGCTCGACACGCCGATCGTGCTCGCCCCCGGCCAGACGGTCGCCGACGCGCTGTCCCTGCTGCACAAGCGGGCGCACGGCGCGGGTGTCGTCGTGGACGCCGAGAACCGGCCCGTCGGGGTCGTCACCGACCACGACCTGACCGGCGTGGACCGCTTCACCCAGCTCTCCGAGGTCATGTCGAAGGACCTGGTCGTGCTCGACGCGGGCATCGACCCGCGCGAGGCGTTCAACAAGCTCGACGGCGCGAACCGCAAGCTCGCTCCCGCCGTCGACGCGGACGGCCGGCTCGTCGGCATCCTCACGCGGAAGGCCGCTCTGCGCGCCACGCTCTACACCCCGGCGACCGACGCCGACGGCAGGCTGCGGATCGCGGCGGCCGTCGGGATCAACGGCGACGTGGCGGGCAAGGCCAAGCAGCTCCTCGACGCGGGGGCCGACACGCTCGTCGTCGACACCGCGCACGGGCACCAGGAATCCATGATCAGCGCGGTCGCGGCCGTGCGGGCGCTCGACCCTGCCGTGCCGATCGTCGCGGGCAACGTGGTGGCCGCCGAGGGCGTCCGCGACCTGATCGAGGCCGGCGCCGACATCGTCAAGGTCGGTGTGGGCCCCGGCGCCATGTGCACCACCCGGATGATGACCGGTGTCGGCAGGCCGCAGTTCTCCGCGGTGCTGGAGTGCGCCGCCGAGGCCAGGAAACACGGCAAGCACGTCTGGGCCGACGGAGGAGTCCGGCACCCGCGCGACGTCGCCATGGCGCTCGCGGCCGGCGCCTCCAACGTGATGATCGGGTCCTGGTTCGCCGGCACGTACGAGTCGCCCGGTGACCTCCAGCAGGCCGCCGACGGGCGGTTCTACAAGGAGTCCTTCGGGATGGCCTCGGCCCGCGCGGTCAAGAACCGGACCTCGGACGAGTCCGCCTACGACCGGGCGCGCAAGGCGCTCTTCGAGGAGGGCATCTCCACCTCGCGGATGTTCCTGGACCCGAGCCGTCCCGGTGTCGAGGACCTGATCGACTCGATCGTCGCCGGTGTGCGTTCCTCCTGCACGTACGCGGGCGCCGCCTCGCTCGACGAGTTCTCCGAGAAGGCCGTCGTGGGTGTGCAGAGCGCCGCCGGTTACGCGGAGGGCAAGCCGCTGCACGCCAGCTGGAGCTGACGCCGACGGGCCCCGGCGGCCCGTCCTGCCACAGGTGCCCCTCCCGGGCGGTCGATTCCCGGGCGGGGCACCTGTGCGTAGGGACCTCCGCACGGCGCGCGTGATCGATGTCTTTCGTGTTCGAGCGTTCTTGTTCGCCTTCAACTCACTTGCAGAATAAGTAATATGAGCTTCCTTCAACTGCCTGCTTCTCTGCGGTAAGGGATCTCATGTCCACCTTCTTCACCGACCTGGCCCAGCAGTACATCGACGGCGAGTGGAGGCCGGGCAAGGGGTCCTGGGACATCATCGACTTCAACCCGTACAGCGGGGAGAAGCTCGCGTCGATCACCGTGGCCACGTCGGGTGAGGTCGACCAGGCCTACCGCGCCGCCGAGCGGGCCCAGCAGGAATGGGCCGACACCAACCCGTACGCCCGCCGGGCCGTGCTGGAGAAGGCGCTGCGGATCGTCGAGGAGCGCGAGGCCGAGATCGGCGAGGCCATCGTCGCGGAGCTCGGCGGAACCCGGCTGAAGGCCGGCTTCGAGCTGCACCTGGCCAAGGAGTTCCTGCGCGAGGCCGTGCACCTGGCCCTGCGGCCGGCCGGCCAGATCCTCCCCTCGCCCACGGACGGCAAGGAGAACCGCGTCTACCGGGTTCCCGTCGGCGTCGTCGGCGTCATCAGCCCCTTCAACTTCCCCTTCCTGCTGTCCCTCAAGTCGGTCGCGCCCGCACTGGCGCTCGGCAACGCGGTCGTCCTCAAGCCGCACCAGAACACCCCGGTCTGCGGCGGCACGCTGATCGCGAAGGTCTTCGAGGAGGCCGGGCTGCCCGCCGGGCTGCTGAACGTCGTGGTCACCGACATCGCCGAGATCGGCGACACACTGCTGGAGCACCCCGTCCCGCGGGTCATCTCCTTCACCGGCTCCGACAGGATCGGCCGCCACGTCGCGACGGTCTGCGCCGCCAACCTCAAGCGCGCGGTGCTCGAACTGGGCGGCAACAGCGCACTGATCGTCCTGGACGACGCCGACGTCGACTACGCCGTCGACGCGGCCGTCTTCAGCCGCTTCGTCCACCAGGGCCAGGTCTGCATGGCGGCCAACCGCATCCTCGTCGACCGCGCGGTCGAGCGGGAGTTCACCGAGAAGTTCGTCGCCAAGGTCGCCTCCCTGCGCGTCGGAGACCCGGCCGACCCCGCCACCCACATCGGCCCGCTGATCAACTCCTCGCAGGCCGACGCCGTGTCCAGGCTCGTCGACGAGACGGTGGAGGCCGGTGCCACCGCGCTCCTGCACGGCCGTGCCGACGGCAACGTCGTCAGCCCCTCCGTGCTGACCGGCCTCGCTCCTGGCTCTCCCGTCCTGCACCAGGAGATCTTCGGTCCCGTCGCCCTGCTCATCCCGTTCGACGGCGAGGACGAGGCCGTGCGCATCGCCAACGACACCCCGTACGGACTGAGCGGCGCCGTCCACACCGGGAACATCGAGCGCGGCGTACGCGTGGGACAGCGGATCCGCACCGGCATGGTCCACATCAACGACGGCACGGTGCACGACGAGCCGATCGTCCCCTTCGGCGGGGAGAAGAACTCCGGCCTCGGGCGGCTGAACGGCGACTCGATGATCGAGGCGTTCACCACCCAGAAGTGGATATCCGTCCAGCACGGGCGCTCGCGTTTCCCCTTCTGACCGGCCGCGTTCCGCGGCGGGCGCGCCCGGCCCGGGTGCGCGCGTGGTCTACTTCGGGGGCGGCACGTGCCGCCCCCGAACCGTCCGCCGCAGAGAAGTGATCCGCCCGACGTGCGCCTGAACGACCTCGACGAACGCATCGTCCACGCCCTCGCCGAGGACGCCCGCCGCTCCTACGCCGACATCGGCGCGCTCATCGGTCTCTCCGCGCCCGCGGTGAAGCGCCGTGTGGACCGACTGCGGGCCGAAGGCGCGATCACCGGCTTCACCGTCCGGGTCGACCCGGCGGCGCTCGGCTGGCAGACCGAGGGCTTCATCGAGATCTACTGCAGCCGCAACACCGCACCCGAGGCGATCAAACAGGGCCTCGCCGCCTATCCGGAGGTCGCGTCCGCGTCCACCGTGACGGGTGACGCGGACGCGATCGTGCAGGTCTTCGCCGCGGACATGCGCCACTTCGAACAGGTGCTGGAGCGGATCGCCGGAGAGCCGTACGTCGAGCGCACGAAGTCCGTGCTCGTCCTGTCCCCGCTCCTGCGGCGGTACTCCTCGGCCCCGCCGGCCTGAGGACCGGGCCACCCCGGCCGGCGTCCGGGCCCGTGCGGTCCGCGCACGGCGGCACGTCTCGGCCGGGCTGCTTCCGGGGGTGCGCCGACGGCCCCCACGGAGACGGAAATCACTCACCTGACCTGCGGCGACGCGGCACGCAACGAATCACCGCCGCAAGGCCTTGCCACGCAACGGATCGACGGTGGACGCGCAACATTCCCGCCTTGTCCGGCGTGATCCCCGCGCCGTACCGTCAATACGTCTCCCCACCCCACCCGCCCCGCCGAGGTCAGCCATGCCGTCGTTGCGCACCGCCCTGCTCCAGAGCTCCGGACGGCCCGGTGCCGTCGCGGAGAACCTGAAGGCGCTGGACGAGGCAGCCGCGCGGGCCGCCGGAGCGGGTGCCCGGCTGATGGCCGCGCCCGAACTGTTCCTCACCGGGTACGCCGTCGGCGACGCGCTCCCCGAGCTGGCGGAACCGGCCGACGGGCCCGGCGCGCGAGCGGTCGCCGAGATCGCCGTACGCCACGGACTCGCCGTCCTGTACGGCTACCCGGAACGCGACGGAGACCTGATCTTCAACAGCGCCCTGCTCATCGGACCCGACGGCGCTCCGCGCGCCAACTACCGCAAGACCCACCTCTTCGGCTCCTTCGAGCGGACGTGGTTCACCCCCGGTGACCTGCCCGTCGTCCAGGCCGAGCTCGACGGCGTCCGGATCGGGCTGCTGATCTGCTACGACGTCGAGTTCCCGGAGAACGTGCGCGCCCACGCACTGGCCGGGACGGAACTGCTGCTCGTGCCGACCGCGCTGATGCACCCCTTCCCGTTCGTCGCCGAATCCCTGGTGCCGGTCCGCGCGTTCGAGAACCAGATGTACATCGCGTACGCCAACAGGACCGGTACGGAGGGCGAGTTCGAGTTCACCGGGCTCAGCTGCCTGGCCGGCCCCGACGGCACGGCCCGCGCCAGGGCGGGCCGGGGCGAGGAACTCGTCGTGGGAGACGTCGATCCCGGGTTCCTGGCCGCCTCGCGGGCCGCCAACCCTTATCTCCACGACCGCCGTCCCGGCCTGTACGGCTCACTCGGCTGACGGACCTCGTCCGGATCAGGCGCCGGGGCACGCGAGCCCAGCCCGATCCGGACGGAAGACCCCAGCCCGTACACCCCGCCCCGAGCCCCAGCCACGCTCATTTCGCAAGGAGTCCGTACCCCATGACGTCCACGGTGCCCAACGCCGTCCAGCACACCGACGCGCAGCCGCCGATCACCATGTTCGGGCCGGACTTCCCCTACGCGTACGACGACTTCCTCGCGCACCCGGCCGGCATCGGCCAGATACCCGCCACGGAGCACGGGGCCGAGGTCGCCGTCATCGGTGGCGGGCTCTCCGGCATCATCGCGGCGTACGAACTGATGAAGATGGGGCTGAAGCCCGTCGTCTACGAGGCGGACCGGATCGGCGGGCGGCTGCGCACCGTCGGCTTCGAGGGCTGCGACCCCTCGCTCACCGCCGAGATGGGCGCCATGCGCTTCCCGCCCTCGTCCACGGCGCTCCAGCACTACATCGACCTGGTGGGCCTGGAGACCCGGCCCTTCCCCAACCCTCTCTCCCCGGCGACCCCCTCGACCGTCGTCGACCTCAAGGGGGAGTCCCACTACGCGGAGACCATCGACGACCTGCCTCCGGTGTACCGCGAAGTGATGGACGCCTGGAACTCCTGCCTGGAGGAGGGCGCCGACTTCTCCGACATGAACCGCGCCATGCGCGAGCGCGACGTGCCGCGCATCCGCGAGATCTGGTCGAAGCTCGTCGAGAAGCTCGACGACCAGACCTTCTACGGCTACCTCTGCGCCTCCGACGCCTTCTCCTCCTTCCGCCACCGCGAGATCTTCGGCCAGGTCGGCTTCGGCACCGGGGGCTGGGACACCGACTTCCCCAACTCGATCCTGGAGATCCTGCGCGTCGTCTACACCGAGGCCGACGACCACCACCGGGGAATCGTCGGCGGCAGCCAGCAGCTGCCGCTGCGCCTGTGGGAGCGGGAGCCGCAGAAGCTCGTGCACTGGGCGCCGGGGACGTCGCTGTCGTCCCTGCACGGGGGAGAGCCGCGCGGGGCGGTCACCCGGCTCGACCGCACGGCCGGGAACCGGATCACCGTCACCGACGCCACGGGCGACATCCGCACCTACCGGGCTGCGGTGTTCACCGGTCAGTCGTGGCTGCTGCTCTCCAAGATCGCCTGCGACGACGCGCTCTTCCCGATCGACCACTGGACGGCGATGGAGCGCACCCACTACATGGAGTCGTCCAAGCTGTTCGTCCCCGTCGACCGGCCGTTCTGGCTCGACGAGGCCGTCGACGGCGAGGGCAACCCCACCGGCCGGGACACGATGTCCATGACGCTGACGGACCGGATGACCCGGGGGACGTACCTCCTCGACGACGGGCCGGACAAGCCGGCCGTCATCTGCCTCTCCTACACCTGGTGCGACGACAGCCTGAAGTGGCTGCCGCTGTCTCCCAGGGAGCGCATGGACGTCATGCTCAAGTCCCTCGGCGAGATCTATCCGGGCGTCGACATCCGCAAGCACGTCATCGGCAACCCGGTCACCGTCTCCTGGGAGAACGAGCCCTACTTCATGGGAGCGTTCAAGGCCAACCTGCCCGGCCACTACCGCTACCAGCGGCGGCTGTTCACCCACTTCATGCAGGACCGGCTGCCCGAGGACAAGCGCGGCCTGTTCCTGGCCGGCGACGACATCTCCTGGACCGCAGGGTGGGCCGAGGGCGCGGTGCAGACCGCGCTGAACGCCGTGTGGGGCGTGATGGCCCAGTTCGGCGGCGCCACCGACCCGGCGAACCCGGGGCCGGGCGACGTCTTCGACGAGATCGCACCCGTCGAACTCCCGGAGGGCTGATGCGGCGGCGCTCCGGGAGCCCGACGGGTCGCCGGACCCGTATCGCCCCGTCGTGTCTTCAGGAGGCCCGGTCGGTCACTTTCCCGTTCCCGTTCCCGTTCCCTTGGCTCCGCCGGCGAGCCCGGCGGCGTCGACGACGGCCTGCGCGAAGGCCTGGGGGGCTTCCTGCGGCACGTTGTGGCCGATGCCCTTGAGCGTTCGATGCGCGTACGGACCGGTGAACTTGTCCCGATAGGCGGAACCGTTGCCCGGGGGAGTGAAGGGATCCTCCGCACCGTCGAGTGTGACCGTCGGGACCGTGATCACGGGGCCTGCCTGAAGCTTCTGTTCGAGGGAGGCATAGCGCGGATCGCTCTTCGACAGGCTGAGCCGCCAGCGGTAGTTGTCGATGACGATCGGAACGTAGTCGGGATTGTCGAAGGCCGCGGCGGTGCGATCGAAGGTCGTCTCGTCGAAGTTCCAAGTCGGCGAGTTGAACGTCCAGATGAGCTTCGCCAGGTCCTTCCTGTTCTGTTCGAGCCCGAGCCGCCCTCGCTCCGTGGAGAAGTAGTACTGGTACCACCATGCCCATTCGTTCTTGGGAGGCAGGGGCTTCTTGTTGGCGGCGAGGTTGGTGATCAGGTAACCCGTCACGGACACCAGGGCCTTCACCCGCTGAGGCCAGAGCGCTGCGATGATGTCGCCCGTCCGCGACCCCCAGTCGAAACCGCCGAGGATCGCCTTGTCGATGTTCAGGGCGTCCATGAGGGCGATGATGTCGAGGGCGAACGCCACCTGCTCCGCTGTCCTGGGTGTCCCGTCCGACAGGAACCGGGTCGTACCGTGCCCGCGGAAGTACGGGACGATGACGCGGTAGCCCTGCTTCGCGAGCAGCGGCGCGACCTTCTCGTAACTGTGGATGTCGTAGGGCCAGCCGTGCAGCAGGATCACGGCCTGCCCGTGCCGGGGCCCCCGCTCCACGTAACCGACGTTCAGTTCGCCCGCCTTGATCTGCTTCAGCGGGCCGAAGGCCGTCGCCTCTCCCGGGGTCTCCTCGCCCGGACCGCCGCCGAGGGCGCGGCCCGCTTCGGACGTGCCACTGGCGCAACCGGTGGTGAGGCCGGCGAGAGCCGCTGCTCCTACTCCCGCCCCGAAGACCGTGCCGAAGGTGCGTCTGTCGATCATGTGATTCTCCGAGGCCGATGCGCGTCGCATGACGGGGGGTTCCGTTCGCTGACGCAGGGTTCCTTGCCCGATTCATCGCCCACTCGTCGCCATCCGGCTCGATGTCAGGCCAACGGACCACATGCGTCAGCTCGCCCCGGGATCCTCACGGTGGAGGCATCTGCCCTCGGTCGTCCCGGGTCCACGGGACTTCACATACGCCCGGGATCAGGATTCGCCCGGACCTCGGTCGTACCCAGGACCGTCCGATTCGGCGAGCGGCGGCTCGGTCTTCATGTGCGCGGGCGCCAAGGCCCGAAGGGCGTGGTAGCCGACGACCACGATCAGCGTTCCCAGAGCGATGCCGCTGAGCTCGAAGTTGTCCGTGAGCGTCAGGCTGACGTTGCCGATCCCCACGATGAGCCCGGCGGCCACGGGCACGAGGTGGAGCGGGTTGGACAGGTCGACGCGGGAGCGGACCCAGATCTGGGCGCCCAGCAGGCCGATCATGCCGTAGAGGATGACGGTGATTCCGCCGAGGACCCCGCCGGGGATGGCGGCCACGACAGCCCCGAACTTGGGGCAGAGACCGAACAGGATCGCGAAACCGGCGGCGCACCAGTAGGCGGCGGTGGAGTAGACGCGGGTGGCGGCCATGACGCCGATGTTCTCGGCGTACGTGGTCGTCGCGGGGCCGCCGACCGACGTCGACAGCACGGTGGCCGCACCATCGGCCATGATCGCCGTGCCGAGTTTGTCGTCCAGCGGGTCGCCGGTCATCTCACCGACGGCCTTCACATGTCCGGCGTTCTCGGCGATGAGCGCGATGACGACCGGGAGCGCGACGAGAACCGCGGAGAGGGAGAAGCTCGGGGCGTGGAAGGCGGGAAAGCCGATCCAGTCGGCCTCGGCCACCCCCGAGAGGTCGAGGCGCCAGTGGTCGACCGACTCGGCGCCTCCGGCGGGGGAGTGGATCCTGCCGAAGACGCGGTCGAAGACCCAGGAGATCAGGTAGCCGAACGCCAGACCGAGGAAGATCGCAATACGGGACCAGAAGCCGCGCAGCACGACGAGGGCGAAGCCCGTGAAGAGCATCGTGAGCAGCGCGGTCCACTGGTCCTGGGGCCAGTACGTGCCGGCGGTGACGGGAGCCAGATTGAACCCGATCAGCATGACCACCGCGCCCGTGACCACCGGCGGCAGGACGGCGTGGATGATGCGGGCGCCCAAGGCGCGGACGACCGCCCCGCAGAGCAGGAGGACCGCGCCGACGACCAGCAGTGCGCCGGTGAGGGTGGCCGCGTCGCCGCCCTGGGTCTTGATGACGGCGGCCACGCCGATGAACGACAGGCTGCTGCCGAGATAGCTGGGGATGCGGCCACGGGTGATGAGCAGGAAGAGAATGGTGGCCGCACCGGATGCCATGATGGCAAGGTTGGCGTCCAGGCCCATCAGGATCGGAGCGACGAAGCAGGCCCCGATCATCGAGACCACGTGCTGCGCACCGAGGCCGGCGGTACGCCCCCAGGTGAGCCGCTCATCCGGTCGTACGACCTCGCCCGGTGCGAGGCTCTTGCCGTCGCCGTGCAGCTTCCAGCCGAAGCCCGCCATGGTCTTGCTCCTTGATGTGTTGCCGGGCGGTGATGAGGTCCGGCCCGCGAGCCCGGACGGTTTCGATCATTGGCGGGACATCCGGTCCAGCGGTACGACGACAGGGCCCGCCGCGTGGGGTGAGCACCGGTCGGCACACCTCATGGTCAGGGGCGCACCACGGCCCCCGGGGCGGGCGTCCTCCCGCCGCTGTGCGACGGCCGGCGCACGCCGAGGGCCATGGCCGCTCCTGACCGGTTGTCCGGTGCGCCCGATGGGTCCACCCGCGGAAAGATCAGAGCCACCCTAGTGCCGCCCGGCCTCGGTCACGCGGCCGGGCCCGCCGCTGCCCCGGCACGGCCGGGGCGGCGCGAGGACCCGTGCCGACGGCGCCGGCGGCCGCCCCGCTGCCGGTCAGCCGCCGGCCGGGCTCTTGGCCGGGGCCGACTGCGTCACTCCGCCCTGCGTGACCTTGCGGTCTCCCGCCCGCAGCACGCCGGCGCCGAGGACCAGCCCGAACGCGAGCACCGTGACCAGGCCGAAGGACACGATCAGCGAGGTCGCCTCGGCGAGCGAGCCGATGGCGGACGGTGCGATGAGTCCCGAGGTGTAGGTGATCGTGGCGACACCCGCGATGGCCCGGCTGGGATTCGTGCCACTGCGGCCGGCCGCGGCGAACGCGAGCGGCACGACGACCGCCACACCGAGACCGATGAGCCCGAAGCCGCAGAGGGCCAGGGCCGGTCCGGACGCCAGGACCACGAGCAGCCCGCCGGCCGTGGCCAGGAAGCCGCCGGCCCGTGCGGTGCGTACCGCCCCGAACCGGTCGACGATCCTGTCCCCGGCGATGCGGGCCACGGCCATGGTCAGGGCGAAGGCCGTCGTGGACGCCGCTCCGAGCCCTGCGGAACTGCCCATGACGTCCCGGAGGTAGACGGCCGACCAGTCCAGGCTGGCCCCCTCGGCGAACACCGCGCAGAAGCCGACGGCGCCGATGACCAGTGCGGACTTGGGCGGCAGGGTGAAACGCGGCGGCGGCTCCTCGTCGGGCCGGCTGCGCAGGTCGAGCACACCCTGGCAGGCGGCCAGGCCGAGCGCGGTGAGGACCAGCGCGGCCAGGGTGTGGTGCAGCCGGGCGTCCGCCCCGATGTGCGCCGCGACCGTGCCGGCCGCCGAGCCGATCAGGGCCCCCATGCTCCACATGCCGTGCAGCCCGGACATGATCGACTTGTCGAGCCGGTTCTCCACCTCCACGCCGAGCGCGTTCATCGCCACGTCCGACATTCCCGCGGTGGCGCCGTAGACGAACAGCGCGGCGCAGAGCGTGAGCAGATTCGGGGCGAGCGCGGGCAGGATCAGGGCAAGGGTCCACAGCGCCAGCAGTCCGCGCAGGGCGGTGCGCGCACCGAAGCGGTGACTGACGCTCCCGGCCAGCGGCATGGCCAGCGAGGCTCCGATCGCGGGGAAGGCGAGGGCGAGGCCGAGCTGGCCCGCGCTCACTCCCGCGTGGTCCTGGATCCACGGGACGCGGGTCGCGAAGCTGCCGGTCACCGCTCCGTGCACGGCGAAGACCGCGGCCACCGCGTATCTGGCCCGCCTGACCCTCTCCGCGTCGAAGACCGGGACCGCTGAATCCTGTGTCATGCGCCGTGCCCCTCCCCTGGGAAATGCGCGGCCGCCGGCCTGCCCGGCGCCCGTCGCGCGGTGCGGCCGTAAACTATCAGGAACCCTGCCTGATAAATAACCCCACGGAGGCGGGGCGGCAGCGATCTGGAAGGATCCCGGCATGCCCGCATCCCCGAGCACCGCCCGGGCCATCAACGACCGGCTCGCCCTGCGACTGCTCCAGCAGGACGGCCCGTTGACGGCCACGCAGCTGAAGGCCATGACCGGCCTCTCCCGTCCCACGGTCGCCGATCTGGTGGAGCGGCTGCAGGACGCCGGTCTGGTCAGGGTCGTCGGGGAGAGCGGCTCCGACCGCCGCGGACCGAACGCCCGGCTGTACGGGATCGTCGCCGACCGGGCCCATCTGGCCGCCCTCGACGTGCGTACGGACAGCGTGGCCGTGGCCGTGGCCGATCTGCTCGGCGTGACGCTCGCCGAGGCCACCCTGCCGATCGGCAGTGACACCGGCACGCAGTCCGCCGTGGAGCTGGCCGCCGCCATGGTCGAACGCGTCGCGAGGACCGCGGGCACCGCACCGCTGCACAGCGTCGGCATCGGCGCCCCCGGCCTCATCGACCCCGCGAGCGGTGAACTCAGGGAGACCGCCGGGCTTCCGGCCTGGCACCGCGGCCTGGTCAAGGAACTCCAGCGGCGGCTGTCCGCGACCGTCCTCGTGGAGAACGAGACCAACCTCGCCGCCGTCGCCGAACACCGCATCGGCGCGGCCCGGGACCGGGACACGTTCGTGCTGCTCTGGCTGGGCCACGGCGTCGGCGCGGCCGTCATGCTCGACGGACGACTGCGCCGGGGCGCCTCGGGCGGAGCCGGGGAGATCGGCTTCATGCCGGTGCCCGGAACCTCTGGGGTCCCCTCCGCCGTCAACTGCGACGGCGGATTCCACTCCTTGGCGGGATCCGGTGCGGTCTGCGCACTCGCCGCCGACCACGGCATCAGGGCGTGGGGCCCTCCGGTGAACGGCGGTCAGGAGCAGGACCCCGCGGCCGCCTTCGCCGTCAGGGCCGCCCTCCGGGCCGGCGGGAAGGACGCCGAGGCGTTCCTCGAAGCGCTCGCCGGCCGCCTCGCGCTCGGCGCCGCCTCCGTCGTGTCCGTGCTCGACCCCGGATGCCTCGTCCTGGCGGGCGAGGTCGGCCGCGCCGGCGGCGAGGCGCTCGCCGCCCGCGTGGAGGACCGCCTGGCCCGGATGTCACCCCTGCGTACGGAGGTGAGGGCCGGGACGCTGGGCGGCGGCGCGGTCCTGCGCGGAGCGCTCTTCGCCGCCCGTGAGGCCGCCCAGGACGCCCTCTTCGCCCCCGGGGAGCAGGACGTCGGGGGAGCCGCCGGCCTCCTCCTGTGAGCTGTTGCACAGAGGGCGCCCGTATGGGTGAAGGTACTTCGTGGCACAATGTGTCGTGTACCAGTAGCAGCGCACTCCGGGGTCGGTGCAATTCCGAACCGGCGGTTATAGTCCGCGACCCGTCCGCATCCAGCGGTCGGTTGACCAGGTGGGATTCCTGGACCGACGGTTAAAGTCCGGATGGGAGGCAGTGCGCGGCGGGCCGTCACAGGTACGCCGCCGTCGGCGGACGCGTTGTCCCGGATCTCCGGGGCTCCCGTGTCCTCGTCCTCGGTTTCCGGCGTTCCCCTGTTGCGTTCCGTCTCTCTGTCGTCATCGACAGGCCCCGGAGTCCGTGCCCCAAGAGGCAGGAGAACCCGGTGGCCACCACGGCCGAACACACCGCCATGCGGCGTGCTGTCGCACTCGCCGCACGCGGACTCGGCGCCACCAGCCCCAACCCGGTCGTCGGGAGCGTCATCCTGGACGCCGCCGGTGAGCAGGTGGGCGAAGGCTTCCACCAGCGCGCCGGAGGGCCGCACGCCGAGATCCACGCCCTGCGCGAGGCCGGCGAGAGGGCCCGTGGCGGTACCGCGTACGTCACCCTCGAACCGTGCAACCACACCGGACGCACCGGCCCCTGTGCCCAGGCGCTCGTCGAGGCCGGCGTCCGGCGCGTCGTGTACGCGGTCGGAGACCCGAATCCGCAGGCCACAGGCGGTGCGGACACCCTGCGCGCCGCAGGGGTCGAGGTGGAGCAGGGGCTCCTCGCCGAAGAGGCGGAGGCCGTCAACATCGCCTGGCTCACCTCGGTGCGCCTGGGCCGCCCCTACGTCCTGTGGAAGTACGCGGCGACGCTCGACGGGCGGGTCGCCGCCGCCGACTCCAGCAGCCGCTGGATCACCTCCCCCGAATCCCGCGCCGACGTCCACCGGCTGCGCGCCGAGGCCGACGCGGTCGTGGTCGGCTCCGGCACCGCGCGGAGCGACGACCCGCAGCTCGCCGTACGCGGCATCGAGGGAGCGGTTCAGCCCCTCCGCGTGGTCGTCGACACCGACGCCACCGCGGTACGGCCCGGAGCCCGCGTCCTCGACGCGACGGCGCCCACCCTCGTCGCCGTCGCCGACGACGCCCGGACGGACCACCTCCCCGCCGAGAACGTGCTGCGCCTGCCCCGTGCCGAAGCCGGCCCCGGCCTCGACGTCGAGGCCCTGCTCGCGGCCCTCCACGCGCGAGGCGTCCGCTCCGTGCTCCTGGAAGGCGGCCCGGTCCTCGCCGGTTCCTTCGTCTCCGCGGGAGCCGTCGACACCGTCGTCGGCTATATCGCCCCGGTGCTCCTCGGCGCGGGCCCCGCCGCTCTCGCCGACGCCGGAATCTCCACCCTCTCCCAGGCGTTGCGCCTCGATGTGACGGACACCGTCCGTCTCGGTCCCGACTTGCGCATCACCGCCGTCCCCGCCCCTGCTCGGAAGGGAAACTGAGTGTTCACCGGAATTGTCGAAGAACTGGGTGAGGTCACCGCCGTCGAGACGCTCGGCGACGCCTCCCGCTTCCGGCTGCGTGGCCCCGTGGTCACCGAAGACGCCAAGCACGGCGACTCCATCGCGGTGAACGGCGTCTGCCTCACCGTCGTGGAGACCGGGGACGGCGAGTTCACCGCCGACGTCATGGCCGAGACGCTGAAGCGCTCCAGCCTCGGTGCGCTGAGCACCGGCTCCCGGGTCAACCTCGAACGTCCCATGGCGCTCGGCGGCCGGCTCGGCGGACACATCGTCCAGGGCCACGTGGACGGCACCGGGCACATCGTCGAGCGGACGCCCTCCGAGCACTGGGAGCTCGTGAAGATCTCCCTGCCCGGCAACCTGACCCGCTACGTGGTGGAGAAGGGCTCGATCACGGTCGACGGCGTCAGCCTCACGGTCGTCGACGCGGGCCCGGACCACTTCACCATCAGCCTCATCCCCACCACCCTCGGACTGACCACGCTCGGCCTCAAGCAGCCCGGCGACCCGGTCAACCTGGAAGTGGACGTCCTCGCGAAGTACGTCGAGCGGCTGCTCGGGACGAGCACACCGCCCCTGCCCGGGGGGCCGGTCTCATGATCACGGTGGACTGGTTGAACTCGGAGGCGTTCACCGCCTTCGGGCAGCGCATCATCTGGTCCGACATGCTCGGCAACACCATCGGCCTGATCGCGCTGGCCCTCGGCTGGCTCCGCTCGGTCTGGACCTGGCCCGCCCAACTCCTGTCCGGTGCTGTGCTGGTCGCCGCCAACGTGTCCGTCCACCAGGCGGGCAGCGTCGGCAAACAGCTGATCGTCGTCGCCGTCGCCGTCTGGGGCTGGCAGCAGTGGACCCGCGGCAGGCAGAAGGCGCAGGACGGTTCCATCGCCGTGCGCTTCGCCACCTGGCGCGAGCGCGCCTACCTGGCCGGCGGAGCCGCCGTCGGCACCCTGGCCGTCGGCGGACTGTTCACGGCCTTCCCGTCCCTCTCCTGGAGTCCGTGGGCCGACGCGTACATCTTCGCCGGCACCCTCGTGGCGATGCTCGCCCAGGCCCGCGGCATGGTCGAGTTCTGGTTCGCCTGGCTGCTCGTCGACCTCGTCGGCGTCCCGCTGAACTTCCACAGCGGACTCGCCTTTTCCGGTCTCATCTACGTCGTCTACGGCGCCCTCGTCCTGTGGGGTCTGCGCGACTGGTGGCTGCGTACGCGGACACCCGCTCTGGAAGGAGCCACGGCATGACTGCCCAGCCCACCTGGTTGCACGACCACACCTTCGAAGACCTCTCGCTGGACCCCGTCGAACAGGCGATCCGCGACATCGCCGCCGGACGGCCCGTCGTGGTCGTCGACGACGAGAACCGCGAGAACGAGGGCGACCTCGTCATCGCCGCCGAGAAGGCGACCCCCGAGATCGTCGCCTTCATGATGAGCGAGTGCCGCGGCCTGATCTGCGCGCCCATGGAGAACGACGAGCTCGAACGCCTCGAACTCCCGCAGATGGTCGCGCGCAACACCGAGTCGATGCAGACGGCCTTCACGGTCTCCGTGGACGCCTCGGCGGCCCACGGGGTGACCACCGGGATCTCCGCGGCCGACCGCGCCACCACCCTCAGGCTGCTCGCGGACGGCAAGGCGGGTCCCGGCGACTTCGTACGCCCCGGTCACGTCTTCCCGCTCCGCGCCAAGGCCGGGGGTGTGCTGGTCCGCAACGGGCACACGGAGGCCGCCGTCGACCTCGCCCGCCTCGCCGGGCTGCGTCCCGCCGGCGCCATCGTGGAGATCGCGGGTGAGGACGGCGTGATGCTGCGCCTGCCCGAACTCGTCCCCTTCGCGCGCAAGCACGGCCTCACGATCATCTCCATCGAGGACCTGGTCGCCTACCGGCGCACCTCCGAGCCGACCGTCCGCCGTGAGGCCGAGGTGCGGCTGCCCACCTCGTTCGGTCCGTTCACCGCGTACGGCTACCGCTCCATCGCCGACGGCGTCGAGCACGTCGCGCTGGTGCACGGCGACATCGGAGACGGCGAGGACGTCCTCGTCCGCGTCCACTCGGAATGCCTGACCGGCGACATCTTCCAGTCCCAGCGCTGCGACTGCGGACCCCAGCTCCACGCCTCCATGGAACGGGTCACGGCCGAGGGCCGCGGGGTCGTCGTCTACCTGCGCGGACACGAGGGCCGCGGCATCGGACTGCTGTCCAAGCTGCGGGCGTACGAACTCCAGGAGCGCGGTTCCGACACGCTCGACGCCAACCTGGAGCTCGGCCTGCCCGCCGACGCCCGGGACTACGCGGCGGGCGCCCAGATCCTCAGCGACCTCGGCGTCCGCAGCCTCCGGCTGATGACGAACAACCCGGACAAGACAGCCGCGCTCGTGCGGCACGGGCTCAGGATCACCGGGCGCGAGCCCATGCCCGTCCAGGCCGGGGAGCACAACCTGCGGTACCTGCGCACCAAGCGGGACCGGATGGGGCACGACCTGCCCTGGCTCGACGCCGGCACGGCGTCGGCCTGCGGCAACCAGTAAGTACCGAACGAGAACACACAGGAGAGACATGAGCGGCAAGGGCGCACCCGAACTGTCCGTACGCAACTGCGGGGACCTCAGGGTGGCGGTGATCGCGGCCCAATGGCACGAGAAGGTGATGGACGGACTCGTGGACGGGGCTCTGCGTGCCCTGCACGACCTCGGGATCGACGAGCCGACGCTGCTCCGGGTCCCCGGCAGCTTCGAGCTCCCGGTGGTCGCCAAGGTGCTCGCCGGGCGGGGCTACGACGCGATCGTCGCCCTCGGCGTCATCATCCGCGGCGGCACCCCCCACTTCGAGTACGTGTCGCAGGGCGTCACCAACGGCCTCACCCAGGTCACCGTCGACACCGGGGTCCCCGTCGGCTTCGGGGTGCTCACGTGTGACAACGAGGAGCAGGCACTGGACCGGGCCGGCCTTGAGGGGTCCAACGAGGACAAGGGGCACGAAGCGGTCACCGCGGCCGTCGCCACCGCTGCCACGCTGCGCACCGTGAGCGAACCCTGGCGCTGAGCAGCGCGCGGGGACCCCGTATTCTAAGGACCATCATGGCGAACAAAACCTTCGAAGAGCTCTTCGCCGAGCTCCAGCTCAAGGCCGCCGACGGCGACCCCACCACCTCCCGCACCGCCGAGCTGGTGGACAAGGGAGTGCATGCCATCGGCAAGAAGGTCGTCGAGGAGGCCGCCGAGGTGTGGATGGCCGCCGAATACGAGGGCAAGGAAGCCGCCGCCGAGGAGATCTCGCAACTGCTGTACCACGTCCAGGTGATGATGGTCGCGCGCGGGATCTCCCTCGACGACGTCTACGCCCACCTCTGAGCACACCCGCACGTCCCGGAACTCCCTCCGCACAAAGGAAACCTGACCTCATGCTGCGCATCGCCGTCCCCAACAAGGGTGCAATCTCCGGGCCTGCGATGGCGATGCTCCATGAGGCGGGCTACCGGCAGCGCAAGGAGTCCAAGGAACTGGTCCTCGTCGACCCCACGAACGAGGTCGAGTTCTTCTACCTGAGGCCGCGGGACATCGCGATCTACGTCAGCTCCGGGCGGCTGGACATCGGCATCACCGGCCGTGACCTGCTGCTGGACTCCGGGGCCGAGGCCGAGGAGATCCTCCAGCTCGGCTTCGCGCGCTCCACGTTCCGCTACGCCACGAAGCCCGGGACGGCCACCGGCCCCCAGGACTTCGACGGCATGACGATCGCCACGTCCTACGAGGGCATCGTGGCGAAGCACCTGTCCGACGAGGGCGTGAACGCCTCGGTCGTCCACCTCGACGGCGCCGTCGAGACCGCCATCGAGCTCGGGGTCGCGCAGATCATCGCGGATGTCGTCGAGACCGGTACGAGCATGCGCAACGCCGGCCTCGAGATCATCGGCGAGCCGATCATGAAGTCGGAAGCCGTCGTGATCCGCCGCAAGGGCGCCCCCGGCGACGACCCCAAGGTGCAGCAGTTCCTGCGCCGTCTGCAGGGCGTCCTGGTGGCCCGCAGCTACGTGATGATGGACTACGACTGCCGTGTCGAGCACCTGGAGCGCGCGGTCGCCCTCACTCCGGGACTGGAGTCGCCGACCATCTCCCCGCTGCACCACGAGGGCTGGGTCGCGGTCCGTTCCATGGTCGCGGCCAAGGAGGCCCAGCGGATCATGGACGATTTGTACGAACTGGGCGCCCGCGCCATCCTCACGACCGCCATCCACGCCTGCCGCCTCTGACGGCCCGCACGACGGCACAACCGAAGGAAGACAGCGCCGCGATGTCCGCCTCCCTGCCCGCTTCTCCCGAACTCCCCGCGCTCCCGGCCACCTTCAGGCCCACCCGCACCCGGGTGGTCCTGTTGTCCGTGGGACTGGCGATGTTCGTCGTCATCACCGCCGTCGCGATGATCCTGGAGAACCTCGGGCCGGGGGAGCGGACCAGCTTCGTCTTCGTCGCGCTGCTCTTCTTCGGCGTCCTGGCCCTGTTGAGCAGGCCCCGCGTCACCGCCGGCGTGGACGGCGTCACGGTCGTCAACATCACCCGCACCCGCAGGCTGGCCTGGGCCGAGATCGTCCGCGTCAACCTGCGTGCCGGTGACCCGTGGGTGTTCCTCGACCTCAGCGACGGCACCAGCATGCCGGCCCTCGGCATCCAGCCCGGGATCGCCAGGGAACAGGCCGTCCGGGACGCCCGAACACTCCGCGCCCTCGTGGAATTCCACGGCAGCGGAGTGAACGATGCCACCCGGAACGGCTGAGCCCCCTGCCCCACGCGGCCGGATCCCGATTATTCTGGATGGCGGCGGCGCACCGGGTGCGCCGCCGCCCCGCACCTGAAGGCCCTCTGGGCCCGCGGGGCACATTCCTGCGACCCAAGGAGTGACTCCCTCCAGCAATGGACGGATCGTCCGGTAGTACCTGCGCCGCCCCCTCCCCGGAGGCGGCGGCATGATCACCCCCCTGTTGCTGCTCCTCGCGGCATTCCTCCTCATCCTCGCCAACGGGTTCTTCGTGGCGGCCGAATTCGGGCTCGTCACCGTGGAACGGCCGGACGCCGAGCGCGCCGCCGCCGAAGGAGACCGCCGGGCGCGCACCGTCGTCGCCGCCCTGCGCGAACTCTCCTTCCAGCTGTCCGGCACCCAGCTCGGCATCACCATCACCTCACTGGTCGTGGGCATGCTGGCCGAACCGGCGCTCGCCCAACTGCTCTCCGGACCCCTCACCGCCACCGGCCTGCCCGCCGGCGCGGTCCCGGGAGTGAGCGTCGTCACCGGCATGATCTTCGCCTCCGCGGTCCAGATGGTGATCGGCGAACTCGTGCCGAAGAACTGGGCGGTCTCGCGGCCGCTCCAGGTCGCACGGTTCGTCGCCGGCCCCCAGCACCGTTTCTCCGCCCTTCTGCGGCCCGTGATCACCGCGCTGAACACCGTCGCGAACCGGCTGGTGCGGCTGCTGGGCGTCGAACCCACCGACGAACTGGCCTCCGCCCGGACCCCCGGCGAACTCGTCTCCCTGGCCCGGCACTCCGCCGAGGCCGGCGCCCTGGAGCAGGACACCGCCGACCTCTTCGTGCGGACCCTGTCCCTCGCCGGTCTCACCGCGCAGCACGTCATGACTCCGCGGGTGAAGGTCAGCGCGCTGCAGTCGACGGCGACCGCGGCGGACGTCCTCAACCTCACCAGGGCCACGGGACTCTCCCGCTTCCCCGTGTACCGGGACCGCATCGACGAGGTCGTCGGCATGGTCCACCTCAAGAACGCCCTTGCCGTCCCCGCACCGGACCGGCTGCGCACCCCCGTCGGCCGTATCGCCGTGCCGCCGCTCCTCGTACCGGAGACACTGCCGGTCGAACAGCTGCTCCAGCGGCTGCGCAGTGAGCAGCCGATCGCGGTCGTGGTCGACGAGTACGGCGGCACCGCGGGCGTCGTCACCCTCGAGGACATCATCGAGGAGCTGGTGGGCGAGGTCCGGGACGAGCACGACGCCGAGGGCGCGGACCAGCCCCAGCTCACCCCCGTCGTGGCAGACGACGGCCGGCCGGGCTGGGACGTGGAGGGCAGCTGCAGGGTTTTGACCCTGCACTCGATAGGCCTCGACGTGCCCGAGGGACCGTACGAGACCGTGGCGGGTCTGATCGCCGACCTGCTGGGGCGCATCCCCGCCCCGGGGGACCGGGCGGAACTGCCCGGCTGGCGGATCTCCGTCCGTCAGGTCGGCCACTACCGTGCCGAGCGCGTCAGGTTCGTCCGGCTGACGGACATACCCCGGACGGCCGAACGGCTCTCCCAGGACATGCTGGAGGCCGTGCGATGAGTCTCGTACAGCTCATGTTCGCGGGGCTGCTGGTGCTGGCGAACGGCTTCTTCGTCGGCGCGGAGTTCGCGCTCGTGTCCGTGCGGCGCAGCCAGGTCGAGCCGCTCGCCGCGGCCGGGTCGAGCCGGGCCAGACAGGTCATGTACGGCCTGGAGAACCTGCCGCAGATGATGGCCGCCGCACAGTTCGGCATCACCGTCTGCTCCCTCACACTCGGCGCCGTCGCCGAGCCGACCGTGGCGCACCTCCTGGAGCCGGTCTTCCACGCGGCACACCTGCCCGAGGGGTTCGTGCACCCGCTCGGCTTCGCGGTCGCCCTCGTCTCCGTGGTCTTCCTCCACCTCGTCATCGGCGAGATGGTCCCGAAGAACCTGGCGATGGCCGCCCCCGAGAAGACCGCCATGTGGCTCAGCCCGGGCCTGGTCGGCTTCGCCCGGCTGTGCCGGCCGGTCACCTCGGCGCTCGGGGCCTGTGCCCGGCTCGTGCTCAGGCTCTTCAAGGTCGAGCCGAAGGACGAGGTCGAGGCGGTGTTCACCAGCGAACAGCTCAACCGTCTCGTCGAGGACTCGGGCCTCGCCGGGCTGCTGGAGCCGGAGGCCCAGGAACGCCTGGAGGACGCCCTGGAGCTGGGCAGCCGGCACGTCACCGACGTCATGCTCGACCGGGCGTCCCTGGTGACGGTGGATCCGTCCGTCACTCCGCGCCGCATCGAGGAGCTGACCGTCAGGACCGGCTACTCGCGCTTCCCCGTGTGCGCCGAGGGCGGTGGCCCCTTCATGGGCTATCTGCACGTCAAGGACGTCCTGGAGCTGGAGGACGGCGAACGTGCCGTCCCGCAGCAGATCTGGCGCCCGATGGCGACCGTGCGGGCCGAACTCCCGCTGGACGACGCCCTGACGGTCATGCGCCGCGCGGCCACGCACCTGGCGCAGGTCGCGGACGCCTCGGGCAGGGTGCTCGGCCTCGTCGCCATGGAGGACGTCCTGGAGATGCTCGTCGGTGAGGTCCGTGACCCGGCCCACCACGTCTCCGTGCCCCGCCGGACCGTCGAGGTGCCGAAGGCCATGGCCCCCACGGGCTGACCGCGTGCGGCGGCGGGCGGCCCCGTGCGGGCCGCCCGCCGCCGCGACCGCCTGTCCCTACAGCGTCCCGGGCTCCTGGGTCCCCCGGTCCACCGGGCCCCGGCCCGAGAGCACCTCGCCGTACGCCTGCATCAGGTCCGGCAACCGCAGGGTCGCCAGGTCGTCCCGGGTCGGCGGGGCCGTGTATCCGGACAGCCGCAGATCACGGTAGGCGCAGCTCTTCTCGTACAGGGTGCGCAGGAAGCGGCCGTTGCCCAGCTCGTCGATCCAGCCCTGGTCGGTCACGTGCCCGCTGATGCTGCGCAGCTCGTCCAGCGACTCCTCGTCCCACGCGTCGCCGTTCTCCGCGGCCAGCACGCCGCCGATCGCGGTGAGTTCGAGGGGGCGGTAGCTCGGGAAGTCGACGCGGGTGGTGAAGCGCGAGGAGAGCCCCGGGTTGGTGGAGAGCAGCCGGTCCATGCCCTCGGGGTAGCCGGCGAGGATGACGACCAGATGGTCCCTGTTGTCCTCGGCGCGTTTGAGGAGGACCTGCAGGGCCTCGTCGCCGTACGCGTCGCCCTTGCTGTAACCCGAGTTGGAGAGGCTGTACGCCTCGTCGACGAACAGCACCCCGCCGAGCGCGGAGTCGATCAGTTCGTTGGCCTTCACGGCCGTCTGGCCCAGGAACTCGCCCACCAGGTCCGAGCGTTGGGCCTCGACCAGATGGTCGCCGCCGAGCAGGCCGAGCGCGTAGAACACCCGGCCCAGGATGCGGGCGACGGTCGTCTTGCCCGTCCCGGACGGTCCGGAGAACACGAAGTGGCGCTTCGGCGGCTGGACGGGCAGCCCCTGCTCGGCCCGCAGCCGTGCCATGTTCAGTTGCGCGGACAGGGCCTTGACCTGGCGTTTCACGGGTTCCAGCCCGACCATGCGCTCCAGCTCCGCGAGTGCCTCGGCGAGCAGGGCAGGGTCGCTGGGACCGGCCGGGAACACGGTGGTCCGTGCCGACCCCGTCTTGCGCCGCGTACCACCGGAGCCCGGCACGGGCGCCGGGGCCCCGGACAGCGGCTGCGGGTCCCCGCCGAGCCAGGACTCCCGCCCCTCGGACAGGTCCGTGTCGAGCACCATGTCCCCGTCCCGCCGGCCCTCCACGGCGGTGCCGTCCGAACCGAAGCCGGCCAGGGAGACGGCGGCGAGATCCACGGCCTCGTCGTAGCCGTCCCCCTCGGAGATGGCCGCGAGCCTGGCCGAGGTGTCCATGAAGGCCGGGTCGACCCGGTGGACCGCCCGGTAGAGCGGGAGGGCCGCCGCGCTGCGTCCGGTGCCCTCGTGGGCCCGCGCCAGCCAGTAGCGCAGTTCCTTGCGCTGCGGCTGTTCGCTGCGGCACCGCATCAGGGCCGCCGACAGGAGGGGTTCCGCCTGCCCGTACATCTCCAGACGCACCCGCGCCATGCCGCCGAAGAGTCCCGACTCGATCCCCAGCAGCGGGTCGTCGACCAGCTGCTCGGTGGTCCGTACGAGCTGTTCCCAGTCCTTGACCAGATAGGACCGGCAGGCGTGCAGGAACCGCACCTGGGGATCCGCGTCGACGGGCGGAAGTCCGGCCAGCGCGCGGTCCAGCTCCGGGACATGACGGCCGTCCAGCCAGTGCGACGCGTGCGCGAGCAGCAGGTCGCGGGCGCTCTCCAGCACGGGCTGAACCCACCACCCCAGCCAGTACCAGGAGTTGAGGGTCCGACGGTGACGCGTGCGCTGCTCGCCGAAGCGCTCCCGGTGGCGGTACATGCGTAAGAGCGCCGTCGTGGTGTCGATCCGCAGAGCGTGCAGGCCGAGCCAGCCGTCCGCCATGCCGGGATCGAGGCGCACCGCGGTGCGGAACTCCTCCTCGGCCTGGGGATACGCGCCCATCGTGTAGGCGTCCACCCCACGCAGCCATGCGAGGTCGGCCGGGGCCTGCATCCCCTGCGCGCCGATGTCCATCAGGTCCCCCACAAACCGTGCCCCCAGAATGTCCCGCTCGCACAGCATGCCCAGCGCAGCGCGCCTAATCACCGTGTCGGGGACGGGAATTGACCACACCCAGACGCATCGTACCTGCGCGGTGAGTAAGCAGTTAAGGGCGTTACCGGCGCTCCGGTGTTGTGACCGAGGGTGATCGCGTGGCGCCGTACGGCGGTGTCCGCGGGCAGGACGAAGCCCCCGGTCACGGGGGAACGGCCGGGGGCTTCGCATCTGCGGGGGCTCCGAGGAGCCGACATCGAGAACGTATGACCTGTACGGGCCCACGGTCAAGCGGTGTCGGCGCAGTTCGCGGGGCTTTCCGGGCGCGCCGGACAGGCCGCCCTCAGTCCTCACTCTCCGTCATGATCCGACTCGTCACCGCAGTCGCCCGAGGCCCTTCCAGCCACGCGTACCCCGTGGGTGTCCGTCGGACCACCGCACTCGCGAAGGGATATGAGGGGTCGTCGGCGAAGTGCCGTCGCTCCGCGGCGGTCCAGCCGTCCCAGAACGCGGCGAGCCCGGGCCCGTCGCGCAGCCGGCCCTGCTCCCAGGACGCCTCGGGGTCCCCTTCGATCCACAGCAGCCCCGCGAGGAACGGGCGCACCGCCGCGCGGCCCGCCCCCACGCCCTCGACCAGCACCACGGGGGCGGGGGCCAGTGTCCTCGGCGCCCCGAACCGGCGGGCCGTCCAGTCGTAGGGGGCGTATCGCGCGGACTCGCCCCGCGAGAGCGGTTCGAGCACCTGCGCC
The DNA here is from genome assembly GCF_042892135.1 of Streptomyces sp. NPDC001822. NCBI lineage: Bacteria > Bacillati > Actinomycetota > Actinomycetes > Kitasatosporales > Streptomycetaceae > Streptomyces > Streptomyces sp. NPDC001822. The sequence continues at coordinate 477,673 of NZ_JBIATW010000004.1, forward strand.
CTCAGGCGGTCCGTCCAGGCGAAGAGCTCCTCGTGGCTGGCCAGGTCGTCCAGGTGGAGCACGGGAGCGCCCCCCAGGGCCTCCGCGAGCCGGCCGGCGAACGTGCTCTTGCCGGAGCCCGCGTGTCCGTCGACCGCGATCAGCCGCACGGGCCCGCAGGACGGCGGGAGGGAGCGCAGCCGTCGCGCGCGGTCCGCCAGATCGTTCATGCCCCCACCCTACGAGGGCCGCCCGCGCGACCCCGGGCATGCGCAGGTCACGCCAGTGGACCAGACCAATATTGCTTACGCGGCACGGGCCGAATCACTGGCCGTATCCGGTCCCGACCGGCGATAGTTGGCCCACCGATCGGCACCCGCAGCCCCAATCCGCCCACGACCGGGGGTCTCGCCCATGACCAGACCGACTTCACGCAGGACCGTGCTCACCGCCGCGCTCGCGGCCGGGGCGGGCGCCGTCGCCTCCGCCGCCCCGGCGAGCGCCGCCGCCTCCCGTACCTCCTCCTCCCCGGCGGCGGCCTCGCTCGTGGACAACCGTTTCTGGACGACGTACACCGACTGGCGCTCCGGCACCCGGGCCGGCACCCGGGCCGTCGCCGGCCGCCGGGCGGGCCTGGAGATCTCGACCCCCGTCGGACGTACGGACTACGCCGACCCGCACACCGGCACCACCGGCAGCTGGGAGTACGCGACCTGGACCTCCCCGCTCCACCGTTCCGACGTCCCCGCCACCGAGGTGATCGCGTCCTGGAACGCCCACACCCCCGAGGGCACCTGGATCCAGACCGAGCTGCGGGGGCGCTACTCCGACGGCACCGACACCCCCTGGTACGTCATGGGACGGTGGGCCTCGGCCGACACCGACATCCGGCGGACCTCCGTCGACGACCAGACGGACGGGAAGAGCACCGTCTGGACCGACACCTTCTCGGTGGACGACGCGGCGAGCGGACTCCGTCTCGTCTCCTACCGTCTGCGGCTCACCCTGTACCGGACCCCCGGTACCCGCCTCACACCCACGGTCCACCGCATCGGCGCCATGGCCTCGGACGTCCCGGACCGCTTCACCGTCCCCGCCACGGCACCCGGCGTCGTCCGCGAACTGGCGGTGCCCCGCTACTCGCAGAACGTCCACGTCGGCCAGTACCCCGAGTACGACAACGGCGGCGAGGCATGGTGCAGCCCCACCTCCTCGCAGATGATCATCGAGTACTGGGGGCGGCGTCCCACCGCCGAGGACCTCGCCTGGGTCAAGCCCGGTCTGGAGGATCCGCAGGTCTGCCACGCGGCCCGCTACACCTTCGACTACCAGTACGACGGATGCGGCAACTGGCCCTTCAACGCCGCCTACGCGTCGACGTACAAGGACATGAGCGCCGCCGTCACGCGCCTCGACTCGCTGGCCGACCTGGAGAGGCTGGTCGACGCGGGCATCCCGGTCATAACGTCACAGTCCTTCCTCAAGGGCGAGCTGACGGGCGCCGGTTACGGGACGTCGGGCCACCTGATGACGGTCATCGGCTTCACGGCCGACGGCGACATCATCGCCAACGACCCGGCGTCCCCGGACAACGACGCGGTGCGCCATGTCTACGTCCGGCGCGAGTGGGAGAACATCTGGTTGAGGACGAAGCGCTACGACGCGAACGGCGCCGTCAGGGGCGGCACGGGCGGTGTCTGCTACGTCTACTGGCCGGTGTCGCCGTCCGCGCGTCAGCGGCGCGTACTGAGGTCGCTCGGCCTGGCGTGAGCGGGTAGCACAACCAGAAGAAGGCTTGTCCCGCCCAACAGGTTGGGACAAGCCTTCGTTCGCACACGCGGCATCAGCCGATTCCGATGCGCGTCTTCCAGTAGCTGGCGGCGCCGATGATCTCCTTGCCGGAACCTGACAGTGCGGTCCGGGAACCCGGGTAAAGACGGACTGAGCCGTTGGAGTGCACGGTCCAGATGTCGGGGATGGCGTCTCCAGTGACGTCGGGGGTGCCGATCAGGTGCGGGATGTTCGTACTGGACCAGCCGGAGGCGCCGTACTCGGTGTCGAGGCCGCCGTCCGAGTTGGCTGCCGCAGCGAGTGAGTTCAGGTCGACGCCGCCACCGGACGCGGCGATGCCCTTGCGGAGCAGGAGCCTGCCGGTAACGTCCGTGCGGTAGACCAGGTCGGTGATGCCGTCCCCCGTGACGTCCTGGACGGTGACGATGTCACGATCCTTCCAGGGGGCAGAGGACAGCCGGATGGCCTGGTCGATGGACGCGCCGTTGTAGCCGATGAAGGCCCAGAGCGCGTCGCCGACTGTTGCGAAGAAGTCGGTTTTCTTGTCTCCCGTGGCGTCGCCTGCCGCGACGATCTGGGTGAGGGTGGATGGGTCCGGGGCGCCGTCGGGGAGGAGGATTTCCCGCCGCTTGTCGATGTTGACCGCGCCGTATCCGTCTCCGGGGTAGACCCAGAGTTTTCCGCCGACTCGGGCTACGAGGTCCTGGAGTCCGTCGCCGCCGTACACGTCACCGTTATGGGTGATGAGAGCACCCTTGAAGTGACCCGAAGGCGCCGGGAGGAAGGGCGGTGCGCTGTCTCCCAGCGGGTCCGTATCGGGGTTGTTCCGGTAGGCGGCGGACATGGAGTAGTCCAGATCACCCGAGCCCTTGGTGAGATCGGTGGTCGTTACGGGCCTGGACGGCGCCCGCGGGCAGCCCCGCGAAGTCACCGCTCCCCGCGCCCGCCGGGAGTTCCGTGGCGGTGGAGCCAACGGGGACAACAACGGTGAGCACTGGGTCGTCACCACCAAGGACGGCACCACCTATTACTACGGCCTGAACAAGGTCGGGGGCGGTCACGCCGACACCGACTCGGTCTCCACGGTGCCGGTGTTCGGCAACCATCCCGAGGAGCCGTGCTACGCCGCCACCTTCGCGGACTCCCGATGCGGAGAGGGCAAGCAGCAGGCCTGGAGCTGGGGCCTGGACAAGGTCGTCGACCTCCACGGCAACGTGATGGTGATCGACTGGCACCAGTCCACCAACTACTACGCCGTCCGAGAGAAGCGCAAGACCCCCGAGGCCTACGACCGCGCCGCGTATCCCGACCTCATCGAGTACGGGATGCGATCGCCCGACCTCACCAAACCATCCGCGAGGGTCAACCTTGTGGCCGCCCAGCGATGCCTCGCCACGGGCACCGCCTGCGACAGCGCCAACTTCGACAAGACCGACGACCCGGGCGCGTACCGCCCGTGGTGGGACACCCCCGGCAACCTCAACTGCAAGTCCACGTCGAAGTTCTGCCCCACCTTCCCTTCGTTCTGGACCTCACTGCGCCTGTCCTCCATTTCCACCGAAGCACAGCGCCCGGGCTCCAGCGCGATGCAGAAGGTCGACACCTACACACTCCATCAGTCGTTCCCTCAGGACTGGTACGACACTTCTCCCGGCCTGTGGCTCGGCTCCATCACCCGCACAGGCTTCGGCCCCGGCGACACCACCGGTACTTCCCAGTCCAAGGACGGCGTCAGTTTCGCCCAGTACACGGTCGGCGCATCATCCCCGCTCAGAGCACGCCTCAAGGACCGGCAGCTCCCCAACCTCGTTCCCACCGGCCCCAGTGATCAGCGGCCGGGCTTCACCCGTCCGCGCATCGGCACGGTGGCCACCGAGAACGGTGGCGACATCGAAGTCGAATACGACGGCGGCTGCGATGTCGAACCCGAGACCGACAAGGGCAAGGACAACAAAACCTGTTATCCGGTGCGTTGGTCCCCGGACGGCGAGGTGAAGACACCGGCCAAGGCGTGGTTCAACAAGTATGTCGTCTCATCCGTCACCGAGACTGACAAGGTCACCACACACGGCAAGCCCATCGTCACCAGCTACACGTACACCTCTCCGGCCTGGGCCAAGAGCGACGACGAGTTCACGCGCCCCTCCCTGCGTACCTACAGCAAGTGGCGCGGCTACCGCCAGGTCGCCACCACCAAGGGCAGTAAGAGCACCTCCCAGAACGGCGACGACTCCTCCCAGTCGTACTCCGTCACGCGCTACTTCCAGGGCACGGGCGGACCTCTCAAGGATTCCAAGGGGGCGGTGGAGCTTGTCGCCGACGATGCGGACCAGTACGCCGGCATGTCCGCGGAGACGCTGACCTACGAGCACTCGCAAGGCCGGCTGCTCAAGCGGTCCCTGACTTTCCCCGAATCCAAGGAGACCGCCTCCCGCACCCGTGAGGCCGAGGACGGGACCGACCTCGACCCTCTCGCCGCTCACCGCACCTGGGTCGCGCGTACCGATGCCATCCAGAGCGTCGACAGCAGCTGGCAGACGGTACGCACCGAAACGACCGTCGACGACACCTACGGGCTGCCCACACAGTTGGAGATGTCTGTCGTCAAGCCCAACGGCACGGGCGGTGAGACCCTCAGTAACCAGGTGTGCATGCGGACGAGTTACGTCCACAACACCACCGACTGGGTCATCGGCAAAACGAAGGAAGCCCGCTCCACCGCGACCCCTTGCTCCGCGTTCGCAACTGCAGACCCTGCGACAGAGCTCCTGAGCTCGGTGCGTACGTCGTACGACGGGCTGGCCTACGGAGCCGACCCCACCAAGGGCCTCGTGACGTCGGTCGAAGACATCAACGGCGAAGGCACGTCCCATTCCATAGTCACAAGGACGACTTACGACCCCCTGGGCAGGGTCCGGACAGTCACCGCCCCCGAGACCGGCACGACTGAGACCGTGTACACCCCTGGTGACGAGGGTGGGCCGGTCACATCCGTCAAAAGCATCGACCCGACGCAGCACGCGTCCATCACGACCTACGATCCGGGCCGCGCCTTGCCGCTTTCGGTCACGGACACCAATGGCCGGGTCACCCGAAACGAGTACGACGCGCTGGGTCGCCTGCTCAAGGGCTGGTCGCCCTCGCGCTCCGCCGGTGGCAAGACTCCCGACGTCGAGATCAGCTATCGAACCGCCGTGGCAACCGATGAGGAAACCACACCGGCATCCGTCCTCGTCAAAACGCTCAAGGACGACGGAACCTACAGCTCGCAGGTGACGATCTACGACGGGTTGATGCGCGAGGTCCAGACCCAGTCGGAAGCTCACGGTGCAGGCCGCGTCATCGTCGACACGAAGTATGACGACCACGGGCTGGCCCGGGAGAAGACGGGCGGCTACCTGGCCAAGGGCTCACCTACTATCACGATGTTCGCCCGTCGGTCTGAGACGCTTGTCCCGAACAAGAGTCTGACCACCTACGACGGCCTCGAGCGTCCCGTACGCACCTCCGTCTACCACGGCCAGGATTTCCAGCACTCTTCGGTCGTCAAGTACGGAGACACGACGGTCTTCACCGACCCCGCCGGCTCGACCACCCCGTCCACTAAGTCCTTCACCGACGCCCTGGGCCGGGTCACCGCCATTCAGCACTACACCGCCGGTACGAACGAGTGGCGGACCACCAGGTACGAATACGACGCCCGAGGCGACCGGACCAAGGTCACCGACCCGGCCGGCAACGTCTGGACCTCTACCTTCGACACGCGCGGCCGTCTGAAGGAATCCACGGATCCTGATACCGGTGACGCCTCCTTCACCTACGACGACGCCGACCGCAAGATCAGCAGCACCAACAAGGCCCTCAAAAAGACCACCTTCACCACCTATGACAAGCTCGACCGACCCCTCGCCATACGCGAAGGATCGGCGACGGCTACCCCGGTCAAGGAGTTCACCTACGATCTTCCCGGCGCGGTCGGCCTGCCCGCGGCCTCGATCCGACACACCGCCGGTGGCGACTACATCAGCCGTGTGACCGGCTACGACACCGACTACCGGCCCACCGGCCGGGAAACGGTCATCCCGTCAAACGCGATGACCACGGGCCTGTCAGGGACCTACCAGTACCAGTACGCCTACACCCCTACCGGCAAGCCCTTGTCCGTAACTCTGCCGGCGAAGGGCGGTCTGGCCGCCGAGAAGGTCATCACCCGCTACGACACAGAAGGCGCACCTGAGTCCACCTCCGGCCTCAACTGGTACACCTCCGACGTCACCTACTCGCCCTACGGCGAGGTGCTGCGCACGGTCAGTGGTCCACAGCCCTACCGCGTCTGGTCGACCAACTTCGTCGACCAGCACACCGGACGCCTCCAGCGCACGGTCACCGACCGGGAAACCGCGAACAGTAACCGGATCGCCGACAGCTACTACTCGTACGACGCTTCGGGCACCATCACCTCCAACGCCAGGAAACTGACCGACTCCACGGGCTCGACCTGGGACAACCAGTGCTACACCTACGACGCACTCGGTGAACTGGTCCACGCCTGGACGTCTAACATCACCCCCAACGGTTCCGGCACCGGATGCAGATCCTCCACGGGCACCGACTGGGGCTACCGTACGGACGGCCTGCCCTCCGGCGGCCCCGTTGCCAATGCCCCCGACAAGGCCGAGGACACGGTCAGCCCCGACACGGCGCTGACTGACTCCCTCAACGCGGCTGCCCCCGCCACCGGCACTGTTTCCACCGGGACCACCGCCTACCGCCAGTCCTTCACCTTCGACTGGATCGGCAACCGCGCCGGCCTCACCGAGCACAACACAGCCGACGCCACGAAGAACGTCACCCTCACCTACGGGCACGGCACCACGGGTGATGTCCCGCAACCACACGTCCTTGCGTCGATCACCTCGAACCCCGCGGGTCAAGGCAGCACCTACACCAGCGACCCCGCAGGCAACACCGACACCCGCACACTGCCCTCCACCACCCAGGACCTCGACTGGACCCTGGAGAACAAGCTCGACGCGATCACCAGCAACGGTGTGAAGACGACGTACGTCTACGACGCCGACGGCAACCGCCTCCTCGAGAACTCGCCCACAGGTTCCACGCTCTACCTCGGCGAAACCGAACTCACCACCGATGCGACCGGCAAGATCACCCGAGCCTCGCGCGCTTACAGTCACCCCGGGGCACCGACCGTCGTCCGCACGACCACCAACGGCGCCACCACCGGCCACAAGCTGAACGTCCTCATATCCGACCACCTCGGCACGGCCAACACCACGGTCGAGCTCGGCGGTACCCAGGCCGTCGCCCGACGCGCGTTCAAGCCGTACGGAGAAGCACGCGGCCCCAAGCCCTCCACCTGGCCCAACAAGCGCAGCTACCTCGGCGTCGGCATCGACGACACCACCACGGGCCTGACCCGCATCGGCGCACGCGAATACGACCAGGCAGCCGGTCGCTTCCTGTCCGCCGACCCCGTCATCGACATGGCCGACCCACTTCAGATGAACGGGTACGCCTACAGCAACAACAGCCCCGTCAGCAAGAGCGACCCCACCGGCCTGTGCATGGACCCAGGCACCGGTCACTGCGCACCGCAGCCCGGCGGCCAGCCCACCGGCGGCGACACCGATGACAAGCCGAGCTCCGGAGGTCCCTCCGGGCCTACGACGGTCACCTACACCATCACCAAGACCGTCACGGTGACCAAGCCCGCTCCCTGTGACTGGTGGTGCAAGGCCAAGGGCTGGATGCGGGACCACGCCGACGTCATCACCATCGTCACCGAGATCACGGTCGGTGTGGCCTGCGGAGTAGCGGCCGGTGCTGCCGGAGCAGCCACCGCGGGAGTGGGCGCGGTAGTCGTCGGGGCATCTTGCGGAGCCATCGCAGGTGCCACCGCGGCGTGGGTCGGCAACGGCCTTGATGCCAAGGCTGACCACAGCCTCGGCGGCTTCGCCAAGGCTGCCGTCAAGGGGGCCTCCAGCGGAATCGTCGCCGGAGCCATAGGTGGAGCTGCCGGCGCGGGCATGGCTAAGGGCGCGGTTGCCATCGCCAAGAGCCTCGTCGGCAACGCAGCCAAAACCACGGCTGCCAGCGGGGCGAAGTCCAGTCTCTCCGCTGCGACAAAGGGGCTGTGTTTCCTCGCCGGCACTGCAGTCCTCATGGCCGACGGCACCAAGAAGAACATCGAGGACATCAAGGTCGGCGACGACGTCCTGGCCACCGATCCGACGACCGGGCAGACGGGCGCACGGCCCGTTACAGCGCTGATCAGCACCAAGGGTGTCAAGCAGCTTCACGAACTCAGCATCAAGACCAAAACCGGCGTCAAGAAGATCACGGCTACCGCCGAGCACCCCTTCTGGATCCCGGCCAAGCGAGCTTGGATCAGGGCCGGATCGCTCGTACCCGGCACGACTCTGGCCACTGTTGACGGCGCCCCAGCGCAGATCACTGACAACCACGCATATACCAAGCGCGTCCGCACGTATAACTTCACTGTCGCGGACCTGCACACGTACTACGTACTGGCGGGCGGTACGCCGGTCCTCGCGCACAACAGCTGCGGGACCGATGTCGGACTCGGGTATCAAAAAGCCAGGGCAGCGGAATGGGCGGACGGCAACAAGTTCACGCATTACATGAAGCCGAAGTACATCGACACCTGGAGTACTCATGTCCGAGGTGCCATCGATAATCCCAATACAAGAATCCACGTATATACGGAACAGTTCGATGGAGACTTCGAGGACATGGCCACTACAGGCCTTGCGGGTGGTGCGGGCGTCCATGCGACTCAGCAGGAAATGGGATGGCTTGCAAGGGCTGTAATCGGTGAGCGGAGATCCTGGGATTCAATTACTTTCCACGATCGGAACGGACCGATAGAGAACTATCCCGAGCCCAAGTGGCTGGAGGGTAAGTGGTATACTGCTTGGACTCTCGAATGGGCTGATTAGTCGAATCTCGCACTGTTCATTTTCCATCCGGTGGGGCAATGTATTTCGTGCTGCCCCATCGGGATTTCACTGAGGATATTCCGTGGATGGCTACGGGCAATATGTAGATCTCATTGAACGCGTAGGGCTCCGCTCTGCTATTATTTCGATCGCCAATCAATATCGGATCGACTTGGGTGCTCAATTGGGGGCTCCTGGATCGGATGATCGGGTGCAGAGTTTGGCAAAATTCGAGTCGATACGCGGGCGAATGCGAGTAAGTTTCGCGAGTCGCGCAAACCGGTTCACTGTCACCATGGACAGCGGTCGAGGTTATGTTTGGGCAAGTGGGAGCACCGCCGACCTGTTCGAAGTGGTCGGCGCGATGGGTCACTGGAGGCGGGGAGCCAAGCTGGAGCAGTTGAGCGAGAAGTTTCCCTTCATGGAGTTCGACAGGCTGAGCAAGGCCTATGAGGACGGTAATCCCGTCGAAACACAGTGGGATATCGTCATCGGCGGCGGCGAATTCATCGGATATCGTGACCTTCTTTTGGCGCTGCATGCGGACCCCGGCTTGCGCACGATGTTCCCGTTCTTCTCGCACTGGACTCTGAGGATGGCGAAAGACTGCTACGACGCCCAGGCCGGAGAGATCCTGATCAAGCCAAGTGCTGACGTGGGCTATGTCATATGGTCTTCGGCGGCTCCCGAACAGAGGAAAGAGCTTCGTCGCCTGGGCGACGTCGTGCGCGAGGCTGCACGCATGCTCGGCGACATCTGAAACCCGGATCTTCCTCTCCGAATAACCCCGGTCGGCGATTCAGCCGTCGAGGTGGGGGCGTTCCGGTGATCTTGTGCCCGAGTCGGGTGAGTGAGCCGTGGATACGGCGATGGCCCCAACCGGTGGTTCTCTTTGGGTGTGGCTCTTCTGCAGTAAGTCGTCTGGACCTGTGTGATGCTGGCCGGGGTGTGGTTGAGTGAAGTTGAAGGCGCGCAGGTAGTGGGTGGTGAGCTCAGTCGGCTCAATCACCGTCTTGATCAGAAACTCATGGGGTTCTCGTCCAGGACGAAACGGACGTGTGGGCCGCCGAAGTATCCGCGGACCATGTGGGACTGTCGCTGGCGCCTGCGGAAGAAGCGGCGAGTTCGGCCTGGTTCAGGCCCGGTGCTGTTTGGGCAGGCTGTGCTTGAGGTCCGCGTTGACCAGCTCGTCGGGGTTCAACTCGGGCGAGTACGGCGGCAGGAAGTGCAGTTCGACGTCATCGGGATGCGCGGCGAGCCAGTCGCGGACCTTCCTGGAGCGGTGGGCGGAGTGCCCGTCGACCACGAGGTGGACCTTGTGGTCGAAGTGGCCGGCGAGCCGGTTCAGGAGGCGGCACATCGTCTCGGCGGTGAAGTCCTCGGTGAAGACCATGAAGTGCATCCGGCCCTTGGTACTGATCGCAGACATCGCGTTCACCGAGAACTGGCTCCCACTCCGCCGCACCACGTGAGTCTTCCCCTTCTGGCCTCAGGTGCGGCCGCTGACCTGGTCCGAGCGGATACCGGCCTGGTCCGCGAACAGGACCTCGCCACCGCCCTTCCTTGCCTTTGCCCGGATTGCCGGCCAGGTCTCCTCGTGCCAGCGCCGCACGGCTCCCGGGTCCTGCTCGACGGCCCGCTTGACCGGCCTCTGGAACGACAGCCCCCACCGCTTGAGGTACTTGCCCCCCGGGCTCGGCCAGCCTCACCCGGTACAGCTTCGCGATCAGGTCACCGATCAGCCGCCGCGTCCACAACTGCCCGGAAAACCCCACGTCACAAAGCCGGTGTTCGAGCTTCGCCTGCCGCACCGCACCCTGCTCGGCATCCCGAAGCACCTGGTGCACACCGACCGGCTTGCCACGCGGACGCATGGCCAGCGCCTCCCGCCCACCGGCCTGCCACCTCGCCCGCCACCCGTCGAACCGCCTTCAGCGACACCCCGAACACCGCCGCCCACGTCCTCACGGCCCCGCCCCGCCGCCAAGGCAGCGACCGCCCGCAACCGCAGGGCCTCCTGCGCCGACGGCGACAGATGCCGCGGCCCCCACCAGACCGCTCCCACACGACCATCGACCCAGAACCCAAACCGTTTCGGATCAACAACGTCGCCGGTGGGTGAAGGGCGTTGGCCGCTATCGAGGGCGCCTCGCGATTGCCCTCCCACACCCCAGTCAGCCGCGTACCCCTTCGAAGTCCGCGCCGATCGTGAGCGTGACCACCCCGGGCGCCGCTTCGGCGTCCGCCCGGGGCTTCACGGGATTGCGCAGCCGCTGCGCCACCGCGCGCGCCTGCTCCTCAAGGCCCGGGGGGCAGGTGACCGAGGTCTTCCCGCCCGTCTCACCGGCGTTGGCGGTCCCGGCGACCGAGTAGCCCGCGAGACGCAGTTGCTCGGCTGCCGCGGCGGCCGCGCCGGCCTTCCCCGTGCCGTTGAGCGCCTGCACGCTGATCGTCCGCGCCGCCAGGGGTGCCGGTGTCGTCAGCCGTTTCTTGTCGACCTCCTCGTCCCGCGCGAGAGCGGTGAACAGGTCCTGCGCCTGGGGGTACTGCCAGGAGACGTTCGCCTTGTCCGCCGGGACGTCGAGCTCGCGCGGATAGCTCGGCACGGTGAGGAAGACCAGCCGGTCGGAGGCGATGCCCCGGATGTCCGACGCGAGCGAGGTCAGGGGCTTGATCCCGGCGAGCTTCGGATCCGTCGTCACGGACTTGGTCGCCGAGTCCAGGACGCCGTACATGGCGCCCGGACTGGTCAGCTTCTTCCGCGCCTTCGCGGCCAGCGCCTCCATGAACTCCTGCTGACGCCCTATCCGGCCGATGTCGGAGCCGTCGCCCACGCTGTACCTGGTGCGGACGTAGCCGAGCGCCTCCTCGTCCTTCACCGTCTGGCAGCCCGCCGCCAGGTCGAGGTGCGCCTTCTCGTCCCGCATCGCCTGCTCGGGGCAGACCTCGATCCCGTCGACCGCGTTGACCATGCCCTTGAAGCCCTGGAAGTCGACCGACATGAAGTGGTCGATGCGCAGCCCGGTGTTCTGCTCGATGGTCCTGATGGTGCAGGCGGCGGCGCCCCCGACGTCGCCCTTCAAGCCCCCGATGGCGAACGCCTCGTTGATCTTCGCCCGGTGCGGGGCCGACGTGGTGCCGTCGCCCCGGTCGCAGGCGGCTATCGGCACCCAGGAGTCCCGCGGCATCGAGACGACCGTGCCCCACTTCCGGTCGGCCGACAGGTGCAGGACCATCAGCGTGTCGGACTGCATGGTGTCCAGGTCCTTGCCGTACTTCGCGTTGGCGCCGTCACGGCTGTCCGAGCCCACGACGAGGATGTTCAGCGCCCCGGGGCTGAGATTGTCCGGCCGGTCCCCGCCGATCTTGCCGTCGATGTCGCCGGCGTGGATGTTGCCGTCCAGGCTCCGGTAGATCCACGCGCCCGCGCCGCCCGTACCGGCCAGCAGGACGGCCAGGACGCCGACCGTCCAGACGAGGAACTTCCCGCGCCGCGTGAGGCGGACCGGCGTGCTGCCCCCGCCGCGCCCACGGCGCCCCCGCCCCTGTGCCCCTTGCATGCGCTTTCCCTCCGGTCATGGACGTGCATGTGACCCACGCGCCCCGACGCATTCTCGCGCGGCCCGGCGCGGCGTATCCGCGTACTCGCTGAAGTCGCTCGCCAGGCCGTCTTTCCGTCCCTGGTGCCCACATTGTTCCTTGTGCCCGATCAGGGCCGTCACCACCCGGGTCCGGACGGGCGCGGCCGGGACGCAGTGCGGACGACCGGTCGCATCTCAGTACGATGAGCGGCCCAGGCGCCGGACATCTCCGGGCACCGCGGCAGGAGGGAGACGGCATGACCGGCCAGAACCAGGGCGGTGCCGCCCGGCAGCCCCGCCGCAGAGGGCAGGGAGAGCTCGAGAGCCAGGTGCTGGCGGAGCTGCGCCGCGCCCCGCACCCCGTGAACGCCGGATGGGTGCAGGAGCGGCTCGGCAGCGGTCTCGCCTACACGACGGTCATCACCATCCTCACCCGGCTGCACGTCAAGGGCGTGGTGGAGCGCGAGCGTTCGGGCCGTTCCTTCGAGTGGACCGCGACCGCGGACGAGTCGGGTCTGGCCGCCCTGCGCATGCGCAAGGTGCTCGACGCCGAGGCGGACCGTGAGGCGGTGCTGGCGAGTTTCGTGACCGCGCTGCCCCCCGGCGACGAACGGCTGCTCAGGGATCTGCTCGCGGCGGCGGCCGACGAAGGGGAAGACTGACCGCATGGGCATCTTCGTGTTCCTGCCGATGGTGCTGCCCCTGAGTGCCTGGCCGGTCGCCCGCCTGGCCGAGCAGCACCTGCACCCGCGCACCGCGACCTGGCTCCTGTCAGGTGTCGCGTCCGTCCTCGCCGTGTGCAGCACGCTGTCACTCGTCCTGATGGTCGTGGTCGGGACCGCGCAGCTGCCCGGCAACCCCCTGCCCGACGGGTGGTCCGACCCCGAGGTGCGGGAGGCCGTGCCCTACGACGAGGTCGCCGGAAGGGTGGCCATCCCGCTGCTGCTCGCCGTGTTCGCGGCCTGCGGCTGGACGGCCGCGCGCCACTTCCTGGTACGCCGACGGGCGCATCTCGCGCTGGCGGGGCTGCCGCCGAGGCAGGTGGCACTCCTGCCGGACACGGCACCGTACGCGTACGCCCTTCCCGGCGGGCCGCGCGGCCGGGTCGTCGTCACCACCGGCATGCTCGCCGCCCTCGGCGCGGCGGAGCGGCGCGCGCTGTTCGCCCATGAGCGGGCGCACCTGGCCGGCGCGCACCACCGCTTCCTGCTGACGGTGCAACTGGCCGCGCGCGCGAACCCGTTCCTGCGCCCGCTGCGGACGGCGGTCGGCTACACGAGCGAGCGCTGGGCCGACGAGGAGGCGGCCCTCGCCGTGGGGGACCGGCGCAGCGTGGCCCGGGCGATCGGCAAGGCCGCCCTGCTGTCCCCGGGCGCCCCGCTCTCCACCCTCGCGGCGCTGGCGGCGCCGGGTCCCGTCCCGCGCCGGGTGGCCGCGCTGCTCGGCCCGGCACCCGCGGCTCGGGCGTGGCCCCCGCTGTCCACGACCGTGGGGCTGGCGGTGTGGGGTGCGGCGGCCGGCGCGGCGTTCTCCGCCCTCGCGTCGGCGAACTCGGCCGTCACCCTGTTCTTCATCCTGAAGGCCGCGACGCCTCTCTGACGCCTGTCCCGTGATCCTCGCCCGGGTCCCCTCGTCAAGGTTGTCGCCGTCCTGGACCGGGCCACGGCGCGCGCCGCTGACGTCTCTCCCCGCGCTCTCCACCGTGGCAGGGCTTCACGACGGGTGGGGTGGGGCGCCCGCCCGGCACCCCACCCCTGACCCGCCCTGTCGTGCGTGTACCCCGTCCGGGCTAGTTGATGGCCCTGATGAGCTCACCGTCGGCCGTGTCGCCGCTGAGCTCCCAGAAGAAGGTGCCTCCCAGGCCCTGTTCGGCCTTGTAGTCCATCTTCGTGCCGATGGTGGCCGGGGTGTCGTAGCTCCACCAGTTCGTGCCGCAGTGGGCGTACGCCGTGCCCGCGACCGTGCCGGTGGCGGGGCAGCTGTTCTTCAGGACCTTGTAGTCCTCGATGCCCGCCTCGTACGTCCCCGGGGCCGCCCCGGTCGCCGTGCCGCCCGGTTCGGACTGCGTGACGCCGGTCCAGCCGCGCCCGTAGAAGCCGATGCCCAGCAGCAGCTTCCCGGCGGGCACGCCCAGTTCCTTGAGCTTGGAGATGGCCGCGTCCGTGTTGAAGCCCTCCGTCGGGATGCCCGGGTAGGAGGTCAGCGGTGAGTGCGGGGCCGTCGGGCCCTGCGCCGCGAAGGCTCCGAAGAAGTCGTACGTCATCGGGTTGTACCAGTCGAGGTATTTGGCGGCGCCCGCGTAGTCCACCGCGTCGATCTTTCCGCCGTCGGAGCCGTCGGCCGTGATCGCCGAGGTGACCAGGCTGTCGCTCCCGAACTCCGTGCGAAGCGCCGACAGGAGGTTGCCGTAGGCGTCGCGGCCGCTGGTGTCGCAGGTCAGCCCGCAGGCGTTCGGGTACTCCCAGTCGATGTCGATCCCGTCGAAGACGTCGGCCCAGCGCGGGTCCTCGACCAGGCCGTGGCAGGACTCCGCGAAGGCCGCGGGATTCACGGCCGCCTCGCCGAAGCCGCCCGACCAGCTCCAGCCGCCGAAGGACCAGATGACCTTCAGGCCGGGGTGGAGCTTCTTCAGCTTGCGCAACTGGTTGAAGTTGCCCCGCAGTTCCTGGTCCCAGGTGTCCGCGACACCGTCGACCGACTGGTCCGCGGTGTAGGCCTTCTCGTAGTCGGCGTAGCTGTCACCGATGGTGCACTTGCCGCCCTGGACGTTGCCGAAGGCGTAGTTGATGTGGGTGAGCCGGTCGGCCGAACCGGAGGTCTCGATGTTCTTGACGTGGTAATTGCGGTCGTAGACACCCCAGTTGGTGAAGTATCCGACCACCTTGTCCCCGGCGGCGGTGGGGGCCGCCTCGGCGGCGGGTGCGGTGGAGGTGGGGGACGCGCCCGCCGGGGCCGTGACGGCGACGCCGAGAAGGGCGGCTCCGAGCGCGGCGGTGCAGACGCGTACGGCGAGCGCCCGGAGGCGTGCGCGGGGGCGGTGAAGTCCGTTCATTGTGGCTCCTCGTGGGGGAGGACGTGGGGATGCCCGCCGGTCCGCTGCTTTTGGCATGGACGCGATGAGGCGGTGAGGAAGACCGTAGGAGGACTAGACCAGTTGGGTCAATGGTTCGGACCAATTTCGCTGATCAAGGCCGCAGGCCCCCGGTGACGGAAGCGCTCCGATCGGGCATACTCGACGCGCCACAGCCGCTGGCCAGCGCCTCCCGTGATCCGGGAAGGCAGGATCGGCTGGGGAGCCGTAGATTTCCGGGCATCGCCCGGGACCGTCCGGCGGAGCCGCTCACACCCCGCGCGCGCGACCGTCGTAACCCCCGACAGGGAGGAGAGCGCCGTCATGTCCGACCGTGCCCCGCAGCCCGTGGAACGCAGACTGCCCACCGAGGAGTCCCGGGAGCTCGTCGAGCTCGTCCGCGACATCGTGTCGAAGGAGATCGCTCCGCGGGCGGCCGACGAGGAGGAGGCGGGGGTCTTCCCGCGCGAGGTCTTCACCCTGCTGTCGGAGGCCGGACTGCTCGGCCTTCCCTACGACTCCGCGCACGGCGGCGGCGACCAGCCCTACGAGGTCTACCTCCAGGTCCTGGAGGAGCTGGCCGCGGCCAGGCTGACCGTCGGTCTCGGCGTCAGCGTCCACTCGCTGGCCTGCCACGCACTCGCCGGATTCGGCACCGACGAGCAACGGACCGCCCACCTCCCGGCGATGCTCGCGGGCGGACTGCTCGGCGCCTACTGCCTCTCCGAGCCCTCCTCGGGCTCCGACGCGGCCTCGCTCCGCACGAAGGCCGTGCGCGACGCCGACGGCTGGGTGCTCACCGGGACCAAGGCGTGGATCACGCACGGCGGGGTGGCCGACTTCTACACCGTGCTGGCCCGGACCGGTGTGGAAGGTCCGCGCGGGATCACCGCCTTCCTGGTTCCCGGCGACGCCGCGGGCCTCGACGCGGCCCTGCCCGAGAAGAAGATGGGCATGAAGGGGTCACCCACCGCCCAGATGCACTTCGACGGAGTGAGGATCGCGGACGACCGGCGGATCGGGGAGGAGGGCCAGGGCTTCGCCATCGCCTTGTCCGCCCTCGACTCGGGACGCCTCGGGATCGCCGCGTGCGCCGTCGGCGTCGCCCAGGCGGCCCTGGACCAGGCCGTCGGATACGCCACCGGCCGCCACCAGTTCGGCCGGCCCGTCGCGGACTTCCAGGGGCTGCGCTTCATGCTCGCCGACATGGCCACCCAGATCGAGGCCGGCCGGGCGCTGTACCTGGAGGCGGCGCGCCTCCGTGACGCGGGTCTGCCCTTCTCCCGGCAGGCGGCGATGGCGAAGCTGTTCTGCACCGACGCGGCCATGCGGGTGACCACCGACGCCGTGCAGGTGCTCGGAGGATACGGCTACACGCTGGACTTCCCGGTCGAGCGGCTCATGCGCGAGGCCAAGGTGCTGCAGATCGTCGAGGGCACCAACCAGATCCAGCGCATGGTCATCGCCCGTCACCTCGCGGGTCCCGAGACGCGCTGAACCCGCCCGGCCGGTCCGACCAGACAGGGGTCGTCATGATCCGGTTCCACTCCTGGTCATGACGCCCCGGCAGTGTCCTGCCGGTGCTCTCCCAGTGGCGCAGCATCGCGCGGAAGATGGGTGGATCGGTGGGGTGCGGCGCGGGCTGCCGCACGGACTCCCGGGGCGGCTGCCCGGGCTGCGGAACCGATTCGCCGGTCGGCGGTGCGGCGAGACGGCGACGTACGGGGCCGGCCGTTGGATGCAGCGTGGTCATACAGAACCAACGCCGTCACCGGCCCCGGGTCACTGTCCCGCCGAATCGCGCGCCCGTTCCTCGGGTGCCGCTCCGGCCGCGGTGTGGAGGCCGTCCGCACCGCGGCCCGGCGAAAACCGTCGTGGTGCGTCCGGCCGTGGGCCGTGCCGCCGTCAGGCGGCGTGACGCCGGGTCAGCGGCACGTAGCGCACCGGCCGCGACCCCGGGCCTCCGGCGTGCGAGAAGGGCTGCATCCGCCAGTCCAGGCCCTGAGGAAGCGTCAGCAGCAGCGCCGTCTCCTGCTCCTGGACCTCCAGGGACTCGTCGGCGGGGCGGGCGAGGGAGGCGTCACGGTTCGTCCCGGGGCACACGGTGAGGACGAAGGGGTTCCACGGCGAGGGGCACAGGGCGTGCTCGGGAAGCACGTCCTCGTCCGCCAGCAGGGCGATCGGCTGGGCACAGTCCGGGCAGACGACCCGGTACATCTCGAATGTGTCGTACGCGTCGGGAGCGCTGTCCTCGTCACGTGCGGCGTACTCGTCGGGATCCGGTTCGATACGTCCGGTGAGCTTCAGGCTCTGCATGGGATCTTCCCCCTCAGGTGGACCGGCCAGGCGCCACGGCCTCGGCCACAGCAAGCACTTCCCCCCGCGCGTCCGCCGTAACCGCGAGCCCGACCGCTACCCACCCGGAAACTTGTGGCATTCGTCACATGTCCATGGAACGAGCCCTTCCGTGCCTCCCACGGCTGTGCCTGGAGGGACTCGGGGCCATAGGTTGATCCGCATGGAGGAGCTGGACCGTCAGATCGTGGAGTTGCTCGTCAAGGACGGGCGGATGAGCTACACCGACCTGGGCAAGGCCACGGGCCTGTCCACCTCGGCCGTTCATCAGCGTGTCCGCAGGCTGGAGCAGCGCGGGGTGATCCGCGGTTACGCCGCGGTCGTCGACCCCGAGGCACTCGGTCTGCCCCTCACCGCGTTCATCTCGGTGAAACCCTTCGACCCGAGCGCTCCCGACGACATCGCCGAACGGCTGGCGGGCGTGCCGGAGCTGGAGGCGTGCCACAGTGTCGCGGGGGACGAGAACTACATCCTCAAGGTGCGGGTCTCCGCCCCCCTGGAGCTGGAGCACCTGCTCACGCGCATCCGTACGCTGGCCGGCGTCTCCACCCGTACGACCGTCGTCCTCTCCACCCCGTACGAGGCGCGCCCGCCGCGCATCTGAGACGGGCCGGAGGGGCCCGTCCCCCTGTTCACCGCTGTCTGGCCGCTGGGAGAGGGCCGCCGGGAGGGGGGCCCTTGCCCGGCCCGCGGGCCGCTCGGGGGAGGGGGCGCGGGCGGCGCCGCTCCGGGCAGGCGCGAGACTGGTCCCATGACCGAGAGCACCGCCCCCCAGAGCGAACACCGCACCGTGCTTCTGCGCGGTGGAGACGTCCACAGCCCCGCCGACCCGTTCGCCACCGCGATGGTCGTCGAACGCGGCCATGTCGCCTGGGTCGGGTCCGAGGGGGCCGCCGACGCCTTCGCGAGCGGCGTCGACGAGGTGATCGACCTGGAAGGGGCGCTGGTCACCCCGGCCTTCACCGACTCCCACGTCCACACCACGTCGACCGGACTCGCCCTCACCGGGCTGGACCTCTCCGGCGCCCGCACCCTGTCCGACGCCCTCGGGCTGGTCCGCGCGTTCGCGAACAGCCGCACGGGGGACCGGGTGATCCTGGGCCACGGGTGGGACGAGGCGCGCTGGCCCGAACAGCGGCCCCCGTCCCGCGCCGAACTCGACGAGGCGGCGGGCGGACGGTCCCTCTACCTGCCCCGCGTGGACGTCCACTCCGCCGTCGTGAGCACGGCGCTCCTCGACCTCGTCCCCGGTGTCACCTCGATGCCCGGATACCATCCCGAGGCGCCCCTGACGGGGGACGCCCACCACGCCGTCCGCGCGGCTGCCCACGGCGCCGTCACGCCCGCCCAGCGCAGGGAGGCCCAGCGGGCAGCCCTCGCGCACGCCGCGTCGCTCGGGATCGGCACCGTCCACGAGTGCGCCGGGCCCGACATCTCGGACGAGGACGACTTCACCGGGCTGCTGGCGCTCGCCGCCGAGCAGCCCGGCCCCCGGGTGTTCGGCTACTGGGCGGAGCGGATCGAGGACGCGAAGGGTGCCCGTCGCGTCCGTGAGCTCGGTGCCGTGGGCGCCGCCGGTGACCTCTTCGTCGACGGTTCGCTCGGTTCGCACACCGCCCTGCTGCACGAGCCGTACGCCGACGCCCCGCACACCGGCACCGGGCGGCTCGACGCCGCCGGAATCGCCGCGCACGTGACGGCGTGCACCGAGGCGGGGCTGCAGGCCGGTTTCCACGCCATCGGAGACGCGGCGGTCACCGCCGTCGTGGACGGGGTCCGGGCCGCCGCCGAGACCCTCGGGCTCGCCCGCGTCAGGGCCGCACGGCACCGGGTCGAGCACGCGGAGATGCTGACCCCGCAGACCATCGCCGCCTTCGCCGAACTGGGCCTCACCGCCTCGGTCCAGCCCGCCTTCGACGCGGCGTGGGGAGGCACCGACGGCATGTACGCCGCGCGCCTGGGTGCCGAGCGGGCCGCGACCCTCAACCCGTACGCGGCGATGCTGCGCGCCGGCGTGCCCCTCGCCTTCGGCTCGGACAGTCCCGTGACCCCTCTGGACCCCTGGGGAACGGTGCGGGCCGCCGCGCACCACCGCACGCCGGAGCACCGGATCTCCGTACGCGCCGGTTTCACCGCCCACACCCGGGGAGGGTGGCGGGCCGTCGGCCGGGACGACGCGGGGGTGCTCGTGCCGGGGGCCCCGGCCGACTACGCCGTCTGGCGTACCGGTGAACTGCTCGTCCAGGCCCCCGACGACCGGGTGGCGCGCTGGTCGACCGATCCCCGTTCCGGCACCCCCGGCCTGCCCGATCTCACGCCCGGCGCCGACCTCCCGGTCTGCCTCCGCACGGTCGTGTTCGGACACACGGTCTACGTAAGGCCGAACGAGTGACGTCCTGAGATTTCGTACCGCCGATCGATGGCGCGGGCTGTCCGCCGCAGCCGGTGAGCCCGCGCCACTGACCAGGTGTTTTCAAAAGGAACCGCAGGTCGCGAGGCTGTTGACAGAAAGCGCCCGGAGGCCGGTAGGTTCGGCCGGGTCCACCACTGGACGTCCGACCGGTCGAACCTCCACGCAGTCGTCGAACGCCGCTGGGTCATGAGGTGGTGTGCCGCACCGGCGCACCACCACCGACAGCCAGGTTCAGCGCCCGCGCCTCGGGGGCGAGGGAAGGTTTCGTCCGGACGGCAGGTGCGACCCGGGTGGGGCCCGGAGTTCAGTAGACAACGGCTTTCGGTCGACCCGCAGCCAGCGGGTCCCAGGTCGGCCCGAAGGACACCGGGCCCCGATCCGCAGGGCTGTTCTCCGTGCCGCGACTTCTGTCCGCAGTTCCACGCATCTGTCCGCACGCCCCGCTCTATCCCCGTGACCGCGTCGGAGTGACGCCCCCCGCGCGCTGGATATGGTGTGCACCTGCGTACGGACTTTAAGGGGCAGTAGTGAACGACGGCGGTCAGAGGCAGTTCGGCCCGCTCGGCAGAGTCTTGGTGATCATTCCGACCTACAACGAGGCCGAGAACATCAAGCTCATCGTCGCCCGGGTGCGCGCCGCCGTTCCGGAAGCGGACATCCTCGTCGCCGACGACAACAGCCCCGACGGCACGGGCAAGGCCGCCGACGAACTCGCGGCCGGCGACGCTCACGTGCACGTCCTGCACCGCAAGGGCAAGGAGGGGCTCGGCGCCGCCTACCTCGCCGGCTTCCGCTGGGGCTCCGAGCACGGGTACGGCGTCCTGGTCGAGATGGACGCCGACGGATCCCACCAGCCCGAGGAACTGCCCCGTCTCCTCACCGCCCTCAAGGGTGCCGACCTGGTCCTCGGCTCGCGCTGGGTTCCCGGCGGACGGGTGGTCAACTGGCCGCGGCACCGCGAGATGATCTCGCGCGGCGGCAGCCTCTACTCCCGCATGCTGCTGGGTCTCTCGGTGCGCGACGTCACCGGCGGCTACCGGGCCTTCCGTACGCCGACACTGGACGGCCTGGGCCTGGACGAGGTCGCCTCGCAGGGCTACTGCTTCCAGGTCGACCTCGCCCGGCGCGCCGTAGAGGCGGGGTACCACGTCGTCGAGGTGCCGATCACCTTCATGGAACGCGAGATCGGTGACTCCAAGATGAGCAGGGACATCCTCGTGGAGGCCCTGTGGCGGGTCACCGGCTGGGGCATCACCGGCCGCGCCAACAAGGTCCTGGGGCGCAGGACGTCCTGACGCTCCGGTCCGCGACCGCCACGGCCCCCAAGATCACCCCCTTACGCCGCTTGCACGCCCGTACAGGCACACTGGGGGCATGACGACCGGCACACCGCCTCCGAACCGTCCACGGCG
The DNA here is from genome assembly GCF_042892135.1 of Streptomyces sp. NPDC001822. Taxonomy (NCBI): domain Bacteria; kingdom Bacillati; phylum Actinomycetota; class Actinomycetes; order Kitasatosporales; family Streptomycetaceae; genus Streptomyces; species Streptomyces sp. NPDC001822. The sequence goes on from NZ_JBIATW010000004.1 coordinate 499,254, forward strand.
CTCACGCGCCCGCACCCTCCTGCCGCTGGGCGTCGCCGCCTGGATCGTGCTGGAGATCTGGCTGCTGATCCTGGTGGCGGGCGCGACGAACGGCTTCACGGTGCTGCTGATCCTGGTCGCCGGAGCGGTGCTCGGCGCCGTGGTGATCAAGAGGGCGGGCCGGCGGGCCTTCCGCAACCTCACCGAGACCCTCCAGCAGATGCCCGGACAGCCCGGCGCCGCCGACGCGCCCACCGGCCGGACCGGGAGCAAGGGCAACGGTCTGCTGATGCTCGGCGGACTGCTTCTGATGATCCCCGGCATGCTCTCCGACGCGGCGGGGCTCCTGCTCCTGCTGCCGCCGGTCCGCGCCGTGCTCGGCCGCTACGCGGAGCGCTCACTGGAACGCCGCATGCGCACGGTGGCCCCGGGCGGCTTCTCCGACGCCTTCCAGCAGGCCCGCATCCACCGGCCCGACGGCAAGGTGGTGCAGGGCGAGGTCATCCGTGAGGACGGGGCGACCGGCCGGCCGCGTCCCGACGACGGCCCGGACGCGGACCGTCCGCCGCTGAGCCGCTGAGCCGCTGAGCCGCTGAGCCGCTGAGCCGCTGAGCCGCTGAGCCGCTGAGCCGGCCCGGGCGGGCAGAGAGCCCCCCGGAGAGACGAAGAGCCGCGGGGGGGGGGCCCCGGGGGGGGGGGGGGCCCCCCGGGGGGGGGGGGGGGGGGGGGGGGGGCGGGGCGGGGGGCGGTCAGCGG
>NZ_JBIATW010000004.1:499998-536182 GCF_042892135.1 Streptomyces sp. NPDC001822
CGCGCCGCCGCCGGCGCGCCGCCCCCCCGCCGCCGCCCCCCCCCCCCCCCCCGCGGCCGGCCCCGCCCCCCCCCCCCCCCCCGCCGGGGGGGCCCCCCCCCCCCCCCCCCGGGGCCCCCCCCCCGCGGCTCTTGCGGCTGTGCGGTGGTCTCGCGGTCAGGCGGACTTCCTGCTGTCACGCGGGTGCACGGCGATGTTCATGGCGCCGGAGCGCAGGACGGCCAGCCTCTCGGCCAGCACCTCCTCCAGCTCCTCGCGGGTGCGTCGCTCCATGAGCATGTCCCAGTGCGTACGCGCAGGCTTGCCCTTCTTCTCCTCGGGGCCATCCCCGTCCACCAGGAGTGCCGTGGCGCCGCACGCCTTGCACTCCCACTCCGGCGGAATTTCCGCCTCTACCGAGAACGGCATCTCAAAACGATGTCCGTTCGGGCATGCGTACTCCACCGCCTGGCGCGGGGCCAGATCGATGCCGCGGTCCGTCTCGTAGCTGGTAACCACGAGTCGCGTGCCGCGGAGAGCTCGCTCACTCATGAATCGTGCCTCCCGGGCTTGTCGCCCACAGGACAGAAGTCGCTGTCGTCGTCATCCGGTCAACGTCCGGTCGGCGGTAAAGATTCCCGTTGCCGGTCATGCGTCGCCCGTCGTGCGCTGCCTTTGTCTGGGTTGCTTACCCACCGGTGCCCGGTTTGTCACCTCTGGTCGAAGTTGTCACCCAACGGTTTGGCTTCTTCCACACGCAGTAACGGTCCTCCGGGCAGGCCAAAGGCGTACACTACCGGCCTTTCACTTCAACGTCTAAATCCGTTCGGGAACAGGATTCCCCGCGGCGGCCACCGCGGCCCGGACGGGGACCCTCCAGAGGAGCGCCGAACCGAGGGCGAAGAAGATCACCAGGGACAGGATCGCATCCCGGTAGCTGCCGGTCAGCTGATAGCCGAGGCCGAAGACCAGGGGACCCAGCCAGCTGAGTCCCCGGTCGCTCATCTCGTAGGCGGAGAAGTACTCCGCCTCCTTGCCCCTCGGGACCAGGTGCGAGAACAGCGACCGCGACAGGGCCTGGCTGCCGCCCAGCACGAGGCCGATCGCGGCGGCCAGCGTGTAGAAGAACACCGGCGCGCCGGCGGGCAGCACGTACGCCGAGGCGAGGATCAGGGTCCACACCGCCAGCGAACCCAGGATGGTCCGCTTCGCGCCGTACAGCCGGGCGAGCCGCCCCATGCCCAGCGCGCCCGCCACCGCGAGCACCTGGACGAGCAGCACCGCCGTGATCAGGGTCGTCTGGTCGAGCCCCAGTTCCTCGGAGCCGTACAGCGAGGCCTGGGAGATCACCGTCTGGATGCCGTCGTTGTAGACCAGATAGGCGAGCAGGAAGGACAGCGTGAGCGGATGGCGCCGCATGTCGCGCAACGTCGCCCGCAGCTGTCGCCAGCCCGAGCCGACCGCCCCCGCACCCCCGGGGGCCACCCGGCGGTCACGCAGGCGCCGCAGCGGCACGAGGGAGAAGGCGCCCCACCACACCCCGGCCGAGGCGATGCAGATCCGGACCGCGTCGGACTCCGAGAGCCCGAACGAGTCGTGACCCGTGTAGAGGACCAGGTTGAGGACGAGGACGAACGCCCCCGAGGTGTACCCGAAGGCCCAGCCGCGGGAGGAGACCGCGTCGCGCTCGTCCGGGGTGGCGATCTGCGGGAGGTAGGCGTTGTACAGAGCCATCGACACCGAGATCGACGCGTTCGCCACGACCAGCAGGAACGCCCCCAGCAGATAGCGGTGCCCGTCCAGGAAGAACATGCAGGCCGTCGCCGTCGCGCCGGTGTACGCGGCCGCGGCGAGCAGCGGTTTCTTGCGTCCCGTGCGGTCCGCGGCGGCGCCCACGACCGGCATGACGAGCACGGCCACGACGATGGACACCGACACGGCGTACGCGAAGAGCGAGCCCGCCCGGACGGGCAGGCCCAGCGGATGCACGAACCCGTCCGCGTCGGCCGCCGCCTTGGCTATGGACGTCAGATAGGGGCCCAGGAAGACCGTGAGGACACTCGTGGAGTACACGGAGCACGCGAAGTCGTAGAAGTACCAGCCCCGTTGCTCCCGCCTGCGCTCGGCGGTCCCGGCCGGCTGTCCCTTTCGCCCCGCCGTTCCTGCGGTGTCGGTGCTCACGCCGCGCCCCCTCGCTCGTCCCCTGCGGACGCGGCAGGTCCCGGCGTCAGGCCCACGCCCCACGCTCGCTCAGCACCGTGCGCAGCGTCTCGATGTGATCGGTCATGATGCCATCCACCCCGAGGTCCAGGAGCGCGGCCATCCGGGCCGCCTCGTTGACGGTCCAGACGTGGACCTGCAGGCCGTGCGCGTGCGCGGTGCGGACGAATCTCCGGTCGACGACGCGGATGCCGTTCTGGCTCTCGGGGACCTGCGCGCAGACGGCACCCGCCCTGAGCGCCGCCGGGATGCCGTACGAGCGCAGACGCAGGCCGAGGATGCCGCGCACCCCGTAGGACGTGGCCAGGCGGGGACCCGCCAGGCGGTGCGCCCGGGCGACCCGGGCCTCCGAGAACGACCCCACGCACACCCGGTCCCAGGCGTCCGCCCGGCGGATCAGTTCGACGAGCGGGACGAGGGCCCGTTCGGACTTGATGTCGACGTTCCAGCGGGCCCCGGGGAACTCCTCCAGCAGTTCCTCGAAGAGCGGCAGGGGCTCTCGGCCCGCGACCCTCGCCCGGCGCACCTCGGCCCAGGGCAGATCGGCGATCCGGCCGTGCGCGTCCGTCACCCGGTCGAGTGTCGGGTCGTGGAAGGCGACGAGGCCGCCGTCGGCGGTGGCGTGCACATCGGTCTCGAAGTAGCGGTAGCCGGCTTCGGCCGCCCGCCGGAACGCGGCGGCGGTGTTCTCCAGTCCGTCGGCCGCCCCGCCGCGGTGCGCGAAGGGGATCGGCGAGGGATGGTCCAGATAGGGGTGGCGTCCAGGGGTCACCGCGGAAGTATCGCCCCCGACGGTGGCCGTCCGGCAACGTCTCCGCGGCCCGCGTCCGGCGCGGGGAGGTCGAAGACGCGCAGGAAGAGCTGCGCGAGAGGGCCGATCGCCAGTGCGTACAGGACCGTCCCGGCGCCGAGCGAGCCGCCGAGCAGGAAGCCGGTGGCGACGACCGCGACCTCGATCGCCGTGCGCACCAGCCGGATGGAGCGGCCGGTCAGCCGGTGCAGACCGGTCATCAGGCCGTCGCGCGGGCCGGGGCCGAAACGAGCCGAGATGTACAGCCCGGTGGCGACCCCGTTGAGCACGATGCCGGCGGCCATCACCGGGATCCGGACCGCGAGGCCGTGCACGTCCGGTACGAGGGCGAGCGTGCCGTCCATCGCGAGCCCGACGGCGAAGACGTTGGACACGGTGCCGAGCCCGGGGCGCTGCCTGATCGGGATCCACAGGAGGAGCACGACCGCTCCGACGGCGATCGAGACGACGCCGATCGAGACGCCGGTGCGCTCCGCGAGCCCCTGATGCAGGACGCCCCACGGTTCGAGTCCCAGCCCGGCCCGGACCAGGAGCGCCGAACTCGCCCCGTACAGGGCCAGGCCCACGTACAGGTGGGTCAGCCGCCGGGGGACCCGGGTGCCGCTCCGGACGGTTATGTCGGACAAGTGGTGCCCCCGTATGGTCGTAGTGGACTGCTGCATGTCACTCTGTGGCGGGGGATCGGCCGCCAACCACGGCCAATCCGAGGAAGGTGGACTGATTTCCATGCCCCAGTGGACTTCGACGGTCGGCGCGGCTCAGCTGGCCCGGCAGCTCCGGGCGCAGCAGGCGCGGCCCCTGGCGCCGGGCGGCCGCAAACCCCCCGCCTACCGGGCGCTCGCCGACGGGGTGCGCCTGCTCGTCCTGGAGGGCCGGGTCCCGGTCGCCGCCCGGCTGCCCGCCGAGCGCGAACTCGCGCTCGCCCTGTCCCACAGCCGGACCACCGTGGCCGCCGCCTACGAGGCGCTGCGCGCCGAGGGCTTCCTGGAGTCGCGCCGAGGGGCGGGCAGCTGGACCGCGGTCCCGGCGGGCAACCCGCTGCCCGCCCGCGGCCTCGAACCGCTGCCCCCCGAATCGCTCGGCTCCATGATCGACCTGGGCTGCGCCTCGCTGCCCGCCCCCGAGCCGTGGCTGACCCGGGCCGTGCAGGGCGCTCTGGAGGAACTGCCCCCGTACGCGCACACCCACGGGGACTACCCGGCCGGCCTCCCGGCACTGCGGCAGATGATCGCGGACCGGTACTCCGAGCGGGGCATCCCCACGATGCCGGAACAGATCATGGTCACCACGGGAGCCATGGGAGCCATCGACGCCATCTGCCACCTCTTCGCCGGGCGCGGTGAGCGCATCGCCGTCGAGTCCCCGAGCTACGCCAACATCCTCCAGCTCATGCGGGAGGCGGGCGCCAGGCTGGTACCCGTGGCGATGGAGGAGGGGCTGGGCGGCTGGGACATGAACCGCTGGCGGCAGGTGCTGCGGGACGCGGCTCCACGGCTGGCGTACGTCGTCGCCGACTTCCACAACCCGACCGGCGCCCTGGCCGACGAGCAGCAGCGGCGCGCACTCGTCGAGGCCGCCCGTTCCGCGGGCACGGTCCTGGTGGTCGACGAGACCATGCACGAGCTCCATCTGGACGCGGACGTGGAGATGCCGCGCCGGGTGTGCGCCTTCGACCCCGCCGGCAGCACGGTCCTGACCGTCGGATCCGCCAGCAAGGCGTTCTGGGCCGGGATGCGGATCGGCTGGGTCAGGGCCGCGCCCGACGTCATCCGCAGCCTGGTCGCCGCGCGCGCCTACGCGGACATGGGCACACCCGTCCTGGAACAGCTCGCCATCAACTGGCTGATGCGCACGGGCGGCTGGGAGCAGGCGGTGGCCGTCCGGCGCGGGCAGGCGAAGCAGAACCGGGACGACCTGGTGCGGGCGCTGCGCCGCGAACTCCCCGAGTGGGAGTTCGCGGTGCCCCGCGGCGGCCTCACGCTGTGGGTGCGCAGCGGTGGGCTGTCGGGCTCCCGGCTGGCCGTGGCGGGCGAGCGGGTCGGCGTGCGCGTGCCCTCGGGTCCCCGGTTCGGGGTCGACGGCGCCTTCGAGGGATATGTGCGCCTGCCGTTCACCGTGGGCGGTCCGGTGGCGGACGAGGCGGCCCAGCGGCTCGCCGCGGCTGCCGAGCTGGTCCGCTCGGGAGCCGCGGCGGGGGCGGAGACACCCCGGTCGTTCGTGGCCTGAGGCACCCGCGCTCAGCCCTCCGCGGCGGCGGGGGCCGAGACGAGCGGATCGGCGTGCAGGGGCGAGGGGCCGGGGGGCACCTTCTCCAGGCTCCTGCCGGCGCTCTTCTCCACGGTGGGCGCTCCGCCCGGCAGCAGGTGGAGCACGGCCTGCCGGTGCGCGTCGCTTGTGGCGTCGTCGTGCGGGTCCGGAGTGGCAGGGACCTGGAGCCGCAGCACCGGCCCCGCGCCCAGACGCGTGTAGCCCCGGCCGGGAGGCACGTCGTCGGTCGGGGTGGTGTGGGGCTGGGCGCCCAGCACGGACTCGACCTGCTCGCTGGTGGCGGGGCCGAGGACGGCCCGCGCGCGGGTGTGGGTGCGCACGGCCTCGGTCAGGGTGTCCAGGCTGTCCAGCTGCTCGGCGACCACCACCGTCACACCCGCGGCGCGGCCGTGCCGCAGTGGCACCTGGAGCAGTTCCTGCGGGTCCTGCCTGCCGTCCGCCGCCGCCAGGTGTCCCAGGGCGCTCGGCCGGTCCAGCAGGATCCAGAGGGGACGCCGGATGTCCTCGGGCTCGGGGTGCCCCGCCTGGCGGGCCCGGTTCGCGGCGATGAGGCGCCGTTCCGTCTCGTGCGCCGCCCATTCGAGGGTCGAGAGGGCGCCGGCGAGACCGCGCTCCACGGCCAGTACACCGTCCCGTCCGGCCAGGAAGCCGTACTCTCCCGTGCCGCTTCCCTCGACGACGAGGACGTCGCCGTGCTGGAGGGCCTGCAGAGCGAGCGAGCGCATCAGGGTCGTGGCGCCGCTGCCGGGGTGCCCGGCGACCAGCAGGTGCGGCTCCGTGGAGCGGGCGCCCGTCCGCCAGATCACCGGTGAGGCGTCGCGTGTCGCGTCGCCGTCCTGGACCGGGACGGTGCGGGGCACCGCGCCGGGGTCGGTGAAGCCCAGCACGGCCTCGCCGGGCGCGGTGACGAACCGCTGGGCGGCGATGGTGGTGGGGAGGGCGGGGAGCACGGCCATCGAGAGGTGGTTGGCCTCCTCGTCCCAGACGAAGTGGTATTCGCGGCCGCGGCCGGACTTCGCGTGGAGCACCTGCTCGACCCGGGCACGCGCACCGGGATCGCCGTCGGTGAAGTACGCGGGGTAGTTCACCCGGAGCCGGGTGAGCCGCCCGTCGTCGTCGAAGGCGTACGACGTCTCGAAGGCCTTCTCCCAGTCGCCGCCGTGGGAGAACAGCGGACCGGGGTCGTCGGCCACCGAGAAGTGCGGCACCAGGGCCTCGTACAGGGCCCGAAGGCGGGCGGCCCCCGCCTCGTCCGGGCCGGTGCTCGCAGGGGTGCGGTCGCGCCCCCGCCACGCGGCGGCGCCCATCACCGAGATGAGGGCCAGCAGCGGCCCGTAGGGGATGAGCGCCACCGCCAGTACGCAGGCCGCGACGAGGAACAGCGCTTGTCCACGCCGTTCCCTGGGTGTCGCGGCCCACTTCTGCCGCCCTGCTCCCGCCAGCAGCCGCAGTCCACGGGTGACCGTGATCAGCGGATGAAGGACGTCGGTGGCGTTGTCGGCGGCCGTGCGCGCGATCTCCCGACTGCGGGTGATCGAAGCGCTGCCGCTGCTCAGAATGCGGGGGAGTGGTCGCCGGGCCACGTCTGTCTCCTGGAGGGGGGTGGGGAGGGTTTCGGAGCGTCAGAACTTGATCCCGCCCAGCATGCTGGCGAGGCTCGCCCCGCCGGCGGTGATGCTGGGGGCGATGGCGGTGCCGGCCAGGTAGAAGCCGAACAGCGCGCAGATGAGGCCGTGGGAGGCCTTGAGCCCGTCCTTCTTGAAGAAGAGGAAGGCGATGATGCCGAGCAGTACCACGCCCGAGATGGAGAGGATCATGAGCGGTTCTCCTGGTTGAGGGGACAGTCACCATGAGTACTTCCAGGATCACAAGATGTATCAATACGATAAAAGGTGCAAGTGAGTGAATATCCGCCGTTTTCACCTGACCGGAGGGCAGAAGGCGGATCCCGGGGAGCCCTCCGGGAACCGCTTCCCGCCCGTCCCGGCGGGGGAGCGGTGCCCGCCACCGTGACCTTGCACCTCATCGGGGCAGGCTGACGAAGGCCCGGGAGCAGTACCCTGTCGATTCACTCGTACGGTCCCCCCGCCGTACTCCCCCACCAGGTCGGCAACGGCAACGGAAGGCGGTCCCTCCGATGAGCGAAACCCCCGATCCCGAGGTGATCGAACTGGCGACCAAGGTCTTCGACCTGGCCCGCCGGGGCGAGAGCGACACGCTCGCCGCCTACGTCGACGCGGGCGTCCCCGCGAACCTCACCAACGACCGGGGCGACACCCTGCTCATGCTCGCGGCCTACCACGGGCACGCCCCCGCCGTCGTGGCACTCGCGGACCGCGGTGCCGACCCCGACCGCGCGAACGACCGCGGGCAGACCCCGCTCGCCGGAGCCGTCTTCAAGGGCGAGCGCCCGGTGATCGACGCCCTGCTCGCCGCGGGCGCCGATCCGGCCGCCGGGACGCCGTCCGCGGTGGACACCGCGCGCATGTTCGGCAAGGACGACCTGCTGGAACTCTTCGGTGCACGCTGAGACGCCGCCCGGACCGCCTGCGGGGCGTTGCGCCGTAAATGTGGTCGCGTCGGCGAAATGGCTGGGTCATCATGACGTCGCGGGCCCGCTCCGGGCCACCGACGAGAGGCAGAGGAAGATGAGCACCAGGCAGAAGACGGCGGTCGGCCGATCATGTTGCTGCGCGGCCTAGGGGATGTCTCCCCGGCACATGGAACAGCACAGTCCCGGTTGCGTCGACAGCTTGATGTGAGGCTTTCCCCATGTTCGATCCGTTCATAGCGCCGAGCGGCACACTGCTCGGCCTGCTGCAGAGGGGCCGCGGCGACGGCACGCTCCACGCGCTCGCCGCACCGCGCCCCGAGGCCCTCGCGGCTCTCAACCACTGCGTCCTGAGCGATCCGCGTCATGACTGGCAGGTGGAGAACCGCAGCCTCTACTACGCCCGCCTCTACCTCGACCTCGACGGCGGTGTCGAGGAGATCGAGCGGCACCTCTCGGACCCCGAGGACCACCTCGACACCGACGACTCCCGCACGGGCCTGGCCCTCGCCGTACTCGGGCACCTCGCCTCCTACGGACGCGGCGACGCCCTCGCCCTCCTCCGGCGCTACGCGGCGACCGGTGCCAACTGGGCCTGGGCGCTGGACGAGCTGGCCCTGCGCGACGACGACGCCGGCCTGCGCTCCCTCGCCGAGCCGGTACTGGCCCGGTTCCCCGCCACGGCCGAGGGCTCCGCCGCACTCGCCGCCACCGTGCGGGACGCCTTCGAACCCCGGCCCTGGCGGCTCTGGGCCGACGACCCCCGCGAGGCGGTCGGCGCCCGCATCAGGGCGGCGACGGAGCAGGGCTCCTTCGACCGCTGGCAGCGTCAGATGAGCCCTCGCGGCCCGCGCCCGGGCTGGAGCGTCCAGGCGGTGCTCGACTGGGCCCAGGAAGGGCTGGAGCGCGGCAGCGCGCTCCACGTCCCCGCTGCCCGCTGTCTCGCCGCCGTCGCCGGTGCGGAGGACCGGCCCGCGATCGTCGAGGCCGCGCGCGACGGCGCCGAGGGCGCCCGGTGCGCCGCCCTGCACTACCTGGCCCAGGTCCAGGACCCCGACCTGCTCGACCTCGTCGAACAAGCGGTCGTCGGTCCGTCGCCGCTGGTCGCCGACGCCGCCGTGGCCGCCTTCGAGCGCATGGCCGGGGACGCGGCGGTCGACCGCGCACGGCGCTGGGCCCACCGGCCCGACGCCCTCGGAGCCTCCGCCGCCGGAGTCCTCGCCTGCCGGGGCACCGCACGCGACGCACAGCTCGTCCTCGGCGCCCTGCGGGAGGCCGTACGCGGGGACGGCCCCGACGCACCTCGCCTGTGGACCCTCGTCGACGGCACGGGACGCCTCGGCATCGGCTGCGCCGCACCGGTGCTGCGCCATGTGTACCGGGAGACGTCCTCGTCGCACCTGAGGGGACGGGCCGCCCGCGCCCTGGCCGCCACGGACCCCTCCTTCCCCACCGGATTCGCCGTCGAGTGCCTCTGGGACTGCGAGGAGACCACCAGGGAACTCGCCGCGCTGCACGCCGAGACCGGCGACATCAGGGTCGCCGAGCGCCTGCGCAGGCTCGCCGCCGACCCGGCCGAGGAGGCCGAGGTCCAGACGGCGGTACGCAGCAGGATCGGACCGGACGCATCCGCCCTCTGAGCCGATGGCCCCGGGACGCCCGGGGCCGTCCGCCGGGCGAGCCGTAACGGCGAACGGCCGGACGGCGGCAGGGTACGTCCCGCGGCCGGTCCGCCCTCCCGCGCCCTCCCTGCGGGGGTCCGCCCCCCGCACCAGAATGGAGGGATGACCGGACGGTGGGAGTTCTGGATCGACCGCGGCGGCACCTTCACGGACGTGGTGGGACGTGACCCCGGTGGCCGCCTGGTCTCCCGCAAGCTTCTGTCGTACGACCCGGACCGCTACCGCGACGCCGCCGTCGCCGGGATCCGGCTGCTGCTGGACCTGGAACCCGGGGAGCCGGTTCCGGCCGACCGGGTCGCCGGGGTGAAGATGGGCACCACCGTCGCCACCAACGCCCTCCTGGAGCGGCGGGGCGAGCCGACCGTGCTGGTCATCACCGAGGGCTTCCGGGACGCCCTGAGGATCGCGTACCAGAACCGGCCCCGCCTCTTCGACCGCCGCATCCTGCTCCCGGAGGCCGTCTACGACCGCGTCGTGGAGGTCCCGGAGCGCGTCGACGCCCGCGGGGAGGTCGTGAGGCCCCTGGACCGCGCGGCGGTGGCAGCCGGCCTGAGGGCGGTCGCGCACGAGGGCATCCGCAGCGCGGCCGTCGTGCTCATGCACGGCTACCGCCACCCGGAGCACGAACGCGCCGTCGCCGAGGAGGCCGTGGCCGCCGGTTTCACCCAGATCAGCTGCTCGCACGAGGTCAGTCCGCTGATCAAGCTGGTGCCCCGCGGTGACACCACCGTCGTCGACGCCTACCTCTCACCGATCCTGCGCCGCTACGTCGACGAGGTCGCCGGTGAACTCGCCGGGATCAGGCTCATGTTCATGCAGTCCAACGGCGGACTGCGCGAGGCCGCCCACTTCCGTGGCAAGGACGCGGTGCTCTCCGGCCCGGCCGGAGGGGTCGTCGGCATGGTCCGCACGTCGGAGCAGGCCGGCTACGAGCGGGTCATCGGCTTCGACATGGGCGGCACCTCCACCGACGTGTCCCACTACGCCGGGGAGTTCGAGCGCGAACTGGGCACCCAGGTGGCAGGGGTGCGGATGAGCGCCCCGATGATGAGCATCCACACCGTCGCCGCGGGCGGCGGCTCCGTCCTGCACTTCGACGGACGGCGCTACCGCGTCGGCCCCGACTCGGCCGGCGCGGACCCGGGCCCCGCCTGCTACCGGCGGGGCGGGCCGCTCACCGTCACCGACGCCAATGTGATGCTCGGCCGCGTCCTCCCCGGCCACTTCCCGGCGGTCTTCGGCCCGGAGGGCGACCAGCCCCTCGACGCGCGGCTCGTCCGCGAACGCTTCGAGGCGCTGGCCGAGGAGGTGTCGTCGGCCACGGGCAGGCCCCGCACCGGGGCCGAGGTCGCCGCGGGCTTCCTGGAGATCGCCGTGCTCAACATGGCGAACGCCGTCAAGAAGATCTCCGTCCAGCGGGGCCACGACATCACCGGCTACGCCCTCACCGGCTTCGGCGGTGCGGGCGGGCAGCACGTCTGTGCCGTCGCCGACGCCCTGGGCATCGGCACCGTCCTCGTGCCGCCGCTCGCCGGGGTCCTCTCGGCGTACGGGATCGGCCTCGCCGACGCCACGGCGATGCGCGAGCAGTCCGTCGAGACCGAGCTGGACGACGCGGCCGCGGACCGGGTCGGCGAGATCTGCGACGCACTGGCCGGACGCACGCGCGCCGACCTCCGTGCCGACGGCGTACCCGACGACGCCATCCGCACCCGGGCCAGGATCCTCCTGCGCTACTCCGGTACGGACGCCGCGCTGGCCGTGGCCCACGGCACGCCCGCGGCCATGACCGGGGAGTTCACCGAGGCGCACCGGGCCCGCTACGGATTCACCATGGACAGGCCCCTCGTCGTCGAGGCGGTCTCCGTGGAGGCCACCGGCACGACAGGGCCCCACACGCTGCCCGGCACCGCCACGGTCCAGCGTGAGGGGCCGCTCGCGGCGCTCGGCACCGTCCCCGTCTTCACCGGCGGCGGATGGCGCGAAGCGGGCCTGTACCGGCGCGCCGGTCTGCGCCCGGACGACACCGTGACCGGCCCGGCCGTCGTCACCGAGGCCGACGCCACCACCGTCGTCGACCCCGGCTGGCAGGCCGCGGCCGGCCCGGCGGGCCACCTGATGCTGAAGCGGGTGGACCCCCTGCCCGGGCGCACGGCCGTCGGCACCCGGGTGGACCCGGTCATGCTCGAAGTGTTCAACAACCTCTTCATGTCGATCGCCGAACAGATGGGCGTGCGGCTGCGCGACACCGCCCGCTCCGTCAACATCAAGGAACGGCTCGACTTCTCGTGCGCGCTGTTCGACGCGGACGGCAACCTGGTGGCGAACGCACCGCACATCCCGGTCCACCTGGGATCCATGGGCGAGTCCATCAAGGAGGTGCTGCGGCGTAACGCGGGCTCCCTGCGTCCCGGTGACGTCTACGCCGTCAACGACCCGTACCACGGCGGGACCCACCTGCCCGACGTGACCGTCGTGACCCCCGTGTTCGACGAGCCGGCCGGCGGCCCCGGTTCCCGGCTGCGCTTCCTGGTGGCCTCGCGCGGTCACCACGCCGAGATCGGCGGGATCACGCCCGGCTCCATGCCCGCCTTCAGCCGCACGATCCACGAGGAGGGGGTCCTGTTCGACAACTGGCCGCTCGTGCGCGACGGAGTCCTCCGCGAGACGGAGACCAGGCACCTGCTCACCTCCGCCGCCCACCCCTCGCGCGACCCCGACACCAACCTGGCCGACCTGCGCGCCCAGATCGCGGCCAACGAGAAGGGCATCGCGGAACTCAGGCGCATGACGGACCAGTTCGGGCCCGACGTCGTCGAGGCGTACATGGGCCACGTCCAGGACAACGCGGAGGAGTCCGTGCGCCGGATCGTCGCGGGGCTGCGTGACGGTTCCTGCCGCTACGAGACGGACAACGGGGCGGTCATCGAGGTGTCCGTGACGGTGGACCGCGAGGCACGCGGCGCCGTCCTCGACTTCGCCGGCACCTCGCCCCAGCAGAGGGGCAACTTCAACGCCCCCAGCTCCGTCGTCATGGCGGCCGTCCTCTACGTCTTCCGCACGCTCGTGGACGAGGACATCCCGCTCAACAGCGGCTGCCTGAAACCCCTGGACGTCCGCATCCCCGACGGCTCGATGCTGGCCCCCGTCCATCCGGCGGCGACCGTCGCGGGCAACGTGGAGACCTCGCAGGCCGTCACCGGAGCCCTCTACGCGGCTCTGGGCGTGCAGGCGGAGGGCTCCGGGACGATGAACAACCTCACCTTCGGCAACGACCGCGTGCAGTACTACGAGACCCTCGCGAGCGGATCCGGCGCGGGCGACGGCTTCGACGGCGCCGACGCCGTGCAGACCCACATGACCAACTCGCGGCTCACCGACCCGGAGATCCTCGAATGGCGCTACCCGGTGCTGCTGGAGAGCTTCCGCGTGCGCGAGGGCAGCGGCGGCGCCGGGCGCCGGCGCGGCGGCGACGGAGTGGAGCGCAGGATCCGCTTCCTCGAACCCGTCACCGTGGCCCTGTTGTCGTCACACCGCCGGGTCCCGCCGTACGGGATGGCGGGCGGCGGCCCCGGCGCGCTCGGAGACCAGCACGTGGAACGGGCCGACGGCACGACCATCACACCGCTCGAAGGCTGCGACACCGCCGAGCTCGCCCCCGGGGACGTCCTCGTCGTCCGCACCCCGGGCGGAGGTGGTCACGGGCGGCCCTGACCGGCCGGGGCGTGCGCTCCCCGGCGCTGGCGGCCGGTGCTTCTGCGCCGTTTCGACCGTTGTCGGTGCGAGGACCTAATCTGTGCAGCGTGACTTCGCCTGCCGACACCTTCAAGGCTGCGCCCCAGCTCAGCGGGGGACCGAGGCCCGCGCCCGGCCCCGCCGCCGACGAGGGGCTCTCACGCCGGCTGCGCGCGCTCGCCTGCACCGCCCCGCTGCACGACCTCGACGTGCGCAAGGCGAACCTCGCCGGCGAGTACACGGTCTACGCGATGGCCGAGGTCGCCCTCGCCGCGATCGACCTGGTCACCCTCAACATGGACTTCGACACCGGGGCCGACCACGACCAGATAGTGGCGAGACTGCTCCCCAGGGTCGCGGCCCAGGCCCCGCGCCGGCCGGTCACCGAGCACGAGCGGGTCGCCCGCTGGGTGCTGGACAACCTGATCAACGTCGGCAGCGTGGACCGCGGTTTCCGCGCCGTGTACGGCACCTTCGGGCCCGACGGCGTCTACGTCCGCAGGGACTACGACTTCAAGCTCATCGAGGAAGTCCCGGGCCACGGCGGCACCGTCTACCTCCGCGCCACCGACGAGGCGGTGAACGTCCTCGTCGGCGCCCTGGACACGGACGTCACCAGCGCCCAGATCGCCGCCGAGGTGAAGCTGGAGGTCCTCATCAGCCGGGGCCGCCTCGCCGACGCCCAGCTCGCGGCCGAACAGGCCCGCTACCGCACCGTGCAGTACGCCGAGACGCTCCGCAGGACCCTGGACGCGACCCGCCGCAACGTCCGCGCCGTGGACTGGCTCAACGCCGTCCCGGACATGATCGCCGAGGCGCTGGACCACGTCGCCGACCGCTACCGCCACGAGAACGCGATCCTCACCAACATCCGCAAGGCCAGGGACGAGGCGGAGGAGCCCGAGAACAAGCGCCGTGCCGCGGAGCTCGTGGACATCGTGAAGGACTGCATCCGCCGTCACACCCAGCTCCAGTCCAGGCTGCTGGACGCCGGCCCGCTGTTCCGCGCCGAACAGGACCGGCAGGCCTTCGCCGCCCCCACCGCACAGGCAGGCCTCGACCTGTACGGCCAGCTCGTCGTCCCCCTCCTCCCGCTCCCGGTCGAGGAGGCCACCCGGGTCACCGACGCCTTCTTCGCGCACGGCACCGGACTGCGCACCCCCGCCTCGGTCCGCGTCGGCGACCTCGTCGACCTGCTCCTGACGCCCCCGGTGGAACGGGAGCACCTGGGGGCCGAGATGCCCGAACCCGACCTCATTGCCACCCCGGACGACAGCCGGTTCAGCGAGGAGCAGCTCGCGAGCGCCATGGAACTGCTCGACCTGGAGCACGACGCCCCCCGCCGGCTCTCCGGACTGCTCGCCGAGGCCCGGCTGCGGGACCCCGAACTGCCCTATCTGGTCGCCCTGCTCGCCGTGCACGCGGCCAGCCCGCCCGTCGGTACGGCGTACCGCCAGGGCGAGCGCAGGCTGCTGTTCGCCGTCGACGACGGCACGGCCCTGGAGGACCACGAATTCGGCGGGGCCGACCTGATAGTGGGCATGGCCCTGCTGGACGCGGCGGGCATGGCCGCGGACCGCAAGGACGCCTCATGAGCGTCCACGGACCCAGCCCCCGACCGCAGCCGCCCGAGCGCGGCACCCGCACCGAGGAGTCACCGAGTTGAGCGAGCAGTACGCCGAGCACACCGAAGCGTGGGGCGACCAGCCCCCCGCGTACGCGCCCGAGCCCGCACGGCCGGCCGCTCCCGCGGCGGTGACACCAGCGGACGCGGCCGACGCCGCCCGGCTGGTCTCGTTCGGACTGCAGCCGAAGCTGATGCCCGCCCGCGACACCGAGTACACCGAACTGCTCCGCCGCTACCGTGAGGAGCCCGCCTTCGCCCGGCTGGCCGACGCCGTCGCGACCGGGCTCGGGCTCGTCGTCCTGGAGGTCTCCACCCGCGCCGGCATGGCCGTCACCGCGGGCGAGGACTCGGTCTTCGCCGTGCGCATGGGCGACTACGCCCGGCGCGCGTCCTCGGACTCCGCCGACCGCTTCCTGCACGGGCTCGCCCACCTCGCCGTCGCGGCCATGGCCTTCCCCCGGCCCGAGGACCTCGCCGACGACTCCTACATCGGCCGCATCACCGTCAACGGCGTCGACGCCTTCGTGCGCCAGGCCTGCCGGCGCCTGGAGGAACGCGCCGAGGAGCAGGGCGACAACACCGACCCCGCCACGGACGCCCCCGGCCTCGAATCGGGATGGAGGGTCTACGCCCGCCGCAGCTCCACCGGGGCGACCAAGGACGCCCGCAGGCTCGCCGGATCCACCACCGGCATCATCGGCAAGGCCGTCGCCTTCCTCACCGACTCGGGCTTCCTCCAGCGCACCGGGGACGACGCGGGCGGCGCGTACCGCACCACGGCCCGCTATCAGCTCCAGGTGCGCGACATGGCCGGCGGCGCCGCGATGGCCGAACTGCTGGAGCTCGGAGTCGTCGCCGTCACGGACGGCTCGGCCACCCTGCTGCCCCCGCCCGACGCCGAGGGCCTGGAGCTGGCCGCCGACGCGGGCCTCCCGTTCCACCCCTGACCCCGCCCGCCCCCGCAGCCGCCCCGCCCACCGCCTGAACGACGAGAGTCCGCCGCCATGTACGAGTTGTCCCGGGTCCGCCTCTACTCCATCGGACCCGCCGGCGCGCGCTACGCCGACACCGTGCTCGACCTGCGCGGAGTCGGCAGGCCCGTGCCCAGCCCGGCTCCGGCGCAGGCGGAGTTCTTCGAGGACGAGCCCGTCGGCCCGCCCCGTCGCCCGGCACCGGCCGGTGTGCTGTTCCTGGAGAACGGCGGAGGCAAGTCCGTCCTGCTCAAGCTGATCTTCTCCGTGATGCTGCCGGGGCACCGCAACACCCTCGGAGGCGCCAGCTCCGGTGTCCTGCGCAAGTTCCTGCTGGCCGACGACTGCGGACACGTTGCCCT
Source organism: Streptomyces sp. NPDC001822 (assembly GCF_042892135.1). NCBI lineage: Bacteria > Bacillati > Actinomycetota > Actinomycetes > Kitasatosporales > Streptomycetaceae > Streptomyces > Streptomyces sp. NPDC001822. Next base: position 516,205 of record NZ_JBIATW010000004.1, read on the forward strand.
GGAGTGGCAGCACACCCTCACCGGGGAATGCGTCGTCGTCGGCAAGGTCAGCGAATGGCGCGGGCGCCAGGTGTCCAACGACCCACGCAAGTTCGCCGAGGCCTGGTACTCCTTCCGGCCCGGGCCCGGCCTCGGTCTCGACAGCCTCCCCGTCGCCGAGGCCACCTCGGTGGGGCGGCCCGCCGAAGGCGTCTCCGGCGCGCGGGGCCGGCGCCGCACCATGAAGGGTTTCCGTGACGCCCTGACGGACGCGGGCAAGTTCTACCCGCACCTGGACGTGCACTGGGAAGAGATCCACGACCGCTGGAACGAACACCTCGGCGACCTCGGGCTCGACCCGGAACTCTTCCGCTACCAGAGGGAGATGAACGCCGACGAGGGTGAGGCGGCCGGCCTCTTCGCCGTCAAGAAGGACTCCGACTTCACCGACCTGCTGCTCCGGGCGGTCACCGACACCCGCGACACGGACGGTCTCGCCGACCTCGTGAGCGGCTTCGGCAACAAGCTCGGCCGCCGGGCCGAACTCACCGCCGAGCGCGACTTCACCGCCGGTTCCGTCGACCTGCTGGGCCGCATCGTCGAGGCCACCGCGGCCAGGGCCCGCAGCCGCGACGTGCACGCCGGAGCCGAGCGCCGCACCCGGACCCTCGTCCGCAGGCTCTCGGGCCGTGCGGCCGAGGAGCGCGGCCGCACGGCGGAGCTGTCCCAGCAGGTGACCGCGGCGGCCCACACCGTCACCGAGGCGGAGTCGGCCCGCGGCAGCCGTGATCTGATCGCGGCCGAACTCGCCTACCGGCACGCCTCCCTGGCGCTGACCGCGGCGGAGCGCAGTGCGGCGGCCCAGCGCCGTGAACTGGGCGACGCGCGCACCCTGCACGCGGCCTGGCAGGCCGCCGAAGCGGTCCTGCGCCACCGCGCCGCCGCGGACCGGTCCGCCCGGGTGGCCGTCGCCATCCGCGAGGCCGAGCGCGACGCCGCCCCCGCCCTCGCCGCGCGCGCGACCGCCGCCGCCGACCTCGTGCGGGCCCTGCACACCGCGGCCGAGGCGGGGGAGGGCGTGGCCAACGAGGAGGAGGAGCGCTCCGCGGTCCTCCAGACCACCGGCGAGACGGCACACCGGGACGCCACCACCGCCGCCACCGAGGCGCAGCGGGCCCGCAGCGAGGCCGGCCACCTGCGCCAGCGGCTCGCCGAGGTCGAACAGGAGACCGCCGAGGCCGTGCGGGCCGGCTGGCTCGACGACACCGCGCCCGACGCCGATCCGGCACGCGCGGCCCTCGCGGCGAACGACGCCGAGAAGGCCGCGGTCGCCGCGTGGGACACCGCACGGGAGGCCGCCCGCGCCACCGGTGACCACGCACGCGAGGCGGCGGCGGCGGAGAGCCGCGCCGAACTCGCCGCGGCCCGCGCCGCCGACGGCGCACAGGCCGCCGAGCAGTCCTACGAGGCCGAACGCAAGGCGGCCGAGTCGATCGCCGCCGACCCCCGCCTCGGCGACCTCCTGGGACTTCCGGCCGTCACCGGCGGCGGAGTCCCGCGCCCCCGCGGTGCCGCGGCCGACGCGGACGACGCGGACGACAACGCCCACGGCGCGCACCGGGCCACCGGCGCCGACGTGCCGCCCCTGACGGCCGAGGAGTTCGACAACAGCGCCGACGAACTGAGGGAACTCCTCGACCAGGGCGTCTCCGCGGCGGAGCGCAGGCTCTTCGACCTCCGTACCGCCGCGGCCGACGACTCCCGCATCCTCGGCGCCCTCGGCGACGGCGGGCTGCTGCCCCCCGGGCCGGACGTGCTCGCCACCGTCGAATACCTCGGCGAGCACGGCATCCCGGCGCTGCCGGGCTGGCGCTACCTCGCGCAGGCGGTCGACCCCGCCGACCACGCCGCGGTGCTGGCCGCACGGTCCGAACTCGTCGACGGTGTCGTCATCACCGACCCCGACGCCCACACCCGCGCCCGGGAGGTGCTCGCCGCCGCCGCCCTGCTGCCCCGTTCGGCCGTGGCCGTCGGGACGACCGCGGCACTCCTGGCCCCCGTCCCGGCGCCCGGCGGGTCCGCGGCCGAGGACGTGTTCCTGGTGCCGCCGAACCCGGCGATGCATGACGAACACGCCGCCGACGAGGAGCGCCAGGCACTCAGGGCCCGCGCCGCCGCCCGCGACGAGGACATCAGGACGCTCGCGGCCCGGCTCGCAGCCGACCGCTCCCTCGCGGCGCGCATCGGCTCCTGGCGCGCCGACTGCCCGCCCGGCATGCTCGGCGAACTCGGCGAGGCCGCGCACACCGCCCGGACCACGGCGGAGGCCGCGGAAGCCGCGCTCGCCGAGGCCCGCACCGTCCGCGCCGAGGCCGACGAGGCAGCGGCCGAGGCCTCCCGCGTCCGCGACGAGCGGCAGGAAGCCGCGCAGCGGGCCCGCCGCGCCGCCGACGCACTCGCCGGTCTCGCCCACCGCCTCCGGGACCGGGCCGGCTGGCAGGCACGGCTGCGTGAACTCACCGACGAGGCGGCCGAGTCCGAGGCCCGCGCGACCACACTCCTGGAGCGGGCCCGAGCCGCCGACGAGGACCGCAGGGCCGCCCAGCGCGCCGCGGACGACGCCCACCGCACCGCGCGCGCCCTGCGCGCCGAGCGCGCCGAGATCGCGGGCGTCCCGGAAACCCTGCCCGAGCCCGCGGACCCGGCCGTCCGGATCTCGCTCCCCGCGCTGCGTGAGGCCTACCGCGCCGCCTCCCGGCTGTACGAGAAGGTGGGCGTGGGCGCCGACCTGCGCGCCGAACAGGCGCGGGCCGAGAGCGACGAGAGCGCCGCCCTGGCCGAACTCGACCGGCTCACCAACAAGGTCCGCACCCGCGCGGCCCTGCTCCTCGAAGGCACCGACGGGGCCGACGGGCCCTCGCGGCAGGCCGCCGCCGCCCGCGCCGAGTCGCACGTACAGCTCCTGGAGACCCGGGCGTCCACCGCCAGCGAACAGCTCGGCCGGCTGCGCGGTGAGGCCGAGCGCCTCGCCCCCGCCGACGAGACGTCCCGCCACACGGAGCTTCCCGACGGGCTGGTGCCCGCCGACGCCGAACAGGCCCAGACCCTGCTGCGCACGGCCACGGCCGAACTGGCCTCCGCCACCGAGGCGCTGGACACCGCGCGAGGTGTCCACGCCGAACTCCTGCGCGCGCACCGCACCGCCGAGGACTCGGCCGGAGGCTTCGACGAGACGGCGGCGCTCCTGCGCGACCTGCTCAGGGACCACGGCCCGGACGACGAGACCGGATCTCCCGACCCGTACGCGGGGACCCTCCAGGAGGCCCGGCAGGCCGCGGTTGAGGCCCGCCGCTCCCTGCGCGGCTGCGCGACCGACCTCTCCGCGGCGGAGAGTTCCGTGCGCGAGGCGAGCGACGTCCTCGTACGGCACGCCAACTCCACGCGCTACGAGCAGGTCCGCACGCCCGCACGCCAGCAGATCAGGGAACTCCCTGCGTCCGCGCTGCCCGACCACGCCGAGAAGTGGGCGGCGGCCTTCGCGCCCAGGCTTCGTGTCCTCACCGACGAGCTGGCCCAGCTGGAGCGCAACCGCGACTCCATCGTCGACCGGCTCAGGGGCCTCGTCGAATCCGCGCTCACGACGCTCCGCTCCGCCCAGCGGCTCTCCCAGCTCCCCGAGGGCCTGGGCGAGTGGTCCGGCCAGGAGTTCCTCAGGATCCGCTTCGAGGAGCCCGACCAGGCCACGCTCACCGAGCGACTCGGAGAGGTCGTCGACGAGGCCACGCACGCGGCCCTCAAGAAGAACTCCGACCTGCGCAGGGACGGGATGTCCCTCCTGCTGCGCGGTGTGCAGGCGGCACTGGAGCCCAAGGGCATCGCCGTGGAGATCCTCAAGCCGGACGCGGTGCTGCGCGCCGAGCGTGTTCCGGTCGGTCAGATGGGCGACGTGTTCTCCGGGGGCCAGCTGCTCACCGCCGCGATCGCGCTGTACTGCACGATGGCGGCCCTGCGCAGCAACGACAGGGGGCGCGACCGGCACCGCCACGCGGGCACGCTGTTCCTCGACAACCCCATCGGGCGCGCCAACGCGACGTACCTGCTGGAGCTGCAGCGCGCGGTGTCCGACGCGCTGGGGGTCCAGCTGCTCTACACGACCGGCCTGTTCGACACCACGGCACTCGCCGAGTTCCCGCTCGTCATCCGGCTCCGCAACGACGCGGACCTGCGGGCGGGCCTGAAGTACATCAGCGTGGAGGAACACCTCAGGCCCGGACTGCCGCAGCAGGACCCCGAGGGCGAGACCGTCCACGGCGAGATCACGGCGACCCGCATGTTCAGGCGGAGCGGTCAGCCGGCCGCCGGTCCGGCCGTCCCGGAGATGCGCTCGGAGACGACCGGCACAGCGGCGGGGCGGCCGGAAGCGGCCGGGAAGGCGTAGCGGCGACCGGGGCGCCGGTCAGGCCCGGGAGAGCCGGCCGTCGCCCCTCCGCCGTATCCGGTCCTCCCTGCGTATCCGCGCCTTGGCCGCACGCCGGGCCGCCCGGCGCTCCCTGCGCATGCGGCGGGCCGTGCTGGCGGGCAGGGAGACCACTCCGTTGCGCTGGTTCCAGACCTGCCGGGTCACCCAGACGTCCAGCACCGACCAGGTGGCGACCACCGTGCCCGCCACACCGGTCAGCACCATCGGGAAGGCGAGCCAGGATCCGGCCAGGGTGCACAGGAAGGCCACCATGGCCAGAATGACCGTCAACGACATGATCAGGACGGCGCGCACGGCTGCCGTGCGCACAGGGTCGGGCATCCTCCGCCGTATCGCCGGCTCCTCCACCCACAGCTGTCGCGGGACCGTGCCGTCCGCCCCCGCGGACGCCGCCCCGGGTTGTTCCGACGGCGCTGCCCCCCGGCGCTCTTCCGTGTCCAAGGACCTTCAACTCCCCACCGCAGTCCGACTCAGGGGTGGCTGCCCGGCCGGCGCCCGTTCTACGCGGGCGAGGCCCGCTCGCCTGTCGCACGCACCCCCGTGAGGTCCTTCTGCCCCGTACATCTGGACGAACGCCGGGACGTGAAGATTCCCGTCGTGCACCCCATCCGGCGCCGAAAGGTCACGGAACGAAGAATTCCAGCCAACTGCCGTGTGCGGATGCACCGTCTCCGGCCAGGGCTTCTCTGTCGCTTTCGCGAATTTCTTCGCCGGGAATACCGGGACAACTGGTCAGTAAATCAAGCCCGTTCGGCCGGAAAGCACCCGGACACGTCTTCGAGTTACCCACAAGTCAGTAGTAGGCTCGCGCCGTTTGTTGACGGAACACCGGCGCATGCCCGGCGGACCGCGGCAGGAGCACGGGCCGACCGGCAGAACAGGGAACACGGCACCAACCGGAACACCGACACGACCACCCCCGTCACGCGGGGCCGAGCTGGGGGAGGCCATGCGCTTTCGCGGGAAGTCCATCCGCAGGAAGATCGTGGCGTTGCTCCTGGTGCCGCTCGCCTCCCTCACCGGCCTGTGGGTCTTCGCCACCTACGTCACCGGGCGCGAGGCCAACGAGCTGATGGGCGCCGGTGCCATCGTGGAGAAGATCGGGCACCCCCTCGAGGACACCATCCGCGCCGTCCAGGACGAACGGCGGCAGACCCTCGTCTACCTCGCCGACCCGCGGGCCTCGGACGCCCTCCCCCTGCTGCGCCGTCAGCGCGCGGCGACCGACCGGATCGTGGCCGGCGTCCGGCTCAGCGCCCAGAGCAAGGACGTCCGCGACAAGCTCAGCCCCGAGTCCGAGGCCCGGCTCGAGTCGATCCTCGGTGAGGTCGACGGGCTGGACGCGCTGCGCGGTTCGGTGGAGAAGCGCACCATCGACCGCACCAGGGCGCTCGACTTCTACAACGGCCTCGTCGACCCCTGCTACCGCTTCCTGAACGGTCTCCACCAGGTGGAGAACGTCTCGATGGACAAGCAGGTCCGCGCCCTGGTCGGCGTGTCCCGTGCCCGCGAGATGCTTTCCCGCGAGGACGCACTGGTCGCCTCGGGTCTCGTCGCCGGCCGGCTCGGCGCCCCGGAACTGCGCGTCGTCTCCGACCTCGTCGCCAGCCGTACGCTCCTGTACGACGTCAACCTCGAACTCCTGCCGGAGAGCGAGCGTGCGCGCATGGAGCAGTACTGGAACAGCCCCGACTCCGAGTCCCTGCGCACCGCCGAGCAGAAACTCATCGCCGCGGGCCCCTTCACCAGGCCGGGTGCCGTCGACGTCGAACGCTGGCAGGAGGCCGCACCGCCGGCGCTGGAGCACCTGGCCAACGACGGCACGGAGATGTCCAACCGCTTCCAGGACCGCGCCGAACCCGCCGGCTACCGCGTCCTGATCCGGGCCGGTGTCGCCGGTGTCCTGGGCTTCGTCGCGCTCCTCGTCTCGGTCTTCGTCTCCGTGCGGGTGGGGCGCGAACTCATCCGCGACCTCTCCCGCCTCCGCAAGGACGCCCACGAGGTGTCCGGGGTGCGGCTGCCCAGCGTGATGCGGCGGCTCGCCGCCGGCGAGCACGTCGACGTCGAGACCGAGGCTCCGCACCTCAGCTACGAACGCGACGAGATAGGCCAGGTCGGCCAGGCGCTCAACACCCTGCAGCGGGCCGCCGTCGAGGCCGCGGTCAAGCAGGCGGACATGCGCCGGGGCGTCTCCGAGGTCTTCGTCAACCTCGCCCGCCGCAACCAGGTGCTCCTGCACCGTCAGCTGACGCTCCTGGACACCATGGAGCGGCGTACGGAGAGCGGTGACGAGCTCGCCGACCTCTTCCGCCTCGACCACCTCACCACCCGCATGCGCCGGCACGCGGAAGGCCTCGTGATCCTGTCCGGGGCGGCCCCGTCCCGGCAGTGGCGCAAGCCCATCCAGCTCATGGACGTCGTACGGGCGGCGGTCGCCGAGGTGGAGGACTACGAACGGATCGAGGTCAGGCGCCTGCCCCGCATCGGTGTGGGCGGCCCTGCCGTCGCCGACCTGACCCACCTCATCGCGGAACTGCTGGAGAACGCCACGGTGTTCTCGCCCCCGCACACCGCGGTCCAGGTGCACGGCGAACGAGTGGCCAACGGCTTCACGCTGGAGATCCACGACCGCGGGCTCGGGATGGCGCCCGAGATCCTCCTGGACGCCAACCTGCGGCTCGCCGAGACACCCGAATTCGAGCTGTCCGACACCGACCGGCTCGGCCTCTTCGTCGTCAGCCGGCTCGCGCAGCGGCAGAACGTCAGGGTGTCGCTCCAGACATCGCCGTACGGGGGGACCACCGCCGTCGTCTTCATCCCGTCACCGCTGCTGACCGACGCCCCGGACACCCACGGCACCGGCTTCCGCCTCGACCGCCGGTCAGAGAAGGCGCTCGGCAGCGGCCGGCCCGGTGCCCGCGTGCCCGGCAGCGACAAGGCCCGCAGGGACGGGACAGCCGACGAGAACATCCCCGGCAGGCCCGGCGGACTCGCGCCCGTGCCCACGGGGCTCACGGACCCCTCGGTCCTCGACGGTCCCATCGAACTCGACGGCCCGGTGGGCGCACTCGAACTCGCCGACGACCCGGCCCTCGACCGGGCCCTCGATCCGGCACTCGGTCCCGTGCTGGACGGCGTGTCCGACCTGGAGGACACCGAGAGCGAGCGGGGCGGCATCTTCAGGGCCCGCGACCTGCGCCGGGACTCCGACCGCGAACAGCACCAGCAGGCGTCCGACGCCACGGAGGAACGCTCCGCCGACGTGCGGCCGATGAGGCCCGCCGGACCGGTCCCGCTGCCCCGCCGCAAGCCGCCGACGCTCGTCGCGGACCAGGGGCGCAGGGTCGGCCAGGCCGGCCGTCCCCACCCCGCGGCCCCCGACGCCTTCACGGCCGCCCCGGACCCCCGAACCCCGGGCGGTGCAGGTGCCCCCGCGGACACAGGGACCCGGGAACGCCCTGGGACCGCCCCGCGGCCGGTCGCGCCGGACACCGTGGGCGGGCTCCCGCGAAGGATCCGGCAGGCCAGCCTCGCCCCACAGCTCCGGGAGGACTCCGCAGCGCGGGCCCCCGGCACCGTCCCCGCCGAGACCGACGACGACCTCGATCGTGACGCGGACGACGTACGCAATCGCATGGCTTCGCTTCAACGCGGCTGGCAGCGCGGCCGTCGGCAGAACGCCGAGGACGTGGCCGGCCACGGCGAGACAGCACCAGGAACCACTCCGGGAGGGGACGGTCGATGACCGCACCGAACGCCGCAGCACACAACGCCGCACGCCAGGGCTCCGGCGAGCTCAACTGGCTCCTCGACGAGCTCGTCGAGCGCGTCGCGAGCATCCGCAAGGCGCTGGTCCTCTCCAGCGACGGTCTCGCCACCGGCACGTCGCTGGACCTCACCCGAGAGGACAGCGAGCATCTGGCGGCCGTCGCCTCCGGGTTCCACAGCCTCGCCAAGGGGGTCGGCCGGCACTTCGAGGCGGGCCGGGTGCGGCAGACCGTCGTCGAACTCGACGAGGCCTTCCTCTTCGTCACGGCCGCCGGCGACGGCAGCTGTCTCGCCGTCCTGGCCGACGCGGACTCCGACGTGGGCCAGGTCGCGTACGAGATGACCCTCATGGTCAAGCGCGTGGGCGCCCACCTGGCCAACGCCCCCCGGACCACCGGTATGCCCGCCGGAGGGTGAGGGCAGGGCATGAGCGCCGACTCCGTCCGGGACGCCGCGTCCGGAAGACCGTCCGCACACGCCGGAGCGGACGACTCGCGCTGGTACGACGCCGACGCGGGGCCGGTGGTCCGGCCCTACGCGATGACCCGGGGACGTACCAGCAGCGCCACCCGTCACCGTCTCGACCTCATCGCGATCGTCGTCCCCGAACCGGCGGCCGACGATCCCGGCCGGGACCAGACGCTCTCCCCGGAGCACGTGGAGATCGTCGAACTGTGCAGCGACATGCCCCAGTCCATCGCCGAGCTCGCCTCCGGTCTCGACCTCCCCGTCGGGGTGGTCCGGGTCCTGGTCGGTGATCTCGTCGAGGACGAACTGGTGCACGTCACCCGTCCCGTTCCACCGGCCGAGCTGCCGGACGTGAACATTCTCCGCGAGGTGATCAATGGCCTTCGGGCGCTCTAGCCGCGCAAAGCGGCCCGTCGAGCCCGTCACCCTGAAAATACTGGTCGCGGGCGGCTTCGGAGTGGGCAAGACGACCCTCGTGGGGGCGGTCAGCGAGATCAGACCCCTGCGCACGGAGGAGCGGCTGAGCGAGGCGGGCAGGCCCGTCGACGACGTCTCCGGGGTCGAGAGCAAGAACACCACCACGGTGGCCATGGACTTCGGCCGCATCACCCTGCGGGAGGACCTTGTCCTCTACCTCTTCGGCACGCCCGGGCAGGACCGCTTCTGGTTCCTGTGGGACGAACTGGCCCAGGGAGCCCTGGGCGCGGTCGTCCTCGCGGACACCCGCAGGCTGGAGGACTGCTTCGCCGCGGTCGACTACTTCGAGCGCCGCGACATCCCGTTCACGGTGGCCGTCAACCTCTTCGAGGGCGCCGGGCAGTTCCCCACCGAGACCGTGCGGGCGGCGCTGGACCTCGACCCCGGGGTGCCCGTGCTGCTCTGCGACGCACGCGACCGGTCCTCCGTACGCGACGTACTGGTCGCCGTCGTCGAGCACGCCCTGGCCCGCGCCGACCAGCTCCGGGAACCCGCCGGCACGTGACACCGGGCGACCGCGCGGAACGCGGCCCGCACCCCCGCCGACCGGGGTACGGGCCGCGCGTGCGGTGCGGCCCCGCAGCGGGCGTGGGAGGAGTCTTCACCCGGGGTGACGCACCGTCAACCCCCAGCACCCGGCGGTCGTCAGGCGTGCTCGGCGAGCCACTTGGAGGCGGTCTCCGCCAGTTCCGCGTCACGGCCCGCCAGCATCATCCCGATCATCTGCGCATCGCCCCGGAGCGACCACGCCGGGTGCCCGAAGGTCGCCGGATTGTTCTTCTCGATGAGGAAGTGCGCCGGCCACGCCGTGCCGTACCCGATCAGCGGCAGCGCCACGGCGTAGCGCTTCCGGCCCCGGGCCAGACCGTAGGCGGTGATCGCCAGGCCGGTCAGCGTCCCGGTCAGATGGACCCACCGGGTCGCCGCCCTGGAGTGCATGGCGACGTAGTAGGGCCAGAACTCTTCATACGAACCGAACGTCTGCTGAGACATGAAGGCACCGTAACGGCTCAGGCGGCAACCGGATACGGCAGTTCCGCGTCCGTCAACAAGAACGGGCGGCCGGAGCCCACGGGGGTGGTCCCGGTCGCCCGTTCCTCACGCGGGGCGGCCGTCAGCGGCCTGCGACGGAGCGCCTGGCCACCGGGAAGTCGAAATAGGTGTCGGGGAAGAGTTCGGGCTTGTAGGTGAAGTGCCACCACTCCTCGGCCAGGTTCACGAAGCCCAGGCCGGTGAGCGTGCTCCGCAGGAACTGCCGGTTCGCGCGCTGGGCCCCCTGGACGCGAGGATCGTCCGTGTGCGACAGGGTGTCGAAGCAGTCGTAGCCCGTACCCATGTCCACCGAGTTGTCCGGGAAGCGCTCGTCCTTCGGGCCGTAGCAGGGAGTCAGGTCCTCGCCCGGCTCGTACGGCCGGGTCGGCAGCGCCGGCAGCTTCACGAGCGTGAGGTCGACCGTGCTGCCCCGGCTGTGACCGGACTTCTCCGCGATGTAACCGTCCTCGAACAGGCGCGTCTTGTCGACCAGCGGGTAGAACTCGCCCTTCATCCCCTGGTCGTCGAGGTCCTTCGCCCAGCGCACGAAGTGGTCCACGGCCCGCTGCGGCCGGTAGCAGTCGTAGACCTTGAGCGAGTAGCCCTTGCGCAGCAGGCTCCGCTGGGCGGTCCGAAGGGCACGGGCCGCGGGGCGGGTGAGGATGCAGACGGCCTGGCGGTAGCCGTCCACCGGCTCGCCCATGAAGTTGTGCGCGGTGGTGTAGCGCATCTCCGTGATGATCGTCGGATCGACGGAGCGGAGGTCGACGAACTCCCGAGGAGCCCTGGGCTCGGGTGAGGCCGACGCGACGGGTGCGGCGGCCGCCACGGCGAGCAGGGCGGAGCCGGCGGCGGTCAGGGCACGGAGAACACGAGCGATTCCTGTCATGGGCACACCGTCTATCAGCTTCGGGGCCGCAGGAGAAGGGTGATCGGATACAGTCCGCCCGTGAAGGACCCACACTGCGGCGTCTGCGGAGCCCTGTACCCCGCGGACACCTGGCCCCGCACCTGCACGGCCTGCGGCCGCACCGCCTACCGCAATCCGCTCCCCGTCGCCGTCGCGCTCCTGCCGGTCACCGCTCCGCACGGCACCGGCCTCGTCGTCATCACCCGCACCATCCCCCCGCACGTGGGCGGCATCGCGCTCCCCGGCGGCTTCATCGACCGGACCGAGGACTGGCGCCACGCCGTCGTGCGCGAACTCCGCGAGGAGACCGGCATCGCGGCCGACGAGGCGGACGTACGCCTCGCCGACGCCCTCAGCTCGCCGGACGGCCACCTGCTCCTCTTCGGGCTGCTCCCGGCCCGCCCGGCCGAAGAACTCCCGCCCTCCCGGCCGACCGATGAGACCACCGGACACCACGTGCTCCACGCACCGGACGAACTCGCCTTCCCGCTGCACACCGAGGCCGTGCGCTCCTGGTTCGCAGGCCGTTACCGATAGCCCGTCCCGCCGAGCGCCCCCCTACCGCCGGGCGGCGTCCGGCAGACCGCGCACCCGGACCGGATACGGCACCGACCCCTCCCCGCCGTCCCGCTCCACGACCACACGCCCGCCCGCCAGACGCGACGTGTACCGCTCCACCTCGGCCCGCTCCCACCCGTCACCCGCGTCCCGCACGACCACCCCCCGGCCGGTGCGCCCCGGGGGCGGCGCCCACACCTCGAGCTCCAGGCCCCCGCCCCCACCCCGCACCGGCATCACCGCGCCCGCCCGCGCCAGCACCGGGACGCGCGACAGCGGCGCGTCCAGCACCACCTGGCCCGGCCCCTCGTACGCCCGCCCCGTCGCCGTGTCGTACCACCGGCCCCTCGGCAGCCGGACCGCCCGGCGGACCGCGCCCTCCTCGAACACCGGCGCCACGAGCAGCGCGTCGCCCAGCAGGAACGCGTCCTCGCACGCCCGCAGCGCCCGGTCCCCGGAAGAGCTCCACCACAGGGGCCGCACATACGGAGCGCCCGTCAGGCGTGCCGTGTGCGCGAGCGTCACGAAGTACGGGTGCAGCCGCTCCCGCTCCTCCAGGACCCCCTTGGCGTGGGTCAGCACCTCCGGCCCGAACTCCCACGGCTCCCGCCGCCCCGCGCCGATCGCCGCGTGCGTGCGGAACAGCGGCATGTACGCCCCCAGCTGGAACCACCGCAGATAGAGCTCCGGCGACGGCGACCCGTCGAAGCCGCCGACGTCGGGCCCCGAGTACGGGACCCCGCACAGGCCCAGCCCCAGCACCAGCGCCAGAGACGCCCGCAGGCCCGGCCACCCCGTGGCCACGTCACCGGACCACGTACCGCCGTACCGCTGCATCCCCGCCCAGCCCGAACGCGAGAACAGGAACGGCCGTTCATCGGGCCGCAGCCGGCGCAGCCCCTCGTAGCCGGCCCTGGCCATCGTCAGGGCGTACACGTTGTGCGCCTCGCGGTGGTCCCCGCCCCGCCCCTCCAGCGCGTGCCGTGCCGAACGCGGCAGCGACGGATCCCCGAAGGCCGAGAAGGACACCGGCTCGTTCATGTCGTGCCACACCCCGGAGAAACCCTGCCCCAGCCGCTCCTCGTACAGCCCGCCCCACCACTCCCGCACCTGCGGATCGGTGAAGTCCGGGTACACGCACTCACCCGGCCACACCTCGCCGATCACCGGACGGCCCGACGGATCACGCACGAACGCGCCCTGCCCGCCGACCTCACCGCCGCTGACGAACACGGCGTCGTCCGGGGACGCCCGCACGGCCGGATCGACGATCGACACCAGGCGGACACCGTCCTCCCGCAGTTCCTTCGCCAGGGTCGGCAGCCCCGGGAACCGCTCCCGGTCGACGGTGAACACCCGGTGCCCGTCGTAGTGGTCGATGTCCAGGTGCAGCACCGAGAGCGGCAGGCCCCGTTCCCGGTACCCGGCGACGATCCGCCGCACCTCCTGTTCGCTGCCGAACCCCCACCGCGCGTGCTGCGGCCCCAGTGCCCACGACGGCGGCAGCGCCGGCGCACCCGTCAGCGCCGTCCAGCCCCGCAGCACCTTCGCGGGCGTTCCCACGACCACCCAGCAGCGCAGCGGACCGCCCTCCATCCGCACCTCGCACGCACCCGGCCGGTCGTGCCCGGAGCCCGCGCCCTCCCCGCCCTCCCGGAGCGTCACCCGGCCCGACCAGGAGTTGTCGTGGAAGGCCAGATGCGTCCCCGCGTCGGAGACCACCAACTGCACCGGCATCGTGAGGTACAGCGGATCGTCCCCGGGACCGAAACGGCCTCCGGGATCGGTGTTCCACAAGCGGTACGTGCCCTCCCGCAGTCTCGGACCGCCGGCCCGCCCGCCCAGTCCGAAGAAGCACGCGTCGGCGGGCACCTCCGACTTCTGCACCCACCGGGCCGGGCCCCCCGCCACCGGCTCCCACCACCGCGGCGGCAGGTCACGGCGAAGCACCACACCGCCGGGCGTCCGCAGTTCCACCGCACCGTGCCGCGACACGGCGACGGTCAGCCGCTCCGACACCACCTGCCAGCCGCCGTCCTTGTCCGGCTCCAGCCGCGCCCGCCCGTCCGGCTCCGGCGCGTCCCCCGGCAGGGCGTACGACGGCAGCGGCCCCGCCCCGTCCCACGACCAGAACACCGCACCGCCCACCGCCACCCGCACCCGCAGTTCCGAGCGCGCGAACCGCACCACGCCACCGCCCGGCCCCGGCTCCGCACTGACCAGGAGGCCGGGCACGCGGGCCCGCTCCGCACCGCGCGGTGCCAGCGCCCGCGCGTCCGCGCGCCGACGGCGCCACGCCGAGCGCACCGTGCGCATCCCCTGCACAGAACCGACCATTTTCACCGAGCGCACCAGGTCACGACCATCCATGCGGGTCACCCTGCCATCCGCCGGGACCTGAGAGTGCTCCGTTCAGCTTCCGTTCACCTGTGGCCCCACCACACACCCGGACACGCAACCATGGCCGGTTGGCCCTGGTGCGCGACACGATCACATGGCATCGTCCATCAGTGCCGTTCACGCGCACACCCCAGCCCGTGCGCGCGACGCACGCACACCCCGCGTACACCCCGAAATTCCAGGGAGCCTCCATGACCTCAGCAGCCGGCGACGCCCCCCTCTGGCAGCCCGGGCCCGAGCGCGTCGAGGCCGCCGCCGTCACCCGCTTCCAGCGCTGGGCGGCCGAACACCACGGCGCTCCCGCCGACGGCGGTTACGCGGCCCTGCACCGCTGGTCGGTCGATGAGCTCGACACGTTCTGGGCGGCCGTCGCCGACTGGTTCGACGTACGCTTCTCCACCCCCTTCGAAACCGTCCTCGGAGACCGCACCATGCCCGGCGCGCGGTGGTTCCCCGGCGCCACCCTCAACTACGCCGAGCACGCCCTGCGCACCGCCGACGACCCGCTCCGCGCCGACGCCCCCGCGCTGCTGTACGTCGACGAGACCCACACCCAGGTGTCCGTCAGCTGGCACGAACTCCGGCGCCAGGTGGGCTCGCTCGCGGCAGAACTGCGCGCCCTCGGGGTCCGCCCCGGTGACCGTGTCAGCGGATACCTGCCCAACATCCCCCAGGCCGTCGTCGCGTTCCTCGCCACCGCCGCCGTCGGCGGCGTCTGGACCTCGTGCGCCCCCGACTTCGGCGCCCGCAGCGTCCTGGACCGCTTCCAGCAGGTCGAACCCGTCGTCCTGTTCACCGTCGACGGCTACCGCTACGGCGGCAAGGAACACGACCGCACCACCACCGTCGCCGAACTGCGGGACGAACTGCCCACCCTGCGCGCCGTCGTCCACATCCCGCTGCTCGGCACACCCGCACCCGAGGGCACCCTCGAATGGTCGGCGCTCACCGCCGCCGCCACCGAACCCTCCTACGAGCAGGTCCCCTTCGAGCACCCGCTCTGGGTCCTCTACTCGTCGGGCACCACCGGACTGCCGAAGGCGATCGTCCAGTCCCAGGGCGGCATCCTGCTCGAACACTTCAAGCAGATCGGCCTGCACTGCGACCTCGGCCCCGACGACCGCTTCTTCTGGTACACCTCCACCGGGTGGATGATGTGGAACTTCCTCATCTCCGGCCTGCTCACCGGCACCACCGTCGTGCTCTACGACGGCAGCCCGGGCTTCCCGGACGTCGGCGCCCAGTGGCGCATCGCCGAGCAGACGGGCGCGACCCTCTTCGGTACCTCCGCCGCCTATGTCATGGCCTGCCGCAAGGCCGGCATCCACCCTGGCCGCGACCATGACCTCAGCCGCGTCCAGTGCGTCGCCACCACGGGCTCCCCGCTGCCGCCCGACGGCTTCCGCTGGCTCCACGACGAGGTCGCCGAGGACCTGTGGATCGCCTCGGTCAGCGGCGGGACCGACGTCTGCAGCTGCTTCGCGGGCGCGGTGCCCACCCTGCCCGTCCACATCGGCGAACTGCAGGCACCCTGCCTCGGCACCGACCTCCAGTCCTGGAACCCCGCCGGGGAACCGCTGACGGACGAGGTCGGCGAACTCGTCGTCACCGCACCCATGCCCTCCATGCCGGTCCGATTCTGGAACGACCCCGACGGCAGCCGCTACCACGACAGCTACTTCGACATGTACCCCGGAGTCTGGCGCCACGGCGACTGGATCACCCTCACCGACCGGGGCTCGGTCGTCATCCACGGCCGCTCGGACTCCACCCTCAACAGGCAGGGTGTGCGCATGGGTTCCGCCGACATCTACGAGGCGGTCGAACGGCTCCCCGAGATCCGGGAATCGCTCGTCATCGGCATCGAGGAACCGGACGGCGGCTACTGGATGCCCCTCTTCGTGCACCTCACCGCCGGCGCCACGCTCGACGACGAACTCCGCGACAGCATCAAGCGCACCATCCGCGAGAACCTGTCCCCGCGCCATGTACCGGACGAGGTCATCGAAGTACCCGGCATCCCGCACACCCTCACCGGCAAGCGCATCGAGGTCCCGGTCAAGCGACTGCTCCAGGGCACCGCCCTGTCCAAGGCGGTCAACCCGGGCTCCGTCGACAACCTCGAACTGCTCCACTTCTACGAGGAGCTCGCCCGCGAACGCCGCTGAGCCCGCCGCGGCACGGACCGCTGTCAGTCCCCCTGGTTACGCTGAGTGAGCATCGACTACCGTGCACAGGGGGACTCATGACGCACACCGAGCAGTTCAAGCGCATCCGGCAACGCTCCGACACGTCCATGCGACGAGCGCTCCGCCGCGAAGCACCCAGTACGGTCGGCCTCCTGGTCGACCCCGAGGACTTCGCGGCGATGCGTCGCTACCGGAGCTTCACCTTCGACGACCACGACGTCTACCTGCGGCAGATCGAAGGACTCCTGCGTTCACTCGCGGCACAGGGCAAGCACACCACCGTCGCCCTCTTCGACCCCGAGGACTACGCCGCTTTCTGCGCCGAATCCGGCATCGACCCCGACGCGCACGCCAGCCGCAGCCGCTTCACCGCCGAGATCGCCGCCTCCGGCCCCACCGTGGAGTACACCGGCCAGCACATCGACACCCTGATCCCCGTCCTGGTCTCACGAGCCGCCCGCCGGGCGACCTGGGAGTACGCCACGATGCTGCTGGCCGGCCTCGGCGACTGTGCCGACTGCGGGCAGGACATCGGCAGAGCCGCCTTCGACCGGGCGTCGCACCTCCTGATGCGGCTCATGGACACCGCCGGCCCGGGCACCCACCACATCGTGTGCAGCACGCCGGCGCAGTCGGAACAGCTCCTCGCCGTCGTACGCACCTCGCAGGACGGTGAAGGCCCTGCCCTCCTCGACGCCTCGGAAGGAGCGGAGTTCGCCACCGTGCTCGCCGTCGGCGTCGCCCTCCGGACACCGGGCGGGGTCGTCCTGCGCACCACCGCGCCCGGCGCCCCGGACCGGGTGCACGGCTGGCGTCTGCAGCGCGGCAGCCTTCTCCCGCTCACGGAGGGGGAGGTCTTCAGCGCCTACTGCACGGACGCCGACACGGGCGAACCGGTCCCGCCCGAGCAGGGCGTCGAATACCGCGCCGGATTCGACCTCGGCGCCGACGAACCCGAGGCACACCACTGACGCGTGAAGGGGTCCCCACCGCCCACGATGGGAACCCCTTCACGACCCGGCCCGCACGAGCGAGCCGCGACACGTCACTCGCCCGACAGCACCGCCTGCGCCGCGAGGCGCGCCTCTTCGGCGGAGTCCGCCGCGCGCGCGGCCGACGCGGCGCGCTCGCACTGCGCGAGCGTGTGCTTCGCCAGCGTCGCCCGCACGTAGGGGATGGACGCGGCGCCCATCGACAGAGAGGTGACGCCCAGACCCGTCAGCACACAGGCCAGCAGCGGGTCCGACGCGGCCTCACCGCAGACACCGCAGCTCTTGCCCTCGGCCCTGGCGGCGTCGGCGGACAGGGCCACCAGGTCCAGCAGCGCCGGCTGCCACGGGTCCTGCAGCCGGGAGACGGCGCCCACTTGGCGGTCGGCGGCGAAGGTGTACTGCGCCAGGTCGTTGGTACCCAGCGAAAGGAATTCCACCTCCTGCAGGATCGACCGGGCCCGGAGTGCGGCGGACGGAATCTCCACCATCGCCCCGAACTTCGCCTGGAGACCGGCCTCACGGCACGCGTCGGCGAACGCCTTGGCATCCGCGCGGTCGGCGACCATCGGCGCCATGACCTCGAGATACACGGGCAGGCCCTCGGCCGCCCGCGCCAGCGCGGTCAGCTGGGTCCGCAGGACGTCCGGGTGGTCCAGCAGGCTGCGCAGACCGCGCACACCCAACGCGGGGTTCGGCTCGTCCGCCGGCGTGAGGAACTCCAGCGGCTTGTCCGCTCCCGCGTCCAGCACCCGCACGACGACACGGCCCTCGGGGAACGCCTCCAGCACCGCCCGGTACGCCGCGATCTGCTTCTCCTCGGAGGGAGCCTGCTTGCTGTCGTCCAGGAACAGGAACTCCGTCCGGAACAGACCCACACCCTCGGCGCCGGCCTCGACCGCCGCAGGCACGTCGCCGGGACCGCCGACGTTGGCGAGCAACGGCACCTTGTGACCGTCGGAGGTCGCACCGGGACCGGTCACCGCGGACAGAGCCGCCTTGCGTGCTGCGGAGGCGCTCTCCATCTCGGCGCGCTTCTCGGGGCTCGGCTCGACGAAGATCTCACCCGTGCTGCCGTCGACGGCGACGACCGTGCCCTCGGCGATCTCGCCCGCACCGGGAAGGGCCACGACGGCCGGAACACCGAGCGCACGAGCGAGAATCGCACTGTGGCTGGTCGGGCCGCCCTCCTCGGTGACGAAGCCGAGGACCAGCGTCGGGTCGAGCAGGGCCGTGTCCGCCGGAGCCAGGTCACGCGCGATCAGCACGTACGGCTCGTCGCTGTCCGGTACACCCGGCATCGGGACACCGAGCAGCCGCGCCACGATCCGGTTCCGCACATCGTCGAGGTCGGCGACCCGCCCCGCCAGGTACTCCCCGGCGTTGGCCAGCAGTGCCCTGTACGCCGCGAACGCGTCGTACACGCCGCGCTCGGCGGTGCTGCCGACAGCGATACGGCGCTCGACATCGGCGATGAGTTCGGGGTCCTGCGCCATCATGGCCTGGGCCTCGAGCACGTGCTGTGCCTCGCCCCCCGCCAGATTGCCGCGCGCGATGAGGTCGGCCGCGACGGCTTCCACGGCCTGACGCGCACGCCCCTGCTCGCGCTCCGCCTCCTCTGCCGGAATCTGCTTGGCCGGGGGCTCGAGAACCGCCGTGCCCATGTGCCTGACCTCGCCGATGGCCACACCGTGGCTCACGCCGACGCCTCGCAGCGTTGTCTCCATTTCACCCGTCTCCGGTCGAGCGGTGGCCGTGCCACCGCGGTTGTCGCCCAACTGGCCTGCTAGTGCGATGAGGCTGTCACTGCCAGCCGAACAGCGTGTCGCCGACCTTCACGTCGCCGTCCTCGCGTACCTCGGAGAGGGAATCGGCGGTCGCCTCCAGGGCGACGATCGGGCAGATCGCCGACTTGCCGGCGGCCTCCACGCCCGCCGGGTCCCAGCGCACGATGCCCTGGCCGCGGGTGACCGTGTCCCCCTTGTTGACGAGAAGCTCGAAGCCCTCACCGTTGAGCTGCACGGTGTCGATCCCGAGGTGGGTCAGCACTCCGTGCCCCTCGTCATCGACGACGACGAACGCGTGCGGGTGAAGGGACACGACGATTCCATCGACCGGCGAGACGGCCTCGGAGGGCTCGCGCACCGGATCGATGGCAGTACCGGGGCCGACCATCGCGCCGGAGAAGACGGGGTCGGGAACCGCGGTGAGCCCGATGACGCGGCCGGCGAGAGGGGACGTCACATTGGTCATGGAGAGCCTCCAGGGGGTGGGGATCCGTAGGTCGCCGCCGTGGCTGATGGAGGACGGCGTACAGATCAGCAGCGTAAGTCATATGAAGTCCCGGTTCCGCCCGAGAGCTACCGGTTGGCCGACCTGGGGGCGCCCGGGACGGGATTTGCCTCGCCCCCGCAGCGGCCTGTACTGTCGTACCCCTGCCTGACCCCATCGGGACTTCAAAGTCCGGGGCCGGCAGCGACTTCCAATCCCTGACTCTAACCCTGATTGTTTTTCCGCATGCCTGCGGGAGTGTGGTCAAGGGACAGGGAAAAGGCCTGGTAGAGTCGGACTCGCCGGAAAGGGAAACGCGAAAGCGAAGAACTGGAAAGCGGAAAAGTATTATCCCGCTTCGACCGGGAATCGGACACGAAAGAGTCTGATAGAGTCGGAAACGCAAGAACGAAGGGAAGCGCCCGGAGGGCCCCGGTGAAACGGGACCGAAGGAAGC